>NZ_LWCU01000016.1 GCF_001650405.1 Microbacterium sp. H83 | reverse complement strand
GGAGGGGGCGGTGCGAGGCGGGGTCTCGGAGTGCGCATGGGGTCCTTTCGGTGAAGCGCTCAGCCGATGCCGAGTCGCAGGATGAAGAGTCCGGGATAGACGGCGAAGAGCACCGACAGCGGGAGGATGAGGAACACGAGCGGTATGAACGCCGAGTTAAGACTCCTCTGCGGCGTAGAGGAGCGTCGGGAGAGAGCGCCCGCTCGCGAGAGGCCCGGCAGTGCTCTCAGGGGGTTACGACAAACGCCCCATCGACCCAGCGAGCCAGGACGCTCAGTGCCGCGAGCTGCTCGAGCGCAGCTTGCTCGTCCAGATCGCCCTCATCGTGGGAGGCAGGGTTACGGATGCCGGCATAGCAACCCTCCGCGAACGCCATGATCCCGCGACGCAGACTGAGGGACGTTTTGCCGCCGTCATCGCCGGCGGGGCGGAGGCGGTGAGCGCTACCTGTGGGCGGGTCGTTGGAGAGAGCCTGCTTGAAGAGATCGGTCTCGGAAATGTCCCGTCGGTGGAGCTTGTTCTGCGTCTCCGCGTTGACCTTGACGGACGCGGCGCGCACCGCCTCCCGGAAGTGCCCCGACTGCCAGAGCGAGCGCGCCCCCTCCCAGACCCAAGGGTGGAGATTGCTGGCGCTCAGCACCGGAGAGTTGTCGCCGAGCCGAGCCGCGATCTCAGCGCCGTCGCGGAGCTGCACGACGGCGCGCTGCGCGGCTTGGTGTTGCTGCTGCCAGCGGTTCGAGTCGTCTACTGGTATCTCGGTACGCCAGCGGGGCAGCACACGATCGAGGATCTGCTCGGTGGTGTGAATCGCTTCGAGAATGGTGGAGCGGCCGCCAGCGGGACGAGCACGGCGACCATAGGTGCTGCTTGAGTTGGGATCGACCAGGCGCGTGACACTGATGAAGTACTCCAGATGCTCGATCGCCCACTGTTCGTCCACGGTGCTCAATCTACTTGAGCGCCTGGCACCCCCGGCCGCGACGCGTCGCACTTCGCTGCGACCCGCCCGTGTCGGGGGTGGGTGCGACGGTGGGGGCATGTACAGCAGCCGGATGGTGGTGCGAGGCGAAGAGCGGCGCGATGGGGCCGTGATTGACATGCTGGAGCGATCGCGGGACGACGGCTCGCGCGGCGTGCTGGTGACCGATCTGAACGGCGACCGATGGAGCGTCGAGCTCTCGGCGGAGGTGCGGGCGGGACGGGTGTGCTCGATCGCAGAGGGCGAGGCGGTGCCGCCGGCGAGCGCGGAGCCGTCGTGGGCGGCCGTGGAGGACGCGTAGCGCGTCGACGTGCGACGGCCCCGGCAGTCCGCGGGTGCGGAGGGACCGGGGCCGTCGAGACGGGTCAGGCGCCGGGGAGCGTGACGGTGTTGTTCAGCTTGATGAGCGAGAGGGCGGGCGGCACGGGGATGCCGAAGGCCGCTCGGAGCTCGGCGCGGAACATGTACTGGTTGCGCCGGAAGTCCTCGCCGGCGACGTCGGTCGCGCGGACCTCCATCTGCTCGCGCATCCAGAGGATGGCCTGGCGGAGGTCACCAACGACGGCGAGGCCGGCCGGCATGGTCGGGATCGCGATGGTGGGGACGCCCCAGACGTTGCGCCCGCGTGCGGGAGCGACGTTGCCTCGGTACTGGCCGCCGGCCCCGTCGCGCTCGAGCTCGACACCGGCGAAGTCCTCGGGGCCGATGAGGAGTGCGGTGTTGGCGTAGCCCTTCGCTTCGACACGTGCCATGGCTCGGCGGATGGTGGCGGAGGGGTCGACCGCGTAGTCCTGCACGAGCACGCCGTCGGTGTAGAAGATCCCCTCGAAGTTCTCGCCAGTGCCGTCGCCGAGGAGGATCTGATGATCGAGCTCGTTGAGCACGTCCGCCTTGAGCTCGTAGTCGAGGAAGGTGGTGAGGTCGGGGTAGTCGGCGATGTCCTGGCGCGGGATGCCGTCGAGGACGACTGCGATCGTGCGGGCAGGGGCGTCGACGCGCTCCATCTCGACGTTCTTGAGCGGCTTGAGGGCCTTCGGGGCGACGGGCTGGGCGGCGTTCTCCCGCTGGGCCTGGCGGAGGTAGTTCGCACCGTTGCCGCGGTCGAGCTCGATGACGGTGAGGGCGTCGAGCACGTGGCCGACCGGTGCCGCGGCGGCGACGATCGGTGTGGGCGCAGGAACGGTGAAGGTGGCCGACGACGGCAGGGTGAACGCCTTGCCCTCGGCGACGCCGGGGTGCTGCTTCGCGAACGCTGCCGACCAGTCGCCCACAGGACGCGATTTCTGCGCGACGATCGCCTTCCCGCGGGATACGCCCGCGGCCGAGGGTGCCGGCGCGGCGTCGGCGTCGAGGGTGCCGGCGTCGGAGTCGCCGAGGAACGCGGCCACGCCGTCGGCGATCGCCTTGCTGCCGTCGATGGCCTTCACGGCGTCCATGTGCGCCTTGAGCTCGGCCTGTTCCGCGGCGGTGAAGTCGCGACCGGCGGCCTGGGCGCGGTCGGTGATCGCCTTCATCGCGGCGATCAGCTGTGCACGGTTCATTGTTGTGATTCCCTTCGGAGGGGCGCGCGGTGATCGCGGCCCGGTGACGGTGGAGTGTCGGCCGGCGCGGGAGTGCGCAGACGGCGGACGGTTCGGTCGGTGACGGGCCGCGCGCGGGCTGGCGGTCACTCGATACCGGGAGGGGCTGACGGGCCGCGTGCTGGCGGATGGTCGCCCGAAGGGGTGGGTCATGCTGGACCCGGCGCGGTGGTGCTGGCGGGGAGAGCGAGGGGACGCTGCCCGGTGGTCACGCTGGACCGGTGCTCTCCGTGGCCGCTACCGCGGTGGTGCGAGTGTAGCTCGACGTGACGACATCGTGCGAGATCCCGGCGCGACGGCTCAGCGCGTCGCGTCTGCAGCGCGGACGACGGCGCGCAGCCACGCGTCGGGATCGTGGCCGGTGCTGGTGAGGAGGGCGGCGTCGAGCACGGCCAGGAGCGACGCGACGGCGGCGCGAGCCTCGTCGGCGTCGAGCTCGGCGACCATCTGCGCGAGCGATGGATCGTCGCGCCGCCACGCGAGAGCCCACGCGGCCACGTCCCCGGTCGCCGGGAGTGCGCTCGACGGTGCCTCACGGGTCACGAGGCACCGCCGGCGGGATCGATCGGTGTCGCGGTCGCCAGCTGCACACGCGCGACGAACCACGCCGGGTCGACGCCTGCAGGGGCAATGGCAACAAGGCCGAGCACCTGAGCGAGGCGGATGACGAGCGCGCGCATCCGCGGTGCGTCGAGGCCGTCGAGCACGTCGAACAGGACCGACGGATCGTCGACGGACGCGAGGGCGAGCTCGACGAGCTCGGCCCTGTCGGGAATGCTCGCACCGAGATGCCGATTATCGACAGCCCGATCGCTCGATGTCGAGGTGGAGTGTGTAGTCACGCTGAACGCCTTCCTTGATTTTCCGCGGGATCGGGGACCGGCAAAGGGGGGTCCCGATTCTGAGATTTCGTGTGCGCAGCTAACCGTGCCGGTCCCGCCGGCCCTTGAACGGAGGATTTTGACTCCCCTCCCCCGCCGGGGCCTCGTCGCGAGCCGCACCCGCACGCCCAGCGCCCCGAGCAGGTCCGCGGGGTGCCGTGGCCCCGGCCGATGCGTCTCGTCGCGACACAGGGCCGCTGAGCGCCGTCTCTGCACACTCGGGGCACGGCAGCAGTCGGACGTGCCTGTCGCACGCGGATACCGGGTCGGTGGCGCGGGGTGCGACGACCTCGGCCGCCGCCCGGTCGCAGTCGACGCAGCGGCGCGGGTACGGTTCGCCGACGTGCTCGTCGCAGCGAGGCTCATGCATCGCCGCGCTCCTCACGGGCAGTCGCACGCACCGCGGCATGGTCTCGCTCGACGGCCGCGGCCAGCAGCGCGCGGTGCTCGGCGAGGAGCTCGCGTAGCCACGTGTCGGCGTACTGGCGGTTCTGGACGCTTGGACGAAGGCCTCGGGCTATCGAGATCGCGTCGAGCACGACGGGGGCTCGGAGAGTAGCGTTCCGCGGTGTTGCGAGCACCCGATCAAGCGTGAGGACGGCGGCGTCGAGGTGGCGCAGCGATCGCCGGTCGGGCCTCGTGGGCGGGGTTCCGGCGCTCATGCGGCTTGGACGCGGCGAGCGCGGTCGGGTCGGAGTCGGGCTCGGAGAGCGGCGGCGGGATCGTTCGTCCCGGCGAGGGTGCGCTGGGTGATGCGCTCGACGATCTGGTAGCCGGCGAGGAGGTCGCCGTCGCCGAGGCGCGCGGCGTGCTGCATGAGCTCGTCGAGTTCGATCGGGAGCGCTCGGTCGCGGCGGAGGGCAGCTAGCTTGCGGCGAGCGCTGATCGTGTCGCGTTCGGCCGCGGTGATGTTGGGGTTCCGAGCGTGGCAGTGGATGCAGGCGAGGGCGTCGCCGTCGAGCTCGTGCGGACCTCGGGGGTTGCGTCGAACATCGCACTCCTCCCCCGCCCAGGGCGAGCCCTCGTGGGGGCGAGTCTTGTCGTGGGGGGTTGGGGGGTTCTCTCCATCTATCAATAGAGGAACATCTGTCGAATTCGACACTTGTGAGGCGTCGTTTTCAGCAGCTCGATCTGTCGAATTCGACACATCGGTGATTACGGGGGTGTAGGAGTAGCGACGGTCGTAGGGTCCGTTCTCTCGTAGTTGGTGGCGACGCACCGCGGTGCGGGTTACGAGGGCGTCAAGTGCGCGGCGGACCTGTCCCTCGGAGTGGCCGGTTTCGAGGGCGAGGTCGGCCAGGGTGACGGTCCACCATCGGCGTCCGTCGTGCTCGACCCAGGAGCGGTCCTCGGCGCGGGTGCGCCACACGATGCGGGTGAACAGGATCGCTTCGAGTGCGCCTCCGAGGTAGCGGAGGAGCGCGAGCCGCACTTGCACGAAGTCATTTGCGGTGACGAGCTCGGCGGGGACGCCGCCCGGGGTGTCGACGCTCATCGGACGCTCGACGATCGCGGAATGTCGGTGGTGGCCGCTACCGTGATGGGCGGCGGACTCCATTCGCTTCGAGGTGCGGAACGCTCCCGGTTGCTACCGGGGGCGTTCCGTCGTTCCGGGGAGCGAACGCCCATAGCGGATCGGATGGTGCTGGCCTGGTCGGGGCTGAGCGGTGGCGCGGCGGCGACGAGGCCGGCGATGTGCGCGGCACGGTCGGCGGGGCTCATCGGTGACCGCCGGTCAGCTGGTGGCGGCGGATGACGGCGTGGAGCTCGTCGTACTGCGCACGAGTGAGCGTCGGCGCTTCGGCCAGCTTGCTTGCGAGGTGGTCGACGACGGTCGAGGCGTAGAACTCCTGGCGAACCGCGGCGAGCGCAGCGGGGTCAGTGTTCTGGCGGGTGGCCTGTGCGAGTCGGGCGCGGAGCGCGCGGGATCGCGTCGAGAGGGTGGGCATGACGACGTGCCTCCAGTGAGGTGTGTCGTCCGATGCCCAGTGCGGAGCGGGTTCAGCCAGGAACAGGCAAGGCCCCTGGATGCTACCTCTCTGAGCGAGGGCGTGGCAACACCGCGAGAAGTGAAGGGCGGGTTATGGTCCAGCCATGAACGATCCCGAATTCCCCCTCGCGAACGAGGTAGGCGTAGTCCTAGACGAGCGGTTCCGCTGGACCCGCGATCAGGTGCGCGAGGCGACGGGGCGCGACCTCGACGAAGACACCATGCAGCGAGCGCTCAAGCTGATGAGGGACATCCGCTCGCTGAGCGCCGAGCTCGACGACGTGCTCCGGGGCGAGTAGCGCCACTCCCCCGAGAGTCACGGCGACACGACGCGTCGCGAGGGCCCACGAGACGTGTGCCGCAGTGTTAGCGACCCACGACGTGGGGCAATCGGAGCAGAGTGTCGGCGTCGAGCGCGGTCGGTAGGACTTGCGGGTCTAGCGTGACTGTTCGGCCGCAGCGGCATGGGACCGTCGGCGCTTCGTCGAAAGCGGCGAGGGGGACGTCTTGCTGGAAGCCGTTCTCGAGGTAGGCCACGTGGAGAGCCCGCCCGATGCGGTGAAGGCCGGCGACGCTGAAGCCTCCCTCGCAGAACACGGGCGTGGGGCGGGTGCGGGCGCTGACACCGTGAGGCAGCGTGATGCGCCGCTCGCCCGCGTCGAGGCGCTGGCGTAGGTCGCGGGTGTCCAGGGCGACTGAGCGCCGGCCGCATCCGCAGGCGACCGGGAGCGTGTGGAGTGTGGAATCGGCGAGCTCGTCTAGGTCGAGCACATGCGGGAGCCCGGCGGGCTCGGGGCGTCGGCTGACGGGCTCGGCCTGGGGAACGCTCAGTTGCTCGATGCGGATGCGGCGAGCGCCGGCGGCGGAGGTCTCGACAGAGGCGACGGTACGGCCGTTCTGACACTGGATGCGGATGCCGCTCATGCGGGCACCGTTTCGGGCTGGAGCGGCGCGTGCTGTCGCCAGCGGATGGTGATGGAGCGGGGGTCGAACCGTGTGCCGATGCCGGAGGGGTTGATCGTGACGGTCATGAGCGCGTCGACAACTTCGCGCTGAGCGTCGAGCGGCATGGAGTCCCACCGTTCGCGGACATCGCCCGCGGTCAGGTCGAGGAGGCGGCTGTTGGGCTGGTAGGCGCGCAGCCGGCGCTCAGCGGCGTCCCGCTCGGCGCGTAGGCGGGCGGAGATGCGGGTCAGCTGGGCACCTGTGATCTGGTCGGAAGCGAACTGGTCGGCGGCGACGTCTAGCTTCGCGTCGATAGCTGTGATGGTGCGCTGGGCCTCCCGCACGCTCTCAGGGTCGCCGGAGGACAGCAGCGGGAGCACGTCGGGCTGGGAGAGGCGCGCGAGGAGCACGTCGGTCACGAGCTCGTCGACGGGCTCCTGCTTACGACGGACCTTGAAGCAGTGGGTGCAGGCGTAGGACGGGGGCTGTCGTTTCGGCGTGCCGTCGGCGAGGGTGCCGGCGGAGCGCCCGACCTGGCGCTTCATGCGTCCAGCAGCAGCCATGGCGCTGTCGCAGAGGTTGCAGGCCGGCGGGTCATAGTCGCCGAGATGCTCGGGGCAGCGGCCGCAGCGGCCGCAGATAGCGATCCCGCTGAGGAGGTACTTGAAGCCGGGGCCGGATTGGTTCGTCTTGCGGCTGGGGTCGGTGAGTAGGGCGGTTAGACGGTCCAAGGTGGCGCGGTCGAGCACGGGCTCGGTCGTCGAGTTGCCGATGATTTTGCCTTGGTACTGGCGGAGGCCGGCGTTCGATCCGCGGAGGAGGATCTGCCGAAGGATTGTCGTGTTCCACAGCGGCGCTTTCGGGCCGTGCACGCCGCGGGCGTTGAGGTCGGCGGCGACCGCCCGCAGCGACTCCCCGTCGAGCACGCGGCGAGCGCACTCCAGGATGACCGCTGCCTCGTCGGGCTCGGGAACGTCTCGACCGTCGACGCGGCGGTAGCCATAGGGGCTGTATCCGTGCGGCTCACCGCGCTCAGCCTTCTCCTGGAACCGCCGCTTGAGGCGGCGTGACATCTGCTCGGTCTCGTGGCGGGCGACGGTGCCCTTGATTCTGGCAGTCATCCGCCCCTGCGGGGTGGAGAGGTCGATCTCCCCACCGACGTTGGCGAGGGCGAGGCCGTGCTGGTCGGCGAGGTCGATGATGTCCTCGAGCTCGCGGGGAGTGCGGGTGAGACGATCGACGTCCCAGACGACGATCGCGGTGATGTGGCCGGCGCGCACGTCGGTGAGCATGCGCTCGTACGCTGGCCGGCGCTTCGAGCGCGTGGCGGAGACGTCGTTGTCGATATAGACCTCTGCGACCGTCCAGCCGCGGCGTGCAGCCTCAGCCTTGCAGTCGGTGGTCTGGCGGCCGACGCCGAGCTCGTCTCCGAGCTGATCCTGTGAGATTCGGGCGTAGATGCCTGCGTTCATAGATGCATACTAACTCACGATTGACAGGCAGGAGCATGAGGATCTCCTTGCGACCGGCCTGCTCGATGAGGACCCGCTTGGCGTCTTCGCGCGCATCACCCGCCTGCGCGTGCAGGACCCCGGAGAGCGGGGCGCCGTGCTCGAGCGCGGCGATGACCTGCTCCGTCGCGCGGGTGAGTCCGGGGAGCTGCAGACGGGAGGCCATCTCGCCGAGCGCGTCGGCGAGCGGTGACCCCGTGCTCACGGCGAGCACCACTCCGCGGAGCTCCGCGGTGAGCTCGCCCGAACCGACGCCGGCGATACGGCGCAGAGACTCGAGGAATCCCTCCCCGGCCGACAGACACAGGGCCAGGAACTCGAGCGTGGTCGGCAGCTCGTCGGCGAGCCGCGTCCGACGAGCGGCAGTGCGAGCGGTGAGTCGCATCTCGCATCCGACAGCCGCCCCGGTGCCGACGAGCAGAGGAAGGAGCGCGGCGGGCGGGGTCATGCGGCCGAGGAGGACGAGGACGATGACCGTCGCGGCCCCGAGGCCGATGCCGGCCACGGTCCACCCGAGCTGTCTCGCCCGGAACGTCGAGGGCGCGACATCGAGCCCGGCCTGGGCCAGCCGTCTCTTCAGCGCGTCGCCGCCGCCCATCGTGCGCTCGACCAGCACCCGCATGCGCGTCCATAGCGGGAGTCGCGCCGCCGGGAGCACGCCGATCCGGGGCAGCGCCCCCGGGGGAAGCTCGGCGTCGTCGACGACATCGCGCACGTACGGTGCGATGCGCACGGACAGACTCGCGGCCGACCAGCTCGGAAGAGACCCGATGATGCACAGCAGACCTGCTCCGAGGCCGCCTCCGACGAGGACGGAGATCGCGAGCGAGGAGAGCGCACTCATGCGAACCACCGTCTCGGCTCCGGAAGGCGTCCGATCCGGATCATGATCCGGTAGGCGACGACCGACACCGCGGCGCCGACGCAGATGACGAGCACGCCCTCCGGAGTGCCGTAGGCAGCGGCACCCTCCGGTCTCATGACCAGCAGACCGAGGATCACCCACGGCGCGACGGCGCCGAGCACTGCCGCGCCGCGGATCCATGACTGCCTCGCCTCGACCTCGCCGCGCAGCGCCGCGTCGGCGCGCACCGACGACGAGAGCGCGCGGAGGACACTGCTGAGCTCGGTCCCGCCGACCTGGCGCGCCATCCGGAGCGTCTCGATGATGCGGTCGGCGATCGGATCCGCAAGCGCGGCCTTGAGCCGATCGAGGCTCGTCTCGAAGCGCCCGGTCGCGCGCAGATCACGCGCGAAGACGGCGAAAGCCGGCCGCATCATCGCCGGCGCGGAGTCCGCCAGGCCGGCGACCGCGTCGGGGAGCGAGAGACCGACACGGATCGACGCGATCAGGAGGTCGCACACGTCCGGCCACAGCTGGCGACGGAGGCGGCGAAGGCGGAGGCGACGTGCGCGCAGACCCGCGATCGGTGCGACGCCGCCGGCGAGGACGGCGAGGGCGGCGAGGACAGGCAGCCCCGTCACCAGCCATGCCGTCGCGCCTGCGGCGAGCGCCGCCGCCACCACGACGACACCGAGCGTCCGCGGCGCCGCGGAGCCGAATCCGGCTTCCTCGAGGAGCCTCGACCAGAGTCCCCGGCGCGGCGCCGCGCGCTCCCCGTCGCCCGGCGGCCAGATCCACGGTGATGCGGAGAGGAGGACACCGGCGGCGAGCAGCGCTCCGAGCAGGACGGTCATCGCCATCCTCCGAGGGACCGCCCGCCGGCGGCAGCGCGCTCGGCCTCCGGAGCGCGGCGCGTGTCCTGCGGCGCGTGCACGTACACCGGGCGGGTCACGATGCGGCCGTGAACGACGTCGCCGGTGGGAGCGACGACCTCCTGCACGCGCCTGCACCCGTCGGCATCCCGCCTGCAGTGCACGACGAGGTCGATGGATGCGGCGAGGGACGGCGCCACGAAGGATCGGTCGATGTTCCTCCCGGCCAGCAGCGGCAGGAGAGCGAGCTTGTCGAGCGCCTCCTCCGCGGAGTTCGCGTGCACGGTCGCCGCGCCCGGCACCCCGGTGTTCAGTGCGAGCACCAGATCGAGCGCCTCCGCGTCCCGCACCTCGCCGACGACCAGCCGATCGGGCCGCATGCGCAGCGCCTCCTTCACCAGCCGGCGGAGCGTGATCTCCCCTGAGCCCTCGAGGCTCGCCTGACGCCCCTGGAGCGCGACGACGTCGGCTCCCTGCACCGCGAGCTCGAACGTCTCCTCCACCGTGACGATCCGCTGCACGTCTGCGCAGGCCGCGAGCAGCGCGCCGAGGACGGTCGTCTTCCCGGCGTGGGTCGCGCCGGACACGATGACGCTCCTCCCCTCCCTCATCGCGTCGCCGAGCAGTCGTGCGATCTCGGGAGGAAGCGCTCCGTTCGCGCTCAGGGAGTCGAGCGAACGGAAGCGCGGGAGGAACTTCCGGATGTTCAGCGACCAGCCGCCGCGGACGACGTCCGCGATCGCGACGTGCAGTCGCGATCCGTCGGGCAGCGACGCGTCGACGAAGGGCTGGCCGATGTCGACCCGCCGCCCGGTGGACTGCAGCATCCGCTCGACGAGATCGCGCAGCATCGCCTCGGTCAGCTGCAGGTCGAGCCGCTCGGCCACGCCCCCTCTGGCGATGTGGACGCTCTCGGGTCCGTTGAGCCAGATCTCCTCGATCGTCGGGTCGTCGAGCAGGGGCTGCAGCACTCCGAAGCCGGTGACCGCCGCGAGCACCTCGCGGACGGACGCCGCCTCGTCGACGAGGGCCTCGCCCCGGGCGAGCGCGACGTCGGAGAAGCGACGGACCTCCGCGACGACCACGGCGCGCGCCGCGCCGGGATCGTTCGACGGATCGGTCCCCTCACGGCGCAGTCGCTCGCGGACGCGTTCGGCGACGATGGCGGAGGGCGGGAGCACCCGAGCATCCTCGCAAGATCCTGCATCGCGCCGACGAAGTTATCCACAGCGCTGGTCGAGGGCTGCGGGCGGATCCCCAGCAACGCACGATCCCCCGGTCAGTAGACTGATTTCACCGCGCGGGAGTGGTGAAATTGGCAGACACGCAGGATTTAGGTTCCTGTGCCCTAGGGCGTGTGGGTTCAAGTCCCACCTTCCGCACCGATCTGTCGCGTTCCGCGCGACCGACGTCTGTACCGCCGCACTCCTCACTACGACGGGAATCCCATGCACCACGCCGCTCTCATTCCCTGGCTCGACCCCGCCACGATCATCGGGTCGGCCGGCCCCTGGGCGCTGCTGGTGGTGTGCTTCATCGTCTTCGCCGAGACGGGCCTGCTCGTCGGCTTCCTGCTGCCCGGCGACACCCTGCTGGTGATCTCCGGCCTGCTGTCGCATCCGATCGCCGGGTCCGAGCACGGCGTGTTCGGCATCAACGTGTGGATCGTCGCTCTGCTGATCGGACTCGCGGCCTTCGTGGGAGGAGAGGTCGGCTACGTCATCGGACACAAGGGCGGTCCCGCCGTGTTCGAACGCAAGGAATCCGGCCTCTTCAGCAAGAAGAACGTCGAGCGCACGAACGCCTTCTTCGAGCGCTTCGGCGGCATCACCGTGATCCTCGCCCGCTTCGTGCCGATCGTGCGCACCTTTGCGCCGGTCGCCGCCGGCGTCGGCCACATGCCGTGGCGCCGCTATACGCTGTACAACCTGATCGGCGCCATCCTGTGGGGCTTCGGGCTCACGATGTTCGGCTACGCGATCGGGTTCATCCCGCCGGTCGCCGAGTTCGTCGAGAGCTACATCGACCTGATCCTGCTCGCGGCGGTCGGCGGCACGGCGCTCGTCACGCTCTGGCACTACCTGTCCGAGCGCCGCAAGGCGAAGACGGCCGCCGCTGTCGGCGACGGTGAGACGGATGCCGTCGAGGCCGAGGAGCTCGCGCTCGACCCCGAGGTGTTCGACCGCGCCCCCGACCTGGACGGCGACGGCACGCGCTGACGACCGGGCCTCAGCCCGCCTTCTTCTTGGCGGGCGTGGACTTCTTGGCCGCGGACTTCTTCGGCGCGGACTTCTCCTCCGACTCCCCCGAGCGGGCCGCCTTCGACTTCGCGACGCTGGCGCGCAGCGCCTCCATGAGGTCGATGACCTCGCCGCTCTTGCCGTCGCCCTCCTCCTCGCCGAAGGTGTCGGCGACATCGAAGGTGTCGCCGGCGTCGATCTTGGCGTCGATGAGCGTCCGCAGCTCCTTCTGGTACTCGTCGACGAACGACTCGGGGTCGAAGTCGGCCGAGTAGCTGTCCACGAGCGACGACGAGAGCTCCAGTTCCTTCTTCGAGATCCGCACATCCTCGTCGAGCGACGGGAAGTCCGCAGCGCGCACCTCGTCCGCCCACAGGAGCGTCTGCAGCACGAGGACCTTGCCGCGCACCCGCAGCGCGGCGAGCCGCGTCTTCTGACGCAGCGTGAAGCGCACGATCGCGGTGCGGTCGGTCTGCTCGAGCGTCTTGCGCAGCAGCACGTAGGCCTTCGGCGACTTCGAGTCGGGCTCGAGGTAGTACGGCTTGTCGAGGGTCAGCAGGTCGACCTGGTCGGAGGGCACGAATTCGACGACGTCGATCTCACGGCTCTTCTCGGAGGGCAGTGCGGCGAGGTCGTCCTTGGTGAGCACGACCGTCTGGCCGCCGTCGACGTACGCCCGGTCGATGTCGGCGTAGGCGACGGTCTCGCCGCAGACCTCACAGGTGCGCTGGTAGCGGATGCGTCCGCCGTCCTTGTCGTGCACCTGGTGCAGCGGCACGTCGTGGTCCTCCGTCGCCGAGTACACCTTGACCGGCACGTTCACGAGGCCGAAGGTCAGCGCACCCTTCCAGATCGTTCTCATGGCACCAGTGAACACCAGCCGCGCCGTCGGCGGCCAGTCCCTTGACTACGCTGGCGTCATGGTCCCGGAGGCGCAGAACGTGCAGATCGACGGGCGTCGTCTGCGCGTCACGAACCTCGACAAGGTCGTCTACCCCGAGACCGGCACCACCAAGGGCGAGATCATCGCGTACTACACGGCGATCGCGCCGTACATCCTCCCGCTGCTCGACGGACGTCCTGTGACCCGCAAGCGCTGGGTCGAGGGCGTCGGCACCGCGGATGCTCCGGGGGACTCGTTCTTCACGAAGCAGCTCGAGCCCGGTGCCCCGAGCTGGATCCCCCGTCACGAGATCCGTCACTCCGACGGGCCCAAGGAGTATCCGCTCGTCGAGGACGTCCCGACGCTCGTCTGGCTCGCCCAGGTCGCCGCGATCGAGCTGCACGTGCCGCAGTGGCGGTTCGCCGCCGACGGCCTCCCCGGCAGGCCCGACCGGCTCGTGCTCGACCTCGACCCGGGCCCGGGCGTCGGACTCGCCCAGTGCGCCGAGGTGGCCCGCCTCGCCCGGTCGCTGCTCACGGGGATCGGGCTCGAGCCGGTGCCGGTGACGAGCGGCAGCAAGGGCATCCACCTCTACGCGGCCCTCCCCGGCCAGCAGACCAGCGATGAGATCTCCGCCGTCGTGAGGGAGATCGCCCGGCTCATCGAGAACGAGCATCCGGATCTCGCGACCAGCACGATGGCCAAGGTCGCGCGCGGCGGCAAGGTGTTCCTGGACTGGAGCCAGAACAACGGCAAGAAGACGACGATCTCGCCGTACTCGCTGCGCGGACGCGCCCGCCCCTGGGCCGCCGCGCCGCGCACCTGGGAGGAGCTCGACGACCCCGACCTCGCGCACCTCGAGTTCGAGGAGGTGCTCGAGCGGGCGACCTCCGGGCTCGACCCGCTCGCGCCGCTGCGAGCGGGACTGCCGCTCGCCCCCTCCTCCCCGGGCGAGCACGTCGCGCCGACGACGGACCGGCCCCGGCAGACCGCGCGCATCCCGTCCCGATCGGCCCGGGTCGCGGCGCCTGCGGGGACCGGCGTCGTCGCACCCGCGACGGCCGCGACGCTCGCTCCCATGCTGGCCGAGAACGGCACGCCCGCGATCGCCCGCCGGCTGAGCTCGCCGTCCTGGGTCGAGGTGAAGTGGGACGGCATCCGCGCGATCGGCACGTGGAGCGAGGGCCGGATGCGGCTGCACGCCCGCAGCGGCACCGACATCACCGCGCGGTACCCCGAGCTGACCGCCGACGGGGCGCCGTTCCTCCCGATCGACGACGCCGTGATCGACGGCGAGATCGTCGCCTTCGATCGACACGGACGTCCGAGCTTCTCCCTGCTGCAGAACCGGATGCACCTGACCCGCGCGCGCGAGATCGAGCGTGAGGTGGTTCGCACTCCCGTCGTGTACATGGTGTTCGATCTGCTGCGCCTCGACGGGCACGATCTCACCGCACTTCCGCTGTCCCAGCGCCGGACCCTGCTCGAGGACGTCATCGCCGACCTCGACGCTCCCATCCAGGTGCCGCCGGTGTTCGACGACGTCGACGCCGCGCTCGGCGCGAGCGACGAGTTCGGGCTGGAGGGGGTGGTGGTCAAGGACCCCGCGTCCCGCTACCGTACGGGCCAGCGCTCCCCCGCGTGGCTCAAGCTCAAGCACACGCGCATGCAGGAGGCCGTGATCGTCGGCATCCGCCCGGGGCGCGGCGACAGGGAGGGCACCTTCGGCTCGCTGCTGCTCGCGGTGCCCGACGGCCCCTCGGCCGGATCTCCCCGCCTCCGCTACGTCGGCCGGGTCGGCTCGGGCTTCACCGAGCGGATGCTGCGCGACCTGCTCGCACGTCTGGAGGCGCTCCGCGTGCCTCGCGCTCCCCTCGACGGGGTGCCCGCCCTCGACGCCTCGGACGCGCTCTGGGTGCGCCCCGAGCTGGTCGGCGAGGTCGAGTTCGCGAACTGGACGCCGGACGGGGTGCTGCGGCACGCGCGCTGGCGCGGACTGCGTCCCGACAAGACGCCGGGGGACGTGGTGGTCGAGAGCTGACCGCTCAGGCGTGATGCGGTTCGCAGTCCGACTGCTCGGCGGGCTCGATCTGGAACGTGGAGTGCGCGACGTCGAAGTGCTCGGCGAGGCACGCCTGCATGTCGGCGAGCAGCCGGGCCGAGCGTCCGTCGGCGATCAGGGCGGGATCGACGCTGACGTGGGCGCTGAACACCGGCGCGCCGCGGGTGAGCTGCCAGACGTGCACGTCGTGCACGCCCACCACGCCCTCGTACCCGAGCAGATGCCGACGGATGTCGCTCACCGCCGTCCCCTTCGGCGCCGATTCCGAGAGCACCGAGAACACCTCGCGGAGCAGCGCCACGGCGCGCGGGATGATCATCACGGCGATCAGCAGCGATGCGATGGCATCCGCGGGCATCCACCCCGTCGTCACGATCACGATCGCGGCGACGATCACCATCGCGGAGCCGATCAGGTCGCCCATCACCTCGAGGTACGCACCGCGCACGTTGATGCTCGTGCGCTGCGCGCGGCTCAGCAGCCAGAGGGAGATCGCGTTCGCGACGAGCCCGACCGCGGCGACCACGAGCATGAGTCCGCCCGCCACCTCGGTCTCGCCGGGGTCGACCAGACGACCGATCGCCTCGACGCCGACCCAGCCGGACAGCAGGATCAGGATGATCGCGTTGACGAGGGCACCGAACACCTCGGCGCGCTGATACCCGAAGGTGCGGCGATCGTCCGCAGGCCGCGCGGCCACCGCCGCCGCGATGAGCGCGATCACGAGGGCGGACGCGTCGGTGAACATGTGCGCCGCGTCGGCGAGGAGGGCCAGCGAGCCGGTCAGGACGGCCCCGACGACCTGCACGATCATGATCGTCGCCGTCAGCGTCAGCGAGATCACCAGGAGCCGGCGATGGTTGGCCGAGCGGATGCCGCCGGAGGGCGCGTGATCGTGCATGGGTCCAGGCTAGACCGGCGCTCCGGCCCTGCGGCGCGGTCGGGCGCAGTCGGGAATGGTGATGAAAACTAGTCTCATCAGCCCGGCGCCCGACGCGCTCAGTGCTGCTGTGAACTCCGACCGGGTTAGAACGGATGTTCGACTCTTGGTATCCTCGGATCTGCGAGGAGGTCGGAGCGTGGGAGCGGGCGAGCGGGTCAAGTACGCCCATGACGTGCGCGCCTACCGCGACGGCGTGGTCGCCGCCTCGCGTCGCGGCCCCCTGCAGTCGCTCACCGACCGCGAGCTCGACGTCAAGCGCGTACCCGTGACCGCGTACCCGCGCGAGGCGCAGCGCCGCGTGTGGGCATGGGTGCGGTTCGGCCCGGAGGCCGTGCGGGTGGATGCCCGTGTGGTCCGCGCGACCCCGGAGGCGGCGGGCATCGAGTTCCGCGCCGCCGGGCAGACGCTCCGCTGCTGGGTGTGGGCGAACGCGGTGCAGCCGTATGACGCGGGGTGACCGTCACCGGATCCGCGTGTACTCCAGCACAGCGCAGCCGTTGTCGAACGTCCGGACCCGATCGAGCCCGAACGACGTCGGCTGGAACCCGTGCCGCACCATCGGTATCCCCGCTCCGGCGATGACCGGGTACTTCTTGACGATGAGGCGGTCGATCTCGTCGAGGAGCGCGCCGGCGAGGAGCGAACCGCCCGCGAGGTAGATCCCGAGGCCGTCCTCGGCCTTGAGCTCGCGGACGCGGGCCACGGGATCCGTGCGCACGATCTCGACCGGGCTGTCGGCCGGATCCTCGAGCGTCGTGCTGAAGACGATGGATCGCAGCTGCGAGTAGGGGTCGAGGATCCCCTGCTCGAGCGCGGGCTCATACGTCCGCCGCCCCATGAGCACCGTGTCGAAGCGGGTGAGGGGCTCGTCCGCCCCGCTCCGGCCGGCGCGGACGAACGCGGGCTGGATGTCGGCGAGCTCCGTGCCGAGGAGCTCGGCGAAGCCGTCGGTCACCGGGAAGAAGTCGACCTCGTCGCTCGGGCCCGCGATGAATCCGTCGAGCGTGACACCGATGTAGTACGTGAGATCTCGCATGCTCGTCAGTCAATCACTACGAATGAAGTACGTCAAGCGTAGTGATTGACGGACGTTCACAGCGTGGAGAGCAGGGGGACGAGCTCCGTGAACGCCCGCGCCCTGTGCGACTGCGCCTGCTTCTCGGCATCCGAGAAGTCGCCGACCGTGCGCTCCTCGCCCGCCGGCTGGTCATCGGGGATGAAGATCGGATCGTAGCCGAACCCGCCCCCGCCCGATGCCGCCGCCGCGAGGCGACCCGGCCAGATCCCCTCCACCACGTGCTCGGCGCCGTCCGGCGTGACGAGCGCGATGACCGATGTGAAGTGCGCCGTCCGGTGAGGATCGGCGATGTCGCGCAGCTGATCGAGCAGGAGCTCGAGATTCGCCGCGGCGTCCTTCCGCTGCCCCGCCCAGTACGCGGAGAAGACGCCGGGAGAGCCGCCGAGCACGTCGACGCAGATGCCGGAGTCGTCGGCGAGCGCCGCGAGACCGGTGTGCGCGGAGGCTGCACGCGCCTTGAGGAGGGCGTTCTCGGCGAAGGTCACGCCGTCCTCGACGGGCTCCGGCCCGTCATACGCGACGATCTCGAGATCGGGACGCGCGGAGGCCACGATCTGCTGGAACTCCGCGACCTTGTGCGGGTTGTGGGTGGCGAGGACGACCTTCATCAGCCCGCGAGCGACGTCAACTGGCGGCTCGTGAGGTCGGCGCACCCGGCGACCCCCAGGTCGAGCAGCGCGTCGAGCTCGCGCTTGTCGAACGGTGCGCCCTCGGCGGTTCCCTGGACCTCGACGAAGAGACCCCGACCGGTGACGACGACGTTCATGTCGGTCTCGGCGCGCACGTCCTCGACGTATGCCAGGTCGAGCATGGGCTCACCGTCGATGATGCCGACCGACACGGCCGCGACCGAGTCGAGCAGCGGCGTGGAGTTCCTGCCGATGAACTTCTTCTCGCGCCCCCACTCGATCGCATCCGCCAGTGCGACATAGGCGCCGGTGATCGCCGCGGTGCGCGTGCCGCCGTCCGCCTGCAGCACGTCGCAGTCGATGACGATCGTGTTCTCTCCCAGCGCCTTCGTGTCGACGACCGCGCGCAGCGCGCGGCCGATCAGCCGGGAGATCTCGTGGGTGCGTCCGCCGATGCGCCCCTTCACGCTCTCGCGATCGTTGCGGCTGTTCGTGGCGCGCGGCAGCATCGAGTATTCGGCGGTCACCCACCCCTTGCCCTTGCCGGTGAGCCAGCGCGGCACGCCGTTCGTGAAGGACGCCGTGCAGAGCACCTTGGTGCCGCCGAAGCTGATCAGGGCCGACCCCTCGGCGTGACTGCTCCACCCGCGCTCGATGGTGATCTCGCGGAGCTGGTCGGTGGAGCGGCCGTCGGCGCGGACGATGCTGGACATGGACTTCCTTCGATTCGGGTGGGTGAAGCGGATGCGGTGGGCTAGAGGGAGGGTGCCTGCTCGGGGAGCGTGATGACGCCGGTCTGCACGAGCTGGACGTCGCGCACCTCCCGACCCATCAGACGGTTGGCGAGCGCCGTGAACTCCGTCGCGGAGGCGCCGGTCGCCTCGTAGATGTACGAGGCGGCGGCGTCGGGCGAGGCGAGCAGGTCGCCGCGCACGAGCTGCCGGTACACGTCGCCTGCGGTCTCGTCGTCGCTCGAGACGAGGGTGACGCCCTCGCCCATCACGTAGCTGATGGCGCCACGGAGGAACGGGTAGTGCGTGCATCCGAGGACGAGCGTGTCGACCTCGGCCTCGCGCAGGGGTGCCAGGTACTCCTCGGCGGTGGCGAGCACCTCGGGAGTGCCGGTGATGCCGCCCTCGACGAACTCGACGAACCGCGGGCACGCGGCGGTGAACACCTCGAGGCGCTCGTTGACCTCCAGCATGTCCTGGTACGCCCGCGAGCCGATCGTCCCGACGGTGCCGATCACACCGACCCGTCCGTTGCGCGTCGTCGACACCGCACGGCGCACGGCGGGGCCGATGACCTCGACGACGGGGATGTCGTAGCGCTCGCGGGCGTCGCGCAGCATCGCGGCTGACGCCGTGTTGCAGGCGATCACGAGCATCTTCACGCCCTGGTCGACGAGCGTGTCGAGGACCTCGAGGCTGTACCGCCGGACGTCCGCGATGGGCTTGGGACCGTACGGCGAGTGGGCGGTGTCGCCGATGTAGACGAACGACTCCCGGGGCAGCTGGGCGCGGATGGCCCGAGCCACCGTCAGCCCGCCGACACCGGAGTCGAAGATTCCGATCGGCGCATCGTTCATGACTCCCCAGCCTACCCGCGCCGATGCCCCGTCATGCTCGGAGACCCGCACGGGTCGCGTCACTAAGCTGAGCGCATGACGACCTCCACGGCGCTTCTGACCGATCGCTACGAGCTCACCATGCTCGCCGCCGCACTGCGCGACGGCACCGCGTCACGACCGAGCGTGTTCGAGCTGTTCTCGCGTCGGCTGTCCGGAGGGCGGCGGTTCGGCGTCGTCGCGGGCACCGGACGCCTGCTGAGCCTGCTCCGCGAGTTCCGCTTCGGCGACGACGAGCTCCGGTTCCTCCGCGACAACGACGTGGTGGATGCCGCGTCGCTGCGCTATCTGGAGGACTACCGCTTCACCGGATCGATCCGCGGCTACCGCGAGGGCGAGCTGTACTTCCCCGGATCACCGATCCTCACCGTGGAGGGCTCCTTCGCCGATGCCGTGGTCCTCGAGACGCTCGCGCTCAGCGTCCTCAACCACGACTCGGCTGTCGCCACCGCCGCCTCCCGCATGAGCATCGCCGCCGGAGAGCGCCCGCTGGCCGAGATGGGCTCGCGCCGCGCCGCCGAGCAGTCGGCCGTCGCCGCTGCCCGGGCCGCCTTCATCGGCGGATTCCGGGCGACGAGCAATCTGGAGGCCGGACGCCGCTGGGGCATCCCGACCATGGGCACCGCGGCGCATTCGTGGACGCTGCTGCACGAGACCGAGGAGGACGCCTTCCGCTCGCAGATCGAGAGCCTGGGCATCGACACGACGCTGCTCGTCGACACCTACGACATCCGCGCCGGCGTGGAGACCGCGATCCGGGTCGCGGGCACGGGACTCGGCGGGGTCCGGATCGATTCCGGCGACCTTCCCATCGTCGCGGCCGAGGTGCGGGCGCAGCTCGACGAGCTCGGGGCGACCGGCACCCGGATCACGGTCACGAGCGACCTCGACGAGTACGCGATCGCGGCGCTGGCCGCGTCTCCCGTCGACGCCTACGGGGTCGGGACCTCGGTGGTCACCGGGTCCGGCTACCCGACCGCGAGCATGGTCTACAAGCTGGTGGCCAGGCAGGACGCCGCAGGCTCCTGGGTCGGCGTCGCGAAGGCATCCACCGACAAGGCCTCGCACGGCGGCCGCAAGGCCGCGTTCCGCACCCTGGTCGACGGTGTGGCCACCGCCGAGACCGTCGTGGTGTCCGACGGATTCGAGGAGCTCGACACCGCAGCCGAGCACCCGGACGGGCGGCCGCTCCAGACCACCTTCGTCGAAGCCGGAGACATCGACACCGCTCACGAGGGTCCGGAGGGCACGGCGGCGGCGCAGGCCCATCACCTCCGTGTGCGCGAGGAGCTGCCCGTGCGGGCGCTCGCGCTCAGCAAGTCCGATCCGGCGATCCCGACCGTCTACCTCGACGCCGTGTGATCCGGCGCGACCCCGTCGTCCGCGACGGGGTCAGCCGACCATCGACTCGTAGATCTCCTTGCACGTGGGGCAGATCGGGAACTTCTCGGGGTCGCGCCCGGGAGTCCACTTCTTGCCGCACAGCGCGCGGACGGGCTTGCCGGTGATCGCCGACTCGAGGATCTTGTCCTTCTTCACGTAATGCGAGAAGCGCTCATGGTCGCCCGGTTCGAGGTTCTCCTCGCGGAGGAGCTCTTCCAGTTCGCGATCAAGCGTTGCCACGCCGCCCTGATCGGGGCTGTCCAGCGGAGTACTCATGCCGTGAAGTCTAGCCGTGCGCGGCCCACCGCGGGCGGCGGTCACGCGGTCTCGACGAACTCCATGAGCCGCTCGCCCTCGCGCTCGAAGATGCGTCCGCCGACGGCGACGCCGAGCACGATCACCCCCACACCGGTGGCGAGTCCCGCCCAGAACGTCGCGGGTGCGAACTGCGATCCCTCGATCATCGTCAGCGCGAACAGCCAGGCCGTCGGGATGCTGAGCACGATGCCGCCAAGGAACACGGCCGCGGGTCCGTAGGCTCCGCGGGACGTCGGTCGCTGCGGCTGCTGGAAGGGGCTGTCGCCGGGACGGGAGACCGCATACGGCGCCACCACCGACATGATGCTCGACAGACCCAGCGCCGACAGCAGCAGACTCGCGGCGAGGCCGGTCAGCGGCAGCAGCAGGCGCCAGTCGTCGATCCACAGCAGCGTGAGCGGAACGGCGATCGCGAGCACGGGCACCGCCACGAGCATCACCGGGACGAGGCGTCCGAGCCGGTCGGAGAGACCCCGCACGCCGCTGGCGACGTGGGTCCAGAGGGCCGTCGAGTCGTACGCCACGTCGTTGTGCGGGAGCCACCCGAAGAACAGCGCCATCACCGGGACGGGCACGAGCGCGGCGATCTCCAGCGGCACTCCGGCCACGAGCAGCGGGAGCACCGTGAGGACGCCGGCGATCGGGACGACGATGAGGTTCATGATGTAGCGGCGATCCCGCAGCCAGTAGACGAGGCTGCGCGACGCGATGGCGCCGAAGGCGTTGGACGGCAGGAGTCCGAACCATCCGAGACCGGTGCGCTCCCGCGACGCGACCGGCCTCTCGGTCGTCGTCAGCAGACGCGCGACGAGCCAGGTCCAGATCGCCCACAGCAGGACGGCGGTCGCGACCGCGATGACGCCGCTGATCCACGCGTCCCCCGTGTCGGCGATGACGGCGAACAGGAACCACGACGGTGCGGCGAGCGGCGTCAGCCCCACGGTCGCGGTGAGCGCGGCCACCGCCGCCGGCACCTGACCGTCCCACTTCAGTGAGGCGAGGAAGACGGCGACGGGGAACGCGATGACGACCACGGCCAGAGCGAAGAGGGCGGTCAGCTCGCGCGAGCGGCGCTCGGGAAGGAGGAGGGCGTTGACCGCCATCCCGATGCGGGCCGCGAGGATCGTCGAGAGCACGCTGAGGATGCTCATCAGCACGGCGATCGGCCAGGGCGCCCCCAACCGGATGGCGACGGCGGCGACGCAGACGTGCACCGCGACCAGCGCCAGGCTGGGAACGCTGACGAACGCCGCCAGGGCGAGGATCCACGGCATCTGCTTCTCATCGACGCCGAAGACGGCGAACCGTCGCGGATCGAGCTGGTCCACGGACCCGACGAGGATCGGGCCGACGAGGAAGCCGAGCAGCAGAGCCGCGTTGCCGAGCACGATCACCGTGCGGGCCACCGGGGCCGGCGCATCGCCGAGGCTCAGCACGGCCGAGCAGACCACGACGGTGAGGATCGCGACCACCGCGAGTGCGCCGAGCGTGCGGCCGCGCCGTTCACCGCGAAGCGACCCGATCAGCAGAGCGGCCCTCAGTCGGAGAACGTGTGCAGCCACTCGAGCCCCTCCACCTCGCTGATGCCGCCGGACAGCTCGACGAAGCGCGCCTCGAGCGTCTGTCCGGCGCGGACCTCCTCGATCGTGCCCTCGGCGAGCACGTCGCCGCCGACGATGATCGCGACCCGCGAGCAGACGCGCTCGACCAGGTCCATTCCGTGACTGGACAGGATGACGGTTCCTCCGTGCGCCACATAGGCGCGCAGGATGTCGAGGATCACCGCCGAGGACACCGGGTCGACGGCTTCGAACGGCTCGTCCAGCACGAGGACGCGCGGGGAGTGGATCATCGCGCCGGCGAGCATGATCTTCTTCGTCATGCCGGCGGAGTAGTCCGACACGACGCGGTTGAGCGCATCGCCCAGATCGAACGCCCTGGCGAGGTCGCCGACCCGCTTCTCGATGACATCCGACGCGAGACCGCGCAGCAGACCGTAGTAGTAGAGCAGCTGACGTCCCGTCAGGCGGTCGAAGGTCCGCAGGCGATCGGGCAGGACGCCCATCATGCGCTTCGCCGCCAGCGGCTTGGCCGCCTGATCGATGCCGCAGATCTCGACGCTGCCGCCGTCGGCACGGAGCAGGCCGGCGACGATCGACAGGGTCGTCGTCTTGCCGGCGCCGTTGGGGCCGACGATCCCGTAGAAGGAGCCGGCGGGCACGGTCAGGTCGATGCCGTTGACGGCGACCTGGTCTCCGAAGGTCTTCACGAGACCGCGGATCCGGATGGCCTCCACGGCGGATGCCGAGTCCGCTCCCCCGATCGGGCGCTCGGACGGTGCTCCGTCGGTCTCCGGCACGGTCTCGACGACCGGCTCCTCGCGATCGACCGGGTCGGCGGCGGACTCCGTCACGCTCTCCGCGTCTTCCACGGTGGACGGGGCGTCGATGTCGGCGACCGCGGGCTGCTCGGTGTCGGCCGACGGCGCGGGCTCCGCCTCGCGCGGCTCGGCGTCGGGCGCGACGGTCTCGGGATCCGCGGCCTCGGTCGCGGGCTCTGCAACCTCCTGCTCGACGACCTCCGACTCGGACTCGGCGACCGCCGGCTCGGCGGCCTCGGGCTCGACGACCGCCGGCTCCGCGATCTCGGGCTCGGCGACCTCAGGCTCCGCGGCCTCGGGCTCGGCGACCTCGGGCGCAGGCTCCAGGATGTCCGGCTGGGACGGCGCGGCGACCTCCCCTGCGGCGACCTCCGCTGCGGCGACCTCCGCTGCGGCGACCTCCGCTGCGGCGACCTCCGCTGCGGCGGCATCCGCTGCGGCGGCCTCCTCTTCGGCCTTCTTGGCCGCGGCCGCCTTCGCGGCAGCCGACTTCGCAGCAGCCGTCCTGGCCGCGGCGGTCCTCGCCGACGCGGTGCGTGCGGCGGCGGACCGCGCCGTCGACTTCGCAGCCGCGGACTTCTCGGCCGCGGCCTTGGCGGCCGCCGTCTTCGCGGCGGCTCCGTCCGCCGCGGACGTCGAGGCCGTCTTCTTCTTGGCGGCGGCGGTCTTCGCCGCAGTGGTCTTCGCAGCCGCCGTCTTCGCAGCCGCCGTCTTCGCGGCAGCCGTCTTCGCCGCGGTCGTGCGGGCCGGCGTCGTCCGCGCGGCCGATGCGGCCTTCGTCGACGCCGCGGTGCGCCTCGCGACCGCCGTGCGCGCCGTCTCCGTCACCGCCGAGGCAGGAACCTCGGCGGGGTCGATGCGCACGGCCGGCTCCGCGACCACCTCCACCGTCGGCGCCGCCTTCTCGGCGGCGACCCGCGGGGTCTTCCGCGCGGTCGTGCCCGTCCCCGACGGCGTGCCCGTCCCCGACGGCGTGCGCGGCGCCGCCGCCTTGCGCGCCGGCGCGGTGCGCGCGGGCGCCTTCTTCGCGGGTGCCTTCTTCGCAGGAGGGGACGCGGCGTCGGCCACCTGTTCGGTGCGGTCTTCGGGGGAAGCAGTCACCGTCCTACGGTATCAACGGGTGCCCGATTTCTTCGGTCCCCCGCAATATTCCCTCATCTCCGCGATCCCCTTCCGCGCGCGTCTGTCAAGGCCTGGACGAAACTGAGCGTTCGGTGTGTAGTGGATCACGAAACAGCAACGGAGGCCCCTCGCCACGGGGCTTCCCAGACTCACTCGCTAGCATGACTCTCGGCACGACGAAGTGTCTGATCGGTGAACCGATCGTGAACACAACTTCCTTTAGGAGCACTCGTGACTCTTCAGACCGTCATCCTCGCCGCCGGCATGGGCTCGCGCCTCGGCCGTGCGCTGCCGAAGCCGCTGACCGAACTGAGCGACGGCCGCACGATCATGCGGCAGCAGCACGACAACATCCGCGCCGCGTTCGGCTCGGACGCGCGCATCACGACGGTCGTCGGCTACCGCGCCGAGACCATCATCGAGGCCTTCCCGAACGTCAACTACGTCCACAACGAGCGCTACGACGAGACCAACACCTCGAAGAGCCTGCTGCGCGCGCTCGGCGCGACCGGCAAGTCGGGCGTCCTGTGGATGAACGGCGACGTCGTGTTCGACCCGATGATCCTCGGCCGCGCCGCCGCGTACATCGAGCGCGATCAGTCGTTCGTGACGGTCAACACCTCCAAGGTCAGCGACGAAGAGGTGAAGTACACGGTCACCGCCGAGGGCTTCATCGACGAGCTCTCCAAGACGGTCAAGGGCGGTCTGGGCGAGGCCGTCGGCATCAACTACATCTCGTCCGCCAGCAAGAAGGCGTTCATGCGCCAGCTGCAGCGCGTCGAGGACCAGGACTACTTCGAGCGCGGTCTCGAGCTCGCGATCGCCGAGGACGGCCTTCTGCTCGAGCCGATGGACGTCTCGGACCTGTACGCCGTCGAGGTCGACTTCGCCGAGGACCTCGAGCGCGCGAACCTCTTCGTCTGATCCGCTTCCACGAAAGCCCGGCCCCGTCAAGGGTGCCGGGCTTTCGGCGTTTTCGCGGCCTGCCTTCCTAGGATCGATCCATGGCTCCGAAGGTGCACAAGATCCATTCCCTCCCCGACGACGCTCCGTGGGACAGGGGCGTGCCGCCGGTCGGATCGGCCGAGCATCCGCTGATGGTCCGGGGGCTCGATCGCGTCCTGTCGATCCAGCGTCCGCTCGTGCTCGCGCACATCCGCAGCATCCGGCTCCGCAATCCGCACGCGACCCCCGCGGAGATCATCCGCATCCTCGAGCGCCGTTACCTCGCCGCCGTGACGACAGGAGGTGCCGCCGTCGGAGCGACCGCGGTGGTCCCGGGCATCGGGACCGGGATCACGCTCGCCCTCTCCGGTGTCGAGACCGTCGGCTTCGTCGAGTCCACGGCCCTTTTCGCGCAGTCGGTCGCCGAGGTGCACGGCATCGCCATCGCCAATCCCGACAGAGCGCGCGCGCTCGTCATGACCCTGATGCTCGGCAAGGAGGGCGTCTCGCTCGTCGGCCAGCTCGCCGGACAGGCCAGCGGCCGCGGCGGCACGCGATCGGCGTACTGGGGCGAGCTCGTGACGAAGTCCCTCCCCCGCGCCGCCGTGGGTCCGCTCGTCGATCGACTCAAGAGCTCCTTCATCCGCCAGTTCGCCGCCAAGGGCGGCGCCTCCTTCATCGGCAAGGCTCTGCCGTTCGGCGTGGGTGCGGCGGTCGGCGGAGCCGGCAACCATATCCTCGGCCGGCGAGTGCTGACCACCTCGCGCCACGCATTCGGCGCCCCGCCGCTCTCGCTGCCGGCCGAGCTCGAGCCCGTACCCGGCGCGGAACGGCTCGAGTCGCGGATGCTGCACGGCGCCCGGTTCGTCGGCGGCGCCGTCACCGGGGCGGCAGGCACCGCCGCGCACGGGGTCGGCTGGGCTGGGCGGCGGATCACCTCGATCGGTCGCGGACGACGCCGCGAGGACCCCGCGATCGGCACGGGCGATCACGATCTCCCGGGGACACTCGGCTCGGAACCGTCCGCCACGCCCGGCCCGGGGGAATGACCGCGCGCTCGAAGGGTGTCGCACCGGGGAGTCTTCTGCGGGAGACGCCAAAGGATCCCGCGGGCCGTTGTGGCGAGCATCCAACGGACCGCGCAGAGCCGACGATAGGGTGGAATCCGTGACGGAACAGCCCGAACTCTCGACCACCGCCGGCAGGATCGCAGATCTCCGCGCTCGCTACAACGACGCCGTTGTCGACGCGGAGAAGATCGCACAGCAGAAGCAGCACGCCAAGGGCAAGATGACCGCCCGCGAGCGCATCGAGCTGCTCGTCGATCCTGGCAGCTTCGTCGAGTTCGACGAGTACGTGCGGCATCGCACCACCGCGTTCGGCATGGACCGCAACCGCCCGTACGGCGACTCGGTCGTCACCGGCGTCGGCACGATCAACGGACGCACCGTCGCGGTGTACTCGCAGGACTTCACGACCTTCGGCGGCTCGCTCGGCGAGGTGTCGGGCGACAAGATCATCAAGATCATGGAGTTCGCGCTGACGAACGGGATGCCCATCATCGGCATCCTGGACTCGGGTGGAGCCCGCATCCAAGAGGGGGTGCTCGCGCTCAGCAAGTACGGCGAGATCTTCCGTCTCAACACCCGCTCGTCGGGAGTCATCCCGCAGATCTCGATCATCATGGGCCCGGCCGCCGGCGGCGCCGTCTACGGACCGGCCCTCACCGACTTCGTGATCATGGTCGACAAGACCAGCCAGATGTTCGTCACCGGTCCCGACGTGATCAAGACCGTCACCGGCGAGGACGTCGGCATGGAGGAGCTCGGCGGCGCCCTCACGCACAACACGCGCTCCGGCGTCGCCCACTACCTGGCCGAGGACGAGGACGACGCGCTCGACTACGCGCGCACTCTGCTCAGCTTCCTCCCCGACAACAACATGGCGGAGATCCCGGGCTATGAGAGCGGCTTCGAGTGGGAGACCACGGATGCCGACCGGTCGCTCAACACGATCATCCCGGACTCCCCCAATCAGCCGTACGACATCCACACGGTCATCGAGCACGTGGTCGACGACGGCGATTTCATCGAGGTGCAGCCGCTGTTCGCCCCGAACATCGTGATCGGCTTCGGTCGCGTCGAGGGCCGCTCGGTCGGCATCATCGCGAACCAGCCCTCGCAGATGGCCGGCACCCTGAACATCGAGGCGGGCGAGAAGGCCAGCCGCTTCGTCCGCTTCTGCGACGCGTTCTCGGTGCCGATCGTCACTCTCGTCGACGTGCCCGGCTATCTGCCGGGAACCGACCAGGAGTGGACCGGCGTCATCCGCCGCGGCGCCAAGCTCATCTACGCCTACGCCGAGGCCACCGTGCCGATGGTGACCGTGATCCTCCGCAAGGCGTACGGCGGCGCCTACATCGTCATGGGCTCGAAGCAGCTCGGCGCAGACGTGAACCTCGCGTGGCCGACGGCGGAGATCGCCGTGATGGGCGGTCAGGGTGCGGTCAACATCCTGTACCGCAACGAGATCAAGAAGGCCGAGGAGGCCGGCGAGGACGTCGCCGCGGTCCGCACCCGGCTCGCGACCGAGTACACCTACAGCGTGACCTCGCCGTTCCTCGCAGCCGAGCGCGGCGAGATCGACGGCATCATCGAGCCCGCCAACACGCGCGTCTCGATCGCGAAGGCGCTGCGCGCGCTGCGCGGCAAGCGTGCGGAGCTGCCCCCGAAGAAGCACGGGAACATCCCGCTGTGATGGGCGACCCGTCAGCGCCGGAGGCGGAGGACGCCCCGCCCACCATCGAGATCATCCGCGGCAGCGCGACGGACGAGGAGCTGGCCGCGCTCATCGCGGTGGTCGGTGACGCGTACGCCCAGGAGGCGGCGGACGCCGTCGCGGAGGAACCCGTCGTGTCGGCATGGACTCGCACGCAGCGCTCGATGCGGGCGCCCCTGCGGCGGGACATCCCCTGGGGCAGATTCTCGGGCTGACCCGCGAGCGCGCGTGTGTAGGCGATGCGCTGCCGCGTGGCGACGCGCGGAAGCCTGCGAGATCCGCGAGCCCCCCAGCTCGCGGATCACGCAGACGTATCGGCCGATCGATGCGGAGGTGAGAAAACACCTCGGCACCACCCCAGTCGGCATCCCTTCTCGATAGTACATCGATTGGAGATACTCGCTGGGGGCTGGCACCGATATACCAGTATGCAAACGGTCAGCGATCGAGATAGAGGTCCGACGCGCGCGGAGTGAGGGCCGAGTCGAGCACGACGCACGCCGCTCCCACCGCTCCCACGTCGTCGCCGACGACCGTGCCGGCGACCGGGATCTCACGCACGGCCCTCGTCGCGCTCCGGGCCTCCAGCCTGCCCGGGATCTCCGCGAGATACACGTCGGCCACGCGTGACCAGAAGGGTCCGCCGAGCACCACCCGGTCGACGTCGAGGATGTTCGTCAGCACCGACACGAGCATGGCGAGGTGCGCCGCGGCTCCGCGCAGGACCGCGCCCGCGGCGGGGTCGCCCTCGCCCGCGCGCTCGGACAGCAGGGTGAAGCGCTCCTCCACGACACGCGCGCCCCTCGCGTCAGGGTCGCCGTCGAAGACCCCCGCCGCGTCCGCACGCTCGACGATGGCCTGCGGGGTGCACACCACCTCGACGCAGCCCCGGGATCCGCAGGCGCACGGCGGCCCGTCCGGATCGACCACGATGTGGCCGACCTCGCCGAAGTTCTGCGAGCTCCCGCGAACGGCCTCCCCGTCCCGCACCAGCGACGCTCCGATGCCGGTGCCCAGGTAGAGGAAGAGGAACGAGTCGTCGACGGCGCCCGCGGCCGTCCACACCTCGCCGACCGCCGCCGACGTCGTGTCCTTCTCGACGATGACCGGGAAGCCCGTCGCCTCGGCCAGTACCTCGCGGAGGGCCACCCGATGCCAGCCCTGCAGCTTGGGTGGATCGATCACCGTGCCCCGCTCGGCGTCCAGCGGACCCGGCGCGGCGACGCCGACGCCCGCGACGCGCCGCCGGTCGACGTCGGCCTCGTCGAGGAGGCCGTCGATCGTGCGGGCCATCGTCTCGATCACGCGGCGCGGCTCCTGCTCGGCGACGCGGACGATCCGGCGACGGACCACGGCGCCGGACATGTCCAGGACCACGAAGGTGATGACGGCCGGATCGAGGTGGACGCCCACCGAGAATCGGCTCTCGGCGACGAGGCGCAGCGTCACCCGCGGCTTGCCTGGACCGTTGATGGTCCGTCCCGCCTCCATGATGAGCGCCTCGTCGAGCAGACGACGGGTGATGTTCGTGACGGTCTGCGCCGACAGTCCGGTCGCCTCGACGAGCTCGATCCTGCTGAGCCCCTCGACCGAGCGGCGGATGGCCTCGAGGATCACCGACCGGTTGAAATCACCCATCCGGGGGAGGTTGGTTCCTCGACGCATTCCCATGCCTCATCCTCTCGCAGGTCGGCGAGATCCGTGTCCCCCAAAATACCTACAGACAACGACTTGACTAACCGTGAGACTGAAGGGGACGCTTCGCGTTCGGCTGGTCTCTCCGTCCCAGGGTAGACAGACGCAGATCGGCCACCGGCGGACGGTTTTCGGGTAACTGTTCCGCATGGCGAGGGGCTGGCGATCACGCCGCCCCTCGCCCCTCTCACTGCCTCGACTCCGATCCCCTCCCCCGGTCGGAGCCGAGGACGCGATTACGGAGCGGTGCGCGGGATCTCGCGCCAGACGTCGACGGCGTCATCGTCGCTCGTTCCGCCGGTCGCCGCGCGCCCGACGACCGTGACGGCCGTCAGCGGGTCGCGCGCGGCGCGGATGATCCACCGCTCCGCATCCGCCCCCCGCAGCACCAGCGCCAGCTCGTCCCTGATGGCCGCCCTCCGCTGCTCGTCGACGTCGTCCAGACCGCCCTCGTCGAACACCGTGACGACGGCCCCTCGACGCCGCGCATCCTCGATCGCATCCCGTACCGCGTCGTTCAGCAGATCTGCCCCGCGGAGCTCGTCGCGCAGCCGCCCCTCGGCGAGTCGCGCCTCGAGCCGCTCGTCGTCGTCGAGCGCACCCCGGGCGGCGACGGCCCTGCTGAGGATGGGGCCGGCCACGGCAAGGGCGAACTGCGTGCGCAGTCGGCGCTCCTTCTGCCGCACCTGCTGCGTCGCGTGCCAGGCCGACACGGCCTGCTGGATGCCCGCGAGGCGCTCGGTGTCGCTCACCGCACGATCCCAGAACATCACGAGCAGGTGAGCGACCGCGACCCACATGACCGAGCCCACGAGGCCGAGTGCGAGAGCCGTGACCAGCCCGAGCGCGGCCGCCGAGGCGATGATGAGGATCACGACGATGAGCCAGCCGATGACGAAGCGGCGGCGCACGACGCAGACGATCCCGAGGAGCCCGAGGGCTCCGATGTACCACGTGGCGAACGGCGCCGTGAGGGTCCGCGCGTCGAGCGAGAAGGTGACGAGAGCGGGGATGACGGCGCTCGACACCAGCGCGAGCAGGGCGGCCCAGAGCGGCATCCGCACCGCGACCGCGGAATCCCACAGGATGGCGACGTTGACCACGACGAGGTACAGGCCGATGGCCCCCACCATGAGGAGCGGACCGGTCGGCTGCTCGATCCACCAGATCCCCCGGGCCGCGAAGTACATCGCGAACCCGACGGCGAGCGAGGTCGCGACGCTGCGCACCGTCCTGTTCACGCGCGCTCCCATCCGAGGGTGACGGTCGTCCCGGACTCGCCCGAGACGATCCCCGCGGTGCCGGCGACCCCTGCCATGCGCGCGAGGATCGAGGCGCGGATGCCGAGCCGGTCGGCGCCGATCCGCTCGAGGTCGAAGCCCGGCCCTGCGTCGGAGATCGTGACGTTGATGCCCTCGTCGCCCCGCCCTTCGGCGATGATGTGCAGTCCCCGACCGTGCGCGTGGGTCACGGAGTTGCCGAGTGCCTGTCTGGCCGCGAGGACGAGGGCCCTGGCGACCCGGCCGGGGATGAGGCCGATGCCGCCGCGCTCCTCGACGATCGCGTCCGCCCCCAGCTCGGAGAGGGCCCTGCGCAGCTCGACCACGATCTGCGCCGCCGCGACGGGCTCGTCGCTCCCCTCCTGCGCGACCGCGGCCTCGGTGTTGGCGAGTCGCGTGAGCGCTTCGCGCGCCATGCCGACGGCCAGGTCCTGCGCGCGCTCGCCCTCGGCGCGCTCCGCGGCGATGAGAGCGGCCAGCACGCTGTCGTGCATGAGTGCCGACATCGCGGCGCGCTCCTCCTCGGCGGCCGCTGCGGCGGCCGCGGCGGCGTACGAGGCCACCGCCCGCGCGCGAGCCTCGTCGACACCCGCGGCCACCGACCGGAACATCCATCCCAGCGAGATGATGACGATGCCGAGGATCAGCGTGAACGAGACGTCGAAGGCGGTGGTCACCCAGAAGTCGCGCGAGAAGTCCCCCTCGACGAGACGCACGTAGCCGTACACGAACGGCAGCCCGACGGCCCAGGCGAACTGCAGCCACAGCGGGAAGGCGAGCATCGCCGCGACCACCCCCACGTTGACGAGGAAGAAGATCCAGGGCTGCTCGGCGGCGGCCCGGTCGCCGGTGCCGACGACGCTCGGCCACGCCCCGAGCGCGACCACGTACACGACCGCGAACACGCCCGAGGCCGATCGGACCCCGCGGCCGATCACGCAGGCGACGAGCATGACCGCGAGCGGGACGTAGACCACGAGGAGCATCGTCACGTGCGGCGCATCGGACCACTGCATGGCTGTCATCGCGGCGATCAGGGCCTGCGAACCCAGCACCGCGGATCCGACGGCGACGACGGTCGCCAGGATCCGCTCCATCCGCTTGCCGGTGAACCGCTCGAACTCGGTCTCCACGCTGCCCGGAGACGGGATCTTGCTCCAGGCCTCGCGGATGCTGAGGGGGTCAGAGGCCACTCGGCGCCCCGTCTGCCGCGACGATCCCGTCCTCCATCGCGCGCCGCAGGAGGTCGACCTTGGTGGGCGCGGGGCGTCCGACGTCGACGTACTTGACCCTGATCCGGGTGATGTTCTCCTTGGCCGTCGAGTAGGCGACCCCGAGGCGCTCCGCCACGGCCTTCAACGGCAGCCCCGTGGCGTAGAGACGCAGCACCTCGCGCTCGCGGGTCGACAGCTGGGCGTCCGCGAAATCGCGATCGCCGTCGACCGCGCTCGCCCACTCCACGTTGTTGAGGGCCTCGCCCTGCGCGACCGTCCGGATCGCGTCGAGCACATCGTCGAGCGCCGACGACTTGCTCACGACGCCGGCGGCCCCCGCGGCGAGCGCCTCGCGGACCGCGGCAGGGCGATCGGCGACGCTGTGGATCACGACGCTGGCGCCGTCGGCGACCAGCGAGGTGACGTTCTCGGTCACCGTCGTGCCGTCGCCCAGGGTGAGATCGAGGACCACCACGTCGGCGGATGCGGCAGAGGCCGCCGCACGCCACTCGAGGTAGGAGCCGACGGTGCTGCCGGAGAAGACGACGGTCTGCGAGCCGTCGCGGGCGCACGCCGCCTCCAGTCCCAGACGGACGGATTCGTGATCGTCGATCAGTGCGACCCTGCTCATCCGTCCAGCCTAGTGAGTCCGGTCCTGCGCCCGTCGACGCCGTCGGCGCGCGGTCAGCGGGTCAGCAGCGCGACGACCTCGAAGTGGTGGGAGTGCGGGAACAGGTCGAAGCCGCGCATGGTCCCCACCGTCCATCCGTGCTCCCGGAACGTCCCGAGATCGCGGGCCAGGGCGACGGGATCGCACGCCACGTACGCGATCGCATCCGGATCGAGCCGGTGCAGCGCGTCGACGACCGCTCGTCCGGCGCCCGCGCGCGGCGGGTCGAGCACGACCGCCCCCGCCGCCGCGGTCGGCGGGAGTGCGGCGAGATACCGGTCGACGCGAGCGGTGACGGCCGTGACATCGAGGGGGGCGAGGTTCTGCTGCGCATGCGCGGTCGCCCTGCGGTTCGACTCGACGGTGACGATGTCGGTCGCGCCGAGGTCCGCGAGAGTGGCGGAGAAGAGTCCCACCCCTCCGTACAGGTCGAGGTGGGTGGCGGAGGGGTCGACGTGGTCGTCGAGCAGCCCATAGACCGCGGCATCCAGCACCGACGCGGCGCGCGGGTGCACCTGCCAGAACCCGCCGGCATCCACCTGGAACCGCCGATCGCCGACCTGCTCGTACACGACCTCGGGGCGCGGTCGCCGACCCCGGCCGCGCCCCGGCCGCCCCTCGATGCGGTCACGGCGGATCACGCGGACCTCGCCGTCGCCCGGCTCGACGAGGTCGATGCTGCCGGGAGCCTCGTCGACGAGGGCGAGCGCCGCCTCCGCGATCGACGGCCGCGCCAGCGTGTGCGAGGCCACGGGGATGACCCGATGGCTGCGCGCGGCGTACGGACCCACCGTTCCGTCCTCGTCGACGTGCAGCGTCACGCGTGTCCGCCAGCCGGTGCCGTCCGAGGAGTCCACCGCCTCGATCTCGGGGGCGTCGAGTCCGGGGCCGGCGAAGCGGTCGAGCGCCTCGGTGAGCACCTGCCGCTTGAGCACCCGCTGGTGCGCGAGGTCGATGTGGCCCAGGTCGGCGCCGCCCGCGCGATCCTCCGGGGCGCGCGACAGGTCGGCATCCGCCCAGATGTGCGGACGCCGATGCGGCGACGCCTCGAGGACCTCGACGGTCTCGGCCCGCCAGAAGCTCTTCGAGTCGTCGGTCGAGTCGGCGGTGAGGCGTGCGCGCACCCGCTCGCCGGGCAGGGCGTCGGACACGAAGACCACACGGCCCTCGTCGCGGGCGATGAACGTGCCGCCGTGCGCGATGCCGGTGATGTCGAGATCGAGCAGTGCCGGGGAGGAAGTCATCTTTCGAGGATACGGTGGTGCACATGCGCGTCTGCCTCGCCTCCACGTCTCCCGCCCGCCTCATGCTGCTGCGACAGGCCGGTATCGAGCCGCTCACGCAGTCGCCGACGGTGGACGAGGACGCCGTCGCCGCGGCGGCCGCATCCGAGCGCGGCGCCGAGCTGCCGCCCGATGAGCTCGTGCTCCTGCTCGCCAGGGCGAAGGCCGCGGACGTCGCGCACGCGCTCGCGGGCGAGGGGTCGTTCGACGGCATCGTCATCGGCGGCGACTCGATGTTCGCGCTGGGCGGCCGGGTCTACGGCAAGCCCTACACAGCCGAGGAGGCGTCGCGGCGCTGGCACGAGATGCGCGGAGCGACGGGCGTCCTGCACTCGGGCCATTCGGTGTTCCGCGTGGCGCCCGGGGAGACGCCCGTCGAGGCGACGGCGACGGCTCAGGCGTCGGTGACCTTCGCCGACGACATCACGGATGCCGAGATCGACGCCTACGTCGCCTCCGGCGAACCGCTCCTGGTCGCGGGCGCGTTCACGGTCGATAGCCTCGGCGGTGCCTTCATCACGAGGGTGGAGGGCGATCCGTCGACCGTGGTCGGCATGTCGCTTTCGACCGTGCGGCGCCTGACCGCCGAGCTCGGCGTGTCCTGGACCGACCTCTGGTCGTAGACTCCCGTCGACGTTTTCTCCGCTTTCTTGTGGGGAGTCGTCAAAAGGATCCGGTGCCTTCTCGCTAGGCTGGCAACCATGCCTGCTATCGCCAAGGTGCTCATCGCCAACCGCGGCGAGATCGCCGTCCGCATCGTCCGTGCCGCTCGCGACTCGGGGATCGCCTCGGTCGCCGTCTACGCCGACCAGGACCGCGACGCCCTGCACACCCGTCTCGCCGACGAGGCCTACGCGCTCGGCGGAGCGACCAGCGCCGAGACCTACCTGCACATCGAGAAGATCCTATCGGTGGCCCGCCGGGCCGGCGCGGACGCCGTGCACCCCGGCTACGGCTTCCTCGCCGAGAACGCCGAGTTCGCCCGAGCCGTCGTCGGCGCAGGCATGACCTGGATCGGCCCCTCCCCGGAGGCCATCGAGGCGCTCGGCGACAAGGTCACCGCGCGCCACGTCGCCGAGAAGGTCGGCGCACCGCTCGCACCGGGCACCCCCGGTCCCGTGTCCGGCGCCGACGAGGTCGTCGCGTTCGCCGAGGAGTTCGGCCTGCCGATCGCCATCAAGGCCGCGTACGGCGGGGGCGGCCGTGGCCTCAAGGTCGCGCGCGAGCTCGACGAGGTCGCCGAGCTGTTCGAGTCGGCCACCCGCGAGGCCGTCGCCGCCTTCGGCCGCGGCGAGTGCTTCGTCGAGAAGTACCTCGACAAGCCCCGTCACGTCGAGACGCAGTGCCTGGCGGATGCCGAGGGCACCGTGGTCGTCATCTCGACACGCGACTGCTCGCTGCAGCGCCGTCACCAGAAGCTCGTCGAGGAGGCCCCCGCGCCGTTCCTCACCGACGAGCAGAACGAGCTCCTGTACTCGGCGTCGAAGGCCATCCTCAAGGAGGTCGGCTACGTCGGCGCGGGAACCTGCGAGTTCCTCATCGGCGCCGACGGCACCGTGTCGTTCCTCGAGGTCAACACCCGTCTGCAGGTCGAGCACCCGGTCTCCGAGGAGGTCACCGGCATCGACCTCGTGCGGGAGCAGTTCCGCATCGCCGCCGGCGGGACGATCGACTACGACGACCCGGCCCCGACCGGACACTCCTTCGAGTTCCGCATCAACGGCGAGGACCCGGGACGCGGCTTCCTCCCCCAGCCCGGGCCGATCCACGTCTTCAAGACCTTCGGCGGTCCCGGCATCCGCCTCGACTCCGGCGTCACGGCCGGCGACTCGGTCTCCGGGGCGTTCGACTCGCTGCTGGCGAAGATCATCGTGACGGGCAAGGACCGCGCGGAGGCGCTGGAGCGCTCGCGTCGTGCTCTGGAGGAGTTCGAGGTCGCCGGCCTCCCCACCGTCCTCCCCTTCCACCGCAAGGTCGTCGACGACCCGGCGTTCACGGCGGAGAACGGCGAGTTCGGCGTCTTCACGCGCTGGATCGAGACCGAGTTCGTGAACGACATCCCCGCCTGGGACGGCGAGCTCGACGCTCCCTCCGCCGCGACGGGCCGGCACACGGTCGTGGTCGAGGTCGCCGGCAAGCGCCTCGAGGTCAGTCTTCCCGACCGCGTCGCGGTCGCCGCGGGCACGGCCGGCCGGCCGGCGGCGGTGCCGCCGTCGCGTCGCAGCCACGCGACCTCGGTCAGCGCCGGAGCATCCGGCGACGCGGTGAAGTCGCCCATGCAGGCCACCGTGGTCAAGGTCGCGGTCGAGGAGGGGCAGCAGGTCGTCAAGGGCGACCTCGTCGTCGTGCTCGAGGCCATGAAGATGGAGCAGCCGCTGCAGGCGCACAAGGACGGCGTGATCGGCAGCATCAACGCCCAGGCCGGCGCCACGGTCTCCGCCGGACACCAGCTGCTCACCATCAGCTGACACGCTCTCGCACGACGAAGGCGCCCCGCGGATCGCGGGGCGCCTTCGTCGTTCCGGGACGAGCTCGGAGTCAGGAGATGTTGGCGTTGACCAGGTGCATCGCCCGGCTCGCATCCGTGATGCTGCTCGACAGCGACGGGTAGGCCGCGAAGACGCGGGACACCTGGTCGACCGTGAGACGGCGCTCGACCGCGACGGCGATCGGGTAGATGAGCTCCGACGCCTTCGGCGCGACGATCACGCCGCCGATGACGGTGCCCGACCCCTTGCGCGCGATCAGCTTGACGAAGCCGTCCTTGATGCCCATCATCTTCGCGCGCGGGTTCGCCGCGAGCGGCAGCTTGTAGACGAGGCCGTCCGCGACCCCGTCCTCGACGTCCTTCTCCGAGTAGCCGACGGTCGCGATCTCGGGCGCGGTGAAGATGTTCGAGGTGATCTTGATGAGCTCCAGCGGGATCACGATGTCCCCCAGCGCGTGGAACACGGCCGTGCGACCCTGCATCGACGCCACCGACGCGAGCGGGAAGAAGTTCGTGCAGTCCCCCACCGCGTAGACGTTCGGGACCGAGGTGCGCGCGACGCGGTTCACCCGCACGTGGCCGGTGTCGTCGAGCTCCACGCCCGCGTCCTCCAGGCCGATGCCCGCGGTGTTCGGGATCGAGCCGACCGCCATGAGGCAGTGGCTGCCGTCGACCGTGCGACCGTCGGCCAGGGTGACGGTCACCCCGGCATCCGTCACCTCGACCTTCTCGGCGCGGGCCTTGGACAGCACGTGCATGCCGCCGCGCTTGAAGACCTTCTCGAGCACATGCGCCGCATCCTGGTCCTCGCCGGGGAGCACCTGCTCGCGACTGGACACGAGAGTGACCTCGGCGCCGAGGTTCATGTACGCGGAGGCGAACTCCGCGCCGGTCACTCCGGAGCCGACGACGATCAGGTGCTCGGGCAGCGCCTTCATGTCGTAGAGCTGGGTCCAGGTGAGGATCCGCTTGCCGTCGGGCTTCGCGGAGTCCAGTTCGCGCGGGGACGCTCCCACGGCGACGATGATCGTGTCGGCCTCGATGCGGTCGAAGTCCGTGCCGCCCTGACCGGTCGACACCACGATCGCGTTCGGGCCCTCGAGCCGTCCGTGCCCGGACAGGATGCGCACGCCCGCATCGAGGAGAGCCGCACGCATGTCCTCGGACTGCTGGCCCGCGAGCGCGACGAGGCGCTTGTTCACGGCGGCGAGGTTGATCGCGATCTCGGGCTTCAGGGGCTTGCCCTTCTCGCCCTTGGCGTAGAACTGCACACCCAGGTCGGAGGCCTCCGCGATCGCGACCGCGGCGTCCGCCGTGGCGATCAGGCTCTTCGACGGCACGACGTCGGTGAGCACGGCCGCCCCGCCGACGCCGACGCGCTCGACCAGGGTCACCTCGGCTCCGAGCTGGGCGGCCGCGATGGCCGCCTCGTATCCGCCGGGACCGCCGCCGAGGACGACGACGCGCTGAGTGCGTTCGAAAGGGGTGGAAGACATGCTTTCCATTCTTCCGCAATCCTGGCCCCGGAGCCTGCACCTTCCTAGAGTGGATCCATGTCCGAAACACACAGCAACCCCCTCGACGACCCGAACGCGAACCCGTTCGAGGTCGCGGCCGACGCAGCCGCCGACATCGCGCGTCTGACCGGAGTCGAGAAGCACGACATCGCCCTCACGCTCGGCAGCGGCTGGAGCAAGGCCGCCGACCTCATCGGCGAGACGATCGCGACCGTCCCCGCGACCGAGGTGACGGGTTTCTCCCGTCCCGCCCTGGAAGGACACGTCGGCACGCTGCGCAGCATCCGCACGCCGGACGGCAAGAACGTGCTCGTCATCGGTGCGCGCACCCACTACTACGAAGGGCACGGCGTCCGCCGTGTCGTGCACTCCGTCCGCACCGCCGCGGCCACGGGGGCGAAGATCATGGTCCTCACCAACGGCGCCGGTGGCGTGCGCGAGACGTGGACCCCCGGTCAGCCGGTGCTCATCAGCGATCACATCAACCTCACCGCCGACTCGCCTCTCGAGGGCGCGACGTTCATCGATCTCACCGATCTGTACTCGTCGCGGCTGCGCGACGTGGCCCGCAGCGTCGACCCGAGCCTCGACGAGGGGGTCTACACGCAGTTCCGCGGCCCGCACTACGAGACGCCCGCCGAGGTGCAGATGGCGAAGCACATCGGCGGCCACATCGTCGGGATGTCGACGGCGCTCGAGGCCATCGCCGCCCGCGAGGCCGGCATGGAGATCCTCGGCTTCTCGCTCATCACGAACCTCGCCGCCGGCATCCAGAAGACCCCGCTCAGTCACGCGGAGGTGATCGAGGCCGGACGCGAGGCCGAACCCGTGATCTCGGCGCTGCTCGCGCGAGTGGTCGAGGCGCTGTGAGCGACGAGCGCCTCGCGCAGGCGCGCGCCTGGATGCGCCAGGACCCCGATCACGAGACCCGCGACGAGCTCGCCGGCCTCATCACCCGCGCCGCTGCAGGCGAGGAGAGGGCTGTCGCCGAGCTCGACGACCGTTTCGGCTCCCGCCTCGCCTTCGGGACCGCCGGCCTGCGCGGACGCCTCGGCGCCGGCAGCAACCGCATGAACCGCGTGCTCGTCGCGCAGGCCGCCGCGGGCTTCGCCGCCTACCTCCGCGAGCGCGCCGGCGACCGCGTCCCGACCGTGGTGATCGGCTACGACGGCCGCCGCAACTCCCGCGTGTTCGCGACCGACTCCGCCGAGCTCTTCGCCGGGGCGGGTCTGCGCGCCATCCTGCTCCCGCGACTCCTCCCGACTCCGGTCCTCGCCTTCGCGGTGCGCCATCTCGGCGCGGATGCCGGGGTGATGGTGACCGCATCGCACAACCCGCCCGACGACAACGGCTACAAGGTCTACCTGGGCGGCGGCGACCAGGGGTCGCAGATCGTCGCGCCGGCGGATGCCGAGATCGCCGCGCACATCCAGCGGATCGCCGACCGGGGCGACGTGTCGACGCTCCCCCGCGCGACCGGCTACGAGAAGGCCGGCGAGGACGTGGTCGACGCCTACGTGGCGGCGACCGCGGCGGTCGCACCGGCCCCGCAGACGGCATCCGGTCTGCGATGGGTCTACACGGCGATGCACGGCGTCGGCTGGGAGACGCTGTCGAAGATCGTCGCCGCTGCCGGCTATCCGCAGCCCATGGTCGTCGGCGAGCAGCTGAAGCCCGACGCCACCTTCCGCACCGTCTCCTTCCCGAACCCCGAGGAGCCCGGCGCGATGGATCTGTCGTTCGCCCGCGGACGCCGCGTGCAGGCCGACTTCATCCTCGCCAACGACCCCGACGCCGACCGCCTCGCTGTCGCGATCCCCGATTCCTCGTCGGAGAGCGGGTGGCGCCGCCTCACCGGCAACGAGGTCGGGCTGCTCCTCGGTGCCAGGGCGGCGCGAGCCGCGGCCGGCACCCCCGGCGCCTCGCTGGCGTGCTCCCTGGTCTCCTCCCCCGGCCTCCGCGCGGTGGCGGAGCACCACGGGCTGGACTTCCACGAGACGCTCACCGGGTTCAAGTGGATCTCGCGGGCGCCCGGGATCGTGTTCGGCTTCGAGGAGGCCCTCGGCTACCTGGTGAATCCGGAGACCGTCCGCGACAAGGACGGCATCTCCGCGGCGATCGCGATCCTCGGTCTCGCCGCCGAGGCGCACGAGCGTCAGGCGACGCTGTCCGACCTCCTCGCCGAGCTCGGCGACACCTACGGGCACTACGCGAGCGCGCAGGTGTCGGTGCGCGTCGACGACCTCTCGGTGATCGGCAGGGTCATGCTGTCGCTGCGAACCCTGCCGCCGACCCACTTCGGCGCGCATGCGATCGCCTCCGCGGAGGACCTGCTGCACGCCGAGGCGGGGCGACCCTCCGGCGACGTGCTGCGCTATCGCCTCGCCGACGGATCGCGCATCATCGTGCGCCCCTCGGGCACCGAGCCCAAGCTCAAGGTGTACATCGATGCGGCGGGTGCGTCCGCCGACCGCGCCGCCACCGTCGTCGGCGAGCTCGAGGCCGCCGTCCGCTCGCTGCTGGACGAGCGCTCGTAGGCGTCATGCCCCGCAGACACGTCGTCATCAGCGCTCACAACGGGGTGCATGCGCGCCCCGTCGCCGAGCTCGTCCGGGTCGTCCAGGCGCATCCGCACGCGGTGACGCTGCAGACGTCGAGCGGCGCGGTCGTGGACCTCAGCAGCGTGCTCGCGGTCATGGACCTCGGCCTCGCCGCCGGCGACGCGGTCGTGCTGGAGACCCCGGAGTCGGCGGAGGCCGAGGCGGTGCTCGACACGCTGGCCGGCGTGCTCGACCCGCCACGCTGAGACGCGCCCCCCTCCCGGACCCGGACCGCGCGGGCGAGGGTCAGCCGTCGATGACCGCGACGAGCTCGTCCAGGAACGACTCGAACGTCGACCCGCGACGCACGATGCGCTGCACGCTGTCGCGCTCGCTGAACACCTCGACGAGCTGCTCGAACACGGTCTGGAACGCGGCGCGATCGCTCTCGCTGAACGCCGCGAGCGCGACGACCTGCACGCGCCCCTCGCCCCAGGCGGCCGAGCCGTCGGCGACGCCGATCGCGATCGCCGTCCTGCTCGCGGTCATCTGCAGGGCGTGCGGGACGGCGAGCGCGTCGGTGAACGCCGTCGACGACATCCGCTCGCGCACGATCGTGTTCTCGACGTAGTCCTCGCCGATGAGGCCGGCCTGCACGAGCAGGCCGCCGAGGCGCCGGATGATGGCCTCCTCGCCCTCGTCGGGGAGCGGATGGACGAACGCGTCGGCGTCGAAGTAGCGCGCGAGCTCACCGCGCAGCCGGGTGAGCCGGCGCGCCCTGCGCACGCGGGCCGCGGCCTGCTGGATGCGGTCGACGTCGGCATCGGTGAGGAACGGCTGGATGCGGACGAAGCGATCGCCGGTCGCGGGCTCGATCGTGCTGAGCACCAGGTCGGTCTCGAACGAGTTCCAGTCCGGATCGACGTTGGTGACGACGCTCGTCACCTCGATCGACGTGCCGAGCGAGCGGTCGACGCTGGAGCGGAGGAGCTCGTGCAGCTCGTAGTACCCCGGGCACACGATCGTGGCGGTGAGGATCGACTCGGCCTTGCGGCTGCGCTCGAGCCGTCCGCCGACGTGCATCGCGATGTAGGCGATCTCGTCGTCGTGGATGGGCGTGCCGAGCCGGTCGTGCAGCCCGCTCGCGATCGACACCGCGACCTCGAAGATCATCGGATAGGTCGTCTTGAGCGAGCGCGTGAGCGGGTTGCGGGTGAGCGCGCTCTCCTCCGCGCGGCGCAGCAGGTTCTGCACGTGGAGGGCCAGGCGCAGCACGAACGCCTCGTCGACGAGGTCCACCTGGAAGTCGTCGGCCGCCCGCGCCAGCTCGGTGCGCACGGCCTCCTCCACCGACGGATCCACTCCGCTGCGCGCCACCTCGCGGATCGCGTCCTGTCCGGGCGCGACGATGCGCGTGAGCACGAGCGACGCCAGGTGCCCACTGTCGCCTTCGCCGAGCGAGACGGCGAAGTGCTGCGCGGCGAGCCGGGCGATCACGGCTCCCACCCTGGGGATCTCGGGACGCGTGCCCGAGGGCACCGCGTCCAGAGAGTGCCCGGCGGCCACGCGGTCGGCCGCGATCGCGATGTGCAGGAGGACGTCGGAGATCGCCAGCTCGTTGACGTAGTACCCGAGCTCGCCGAGCTCGCGCACGAGCTCCGACTTGAACGGCCCCACGGCGTGCGCCGCGACGGCGCTCCCGGCCAGGGCCCTGCGGAAGGTCTCGGGGTGGAAGGACGCGGCGTCCATCTCGTCGTGCGCGAGCCGGCTCAGCAGACGCCGCTGCGCCGCCTCGCCGCCGGTCAGGCGCACGATCTCGCGATCGCGCGCGAGCACGAGGTCGCCGCCCTCCAGCAGCACCCTGACGCGGGCGAGGTCGGCCTCGAGCGTCGCCTCGCTCACATGGAGCCTCTGGGCCATGTCGAACACGTCCACGCCGTCCGGCGCGTCGAGGAGAGCGCGCACGAGCGCGTGCAGGCGGTCGCGCGGGGCGGACTCGCCGGACTGACGCGTGCGCAGCGCGTCGCGCGCCCCTGCTCCCGCCCGGTAGCCGGCGGGGCCGGACTCCACGGCGTCGGATGCGGACGTCCGGGCGTTCAGGGCCGCGACGTAGGAGCGGATGCTGCGCGGCGTCACGCCGAGCTGATCCGCGAGGCTCGCGGCGGTCGCCCAGGATCCCCGGCGCAGAAGGGTGGCGAGGAGCTGGTCCTGGCGCTGCCGCGACATGTCCCTCCCCGCTCCCCGTGCCGACTGCACTGTCCTGACGTGTCCTTCCATGATGTCAGGTGCAGGAAGGCGCCGCTCCGGAACCGACGTTCCGCGGGGGCGGAAAGGATCCTGGTGGCACCCGCCCCCTCCCGTTTCCCAGACTGTTCTCAGGAAAGGTGGCATCGATGAGGATCCTCGTGGTGTGCGGCGCAGGGGCGTCGAGCACGTTCGTCGCGCAACGACTTCGCCGCGCGGCGTCCGACGCCGGTCTCGACTGGGACGCGACGGCGGGCATGGAAAGCTCGCTCTCCGGCGGCGACCACGACCTCGTCCTCGTCGGCCCCCACCTCGCCGAGCGCCTCGACGCCATCCGCGCCGCCGTGCCCGTCCCCGTGGTCGTCCTCCCGGACGACGTCTTCGCGGACCGCGACGGCTCCCGCACCCTGGCTCTCGCGCGCTCGGTGATCGCCGAGGTCTGGAACACCCCGAAAGGAACATCATGACCGTCTCCCGCACCGTCCGCATCGGCTCGTCCCACGGCCTGCACGCCCGCCCCGCGAAGCTCTTCGCGCAGGCGGCGAAGGAGTCGGGCATCCCCGTCACGATCGCGAAGGACTCCGGCAAGGCCGTCAACGCGGCGAGCATCCTCGGAGTCATCGCGCTGGCGATCGAGCACGGCGACTACGTCACCCTCACCGCCGACGGCGAGGGTGCGGAGGGCGTGCTCGACACCCTCACCGAACTGCTGACGACCGATCACGACCAGGACACCGCATGAGCGGTCTGCGAGGGGTGGGCATCGGTCTCGGCGTCGCGCAGGGACCGGTCGTCCGGATGACGGAGGCGCTGCCGGCGCCGGAGAACACGGCGAGCACGCAGGGTGCCGACGCCGAGCGGGCGCGCGTCCGCGACGCCGTGGCGGCCGTGGCGCAGGAGCTCACGGCCCGCGGCGAGAAGGCGGGCGGCTCCGCGCAGGAGGTGCTCGAGGCCCAGGCGATGATCGCCGAGGACCCGACGCTGCAGGACGAGGTCGACGAGCGGATCGATGCCGGATCGACCGCCGAGTGGGCGGTGCACGACGCGTTCGCCGGCTTCCGCGCGACGCTCGAGGCCGTCGGCGGCTACCTCGGCGAGCGGGCCGCGGACCTCGACGACATCGCCCAGCGCGTGCTGGCCCGCCTGCGGGGCGTCGACGCTCCCGGCGTGCCCGATCCCGGGCATCCCTTCGTGCTGGTCGCGCGCGATCTCGCCCCTGCGGACACCGCGCTGCTCGACCTCGACCAGGTCCTCGCGCTCGTCACCTTCGACGGCGGCCCGACCTCGCACACCGCGATCCTCGCGCGCGAGAAGGGCATCGTGGCGGTCGTGGGCGCCGCCGCGGCATCCGACCTCGCGACCGGCACCGACGTGATCGTCGACGCCGCCGCCGGCATCGTGACCGTCGACCCGAGCGACGACGAGAAGGAGCGCGCCGAGCAGCGCGCCGCCGCCCGTCGCAGCGCCGACTCCGCACCACTCACCCCCGGCGCCCTCGCCGACGGCACGCTGATCCCGCTGCTGGCGAATCTGGGGAGACCTGCAGACGCATCCGATGCCGTCGAACGCGGGGCCGAGGGCGTCGGGCTGTTCCGCACCGAGTTCCTGTTCCTGTCGTCGTCGCAGGCGCCGACCGTGGAGCAGCAGCGTGCGTCGTACGTCGAGCTGCTCGCCGCGTTCCCCGGCAAGAAGGTCGTGGTGCGGATGCTGGACGCCGGCGCCGACAAGCCGCTCGCCTTCCTCAACGACGCCCACGAGGAGAACCCGGCGCTCGGCCTCCGCGGCCTCCGCGCCCTGCGCGCCAGCGAGGACATCATGCGGGAGCAGCTCACGGCCCTCGCCGAGGCGGATGCCGAGACCGACGCCGACCTCTGGGTCATGGCGCCGATGGTGGCGACCGTCGAGGAGACCGAGTACTTCACCACCCTCGCCCGCGAGTACGGTCTGAAGACGGCCGGCGTCATGGTCGAGGTCCCCTCGAGCGCCCTGCTGGCCGACCGCATCCTCGCGCACGCGGACTTCGCCTCCATCGGGACGAACGACCTGACGCAGTACACGATGGCCGCCGACCGCCTCCTGGGGTCCGTCGCGGGGTTCCAGGACCCCTGGCACCCCGCCGTGCTGCGGCTCGTGCGCGAGGTCGGCGCCGCCGGCGCGCGCCTCGGGAAGCCCGTCGGCATCTGCGGCGAGGCCGCCGCGGACCCGATGCTCGCCGTCGTGCTCGTGGGCCTCGGCGCCACGAGCCTGTCGATGGCGCCGTCCGCTCTCGCGGACGTCCGCCAGACCCTGTCCACCCGAACCCTCGACGAGGCCCGACACCTCGCCGAACTCGCACTGGCGGCCGACGACGCCGCCGGTGCACGCCTCGCCGTGGCCGACGCCACAGCACCCCTCCCCCCTCACCAGAAAGAGACGACATCATGACGACGACGTCACCGGCCGCCACGAAGCCAGGCGGCCTCCGAACGGGCGTGCAGCGCTTCGGCACGTTCCTGTCCGGAATGATCATGCCCAACATCCCTGCACTGATCGCGTGGGGAATCATCACCGCGTTCTTCATCCCCGTCGGGTGGACGCCGAACGAGCAGCTCGCGACCCTCGTCGGCCCGATCATCCACTACCTGCTGCCGATCATCATCGCCTACACCGGCGGCGTCATCGTCTACAAGACCCGAGGCGGTGTCGTCGCGGCCATCGCCGTCATGGGCGCCATCGCGGGGTCCGACTACCTGATCGCCCAGGTGAACGCGACCCTCCCCGAGGACAACCAGCTCGGCCAGATCCACATGTTCATCGGCGCGATGATCATGGCGCCGCTGGCCGCGTACACGATGAAGTGGCTCGACTCCCTGTGGGACGGCAAGATCAAGTCGGGCTTCGAGATGCTCGTGAACATGTTCTCGGCCGGCATCTGGGGCTTCGTCATGGTGGTCATCGGGTTCTACCCCGTGGCCTGGCTCGTCAACGGACTCATGAACGTGCTGTCGACGGCGGTGAACTGGCTGGTCGAGACGAACCTGCTCCCCCTGACGAGCATCCTGATCGAGCCGGCGAAGGTCTTCTTCCTCAACAACGCCATCAACCACGGAGTGCTGACGCCTCTCGGCACCCAGCAGGCGGCGGAGAGCGGCAAGTCGATCCTGTTCCTGCTCGAGGCGAACCCCGGCCCCGGCGTCGGTCTGCTGCTGGCCTTCACGATCTTCGGCATCGGCGCCGCGCGCGCCTCGGCACCCGGTGCGGCGGTCATCCAGTTCTTCGGCGGCATCCACGAGGTGTACTTCCCGTTCGCTCTCATGAAGCCCGTCCTGATCCTGGCGCTCATCGCCGGAGGCATGACCGGCGTCACCACGAACATGCTGTTCGACACCGGCCTGATCGCACCGGCCGCGCCTGGCAGCATCATCGCGGTACTCGGACAGACGTTCAGGACCGACTACCTCGGAGTGATCCTCTCGGTGATCCTGTCGGCTGCCGTCACGTTCCTCATCTCCATGCTCATCCTTCGCGCGAGCCGCAAGAAGGATCTGGCGAAGGAGGACGCGTTCGCCGCCGCCGTCGCGCAGACCGAGGCCAACAAGGGCAAGTCCTCCGACGCCCTCAGCGGGCTCGCGGCGAGCGCCGCCGCCGGCACCGTCGCGACCGACCGCCGCATCGAGAACGTGGTGTTCGCCTGCGACGCCGGCATGGGCTCGTCCGCGATGGGCGCCAGCGTCCTGCGCAACAAGTTCAAGAAGGCGGGAGTCGAGGGCGTCACCGTCACCAACCAGGCCATCGCGAACCTCGACGGCACCGCCGACCTGGTGATCACGCAGCAGCAGCTGACGGATCGCGCGAAGGCGCAGTCGCCGAACTCCGTCCACGTGTCCGTCGACAACTTCATGAACTCTCCGAAGTACGAAGAGGTCGTCGAGATGGTGCGCGAGCAGCGCGAATCCGGCGCGTGACAGACCGGGCGGGGCGGGTGCCGCGGCATCCGCCCCGCCTTCACCTCCCCAGAAAGGAAACACCATGAGCGTTCTCACTCTCGGACAGGTCCGCATCCACGCGGGATCCAGCACGCAGGAGGCTGCCCTCCAGGAGGCGACCGACATCCTCGTCACGGCGGGCGCCGTGACGCCGGCCTACGTCGACGCGATGCGTCAGCGCGAGGAGACCGTGTCGACCTACATGGGCAACGGCCTCGCGATCCCGCACGGCACGAACGATGCGAAGGACGCGATCCTCGGATCCGCTCTCTCGGTCGTCCGCTACGACGGCGGCGTGGACTGGGCCGGCGAGCAGGCGACGTTCGTGGTCGGCATCGCGGGCAAGGGCGACGAGCACCTGGAGATCCTGTCGCAGATCGCGATCCTCTTCTCCGACGAGGACGACGTCGAGAAGCTCAACGCCGCGCAGACGCCGGAAGAGCTGTTCGCCCTGCTGTCGGCCGTGAACGAGTGATGACGGGAGATCGCACCATGAAGGCGGTGCACTTCGGCGCGGGCAACATCGGCCGCGGCTTCGTCGGCCTGCTGCTGCACGAGGGCGGGTACGAGGTCGTGTTCTCCGACGTAGCCGACGCCCTGGTCGACGCGATCGACGCGGCGGACTCGTACACGGTGCGCGAGGCCGGACCCGGAGGACGCAACCACGTGGTCAGCGGCTTCCGAGCCGTCAACAGCCGCATCGATCCCGACGGCGTCGCGGCCGAGGTCGCCACGGCCGACGTCGTGACCACGGCCGTGGGACCCACGGTGCTGCGCTTCGTGGCGCCGACGGTCGTCGCGGGTCTCCGGCTCCGCTCCCCCGAGTCCGCGCCGCTGCAGGTCATGGCCTGCGAGAACGCGATCGGGGCGACGGACACCCTGCGTGCCGAGATCGAGAAGGCGGCGGGGGCGGATGCCGAGGAGCTGCTGTCCCGCGCGGTGTTCGCGAACACGGCCGTCGACCGCATCGTCCCGGCGCAGCCGGAGGGCTCCGGCGTCGACGTGACCGTCGAGCCCTACTTCGAGTGGGCGATCGAGTCGGGGCCGTTCGGCGGAGACCTGCCGACCATTCCCGGCGCGCATTTCGTCGACGACCTCGCGCCGTACATCGAGCGCAAACTCTTCACGGTCAACACGGGCCACGCGGCCACCGCGTACTTCGGAGCCCGGGCGGGCATCGAGCGGATCTCGGACGCCCTCGCCGACGCCGACATCGCGGCCCGCGTGTCGGCGGCCCTCGAGGAGACCTCCGCGGTACTGGTCGCCGAGCACGGTCTGGATCCGGCCGAGCTCGCGGAGTATCGAGCGAAGATCCTCGACCGCTTCCGCAACCCGGAGCTCGTCGACACGGTGCAGCGCGTCGGCCGACAGCCGCTGCGCAAGATCTCGCGTCATGAGCGGTTCATCGGACCGGCCGCCATGGCGGCGGAACGGGGACTGCCGACGATCGCCCTGATCGGCGCGGTGATCGCCGCTCTCGAGTTCGAGGACGCCGACGACGAGCAGGCCGTCGAGCTGCAGGAGCGGCTCCGCACCGAGGACGCCCTCGCCTTCACGACCGCCGCGACGGGGCTCGACCCGGAGCATCCGCTCTTCCCCGCCGTCCTCGACGCGGTCGAGTCGCGCCAGACGGCGCTGCGGGCGTCCTGACGCCGCTCCACAGCATCCGCACCGCTTCACCGCATCCGCACCCACGACGCCCCCTGCCGATACGATCGGCAGGGGGCTTCGGCTTCGGGTCGAGCACGACGACGTGCGGAGAGCAGCATGAACGGATACGCGGTGATCGGGGCGGGCCCGTCGGGGCTGGCCGCCGCCAGAGCGCTCACCGCCCGAGGGCTCGTCGTCGACGGGTACGAGTCGTCGCACGGCGTCGGCGGCCTCTGGGACATCGACAACCCGCGCAGCACCGTGTACGAGTCGGCGCACCTGATCTCCTCGCGGACGACGACCGAGTTCGCCGAGTTCCCGATGCGCACAGCCGTCGACTATCCCGGCCATCGGGCCGTGCGGCAGTACTTCCAGGAGTACGCCGATCGCTTCGGCCTCACGGCGCTCTACCGCTTCGGCACGTCGGTCACACGGCTCGAGCCGCGAGACGGTGGATGGGATCTGACGAGCGAGGGGCCCGAGGGGGCGCGCACGCGCCGGTATGCGGGCGTGATCCTGGCGAACGGCACCCTGGCCGAGCCGCACGTCCCCACCTTCCGCGGGCGGTTCTCCGGCGAGCTCCTGCACACCAGTTCGTACACGTCGGCCCGCCAGCTCGACGGACGGCGCGTCCTGGTCATCGGCGCCGGCAACTCCGGATGCGACATCGCGGTGGATGCCGTGCACCACGCCGCCCTGGTCGACATGAGCGTGCGGCGCGGATACCACTTCGTGCCCCGCTACCTGTTCGGGCGGCCCAGCGACACCCTGAACCAGGGACGGCCGCTGCCCGCTCGACTCAAGCAGGCCGTGGACAGCCGAGTGCTGAAGGCGTTCACCGGCGACCCGGTGCGGTTCGGATTCCCGAAGCCCGATCATCGGATCTACGAGTCGCACCCGGTGGTGAACACGATGGTGCTGAACCACCTCGGCCAGGGGGATCTGCGCATCCGTCCCGACGTCGAGCGCTTCGACGGCTCGACCGTGCGGTTCCGCGACGGATCCGCCGACGACTACGACCTCGTGCTGCTCGCCACCGGGTACACGCTCGACTACCCCTTCGTCGACCGCGCCCACCTGCACTGGCAGGGAGCCGCGCCTCGGCTCTTCCTCCACATCTTCCCGGCCTCGTTCAACGGCCTCTACGTGATGGGGATGGTCGAGGCCTCCGGCATCGGCTGGCAGGGCCGATACGAGCAGGCCGAGCTGCTCGCCTCCTATCTGGACGCGACGGAGAACGCGCCCACGCGGGCGGCGCTCTTCCGCGACCGGGTCGTCGGCGCGCCCTGGCCCGACCTCACCGGGGGCTACCACTACCTGAGCCTCGACCGCATGGCCTACTACGTGAACAAGGACGCGTACCGCGGCGCGGTGCGGAGGGAGATCCGGGCCCTCGCGGCCGACGGATCGTGAGCACGGGTCGCCCGGAGGTCGTCCACAGGCGGACGCCGTACCGTGGGAATGTGCAGAAGAAGCGTGGACGCCGCGTCCTCACCATCATCGGCTGGAGTCTCGTCACCGTCCTGGTGCTCGGAGTCGGCGGCATCGTCGCCTGGAGCCAGATCGGGGTCATGCAGGCCGAGCCGGCCCCGCTCGCCGCCGTCCGCGAGAACACCGCCATCCACGTCGAGGATGCGGAGCAGGGCATCGTCATGACGCCCGCCGACGGGGAGTCCGATCTGGGCCTCGTGTTCGTCCCCGGCGCCAAGGTCGACCCCTGGGCCTACGCCCCGATCCTGCAGAGCCTCGCCGAGGAGGGCGTCACGGTGGTGATCACGCGCCCCTGGCTCAACCTCGCGTTCTTCGACCTGCGCGGTCTCGACTCCTTCACATCCGCCGCCCCGGAGATCGACGACTGGGGCGTCGGCGGGCACTCCCTCGGCGGCGTGCGCGCATGCCAGCTCGCCGCGGATGCCGAGGCGCTGCTGCTCTTCGGCTCGTACTGCTCCACGGACGTCTCGGCGACGGACCTCGCCGTGCTGAGCATCTCGGGCAGCGAGGACGGCCTGTCGACACCCGAGAAGATCGACGCGGCGCGGGACCTGCTGCCCGCCGACGCCGAGATGATCGAGATCGAGGGCGCCTCCCACGCGTCGTTCGGCGACTACGGCCCCCAGGCGGGCGACGGCACCCCGACGATCTCCGACGCCGAGATGCACGCAGAGGTCGCCGAGATCCTGAACGCCTTCGTCGCACAGCTCGAGCGCGGCTGACGGCGCACCGCCGCGGCTCAGCCCCCGAGAACCTCGTCCAGCAGCGGATGCAGGTGCCGACTGCCGAGCACCCTCGACGCCGACTCGGCACCGGCGGCGAGCGCGGTCGGGACGTCCCGCCCCGCCAGCCGCGCATCGAGGACGCCCGCGAAGAAGGCGTCTCCCGCGCCGTTCGTGTCGATCACGTCCACCGGGACCGCGGCGACGCGGTGCTCGACGCCCGCGGCATCGACGGCCACCGCTCCGTCCGCCCCCAGGGTGCAGACCGCGAGCGACGCGCCGCGCTGCACGCGCGACCGGAGGAACGCGAGGGGATCCGGCAGCCGGTCCGCGTTGCAGAACACCGCGTCCGCCGCGTCGAGGAACGGTCGGTGGAACTCCGCCTCGCCGTCGTAGTCGTGCACGTCGACCCAGATCGGCGTTCCGGTGGCGCGGGCGGCGGGCAGCAGACGCCGCGGCTCGGCCGCGAGGTCGAGCACGACGGCATCCGCCGCTGACATCGCGGCGGCCAGGTCGTCGTCGTGGGCGCCGGACGTCGCGGACGGGGCGGCCAGGTAGAGCGACACCCGCTCGCCGCGGCGGGTCATGAGGTTGAGGTGCCGCTCGGTGGCATCCGCTCGCTGCCATCGCACCGTGACTCCGGCGGCGGAGAGCGCGTCGCCGATGCGCTCTCCGGGCCCGTCGGCGGCCCGCAGGGCGTGGAGCGAGGTCGTCCGGCCGAGGGCGGTCAGCGACAGGGCCTTCCCGGCGCTCGTGCCCCCGACGGTCTCCCAGGTCGCCTCGGCGAACTGCATGTGCGGAACGGGCTCGGGCAGGCGATCGAGCACGACGATCGAGTTCCAGGATGCGGGGCCCGCGATGAAGACGGATGCGGTCATGGGAGCCATCCTGCCGTGTCCGGGCGGTCAGCCGATGCGCGCGATCAGCGAATCCAGCCCCATGCCGTAGTCGATGCGAACGACGGGGAGCGCCAGCTTGTCCGTCCCGATGCCGACGTAGCCGGGCTCGATCGTGCGGGCCATCTCGAAGCCCGCGAGCGCGACCCCCTGCTTGGACGTGTCGTTGTAGTGGCCGAACGGATAGGCGATGACCTCGCGCACCCCCAGGACCTCCGCGGAGGCGTTCAGGTCCGCTGCGATCTCCTCGGCGGTCCAGTTCACCATCCGCCCCTTGCCGTTATCGCCGGCCTGATGCATGTCGTGCGTGTGCGAGCGCCGCAGGACGAACATCGACGGCGGCGGATCCTGTCGGTAGGCGGTGATCATGAACGAGGTCGACAGCAGCTCGTACCGGTCGATGACGGGGACCGCGAGATCGAACCAGGTCTGGTCGGCGTCGTCATCCGTGATGATCACCGAGCGCGCCGGGAGGAAGAGCCGTCCGTCGATGAACGCGCTCAGCTCGTCCCACGTGGGCAGATAGAAGCCCGTGGTCGCGATGTGATCCATCTGCGCCTCGAAGTCGCCGATGTAGGCGTAGTTGCCGCGCAGCCAGCCGCTCTCGCCGTCGGGGTTCGCGGTGAACTGGTGGTACATGAGGATCGGGATCTGCGCATCCTCGGCGAGGTTCTCGTCGGGTGTCTTCCATCCGGCGAACAGCTCGACCTGCTGATCCACGCAGACCACCGGGTCCGCCCCGTTGACGCGGGCGGCGACGGTGAACGCCGCCGCGTCCGCCTCCGACGAGTACCAGCCGGCGAAGACCCTGCCCTCCTGTGCGGGGATCGGCAGCCCGGCGTACAGGCCGTTCTGCGACTGCAGCATCGGATCGACCGGCGCACCGTCCCCCGTGAACGTCACGGCGCAGGCCGCCGGGTCGCCGGCATCCGCGACGAGCTGCTGAGCGGGCGTCAGGGGTCGCTCGATCGGCACCTCCCCCGCGCGCGGCGGGAGATCCTCCGGCTCGCGGGTCACCCACCACACGCCCGCCGCCGTCCCTCCTGCGAGGACGAGGACGACGATGCTGATGACGACGCCGACGATGCGGCGCTTCCCCCCGGAAGCCATGTCAGATGACCACGATCAGACGTCGAAGCCGTCGGCGATCATCTCGACGAGCTCTTCCCGCTCCTCGACCGGGAGGAACGCGGCGGCCGCGGCGTTGAACTGGAAGGTCTCGAGGTCGTCGAGGTCGTACTCGAAGGCCTCGACGAGCAGCGAGAGCTCTCTCGTCAGGGACGTGGCGCTCATCGTGCGGTTGTCGACGTTCACCGTCACGGCGAAGCCGAGCTGATAGAGGAGGTCGAACGGGTGGTCGGCGAGGGTGTTCCCCCACGCCGCGATCGCGCCGGTCTGCAGATTCGACGACGGCGAGAGCTCGAGCGGGATCTCGCGGTCGCGCACCCAGCGGGCGAGGTCGCCGAACTGCACCTGCACCTCGTCGCCCTCCTGCTGGATGACCTGCAGGTCCTCGGCGATGCGCACGCCATGCCCGAGTCGCAGCGCCCGTCCGTCGAGCAGAGCGGAGCGGATGGAGTCGAGACCCGCTGCCTCCCCCGCGTGCACCGTGACGGGGAGGAAGTTCTCGGCCAAGAGGTCGAACGCCGCACGGTGGTCCGATGCGGGGTAGCCGTCTTCCGGGCCCGCGATGTCGAAGCCGACGGCGCCGCGGCCGCGGAAGTCGAGCGCGAGCTCCGCGATCTCGCGCGAGCGATCGGTGTGTCGCATCGCGGTGATCAGCTGGCCCACGCGGATGCTGTGCCCTGCCCGGTCTGCGGCGTCCTCGCCCTCCTCGATGCCCTGCTGCACCGCCTCGACCGCCTGCTCCGGAGTGAGACCCCGGGTGAGGTGCTGCTCGGGGGCCCAGCGGACCTCGCCGTAGATGACCCCGTCCTTCGCGAGGTCCTGGACGAACTCGCGCGCGACGCGGCTCAGCCCTTCCTCGGTCTGCATGACGGCGGTCGTCAGGTCGAAGGTCTTGAGGTACTCGACGAGTGATCCCGAGTCGCTCTTCTTCGCGAACCACGAGCCGAGGGCCTTCGGCGTGGACTCCGGGAGCTCCAGACCGATCGCGTCGGCGAGCTCGATGATCGTCGCCGGACGCACCGCTCCGTCGAGGTGGTCGTGCAGCGAGACCTTCGGGAGCCTGCGCAGGGACACGCCCTGGATGGTGACGTCGCCGTTCGCGTCGATCGACATGGGAGTTCCTCTCGGTCGCGGATTCGCTCAGTTCAGGCTAGCGGCCCGGCGCTCAGGCCGTGATGCGCTCGCGGACGATCGGACCCGCCGCCGGTGCGTCGTCGCCGATGGCCCACGACCCCTCGAGCGCCTCCAGAGCGCGGGGGAACCGCGCCTCGTCCGCCGCCGAGAGGGTGAACAGCGGCTGACCCGCGACGACGCGGTCGCCGGGCTTCGCGTGCAGGTCGATGCCGGCCTCGAAGATCACCGGGTCCTCCGCTCGCGCGCGCCCCGCGCCGAGGCGCCATGCCGCGATGCCGAACGGGAGGGCGTCCATCTGCGAGACGACGCCGTCGACGGGGGCGGTGACGACGTGCGTCTCCCGGGCGGTCGCGAGCGGTGCGTCGGGGTCTCCGTCCTGGGCGCGGATCATGGCCTTCCAGCCGTCCATCGCGCGGCCGTCGTCGAGCGCCGCCTCGACATCGGCATCCGGCTGCCCGGCGAGCGAGAGCATCTCCCGCGCGAGCGCGATCGTGAGCTCGCGGACGTCGGCCGGGCCGCCGCCGGCGAGGATCTCGACCGACTCGCGCACCTCGTTCGCGTTGCCGATCGCGCGGCCCAGCGGGACGTTCATGTCGGTGAGCAGTGCCGTCGTCGCGACGCCCGAGTCGGTGCCGAGCGCGACCATGGTGCGCGCCAGCTCGCGCGCGCGGTCGATGTCCTGCATGAAGGCGCCGGAGCCGAACTTCACATCCAGCACGAGCGCGTCGGTGCCCTCGGCGATCTTCTTCGACATGATGCTCGAGGCGATCAGCGGGATCGCCTCGACGGTCCCCGTCACGTCGCGCAGCGCGTAGAGCTTCTTGTCGGCGGGCGCGAGGCCCGAGCCCGCGGCGCAGATCACCGCGCCGACGTCGCTCTGCATCTGCGCGAACATCTCCTCGTTGCTGAGCGCCGCGCGCCAGCCGGGGATCGCCTCGAGCTTGTCGAGCGTGCCGCCGGTGTGTCCGAGACCGCGACCCGAGAGCTGCGGGACCGCGACGCCGAACACGGCGACGAGGGGCGCCAGCGGAAGGGTGATCTTGTCGCCGACGCCGCCGGTCGAGTGCTTGTCGACGGTCTTCTTGCCGAGGGTGGCGAAGCTCATCCGCTCCCCCGACGCGATCATGGCGTCCGTGAGCACGCGGATCTCGTCGCGCTCCATCCCCCGCTGGAACACCGCCATCGCGAACGACGCCATCTGAGCGTCCGACACGTAGCCGCGCGTGTACGCGTCGACCATCCAGCGCAGCGCGTCCTCGGGGACGGCACCGCCGTCGCGCTTGGCACGGATGACGTCGACGGCGTCGAAGGGCTCAACGCTCATCGGGCGTCCTCCAGGTCTCGGGGGCCGAACGCGTCCGGCAGTACTTCGTCGATCGTCCGGATGCCGGAGACGGTCTCCAGCAGCATCCCGGGCATCGCGTGCTCGTAGAGGAGCTGGCGGCAGCGTCCGCACGGCATGATCGTCTGACCGTCGTTGTTCACGCACACGAACGCGACCAGCTGACCGCCGCCCGACATGTGGAGGTCTCCGACGAGGGCGCACTCGGCGCACAGCGTGACGCCGTACGAGGCGTTCTCGACGTTGCAGCCGGCGACGATGCGGCCGTCGCCCACGAGCGCCGCCGCACCCACCCGGTACCGGGAGTACGGGGCATAGGCCTTGGTCATGGCTTCTGTGGCGACCTGCCGGAGCTCGTCCCAGTCGATGTCGGTCATGTCTCTCCTAGGACTTGATGTACGGCTTGCCGCTCGCGGCGGGCCCGCGGATCTGGCCGGCGAACCCGGCGACGGCCAGAAGGGTGACCACGTACGGCAGCATGAGCATGAACTCGCTGGGCACCGGCGTCTTCAGGATCGACAGCAGGTTCTGCAGGTTCGTCGCGAAGCCGAACAGCAGGGCCGCGAGCGTCGCGCGGATCGGGTCCCAGCGGCCGAAGATCACCGCGGCCAGGGCGATGAACCCGAGCCCCGCGGTCATGTCCTTGCCGAACTGCGGCACGGACACCAGCGTGAAGTAGGCACCGCCGATGCCGGCGATCGCGCCCGCGAGCAGGACGTTCCAGAACCGCGTCGGGTTGACCTTGATGCCCACCGTGTCCGCGGCCTGCGGGTGCTCGCCCACGGCGCGCAGCCGAAGGCCCCACTTCGTGCGGTAGAGGCCCCACGCGACGACCGCGACCGTGATGAACATCAGGTACACGATGAAGGTCTGGTTGAACAGCACCGGGCCGATGATCGGGATGTCGCTCAGCACCGGGATCTTGATCCGGCTGAAGCGCTCCGGGGTGTTCAGCTCCGCTTCGTTCGGAGCCAGCAGGGCGCCGTAGAGGAACCCGGTGAGACCCGTGACGAGCACGTTCAGGACGACGCCGACGATGACCTGCTCGACGAGGTACTTGATCGCGAAGGCCGCGAGCACGCTGGCGACGAGCACGCCACCCACCATCGCGCCGATCAGACCCACGAAGGGGTTGCCGGTGATGCTCGACAGCAGCGCCGCCGAGAAGGCGCCGAGGAGCAGCTGCCCCTCGATCGCGACGTTCACCACGCCGGCGCGCTCGCCGATCACGCCGCCGAGAGCGCCGAACACGAGCGGGACGGACAGCGACACGGCGCCGAAGAGAAGGCTCGTGACGGGCACGAGTCCCCCGGCGCCCGCCCATACGAGGAAGTCGAACACCGCGAGCACGCCGAACGCCGCGACCAGCAGCAGCGAGGCCTTGCGATAGCTCCACGCTCGGAGGAACGCCGCGACGACGAGGACCACGAGGATGCCGAGGACGACCCAGCTGGTCGCCGCCGTGGGCAGCTCGACGATGGGGAGCTCGAACGACTGCGACTGGTCGCCGAGCCGGAAGGAGGTCGTGCCCGTGCGGGGCACGAGCGCCAGCAGGAGCGCGAGCAGCGCGGTCACCGCGGCGAGGGTGATCGGCGCCTTGAGGTGCCGCTCCCGCACGGTCGCGAGCTGGACGGTGCCGTCGGCCGCCTGGGTCTGCGCGAGCGAGGTCATGCGGTCACCGCCTTCTTCGCGGCCTTGGCTCTGGCCTTGGCCGCCTTCTCCGCGTCGGACTTGGGCAGGAAGAACACCGCGCGCAGCAGGGGCGGCGCGGCGATGAACAGCACGACGAGCGACTGCACGACGAGCACGATGTCGACGGGGATGTCCTGCGCCTGCATCGAGAACGAGCCGGCCTTCAGCGCGCCGAACAGGATGCCGGCGGCGAAGGTCCCCCACGCCCGGCTGCGTCCGAGGAGCGCGACGGTGATGGCGTCGAAGCCGATGCCGGCGTCGATCGTCTCGGTGATGCCGGTGGTGACGGCACCCTGCAGCTGATTCATCCCGGCCAGACCGGCGAGACCTCCGGCGAACAGCATCGCGTAGACGTAGACGCGCTGGACGCTGATGCCGGCGGCACGGGCCGCGTGCGGGTTCTCGCCGACCGCGCGCATGCGGAGGCCGAGCGACGAGCGCTCGATGAGCCACCACACGAACAGCGTCGCGATGATCACGATCACGAAGCCGAGGTCGAGGAGCGGGAACTTCGGTCCGAGCAGCTCGGGGAACTGCGCGCTCTCCGGCGTCGCGGAGCCGAGTGCCTGGTTCGTGCCCGGCTTCTGCAGGAGGCCGGGGGTCCGGATCATCCACAGCAGCAGGTAGTACGCGACGTAGTTCAGCATGATCGTCAGGATGACCTCGTGCGCACCGGTGCGCGCCTTGATCAGTCCCGCGATCGCGCCCCACAGCGCACCGCCCGCGATGCCCGCGATGAGCGTGACAGGGATGTGCAGCCAGAACGGCAGGTCGAGGTTGAACGTCAGAAGGCCCGCGATGCCGACCGCGATGAGCATCTGGCCGCGGGCGCCGATGTTGAACAGGCCGACCCGGAACGCCAGCGCGACGCCGAGACCGGCGGCGATCAGGGGCGCGGCGAACCCGAGCGTGTTCGTCAGGGGACGGATCTGGGCCGCGAAGTCCGCACCGCGCGCGTTGAAGATCGCCCCGCGGAACAGCGCCTCGTAGCCGTTGTAGACGGCGTTCCAGACCGCGGCGAACGTGTCGCTCGGGCGCTGGAAGAAGTAGCCGGATGCCGTCAGGACGTCCTCGTTGGTGAACGCGATCAGGATGCCGCCCACGACGAGCGCGAGGAAGATCGCGAGGATCGTGGTGACGGCGCTGCCGCGCAGCATCTCCTTGAGGATCACGTTGCCGCGCGGGGCCGGCGGGACGTCGCCCGTCAGAGGACCCGACGCGCGGGGAAGCTGCTCGGCCGGAAGGCCGGTGGTGGCGTCGTCCGCGCCCGGTGTCGTACCGCTCATGCGGCAACCTCTCCCTCGGCGGCGCCCGCCATCATCAGTCCCAGCGTCTCGCGCGGGGTGTCGCCGGGCACGATCCCGACGATCGTGCCTCTGTACATGACCGCGATCCGATCCGCGAGTGCGGCGACCTCGTCGAGCTCCGTCGAGACCACGACGACCGGGATGCCGGCATCCCGCGTCTCGACGATCCGCTTGTGGATGAACTCGATGGACCCGACGTCGACGCCGCGGGTCGGCTGCGCGGCGACCAGGAGTCGCAGCTCGCGGCTCATCTCGCGCGCGATCACGACCTTCTGCTGGTTGCCGCCGGAGAGCGTCCCCGCCGGTGTGTGCGGTCCCTGGGTGCGGATGTCGTACTCGACGATGCGCGCCCGGGCGAACTCCTCGAGCTCGGCACGACGGATCGTGCCGCCCCGGCTGAAGGCCTCATCGGTCGACCGGTCGAGGATGAGGTTCTCGGCGACCGAGAAGCCGGCGACGAGGCCGTCCTCCGTGCGGTCCTCCGGGACGAACCCGACTCCCGCGTCGAGGATCCCGCGCACGCTGCGGCCCACGAGCTCGGTGCCGTCGAGGGTGATCGAGCCCTCGACGCGCGCCGCGAGGCCGACGATGGCCTCGATGAGCTCGGTCTGGCCGTTGCCCTGGACTCCGGCGACGGCCAGCACCTCGCCGGGACGGACGGTGAAGTCCACACCGTCGACGACGATGGCGCCGGTCGGGGTGAGCACGCGGAGTCCCGAGACCTCGAGTCCGCCCTCGCCCAGACGCGGAGCCCCCTTCTGCACGGTCAGCTCGACCGCGCGCCCGACCATGAGCGACGCCAGCTCGGCGTTGGTCGCCGTCGGCGAGGCCTCCCCCACGATGCGCCCGAGACGGACGATCGTGATGGTGTCGGCCACCTCGCGGACCTCGCGGAGCTTGTGCGTGATGAACACGATCGCCGTGCCCTCGTCGCGGAGCTGGCGCATGATGCCCATCAGCTCGTCGGTCTCCTGCGGCGTGAGGACCGCGGTGGGCTCGTCGAACACGAGCACCTTCGCGTCGCGCGACAGCGCCTTGATGATCTCGACCCGCTGCTGGACGCCCACCGGCAGATCGCCGACGATCGCGTCCGGGTCGATGTCGAAGCCGAAGCGGGCGGCGACGGCGCGCACGTGCTCCCGCGCCTTGGCGATGTCGAGGCTGCCGAGGCCCTTCGTCTGCTCGTGTCCGAGCATCACGTTCTCGGCGACCGTGAACACGGGCACGAGCATGAAGTGCTGGTGCACCATGCCGATGCCGGCGTTCATCGCGTCACCGGGGCCGCGGAACCGCTGGACGACGTCGTCCAGCAGGATGTCGCCCTCGTCTGCCTGATACAGCCCGTAGAGGACGTTCATGAGCGTGGACTTGCCTGCGCCGTTCTCACCGAGCAGCGCGTGGATCTGCCCCGGCTCGACGACCAGGTCGATGTGGTCGTTGGCCACCAGGGTTCCGAACCGCTTGGTGATTCCGCGGAGTTCGAGCTTCATATCTGCACCTTATCCAGAAGAGTCATCCGGAGGAGTCGAGAATGGTCCGCCCATGGCACGGGGCGAGTGGCCGCTTTCACCACTCGCCCCGCCATGGATGTGAACTGCTTACGGGGAGTTCTCCGACTCCACCGTGATGTCACCCGAGATGATCTGCTCCTGCAGAGCGGCGATCTCGTCGAGCAGGCCGTCGGGCAGGTCGCCCTCGAACGCACCGAAGCCGGAGAGCTTGACGCCCTCGTTCTCGAGCGTGCCGATGTAGGGAGCCGGGTCGAAGTCGCCCTCGGACGCGGCGATGGTCGCGTCCTCGACGGCGACGTCGATCGCCTTCATGATCGAGAACAGCGTGACGTCGGCGACGGACTCGTCGGCGACGGCGAGGTCGCTGTCGACGCCGACCAGCAGCGTGTCCTTGCCGCTGTCCGCGATGGCCGCGGCAGCGCTCTGGTAGATCGGTCCGCCGACCGGGAGGATGACGTCGACGCCCTGGTCGAGCACACCCTGAGCGGTCTGCTTCGCGGTGTCGTTCGCGTCGAAGCCGCCCGTGAACGAGCCCTTCTGCGTCGCGATGTCCCAGCCGACGAGCTCGACCGCGCCGGACTTGTCCTCGTTGTACTTCTCGACGCCGAGCTGGAAGCCGTCCATGAACACGGCGACGGACGGGATCTGCATGCCGCCGAAGGTGCCGACCTTGTTGACGCCGGCCTGCGAGGACCAGCCCGCTGCGGCGTAGCCGCCGAGGTAGGCGGCCTGAGCCGTGTCGAAGACGAGCGGCTTGATGTTCGGGGCGTCCGTGGTGCCGTCGAAGTCGTTGTCCGCGTAGTCGTCGATGATCGCGTAGTCGATCTCGGGGTTCGCGAGCGCCGACTCGACCGTCGCGGCCGACAGCTTGAAGCCGACGGAGACGATGAGCGAGCAGCCCTCCGAGACGGCGGTCTCGAGGTTCGGGGCGTAGTCGTTGTCGTTCGCGGACTCGAACTCGAGCGGCTTGACGCCGAGCGTGTCCGCGGCGCGGTCCATGCCCTCCTTGGCCGACTGGTTGAACGACTTGTCGTTCCATCCGCCGGCGTCCGAGATGAGGCAGGGCAGGAAGTCGGATGCCGCGTCGCCTCCGCCGTCGCCGGATTCGGTCGGCGCCTGGCCGCAGCCGGCGAGCGCGAAGATCACTCCTGCGGCGACGGTCGCGCCGAGAAGCTTCTTGGTGGTGGAGATGGTCAACTCATGCCTCCTCAACGAACCCGCGGCCATCGCGGATCGATCAAAGTTACCTACTGTTTCGACGTTTGTGCATGCCGCGACGGCAGCCGCAAACGAATGGTTACAAAGCTGAAATCTAGTCAGCCGATGAGCGGGGGCGGCCGCTCATCAGAGCACATCGCCCCGTCCGGTGAGCTTGAGCGACTCCACGACGCCCTTCACGCGCTGGGCGTGCGCGACCGTCGTGACGAGCAGCGCATCCGGGGTGTCGACGACGACGATGTCCTTCACTCCGACCAGGCTGATGACCCGGGAGGTCTGGCTCACGAGGATGCCGCTGGCGGCGTCCGACAGCACCCTCGCGTTCGGCCCCAGCACCGCGAGGTCGTTCTTGCGGCCGTTGTTGATGAGCTTGGTGAGCGAGGCGAAGTCCCCCACGTCGTCCCAGTCGAAGTGGCCGGGGACGACGGCGAGCCTCCCCCTCTTCGCGGCGGGTTCCGCGACCGCGTAGTCGATGGCGATCTTCTTCAGGTCCGGCCAGATCCGGTCGACCGCGGGGCCGCGGCGGTCGCGGTCGTCCCACGCCTCCGCGAGCTCCAGCAGACCGGCATGGAGTGCGGGCTCGTTCGCGGCGATCTCGTCGAGGAGCACGCTCGCCTTGGCGATGAACATGCCGGCGTTCCACAGGTAGTCGCGATCGGCGAAGTAGGCCTCGGCCGTCTCGCGGTCGGGCTTCTCGACGAAGCTCTCGACCATCGCGGCCTCGCGTGCGCCGTCGACGACCAGCTCCGGTCCCTTCCTGATGTAGCCGAAGCCCACGGCCGGCTCCGTCGGTGCGATGCCGATCGTGCAGATGTATCCCTCGCGGGCGACCTCCACGGCATCCCGGACGGCGAACTCGAACACCCGCGTGCTGCGGATGACGTGGTCGGCGCTGAACGACCCGATGATCACGTCGGGATCGCGACGATGCAGCACCGCGGCCGCGAGACCGATCGCCGCCGCCGACTCGCGGGGCTCGGATTCGAGGAAGACGTTGAGATCGGGGATGCCGGGGAGCTCCGCCTCGACCGCGGCGCGGTGCGCGCGACCGGTGACGACGGCGATGCGGTCGTGTCCGGCCAGTGGTTCGAGCCGGTCCCAGGTGTCACGGAGGAGCGAGTGGCCGGAGCCGGTCAGGTCGTGCAGGAACTTCGGCGCATCGGCGCGGGAGAGCGGCCACAGTCGGCTGCCGATGCCGCCCGCGGGGATCACGGCGTAGAAGTTCTCGATCGGTCGGTTCACCCTGCCAGGGTAGCCCGGCGCCGCGACGGCAGTGCGCGACCGTGCAGCGACGACCGGATCCGGCATACCGATACAGACGTCTCGACATCGAGAGAGTTAGGGTCCCCTTCGTCGCCAGGGCGTGCGGACGGGAATAGGATGGGGACCGATCGGCCGTGCCCTCACGTGAAGACGGGTTCACGCTTGGACGACGCGATGCACGCGACCGAGTCACATCGATCCAGGGAGGACGACCGTGTCCACAAGCGCTCGCTTGACACCGTCGATTTCGGAAACCACGTCCAAGACACCGCGCGGCACCCTCTACCGGGGCCGCGAAGGCATGTGGTCGTGGGTGCTTCACCGCATCACCGGAGTCGCCATCTTCTTCTTCCTGTTGGTGCATGTGCTCGACACTGCGCTCATCAGGGTGTCGCCGGAGGCGTACAACGCCGTGATTGGCACCTACAAGAACCCGGTCATGGCCATCGGCGAGGTCGTCCTCGTCGCCGGCATCGTGTTCCACGCCATGAACGGTCTGCGCATCATCGCGGTGGACTTCTGGTCGAAGGGCGCCAGGTACCAGCGCCAGCTGTTCTGGGGCGTCCTGCTCGTCTGGGGCATCATCATGGCCGGCTTCGTGCCGCGCCACCTGATGCTCGCGTTCGGAGGAGAATCCTGATGAGCGCCCAGACCGTCGCCGCACCGACCCGCGCCCGCCGGGGAGTCAATCTCGAGAAGTGGGGCTGGCTCTACATGCGCGCCTCCGGGGTCGTCCTGGTCGTGCTGATCTTCGGCCACCTCTTCATCAACCTGATGGTCGGCGAGGGCATCAGCGCCCTCGACTTCGCGTTCATCGCCGGCAAGTTCGCCACGCCGTTCTGGCAGTGGTGGGACGTCCTCATGCTCTGGCTCGCGCTCATCCACGGCGCCAACGGCATGCGCACGATCGTCAACGACTACGTCACCGGTCCGACAGCGCGCAAGGTCCTGGTCTGGGCACTCGGCCTGGCGGCCGGTCTCCTCATCCTCCTCGGCACCCTCGTCGTCTTCACGTTCGACCCGTGCCTCGGCGTGACGGAGACGAGCACGCTGTGGGAGTCGTGCCAGGCGCTGGGCAAGTAGAAGAGAAGGCAAACGAGAAGTGACTACCGAGACCCAGGATTCCGTCGTGCGCGACGGCGTGCACTACCACCAGTTCGACATCGTCATCGTGGGCGCCGGCGGCGCCGGAATGCGTGCCGCCATCGAGGCGGGCCCGGGCGCGAAGACGGCCGTGATCTCCAAGCTCTACCCGACCCGCTCGCACACCGGTGCGGCGCAGGGCGGCATGGCTGCGGCGCTCGCGAACGTCGAGGAGGACAGCTGGGAGTGGCACACCTTCGACACCGTCAAGGGCGGCGACTACCTGGTCGACCAGGATGCTGCGGAGATCCTCGCCAAGGAGGCGATCGACGCGGTCATCGACCTCGAGAACATGGGTCTGCCGTTCAACCGCACGCCCGAGGGCAAGATCGACCAGCGCCGCTTCGGCGGTCACACGGCCGAGCACGGCAAGACGCCGGTCCGCCGCGCCTGCTACGCCGCCGACCGCACCGGTCACATGATCCTCCAGACGCTGTTCCAGAACTGCGTCAAGCTCGGCATCAACTTCTTCAACGAGTTCTACGTCCTCGACCTGCTGACGGTGAAGGACGCCGACGGCAAGACCCAGATCTCCGGTGTCGTGGCGTACGACCTCTCCACCGGCGAGCTCCACGTCTTCCAGGCGAAGGCCGTGATCTTCGCGACCGGAGGCTTCGGCAAGATCTTCAAGACCACCTCGAACGCGCACACCCTCACGGGCGACGGCGTCGGCATCGTCTGGCGCAAGGGCCTCCCCCTCGAGGACCTCGAGTTCTTCCAGTTCCACCCGACCGGGCTCGCCGGACTCGGCATCCTCCTCACCGAGGGCGCCCGCGGCGAGGGCGCGATCCTGCGCAATGCCTCGGGCGAGCGGTTCATGGAGCGGTACGCGCCCACCATCAAGGACCTCGCTCCGCGCGACATCGTCGCCCGGTGCATGGTCCAGGAGGTGGCAGAAGGACGCGGCGCCGGGCCGCACAAGGACTACGTGCTGCTCGACTGCACGCATCTGGGCGCCGAGGTCCTCGAGACGAAGCTCCCGGACATCACCGAGTTCGCCCGCACCTACCTCGGCGTCGACCCCGTCGTCGAGCCCGTGCCGGTGATGCCGACCGCCCACTACGCGATGGGCGGCATCCCGACGAACAACAACGGCGAGGTGCTCGCCGACAACGACACCGTGGTGCCCGGCCTGTACGCGGCCGGCGAATGCGCCTGCGTCTCGGTCCACGGCGCCAACCGCCTCGGCACCAACTCGCTGCTCGACATCAACGTCTTCGGCAAGCGCAGCGGCCGCAACGCGGTCGAGTACGTCAAGACCGCGGAGTTCGTGCCGCTCCCCGAGAACCCCGCCGGATTCGTGTCCGACATGCTCGAGGGCCTGCGGAACAATCAGGGCACCGAGCGCATCGCCGTGCTCCGCAAGACGCTGCAGGACGAGATGGACAAGGGCGCGCAGGTGTTCCGCACCCACGACTCCCTCCAGCACGTGCTCGGCGTCATCGCCGAGCTGCGCGAGCGGTACAAGAACGTCCACGTCGACGACAAGGGCAAGCGCTTCAACACCGATCTGCTCGAGGCCGTGGAGCTCGGCTTCCTCCTCGACATCGCCGAGGTCGTCGTGTACGCCGCGCAGAACCGCGAGGAGAGCCGTGGCGGCCACATGCGCGACGACTTCCCGAAGCGCGACGACGAGAACTACATGCAGCACACGATGGCCTATCTGACGGGCGACCCGCACTCGTCCGACCCGAGCGACCACATCGCGCTCGGCTGGAAGCCCGTCGTCTTCACCAAGAACGAGCAGGGCGAGTTGAACTACCCGCCGATGGAGAGGAAGTACTGAGAATGTCGAACGCACTCGCCGAGGCCCCCGCAGCGGCCGCGGAGGACACCGGCATCCAGTCCTTCATCGTCACGTTCAACATCCGACGGTTCGACCCCGAGGTCGACGCCGAGCCGCACTGGGTGGACTACGACGTGGAGCTCTACTCGACCGACCGCGTGCTCGACGCCCTGCACAAGATCAAGTGGGAGGTCGACGGCTCGCTGACCTTCCGTCGCTCCTGCGCCCACGGCATCTGCGGCTCCGACGCCATGCGCATCAACGGCCGCAACCGCCTCGCCTGCAAGACGCTGATCAAGGACCTCGACATCTCGAAGCCGATCTACGTCGAGGCGATCAAGGGCCTGCCGCTCGAGAAGGACCTCGTCGTCGACATGGAGCCGTTCTTCGCGTCGTATCGCGAGGTGCAGCCGTTCCTGGTGGCGAGCTCCGTGCCGGAGAAGGGCAAGGAGCGGAAGCAGTCCATCGCCGATCGCGAGATCTTCGACGACACTACCAAGTGCATCCTCTGCGCCGCGTGCACGTCGTCGTGCCCCGTGTTCTGGACCGACGGCCAGTATTTCGGCCCGGCCGCCATCGTCAACGCGCACCGCTTCATCTTCGACTCGCGCGACGACAACGCCGACGTGCGCCTGGACATCCTCAACGACAAGGAAGGCGTGTGGCGGTGCCGCACCACCTTCAACTGCTCGGAGGCGTGCCCGCGAGGCATCGAGGTCACCAAGGCCATCGCCGAGGTCAAGCAGGCCGTGCTCCGCGGCCGCCCCTGACGTCGACCGCGCAGAAAGGGCGGGCTCCCCTCACCGGGAGCCCGCCCTTTCGCTGTGCCCGGATAGGGTGAGGACGTGGCAGATCCCGACAAGGCGCCCTCCGGAACCGGTCGCCTCGACGCGGCGGTGGAGCGCGCCACGGACCTGACGAAGCGCACGCTCGGCCTGTTCCCGGTGCGCGTGTGGCGTCACTTCCTGCAGCACAACGGATTCCTGCTCGCCGCAGGCGTCAGCTACCAGGCGCTCTTCGCGATCTTCGCGGCGATCTACCTCGCCTTCGCGATCGCCGGCCTCTGGCTCGGCGGCAGCGCGGAGGCCGTCGACGGCATGATCGACCTGATCAACAGCTACATCCCCAACCTGATCCGGGACGAGGGCGGGATCGTCACGCCCGAGCAGGTGCGGGACATCGCCGCGGGCACCACCGGCGTGCTGAGCATCACGGGCCTCATCGCCCTCGGCACGGTCATCTGGACCGCCATCGGGTGGGTGACCTTCTCGCGGCGCGCGACCAGGGACATCTTCGGTCTGCCGCCGGACACGCGCAGCTACGTGCTGCTGAAGGCACGCGACCTGCTCGCGGCGCTGATCTTCGGCGTCGCGCTCATCGCCGGATCGCTGCTGAGCTCGGCGAGCGCGCGCGTCCTGAGCTGGCTCCTCAGTCTGATGGGATGGGATGCCGGGTCCACGGGCCTGAACCTCGGCATCCGCGTCGGGACGGTCGTCGTCTCGTTCGTGCTCCTCTCGGGCGCGCTCGCCTCGATGGTGCGCTTCCTCACCGGGACATCGCTGCACTGGCGCACCATCTGGCCGGGGTCGCTCCTCGGCGGCGGCGCGATGACCGTGCTCCAGTTCGGCGCCGGTTTCCTTCTGAGCTACACGCCCTCGAACCCGCTGCTCGCGACGTTCGCCATCTTCATCGGGCTGCTGCTGTGGTTCCGGATCAACGGCGTCGTGATGCTGGTGGCGTCGTCGTGGATCGCCGTCGCCGCACAGGACCGCGATCTGCCGCTGCACACGGAGACGGAGGCGGAGCAGCGGGTGTCGGAGCACCGCACCCTGGTCTCGGCGGCGCGCATCCGCGTGCGGGACGCGCACGCCGCGAGGGATGCCGCGCCGTGGCACCGGCGCTGGTCCGCGGACCGCGCGGTGCGCACCGCGGAGGACGAGCTCGCGAGGCTGGAGGCCTCCGCTCCCCCGCCGCCCGACTCGGGGTCCCCCCTCGCGCAGCGTCTCCTGGCGGAGATACAGCGGCCGTCTCGGGATGTCGGCGGCCCTCGTTAGGCTGGAACCATGCCTCATCTGCGTATCGCCTCGGTCAACGTCAACGGGATCCGCGCGGCGGCTCGCAACGGCATGAGCGCCTGGCTCGACGCCGCCGACGTCGACATCCTCACCCTGCAGGAGGTCCGCGGTCAGGACGAGCACCTCGAAGCCGCGCTGCCCGGCTGGACCTTCGTGCACGACGAGGCGACGGCGAAGGGGAGGGCGGGTGTCGCCATCGCCAGCCGCATCCCGGCTCTCGCGTCGCGCACCGACTTCGGGGACCTCGACTTCGACTCGAAGGGCCGCTGGATCGAAGCGGACTTCCTCATCGGCGACCGTCCGCTGACGGTGGTCAGCGCCTATGTGCACAGCGGCGAGGCCGACACACCGAAGCAGGATGAGAAGTGGAAGTTCCTCGATGCCTTCGAGCGTCGGATCGCCGAGCTGGGAGCGGATGACGGCGCGCTGGCGCTCGTCACGGGAGACCTCAACGTCGGGCATCGCGAGCTCGACATCAAGAACTGGCGCGGCAATCGGACGAAGGCCGGGTTCCTCCCCCGCGAGCGCGCGTACTTCGATCGCTTCCTCGGCCCCGCGGGCGACAGCGTCTCGGGCGCCGACGGATCGACGGGCACCGGACTCGGGTGGGTCGACGTGGGCCGCCGGTTCCACGGCGAGGTCGAGGGACCGTACACATGGTGGTCGATGCGCGGCAAGGCCTTCGACAACGACTCGGGATGGCGCATCGACTACCACCTCGCGACGCCCGCGCTCGCGGAGCGCGTCACGGCGTATCACGTGGCCCGCGCAGCCGCGTACGACCAGCGCTGGAGCGATCACGCGCCGGTCGTCGTCGACTACACGTCCTGAGCGGCCCGCCCGCACGTCGCGGCTCCGTCCTGCCGCCGCTGCCGGGCGCCCCTCCGCGGCCCCGTAGGATTGGACGGTGACCAAGCCTCGTCTCTACTCAGGAATGCAGCCCTCCGCCGATTCGCTTCAGATCGGCAACTACATCGGGGCGCTCCTGCAGTGGCGGGAGCTGCAGAACTCGTACGACGCCTACTTCTCGGTCGTCGACCTCCACGCGCTCACCGTCGCCCAGGACCCCGCGGAGCTGCGCGAGAAGACCCGCCGGACGGCCGCGCAGTACATCGCGGCGGGCATCGAGCCGTCGCAGTCGACTCTGTACGTGCAGTCGCACGTGCGCGCGCACGCCGAGCTGGCATGGATCCTGTCGACCATCACCGGTTTCGGCGAGGCCGGCCGGATGACGCAGTTCAAGGACAAGTCCGCGCGGTACGGCGCCGATGCCACGAGCGTCGGCCTGTTCACGTACCCCGTGCTGATGGCTGCCGACATCCTGCTCTATCAGACCGACGTCGTGCCGGTCGGCGACGACCAGAAGCAGCACGTGGAGCTCACCCGCGACCTCGCCGAGCGCTTCAACTCGCGCTTCGGCGAGACGTTCGTCGTTCCGCGGCCTGTGATCCAGAAGGACACCGCCCGGATCTACGACCTTCAGAACCCGACGTCGAAGATGTCGAAGTCGGCGGAGAGCGACGCCGGAGTGCTCTGGATGCTGGACGACCCTGCGAAGTCGGCGAAGAAGATCATGCGAGCGGTCACCGACACCGAGGGCTCCGTGCGCTTCGACCGCGAGAGCAAGCCGGGTGTCTCGAACCTGCTCACGATCTACGCGGCCCTGACCGGCCGGCAGGTGCCGTCGATCGAGGACGAGTATGCGGGGCGGGGCTACGGCGATTTCAAGAAGGGCCTCGCCGAGGTCGTCGTGAACGAGTTCGAGCCCGTGCGGGCCCGTGCCCTCGCCCTGCTCGACGATCCGGCCGAGCTCGACCGCATCCTCGCCGCGAACGCGGCCCGTGCCGACGAGGTCGCCGACGCCACTCTCACGGCCGTCTACGACCGCGTGGGCCTGCTGCGACGCGTCTGAGTCGGCCTAGGATGGGGGCGTGACTGATCCGCAGCTGCCCCCGTCCGGCGCCGTTCCTCCCGTGCCTCCGGCGCAGCCCGCCGATCCGGCGCCGTACCCGGCACCGCCCGCGTACCCGTCGGCTCCGCCCGCCGCCCCGACGTACGCCCCGGCAC
>NZ_LWCU01000015.1 GCF_001650405.1 Microbacterium sp. H83 | reverse complement strand
GGAGGGACGGGGCCGCGCCCGGATAGGCCTGCGTGGGCTGCGGGCCGGGTGCGGGATACGGCTGCGCGGGCAGCGCGGCGGAGGCGCCCGGGTAGGCCGGCGGGGCCGGGGGAGTCGGATGCTGATCGTCCGCAGGAGAGGAGATGCCGGTGTCGCTCACGATGAGGCCCTTTCGTCGGCTTCAGCGTTCCAGCCGAGGAGTCTCCTGTCAAACAGCGGACGTCGGAGGGGACGACATGGTCGATAGGATCGATGACGACCCGGCCGACGACCCCGCGCGGCCAGATCTGGAGTGGAAATGAGTTCTCAGCGCGTCGTGCTCGTCACCGGCGGAAACCGTGGAATCGGCCGGGCGATCGCCGAGCGTTTCGTCCGCGACGGATACCGCGTCGCCGTCACCGCTCGCAGCGGCGAGGGCCCGGAAGGCACGCTGACCGTCCGCGCAGACGTGACGGATGCCGCGGCGCTCGATGCCGCGTTCACCGAGGTCGAGCAGCAGCTGGGTCCGGTCGAGATCGTCGTAGCCAATGCCGGCATCACGAAGGACACGCTCCTGCTCCGGATGAGCGAGGACGACTTCGACAGCGTCGTCGCGACGAACCTCGGCGGGACGTTCCGCGTCGTCAAGAGGGCCTCGAAGGGGATGCTGCGGGCGCGCTTCGGCCGCGTCATCCTGATCTCGAGCGTGGTCGGACTCTACGGATCGGCCGGACAGGTCAACTACTCGGCCTCGAAGAGCGCGCTGGTCGGATTCGCGCGGTCGCTGACGCGCGAGCTCGGCGGGCGCGGCATCACGGCGAACGTCGTGGCCCCCGGATTCATCGAGACGGACATGACGGCCGAACTGCCCGAGGAGACGCAGAAGCAGTACAAGGCGAACATCCCGGCGGGGCGTTTCGCGACGCCCGACGAGGTCGCGGGCGTCGTCACGTGGCTCGCGAGCGACGAGTCCGGGTACATCTCGGGCGCGGTGATCCCCGTCGACGGCGGCCTCGGGATGGGGCACTGACCCCGCTCAGGCTCGTCGGCTGACCGCTTCGTCGATCAGCTCGGCCACGCGCGCGGGCATCGAGAACTGCGGCCAGTGGCCGGACCCGATGCGCACCACCTCTGCGTCCTCGATCGCCCGGTACTCGTCGGCGTAGGGTCCCCACTCCTCGAGCTCGGATTCGAAGGTCTCCTGGTCGTACGACCCCATGAGGAACGTCACCGGCACGCGATAGCGCGCGGGGTCGCCCAACGCGATCGGATCGGCGGGTACCCGAGACGGCACGCTGCGGGTGAGCGGAGCGGTGCGGGCGCGGGTCTCGTCGTCGAGGTCGCTCACGTCTTCGTCCGGGAAGTGATCCCACCCCGGGAAGGGGACGACACCGTCGACGGCCGCGAACTCGCCGATGCCGGAGCCGGCCGGCGGGGCGACGGTGTCGACGAGGACGACGCGCGCGACCGCCTCGGGGCGGGCGTCGGCGACACCCCAGGCGACATTGCCGCCTCCGCTGTGGCCGACCACGATCACCGGCCCCCCGACCGCGTCGACGGCGGCGACCGCCGACGCCACCCACGCGGCCATCCCGATGTCGGACGATTCCGATGCGGAGACGCCTACACCCGGCATGGTGAGCGGGTGCACGGTATGGCCGGCGTCTTCGAGGGCGCTCGTCACGTCGGCCCAGCTGGACGCGTCGAGCCAGAGTCCGGGGATCAGGATGATGTCCATGTGCCCGACGATAGACCGGGCCTCCGACATCCGCTACGGCAGCAGCGCGATGACCTCGGAGAGGTCCTGCGGGCCGACCACGAGGCTCGCGGCTGCGCGGACCGCGGGCTTGGCGTTGAAGGCGAGTCCCAGCCCCGCGACGGCCATCATCTGCAGATCGTTCGCGCCGTCGCCGATCGCGATCGTGGCGCGCGGGGGCACGCCGAGCTCGTCCGCCCATTCCTGCAGGGACGCGGCCTTGGCTGCGGCGTCCACGATGTCGCCGGCGACGTGACCGGACAGCGCGTCGTCGGCCACGGACAGGCGGTTCGCGCGCCAGCGGTCGACGCCCAGGTCCGGGGCGATGCGGTCGAGGATCTCGTGGAAGCCCCCTGACACCACGCCGACCACGCCGCCGCGCTCGTGCACGGCCTGCGTCAGCGCGTGGACGCCCGGGGTCGGCTCGATCCTCTCGAGCACCCGGGTGAAGCGTGAGACCGGGACGCCCTCGAGCGCGGCGACGCGCGAGCGCAGACTCGCGGCGAAGTCGACCTCGCCGCGCATCGCGGCCTCGGTGGCGGCCTGCACCTCGTCGCGGCGTCCCGCCTCATCGGCGATGAGCTCGATCACCTCGTTGCGGATGAGGGTGGAATCGGCATCGAGGACGACGAGGAAACGCGCGGAGGTCACCCCCCGAGCCTACCGACAGCGGTCGCCCGGCCGTGCCGGGCGCCGCCGTCAGCGCTCGATGAAGACGCCCTTGCCGACGACGGTGATGCCCGAGTCGGTGACCGTGAACCCTCGCTGCAGGTCCCGCTCGCGATCGACGCCGACCGTCGCGCCGTCGGCGAGGACGACGTTCTTGTCGAGGATCGCACGGTGGACTCTCGATCCCGCCCCGACCTGGACGTGGTCGAACACGACGGAATCCGTGATCGTGGACCCGCCGCCGGCCAGCGTCCACGGGCCGACGACGCTGCGCTCGAGGTGGGTGCCCGAGAGGACGGAGCCCAGCGAGACGATCGAGTCGATCGCGTTGCCGATGCGCCCGACCGAGTCGCGCACGAACTTCGCCGGCGGCGAGTTCACCGCCTGCGAGTGGATCGGCCACTCCATGTTGTACAGGTTGAAGATCGGCAGGGTGGAGATCAGGTCCCGGTGCGCGTCGAAGAAGGAGTCGATCGTACCGACGTCCCGCCAGTACGAGCGGTCGCGCGGCGAGGAGCCGGGGACCTCGTTCTGCTTCATGTCGTAGTAGCCGGCCTCGCCGCGGTCGACGAAGTACGGGACGATGTCGCCGCCCATGTCGTGACCCGAGGTCGGCGACTCGCCGTCGGCCTCGACGGCCGCGATGAGGGCGTCGGCGTCGAAGATGTAGTTGCCCATCGAGGCGAGCACCTCGTGCGGGGCGTCGTCGAGGCCGGTGGCATCGGTGGGCTTCTCGAGGAACTGCTTGATGCGCCCCGTCTCGCTGTCGGCGTCGATGACGCCGAACTGCGATGCCATCGCGATCGGCTGACGGATGCCGGCGACGGTCGCCTTCGCGCCCGACTCGATGTGCGCGTCGAGCATCTGACGGAAGTCCATGCGGTAGACGTGGTCGGCGCCGATGACGACGACGATGTCGGGCTTCTCGTCGTTGAGGAGGTTCATGCTCTGCAGGATCGCGTCGGCCGAGCCGGAGAACCAGCGCTTGCCGAGTCGCTGCTGAGCGGGCACCGACGCGACGTACGAGTCGAGCAGGGCCGACATCCGCCAGGTCTGCGAGATGTGCCGGTCGAGGCTGTGCGACTTGTACTGCGTGAGGACGACGATCTGGCGAAGGCCCGAGTTGATGAGGTTCGAGATCGCGAAGTCGATCAATCGGTACTGTCCGCCGAAGGGCACGGCCGGTTTCGCGCGATCGGCTGTGAGAGGCATGAGTCGCTTGCCCTCGCCACCGGCGAGGATGATCCCGAAGATCTTCTTTGGTGCGGACATGCACCCACCATAGAGGCCGCGCGGCTCGGGTAACTAGCATCTGGACAACCGAGTCACTAGCGTCTAGGCATGCGCGTCGAAATGATCACGAAGGAATACCCGCCCGAGATCTACGGGGGCGCGGGTGTGCACGTCGCCGAGCTCGTCGCCGCGCTCCGGCAGAATATCGATGTAGAGGTGCGGGCATTCGGTGCGGACCGTGACGAACCGGGCACCTTCGCCTACCGCACGCCCTCCGGACTGGCGTCCGCGAACGCGGCGCTGCAGACGCTCGGCACCGACCTGGAGATCGTCGCGGCCATCTCCCGCGCCGACATCGTGCACAGCCACACGTGGTACGCGAACTTCGCCGGTCACCTCGCGTCGCAGCTGCACGGCATCCCGCACGTGCTCACCGCGCACAGCCTCGAGCCGCTGCGGCCCTGGAAGGCGGAGCAGCTTGGAGGCGGGTACGCGGTGTCCAGCGGCATCGAGAAGCTGGCATACGAGAACGCCGCCGCCGTCATCGCCGTGAGCGCCGGTATGCGGGCCGACATCCTGCGCAGCTACCCGTCGGTCGACCCGGCGAAGGTCCGCGTCATCCACAACGGCATCGATGTCGAGCGCTGGCGGCCGGTGCAGGATCCCGGATTCCTCGCCTCCGTGGGCATGGACCCGACGAGGCCGTCCGTGGTCTTCGTCGGCCGGATCACTCGACAGAAGGGGCTGCCGTACCTGCTCCAGGCGGCGCGCCTGCTGCCGCCTGACGTGCAGCTGATCCTCTGCGCCGGCGCGCCGGACACGCCGGAGATCCTCGCCGAGGTGCAGGAGGGCGTGCGGCTGCTGCAGCAGACCCGCGAGGGGGTCGTCTGGATCGACCGGATGCTGCCGCGCGACGAGCTGTCCGCGATCCTCGCCGCGGCGACGACGTTCGTCTGCCCGTCGGTCTACGAGCCGCTGGGCATCGTGAACCTGGAGGCGATGGCGTGCGGCGCGGCCGTGGTCGGCACCGCGACCGGAGGTATCCCCGAGGTCGTCGCCGACGGCGTGACGGGGCGGCTCGTGCCGATCGAGCAGGTGCAGGACGGCACCGGTACGCCGGTGGACCCCGAGAGGTACGTGGCGGACCTCGCGCGCGTGCTCACCGAGGTGGTCTCCGACCCGGCGAGGGCGCGGGAGTACGGCCAGGCCGGACGCGAGCGCGCGAGGGACGAGTTCAGCTGGGGTGCGATCGCCGACACCACCCGCGCGCTCTACGCGGAGCTCGCCGGGTGAGCCGATAGGCTGGGGGCATGCCGACCGCTCTGCAATTCACCGACGTCGTCGTGCGCCGCGAAGGCCGCAACATCATCGATGGCGTCACCTGGCAGGTCGACGACGATCAGCGATGGGTGATCCTCGGACCCAACGGTGCGGGCAAGACCACCCTGCTGCAGCTCGCCGACACGCTCATGCACCCCACCTCCGGGACCGTGACGGTGCTGGGGGAGACCCTCGGACGGACGGACGTCTTCGAGGTGCGTCCGCGCATCGGCTTCGCGTCGTCCGCCATGGCCAAGCGCGTGCCGCGCGACGAGACCGTGCTCGACACCGTGCTCACCGCCGCGTTCTCCGTGCTCGGCCGCTGGAACGAGAGCTACGAGGACATCGACGAGCGCCGCGCTCTGCGGGTGCTCGGCGACTGGCGTCTCGAGCACCTCGCCGACCGCACGTTCGGCACGCTGAGCGACGGCGAGCAGAAGCGCGTCCAGATCGCGCGGGCCGTCATGACGGACCCCGAGCTGCTGCTCCTGGATGAGCCCACGGCCTCGCTCGACCTCGGCTCCCGGGAGGAGCTGCTGGCGCTGCTCAGCGGCTACGCCTCGGCACCGACGACCCCGGCGATGCTCATGGTCACCCACCACGTCGAGGAGATCCCGGTCGGCTTCACGCACGTCCTCCTCATCCGCGACGGTCGTGTCGTGTCGGCGGGACCGATCGCCGAGACGCTCACGGGCGAGGCGCTCACCGAGACGTTCGGCATGCCGATCATCCTGCGCAGCGAGGACGGCCGCTACGCCGCCCGCGCGGCATCCTGATCGCGAGTCGCTGATCCGGTCGAACTACTGGTAGAATCGACCCTTGGTGCTCTCTGCACCGCAGACTTCCCTCGTCCCTGGCACAATCCAGGGCAGCAACTAAGGAATCCCATGAAGACTGACATCCACCCCGAGTACAAGGCCGTCGTGTTCCGCGACCTCGGCTCCGGCGAGACCTTCCTCACCCGCTCCACCGTCTCCAGCGACAAGACCATCGAGCTCGATGGCGTGGAGTACCCGGTGATCGACGTCGAGATCTCCTCGGCATCGCACCCGTTCTACACGGGCAAGCAGCGCATCATGGACTCGGCCGGTCGCGTCGAGAAGTTCAACCAGCGCTTCAAGGGCTTCGGCGGCTCCTCCAAGTAAGGACCCCCGCACCACGAAGGCCCCGGTTCCTCGGAACCGGGGCCTTCGGCGTGCCGCGCGTCGTGTCCGTATCCGCGAGGAGCGGAGTCGGTGCTTGCGTCAGAGATCGAGCGTGATGCGGTCCCCGTCGATCCGGCTGGGCGGGTCTCCGGGCGAGGGCGCCGGGGCGGTGCGCTTCGTCTGCCGGTCGCGTTCCATTCCGGCCTCGTGGGCCGACGGCATCCACACGGCCTCGAACGACCCGCCGAGGCCGCCGCCCGCGCTCTCGTATTTCCGCTCGAGCGGCATCCGCGAGTACACGGCGACGATCACGACGATGACGACGATCGCCACCACGAGGAGGATCGCGATCGTCAGGAGCATGCCCAGAGCGTCGGTCATGCGTCCAGGCTAGATGCCGACGGCGCCGACGGCATCCACCCGCAGGAGGATCCTCAGCGGATGCGGCGGCCGTGCGCGAGGTCGATGAGGTGCGTCAGCACCGGTCCCGACCGGAGGCCGTTGTGCTCGTGCTCGCTCGTGATCCACAGCTCGACGCCCGGCATCAGAAGCGCGGTCTCGAGCGAGAACTCGAGAGGCACGTAGACGTCGTGAGCGTACACTGCCGCAGCTCCCGTGGCCCGGGACGCCGAGAGGGCCACCGGGTCGTAGAGACGCGGCCACTCGATCTCGGCGAGGGCGAGGACCACGTCGCGCCAGGGCCGGAATGCCGGGACCGTCTCCGTCCACTCCCGTCGGATGTGCTCACCCGTGAAGAGCGTGACATCGGTCCGGAAGTCCTCCGGCTCCGTGCGCTCGGCGGACCACCGCGTGGCATGGCCGTCGGCGTAGCTCGACTCGTGGAAGGCGAAGTACAGCGGGTTGCGTCCTCCGTACGGCATCGCTGCCATGAGGTCGTACCGGAACGCGTTCGACGACGGATCCCGCTCGAGCAGCGACCACAGCGTCTGCCACCCGTCGTTCGTGCCGAGCGCCGAGCCGACGGAGCGCAGCCGGGAGGGCGAGACGACCTCGCCGTCCGGCAGCACGATCTCACCGGCATCCGCCCTGTCCACGAGGCGGCGCATGACGTCGCGGTGCTCGGGGAAGCGACGGTAGTACCTCTCCGAGGCGATGCGCATCTTGTCGTAGCAGAGCGCGTAGACGTCGTCCGGATGGCGGCCGACCGCGCTCAGACCGCCCGTGATGAACACGTCCGCCAGCGAGTCGGCATCCGTCGACAGGTACGCGAGCGTCGTGAAGCCGCCGAAGGACTGTCCGAGGACGCTCCAGGCCTCGGCGCTCAGGTGCTGCCGCATGGCCTCGCAGTCCCGCACGATCGCGTCGGCGCGGAGATGGGTGAGGTGCTCGGCGACGGCGTCGGACCCGCGCTCGAGGTCGGCGTCGCCCACGGGGGAGGAGAGCCCGGTGCCGCGCTGATCGAGCATCACCACGCGATAGTGCGCGAGAGCCTCGTCGAGCCAGGCGGGCGAGGAGGAGGCATGGAACGGGCGCGGAGCCTCATGCCCGGGGCCGCCCTGGAGGTAGACCAGGAACGGCAGCCTCTCGCCACCCTCCCGGGTGACCACCCGGGCGAAGATGTCGATCGTGCGCGTGTCGGCGGGGTCGTCCCAGACGAGCGGGACCGTGAGGACGTGCTCCTCCACGGTCAGATCGAGCAGGCGGCGGACGGTGGTGGTCATGTCACATCACATTTCCGATATAGGAGTACTTCACGAAGACCTCCGACGCGATGTCGGACTCGAGAGCGATGCCCTGCACGGCATTCATCATGTAGTTGGAGTCCCAGCCCATGTAGAGGTGGTGCGATGCGTCGAGCTGGTCCCACTGGCCCTTCCACGCCATCTCATCGTAGATCGGACCGCCGTGGGTCGCGCAGTAGGAGATCGCCGACTCGCGGGCGTCCGTCCACGCCCGCCGGAACACGCGGTTGAAGAGGTGGCGGACGTCGTACACCTCCCACCGCTCGCCGCGGTACTCGACGTACTCGAACTCGCGCTCCCAGCCGGCCGGCCAGCCGCGACGGCGCACCGCGTCGAGGATCGGCGTGAGTCCGTCGTCGTCGATCTCGGGCAGAGCCGGGCGGGCCCAGATGCGCAGGAGGTCGGCCGTGAGGCGCACGGTGCGTGCGGAGATCGCTGCCGTGCCCCAGGCGTCGGTCGCGGTCAGCTCCCGGGTCTCGGCCACTCCGCTGCGGGAGTACGCACGGTCGCGCTTGACGGGGAACGACTCGCCGAAGACCCGCTCTGCGAGATCCTGCTCCAGCAGGGTGAGGTTGCCGAGCGTCGGAGCGAGGGCGCGGTGGGCGTTGCGCTCGTCGTCCGTGTACTCCAGCCAGGTGCGATCGCCGCCGCCCGACCAGTGGTCGGCGGGGACGGTGGGCACGATGTGCTCGACATCGAAGTCCGACGCGTCGTCGACGCCTTCGAGTCGGGCGAGCACGTACGCCGGATGCGGCAGCTCGCTGTACTTGAGCACGGCGCTCACCCGCTCGTCGGACGGGGTGATGCGGGCGAACGCGCGTGCCAGGGCGTCGCGACCGTCGCGCCGAGCGCGGCAGAGCCGGGCGACGAGGCGCTCGTTGGGCAGGTTCACCAGGGTGCGGCGCAGGTACATCGCCTGGATCCACTCGAGCGTCTCGATCAGCTCGCCGCGGTCGATCACACCCCTCGCATGGTCGCTGTAGGCACTGAGCACCAGCGGATAGGCGGCGCGCCCGAAGGTGTTGACGTGGCGGAGCTGCCGGGAGATCTCCTCGTCCCGCTCTCGCGAGGGATCGAGCAGGATGCCGTAGATCTCGGCGTAGTGTCGCCAGACCGCGGCATCCGACTGGAGATGCTCGACGTCGACGCGCGGGAAGGACTGCCGGAACGCGCTGTACACGCCGTGCTCGCCGTTCGCGGCGACCTCCCGACCCGTGGTCATGACCAGGTAGTGGCGCCAGAACGCGCCGATGGTCTCGCCCGTGTGCTGCTCGATCGGGAGCCAGTACCGCGCTTCCACGTCGAGCTGCTCGCCGTGCGTCAGCCCCATCAGGATGTAGTTGTGGATGAGCTCGTGATCACGCAGCGGCTCGCCCGTGGAGTTGAGGCTCTCGAAGATCTGCTGGGCGTTGGCCTGGGTGCCGAGAGTGATCGACACGTGCTCGAGCCTCTGCAGCCCACTCCAGATCAGTCGCACCTCGTCGGCGTGCACCTGACTGCGGAAGAACGCGTAGTTGTCGTCGAAGCGCGACTCGCGCTCGGCCTGACCGCCGCGCCCCAGGATGACCGATTCGTAGAGGTCCGCCCAGGCGTCGTGCGGACGCAGCTTGGTGCGGCCGGCGTCGTCGGGGCGCACCAGGACCCGGTCGAGCTCGGCGGCGAGGGCGGCGTCGGAGTCGCGGACCGCATGGCGGAGCGCCGCGACGAGCAGCATGAGCGTGGTGATGCGCTGCTGTCCGTCGATGAGCACGAGTTCGGTGTCCGCATCGGAGTCGTCTGCGGCGGAGAGGATCGAGCCGATGAAGTGACGGTGCGAGGCGTCCTGCCGAGCGACCGCCCTGACGTCGGAGAGCAGCTGCTCGCAGCCGCCGATGTCCCATCGGTACTGCCTCTGGTACACCGGCACGACGATGGTGGTGGAGTCCTGAGCGAGCCACTCGATCGTGTTGACAGCTGTCGCCTCGACGTTGGTCGCAGTGCCCATGCTGGTGTCTCGTCCTCCCGTGCCGCCCGGCACCAGGAGTCGCCAGGCGCCCGGTTCAGTCTATTCGTTATTCACGGCGCCCCTCCGAGGCGCTCCTCGACCGCGCTGTTAGGCTTGCCTTATCAGGGCTTGTTAAAACGTGCTGGCCCCCGATGAAGGGACATGACCTAGATCATGGGATACATCAAGTCGAAGGCTCTCGAGGACAAGGGATTCGTCGTTCTCGACAGCTACAACCAGGAGCTCGACCCCCAGGAGTGGCTGGACATCGAGTACAACGACTGGAAGTCGTCGGGTGACACCCGCTTCGCTCCGCTCGCGAGCGCCAAGGGCGAGATCGAGTGCAACGGCTTCTGGAACCACAAGCCGCCGCGCACCGACAAGGACGGCGTCTGGATCGACTCGCAGACGGCGAAGGCCCCGAACCTCACGCGCCGCGCGCAGGAGCCGGGAGCGAACGTCGGGCGGTGCCGCGTCATCGAGCTGCAGCCGACCCCCTACGGCGAGTGCCTCTACAACCTCCACCAGGACGACAACAACCGCCTGAACCCCGACGGCACCGGCTGGGTGGTCCGCGGCTTCTTCAACCTCACCGACGACAAGGACAGCTTCTTCGTCCTCCGGGAGAACCGCACCGACCCGAGCATCGAGTACCGCATCGCCCTTCCGGCCGGCGCCCAGCTCATCGTCGACACGCAGCGTCTGTGGCACGCGGCGACCCACGTCGGCACCGATCCCCGGTACTGCCTCATCACGTCGTGGACCTCGGGCCCCGAGCTCGACGCCTACATCGAGAAGTACCACGGGACGCAGGACGTGCCGAACGTCGAGGTCCCGCAGGACGTGCTCGAGGCGGGCTACGCCGAGCAGGCGCGTCGCGACGCCGCCCGCGCCGCGTACTACGCCGCCAAGGGCCAGCAGGTGAAGCAGGCGATGAGCGAGGCCTGATCCTCATCACCCAGACGGACCCTCTGAGGTCGTGGCCCCGGTCGATCCGACCGGGGCCTTCGTCGTCCGGAATCACACGCTTGTGATTTCGACCCGTCTGGGCGAGAATGGGCGCACAACCGCATATTCACGCCGGATCCCGTGGTTCAGGTCGTTGGGGAAGACGCACCTGATGAAACGGAGAGATCATGGCGACGGCTTACGCACGCGGAGTGGTGCTCATCCACTCTGCGCCTCGCGCGCTCTGCCCGCACCTGGAATGGGCGGTCGGACGCGCCATCGGGCGTGCGGTCAACTTCGACTGGACCGACCAGCCGGTGCTCGACGGTGCTCGTCGCGCCGAGTTCTACTGGGACGGTCCCGTGGGCACGGGGGCTGCGCTCGCGACGTCGATCCGCGGCTGGGAGCACCTGCGCTTCGAGGTCACGGAGGATCCGACGCCGCGGAGCGACGGCGGCCGATGGCTGCACACGCCGGACCTCGGCATCCACTACGCCCAGACCGATGCGGCCGGCAACATCGTCATCGGCGAGGACCGCATCCGCTACGCGATGGAGATCGCGGCGGGAAGCGCCGTCGAGCTGCAGCGCGAACTCGACATCGCACTCGGGTCGGCCTGGGACGAGGAGCTGGAGCCGTTCCGGCACGCGAGCGACGACGCGCGCGTCGTGTGGCTGCACAAGGTCGGCTGATCGACGAGACCCGGAGCGGGAAGGCGCGAGTATCGGATGCCGGTGAGCGATCCCGGATGCTGAGAAGGCGAATCCCCGCTCCCCATGACGAGGACCCCGCCCCTGGACCAGGGACGGGGTCCTCGTCTGTCAGATGACCGCGGCGTGGGAGACCTCGGCGGGCCGCGTCGCCCCGCCCGCGTGGACGTCGTCCCAGGCGAGCCGGAGACGCGCCATGGCTTCGGCGGTGCGCTCGGGCGGCAGGGTGATGGGGATGCGGACGCGACGCTCGAGGACCCCGCCCGTCGAGAAGCGCGGACCGGGCGGCAGGAGCAGCTGTCGATCCCGCGCCGCGAGCGACAGCGCCGTCGAGACGGGTGCGCCCAGGTCGACCCACGTCGAGAGGCCGCCGTTCATGACCGGCATGTCGACGCCGTCGATCGCCGCGAGACCCGCGGCGACGGCCGCGCGACCCGCGCGCAGACGGTCGGCGACGTGCGCGGTCAGGGCGGGCATGTCCTGGAGCAGTTCGACGGCGATGCACTGCTCGAGCAGCGCCGTTCCGAGTTCGAACGAGGGCCGCACGGCGAGCAGCCGGGTGATCAGCGCGCGATCGGCGCGTATCCATCCGATCCGCAGGCCGCCCCAGGCGATCTTCGACATCGAGCCCACCGTGATCACCTCGGGGCTGAACGCGGCCATGGGCAGCGGCCTCCACCCACGGTCGATGTCGAGCTCGGCCGTGGTCTCGTCGACGATCAGGCGGGTGCCCACGCTCCGCGCGGTGGTCGCGATACGGGCGCGCTCGGGGTCCGGCAGGGTGGCTCCCGTCGGATTGTGGAAATCCGGGATGAGATAGGCCAGATGGGGTCTGCCGCGCAGCAGCGTGTCGGTGACGTGCCGCTCGTCCCAGCCCGCGACGTCGACCGGGGTCGGCAGCGGTCGATAGCCGTGCCGGTGCAGGGCCTCGAGCGCGTGCGGGAAGGTCGGCTGCTCGACGAGGGCGGTGGCGCCGCGCCGTCCGATCGTGGCCAGGACGAGGTTGACGGCATTGAGCGCGCCGGAGGTGATCATGATCCCGTCGGGATCGGTCTCGGCACCGCGGTCGGTGAATCGCTGCGCGACGGCCTCGCGCAGCTCGGGGAGCCCGCGCAGCGAGTATCCGCTCGTTCCGCGCAGCGCGGCGAGGCGCGGGAGGGATCGCACGGTCGCGTCGTACAGCCCCGGGGTCGAGTCCATCGACGCGATGGAGAGATCGATCGCCGTGTCGTCCGGGCCTTCCGAGGGCGCCTGCGGCGCATGCGGGAGCGCGACCCGGGTGCTTCCGCCGTGGAGCCGGGTGACGAGACCGTCGCCCTCGAGGATGCCGTAGGCCCGCGTCATGGTCGAGCGGGACCGCCGCAGCTCGAGCGCGAGCGAGCGCTCACTCGGAAGGCGCTCGCCCACGGTCAGCCTGCCGTCGAGGATCAGCGCCCTGATGTGGCCGGCGAGAGCCGCCGCTGTCGCGCCGGCCACGTTCTCGGCGCCGAGCTGCTCGACGAGTCGGGAGGTCATATGTCCAGCATGCCGCAGACTGGCCTGCATGTCGCAGGCCACTTCTCGTCGAGTGGCCCTCCTCCGCGGCGATGACGCGGGTCCACCATGGAGATATGCAGCTCCGTTCCGTCTTCCTCCCCATCGCGTCGACCGGCCGTCGGGACCTCGTCGAGCGCCTCGTCCAGCTCCTCGGAGGCCTGTTCCTGTACGGGGTGGCGCTCGGGCTCATGGTGCGCGGGGGCATCGGCGTCTCGCCGTGGGACGTCCTGGCGCTCGGCGTGGCGGGCAGCAGCGGCATCGGCTACGGAACGGTCACGGTGCTGGTCGCGATCGTGGTGCTGCTCCTGTGGATCCCGCTGCGGCAGCGCGTCGGGATCGGCACGCTGCTCAACGCCCTGCTGGTGGGGCCCAGCGCCGACCTCGCGCTCCTCGTCATCCCCGAGCCGCCGTCGATCTGGATCGGGGCCCCGATGTTCGTCGCGGGACTGATCCTGCTGTCGTTCGCGACCGGTCTGTACATCGCGGCGGACTTCGGTCCCGGCCCGCGCGACGGCCTCATGACGGGCCTCGTGGCCCGCACGGGGTGGCGGGTCTGGATCGTCCGCACACTGCTCGAGGGCAGCGTCCTGCTCATCGGCTTCCTGCTCGGCGGTCCCGTCGGCGTCGGCACCGTGCTCTTCGCCTTCGGCGTCGGGCCGCTGATCGGCTGGTTCCTGCCGTGGGCGACGCGCATGCGCGCCGCGCGTTCCCGGCAGCTCGCCCGCGCCGCCTGACCGGCCGACGAACGACAGAGGGCCCCCGGATCGCTCCGGGGGCCCTCTGTGCGCGGATGCCGTGGGCGCGGATGCCGGTCAGTCGGCGCTCGCGAAGACCGCGACGGCGTTGTGACCGCCGAAGCCGAACGAGTTGCTGATAGCGATCTGCGGACCCTCGCCCAGCGGCGTGGGCTCGCCGGAGAGGCGGAACGGCACGGCAGGGTCGGGCTCCGTCATGTTGATGGTCGGCGGGGCCACGCGGTCGCGGAGCGCGAGGAGCGAGAAGATCGCCTCGAGCGCGCCGGTGCCGCCGAGGAGATGCCCCGTCGAGGCCTTGGTCGCCGACACCGGGATCTCGTCGATGCGGTCGCCGAAGACCTTCTTCAGCGCGACGTACTCGTTGGGGTCGCCCACGGGCGTCGACGTGGCGTGCGCGTTGATGTGGGTCACCTGGTCGGCCGAGATGCCGGCCTCGGCGAGAGCCTGCGTCACGGCGCGCGCGGCGCCGTTGCCCTCGGGGTCGTTGCCGGTGATGTGGTACGCGTCGGCGGTGACGCCGCCGCCCAGGACATAGCCGTAGATCTTGGCTCCGCGGGCCTTCGCGTGCTCCTCGGTCTCGAGGATGAGGGCTGCCGCGCCTTCGCCCATGACGAAGCCGTCGCGGTCGATCGCTCCGGGACGCGAGGCCGTCGCCGGGTCGTCGTTGCGGCGCGAGAGCGCCTGAGCCGAGGCGAAGGAGGCCATGGTGATCGGGTGGATGGCCGATTCGGTGCCGCCGGCGATCACGACGTCGGCGAGCCCCTCCTGCAGGTGGTGGAAGGCGTGGATGACCGATTCGGTGCTCGACGCGCAGGCGCTGACGACGGTCTGCGCGTAGGCGCGGGCCTCGAACTGGAGAGACAGGTTGCCGGCCGCGGCGTTCGGCATCAGCATCGGGACGGTCAGCGGCATCACCCGGCGCGGGCCCTTCTCGCGCAGGGTGTCCCAGGCGTCGAGGAGGGTCCAGAGGCCGCCGATGCCGGTAGCGAAGTCGACGCCGAGGCGCTCGGGAGCGACCTCGGGGGAGCCGGCGTCGGCCCAGGCCTCGCGGGCGGCGATCAGCGCGAACTGCGAGGAGGGGTCGAGCCGCTTCGCTTCGTGGCGGGGCAGCACCTCCTCGGGGCGGACGATCGCCTCGGCCGCGAAGGTGACGGGCAGCTCGTACTGCTGCACCCAGTCGTGCTCGAGGGTCCGGGTGCCGGACATCCCTGCGAGCAGGTTCGCCCAGTTCTCCGGGGCGGTCCCGCCGATGGCGGACGTGGCGCCGATGCCGGTGACGACGATGCGCTTGGTCATGTGTGGTTCCTTGTCAGGCGGGTCGAACGGAGAGCGGGCAAGGCGGAGGATGCCACACCCCGCGGAGGCGGGGGTGGCATCCTCGCGTGGATTACTCCTGGCCTGCGACGATGAAGTTCACGGCGTCGCCGACGGTCTTGAGGTTCTTGACCTCGTCGTCGGGGATGGTGACGCCGAACTTCTCCTCGGCGTTGACGACGATCGTCATCATGGAGATCGAGTCGATGTCGAGGTCGTCGGTGAACGACTTCTCGAGGGCCACCTCGGAGGCGTTGATGCCGGTCTCGTCGGTGATGAGCTCTGCGAGGCCCGCGAGGACCTCATCGTTGGTGAAAGCCATGGTGGTCTTCCTCTTTCTTACGGGTTGTATTCGGAACCGTGGAACAGTCTAGGGAAGGTCGGCGCGTTCTCAGGGGAGGACGACGACCTGGGCGGCGAACACGAGGCCGGCGCCGAAGCCGATCTGCAGTGCGAGCCCGCCGGAGAGCTCGGGGTGCTCTGCCATCAGACGGTGACTGGCGAGCGGGATCGACGCGGCCGACGTGTTGCCGGTCGTCTCGATGTCGCGCGCGATCACCGTGGTCTCCGGCAGCTTCAGCTGCTTGGCGAACTCGTCGATGATGCGCATGTTGGCCTGGTGGGGGATGAAGGCCGCGATGTCGGCCGGCTCGACGCCCGCCTTGTCGAGCGCTTCGCGGGCGACCTTCGCCATCTCCCACACCGCCCACCGGAACACCGTCTGGCCCTCCTGGCGCAGCGTCGGCCACGGCACCTCGCCGTCGCGGAACTCCGTGAGCGTGCCGTTCATGCCGACGGCATCCGCCTTCGAGCCGTCGGAGCCCCACACGGCGGGGGCGATGCCCGGCGTGTCGCTCGGGCCGATGAGGGCGGCGCCTGCGCCGTCGCCGAGCAGGAACGAGATGCTGCGATCCGCCGGATCGACGATGTCGGAGAGCTTCTCGGTGCCGATCACGAGCGCATAGCGGGCGGCGCCCGCCTTGATCAGCGCATCCGCCTGGGTGACGGCGTATGCGTATCCCGCGCAGGCCGCGTTCACGTCGTACGCCGCCGCCGGGTTCGCGCCGACGCGGTCGGCCACGATCGCGGACACCGACGGCGACTGCTTCGGGTTGCTGATCGTGGCGACGATGACGAGATCGATCTGGTCGGCCGGGACGCCGGACTTCTCGATGGCCTCGTTCGCGGCGACGGTCGCGAGGTCGATCGCGTCGGTCCCATGGTCCGCGCGCACCCGGGTGATGATGCCGGTGCGCTGACGGATCCACTCGTCGCTCGAGTCGATCGGACCGATGAGGTCGTCGTTCGGGACGGCGTTCTCGCCCCGGGCGGCGCCGTAGGAGTAGATGCGGGTAAACGCGGGGCCCGTCGCCTGGGTCAGGGTGATGCTCATGCGGCTTCTCCGTTCAGCAGCGCGACGGCCGCGTCGAGGTCTTCGGGGGTCTTCACGGCGACCGTGGGGACGCCGCGCAGACCGCGCTTGGCGAGTCCGGTCAGCGCGCCGGCGGGGGCGAGCTCGATGAGTCCCGTGATGCCCTGCTCGGCGAACGACGCCATGCAGAGATCCCACCGCACGGGTGACGAGACCTGATCGACGAGGTAGTCGAGCGCCTGCGTTCCTCCCTGCACGACGGACCCGTCGCGGTTCGTCCACAGCGTGATGTCGGGATCGGCGGGGGTGACGGAGGAGACCGCGTCGCGGAGAGCGGCGACGGCGGACTCCATGAAGGAGGTGTGGAAGGCGCCCGCCACCTGCAGAGGGATCACGCGGGTGCCCTTCAGCGGCTCCTCGGCGAGGGTGGCGAGAGCGGGCAGCTCCCCGGCGACGACGAGCTGGCCGCCTCCGTTGTAGTTCGCGGGGGAGAGGCCGAGCTCGGCGAGCCGGGCCAGGACGGCGTCCTCATCGCCGCCGAGGACCGCGCTCATCCCGGTCGGGGTCTGCGCGGCGGCATCGGCCATCGCGCGACCGCGGCTGCCGACGAGCCTCATGCCGGTCTCGGCGTCGATCACGCGGCTCTCGACGAGTGCGGCGATCTCGCCGACGGAGTGCCCGGCGATGCCGTCGGCGCGGCGTCCGGCACGATCGGTCAGCGCATCGGACGCGACGAGGGAGGCGGCGACGATCAGCGGCTGCGCGATGCGTGTGTCGCGGATGGTGTCGGCATCCGACTGTGTGCCGTGCTGCGCGAGGTCGACCTCAGCGGCCTCGGAGTACGCGGCCAGCTTCTCGGCCACGCCGTCCAGCTCGAGCCAGGGGGAGAGGAAACCGGGGGTCTGCGAGCCCTGTCCTGGGCATACGACGACAATCACATCCCCAAGTCTGCCAACGATCGGCCGAGATCGGTGGATGATCCATCACAAGATTCGGAGAAACCCTTGTGTGTGGCGCACAGACCGTCGAGGAACGGCGCCGATCAGCGCTGCGGGCGTCGGAGCGGCGGACGGCGGCGCACCTGCTCGGCGGCGCCGATGGACCCGAGGATGAGCGCGGTCTGCAGGATGAGCGCCTCGCGCGGACCCGTGGCATCCCAGCCGATGACCTCGCTGACCCGCTTGAGGCGGTAGCGCACCGTGTTGGGGTGCACGAACAGCTCGCGCGCGGTCGCCTCGAGCGAGCGGCCGTTGTCGAGGTAGCTCCACAGCGTCGTCACGAGATCGGTGGAGTGCGACTGCAGGGGACGGTAGATGCGCTCGATCAGGGTCTGCTTGGCGAGCGGGTCGCCGGCGAGTGCGCGCTCAGGCAGCAGATCGTCGGCATCCACCGGTCGCGGGGCGCTGCGCCAGGCGCGGGCGACGGCGAATCCGGCGAGGGCGGCGCGCGCGCTCTGGCTCGCGTCGACGAGAGCAGCGACCGCGGGGCCGAGGACGACGTAGCCGGGTCCGAAAGACGGCTCGAGACGAGAGGCGATCTCCTCGAAGCCCAGCTCCTCCTCCTCGCCCTCCTGGCCCTCTGCGCGGGCGCGCCCGATCACGAGGACGAGGCGCGAGCCCTGGACGCCGATCAGGACGTCGACGGAGAGCTTGCGGGCCGTGCGACGGACGAGGTCGACGTCGAACTGCGGGGGAGTCGTGCCGACCAGCACCGCGACCTCGCCGTGACCGTGCCACCCGAGGGCGGCGATGCGGCTGGGCAGCTCCTCGTCGGCCTCGCCCGTGAGGATCGAGTCGACGACGAGAGCCTCGAGGCGGGCGTCCCACAGGCCCCGAGCCTCCGCGGCGCGGGCGTAGACATCGGCCGCGGCGAAGGCGACGTCGCGCGAATACAGGAGGATCGCCTCGCGGAGGTCGTCACCCCGGCCCGCGACGCGCTCCTCGGTGACCTCGACGGTGACCCGGATCAGCTGGAGCGTCTGCTGCAGGCTGACGCTGCGCAGCAGCTCACGCGGAGCCGCCGCGAAGATGTCCGCGGCGATCCAGGGGGTCGACGTGGGGTCCTCGTACCACTGGATGAACGAGGTGATGCCGGCCTGAGCCACCAGCCCGACCGCGGAGCGGCGGGCTGGTGGCATGTCGGCGTACCAGGGGAGAGTGTCCTCCAGGCGCTTGATGGTCACCGAGGCGATGTCACCGGAGATCCGGCGCAGCCAGGTGAGCGTCGCGGCCTTGTCCATTCCGCGCGGAGACGAGCCTGTCACCGATGGCTCAGCTTTCGCCGCCCGCGTTGCCGCTGGTGCCCGCGTTCACGTCGTGCAGGCTGTACTTCTGGATGGCCTGCGCGGCGAGCGAGCGGTCGACCTTGCCCTCCTCGGCGAGCGACTGCAGCGTGCGGACGACGATCGACGGTCCGTCGATCTTGAAGAAGCGGCGAGCCGCGGCACGGGTGTCCGAGAAGCCGAAGCCGTCGGCGCCGAGCGTGGCGAAGCGGTTCGGCACCCAGGGGCGGATCTGGTCCTGCACCGCGTGCATGAAGTCGCTGACCGCGACGACCGGACCCTCCGCGCCCTGCAGCTTCTGGGTGAGGTAGGCCGTGCGCGGCTCCTCCTCGGGGTGCAGGAAGTTGTGCTCGTCGGCGGCGAGACCGTCGCGGCGCAGCTCGGTCCACGAGGTGACGGACCACACGTCGGCGATCACGCCCCAGTCGTTCTTCAGCAGCTCCTGCGCCTCGAGGGCCCAGGGGAGTCCGACACCCGAGGCGAACAGCTGAGCGCGGTGGCCCTCGCCCTCGCCGACCGAGACGCGGTGGATGCCGCGCACGATGCCGTCGACGTCCACGTCCGCCGGCTCGGCGGGCTGCACGAGCGGCTCGTTGTACACCGTGAGGTAGTACATGACGTTCGGGTCCTCGTGGTCGCCGCCGTACATGCGCTCGAGACCCGATCGCATGATGTGCGCGATCTCGTATCCGTAGGCGGGGTCGTACGAGACCGTGGCGGGGTTGGTCGCCGCGAGCAGGTGCGAGTGGCCGTCGGCGTGCTGCAGGCCCTCACCCGTGAGGGTGGTGCGGCCAGCGGTGGCGCCGATGATGAATCCGCGCGCCATCTGGTCGCCCGCCGCCCACTGGGCGTCGCCCGTGCGCTGGAAGCCGAACATCGAGTAGAAGAGGTAGATCGGGATCAGCGGCTCGCCGTGCGTGGCGTACGACGTGCCGGCCGCGGTGAACGCCGCGAGGGCGCCCGCCTCGTTGATGCCCACGTGCACGATCTGGCCCTGCGGGCTCTCCTTGTACGCGAGGAGCAGCTCACGGTCGACCGACGTGTAATGCTGGCCGTTCGGGTTGTAGATCTTCGCCGTCGGGAAGTACGCGTCCATGCCGAACGTGCGTGCCTCGTCGGGGATGATCGGCACGATGCGGTGACCGAAGTCCTTCGAGCGCAGCAGGTCCTTCAGCAGGCGGACGAACGCCATCGTGGTGGCGATCTCCTGCGTGCCGGAGCCCTTCTTGGGCAGCGCGTACGCGGAGTCGTCCGGGAGGGACAGCCCGACGTGCGTGGAGCGGCGCTCGGGGAGGTAGCCGCCGAGGGCCTTGCGGCGCTCGAGCATGTACTGGATCGTCTCGTCCTGCGCGCCGGGGTTGTAGTACGGCGGGAGGTACGGGTTCTCCTCGAGCTGCGCGTCGCTGATCGGGATGTGCATCGCGTCGCGGAACGTCTTGAGGTTGTCCAGAGTCATCTTCTTCATCTGGTGCGTGGCATTGCGACCCTCGAACTGCGGGCCGAGGCCGTAGCCCTTGACCGTCTTCGCGAGGATGACGGTGGGCTTGCCCTTGTGCTCGGTCGCGGCCTTGAACGCGGCGTAGACCTTGCGGTAGTCGTGGCCGCCGCGCTTGAGGTTCCAGATGTCGTCGTCGGAGTAGTCCTTGACGAGGGCGGCGGTCCGCTCGTCGCGGCCGAAGAAGTGCTCGCGGACGTACGCGCCCGACTCCGCCTTGTAGGTCTGGTAGTCGCCGTCGGGGGTGACGTTCATGAGGTTCAGCAGCGCGCCCTCGGTGTCGCGGGCGAGCAGGTCGTCCCACTCGCGGCCCCAGACGACCTTGATGACGTTCCAGCCGGCGCCGCGGAAGAAGGATTCGAGCTCCTGCACGATCTTCCCGTTGCCGCGGACCGGGCCGTCGAGGCGCTGCAGGTTGCAGTTGACGACGAAGGTCAGGTTGTCGAGGCCCTCGTTGGCCGCGACCTGGAGCTGGCCGCGGCTCTCGACCTCGTCCATCTCGCCGTCGCCGAGGAAGGCCCAGACGTGGGACTGCGAGGTGTCCTTGATGCCGCGGTGCTCGAGGTACTTGTTCGACATCGCCTGGTAGATCGCGTTGATCGGGCCGAGGCCCATCGACACGGTCGGGAACTGCCAGTACTCCGGCATCAGGCGCGGGTGCGGGTAGGACGGGATGCCGTGGGGGGCGTGCGACTTCTCCTGGCGGAAGCCGTCGAGCTGGTCCTCGCTCAGGCGGCCCTCGAGGAAGGAGCGCGCGTAGGTTCCGGGGGAGGCGTGGCCCTGGATGAAGATCTGGTCGCCGCCGCCGGCGTGGTCGGCGCCCTTGAAGAAGTGGTTGAAACCGACCTCGTACAGCGCCGCGGAGGACGCGTAGGTGGAGATGTGGCCGCCGACGCCGATGCCGGGGCGCTGCGCGCGATGCACGGTGATCGCGGCGTTCCACCGGATCCATGCGCGGTAGCGGCGCTCGACCTCCTCGTCGCCGGGGAACTCGGGCTCGTTCTCGGGCGCGATGGTGTTGATGTAGTCCGTGGTCGGGACCATCGGGACGTTCAGGTGCAGCTCCTTGGAGCGCTTGAGCAGGCTGAGCATGATCTCGCGACCACGGCCGTGCCCCTTCGCGTCGACGAGCTCGTCGAGCGACTGCTGCCACTCGCCCGTCTCTTCCGGATCGCTGTCGAGGGGGCCCTGGGAGTACGGATCCTGGTCGTGCACAGTCACGGGGGAGCCTTTCGTCAAGCTGGCAGGTCATGCCAATGAAACGGGAAGCGACGCGGGCAGCCTTGTCGGCTGTGCACAACGCGTGCCGCCCTCAGCCTAGCCCTCTTCCACGACATCGGCGCGCACCGGGTCGTCTGTAGACTGAGGGGCACCAGGGCCTTTAGCTCAGCTGGTAGAGCGCCACGTTTACACCGTGGATGTCGTCGGTTCGATCCCGGCAGGGCCCACCTCCGGCGCCTGCGCCTCCTCGACCGCCCACCGCAGACGGGTGAGACCGCCGATCGACAGCGTGCGGCGTCCGTCCACCCGCAGGTAGGTCAGCAGCGTGTGACCGCATCCGCGGCAGAGGAGGATCGCTCCCGCGTCGTCGACCTCGGCGACCGCATCCGCCAGGGCGGCCTCGTGGTCGCAGTGCGCGCAGGCGGCCTGCGCACCCGTCATGTCCCTCCCGAAGAGGTCGAGCAGGAATCCGCCGGCGGCGTTGCCGTCGACCCTCGTGCGATGGCCGGGGTGGGCTGCGTCCATCAGGCACCTCCGAAGCGTTCGGTACGGATGCGGTCGGGATCGTGTCCCGCGGACACGAGCAGATCGGCGACCGCCTCGACGAATCCCGTCGGCCCGCAGACGTACACCGACGGCTGCTCCGCCGCCGGGATCGTGGATGCGGCGAGCGTGGCGGCGTCCACCCTGCCGGCGGCCCGGGGGTGCCCCGGGGGCGCGGATCTCGTGTATGCCCAGTCGACCGTGAACGCGTCGTCGGGGAGCGCCCCGAGCTCGTCGGCGTAGAAGGCGTCGGCGGCCGATCTCACGGAGTAGAGCATCCGCATCGGCGCCGCGCTGCTCGCGCGCGCGTGCACCCTCGCCATCGCCAGCAGCGGCACGATGCCGGAGCCTCCGGCGATGAGCTGCACGGGCTCCGTGCGATCCGGCGTCCAGACGAAGTACGCCCCGATCGGCCCGCGCACCTCGAGTTCGTCGCCGGGACGCACGTCCTCGACGAGATACGGCGAGACCTCCCCGTCGGGGACCTCGTCGACGGCGAGCTCGAGGACGTCGCCGTCGCCCGACGACGCGAGCGAGTACGAGCGCACTGCCTGATATCCGTCCTCCGCGGTGAGACGCACGTCGACGTGCTGACCGGCGAGGTTGCCCGGCCATCCGTCGACGCGCAGCTCGATCACGCGGCCGTGCGGGGTGGCGCTGCGGACGGAGACGACCTCGCTCACGAGCCAGATCGGAGCAGCGGTCACCAGTAGCGCTCCTCTTTCCAGGGATCGCCGTACATGTGGTAGCCGTTCTGCTCCCAGAACCCCGGCTCGTCGTGCTCGAGCAGATCGAGCCCGTGCACCCACTTGGCCGATTTCCAGAAGTACAGGTGAGGGACGAGCAGGCGTGCGGGACCGCCGTGCTCGGCGGCGAGCGGCTTGCCGTCGAATTCGAGCGCGATCCACGCCCTGCCACCGGTCAGATCGGCGCGGGGGACGTTCGTCGTGTAGCCGCCGTAGGAGAAGACCCGGGTGAAGGCGCCGTCGCCGGCGTCCTGCAGCAGGTGGTCGAGCGACACCCCGCGCCAGCTCGTGCCGAGCTTCGACCAGCGGGTCACGCAGTGGATGTCGGTCGTGATGTCGTCGATCGGGAGAGCATGAAGCTGGTCCCACGACCACGTCCGTCGGATGCCGTCGAGACCGGCCACGACGAACTCCCACGACTCGGTCGGGATCCGAGGGGTCGGTCCGGCCGACAGCACGGGGAAGTCCTGTGTGAGGTACTGGCCAGGGGGCAGCCGCTCGTCGGACTCTCGTCTGCGTGCACCGAAACCGCGGGAGATGACGGCCATGATCGCCTTCCTTCGTTCGCACCGAGTCTAGGGTCGCCGACCGCTGCGGCAGGAGAGCATTCGGACTTCATCTCGCGTACATCACGTTTTTGCTTGAAAATGCGTAGATAGTGCTACTTTCACTCGTATACAAGTCGCTCATCCTCCGGAGTCACATTGCCGAGCAATACAGGATTTTCTGTTGATTCTCCCGCGTCATCGCACTCCGCGACATCTCCGGAGCAGCTCGCGCGCGACAACATGCCCCTCGCCACGTTCCTCGCGATCGAGAAGGCGCGGTCGGCCCAGCACGTCGATCTCGACGACCTGATGTCCGCAGCGCGGCTCGGGCTCGCGAAGGCCGCGATGACGTACGAGCCCGAGCGCGGCATCCCGTTCGGGGCGTTCGCGAGCAGTCAGATCAACTGGGCGATGCTGTCGGAGATGCGCAGAGCGGATCCGGCGGGGGAGCGCGGCCGCGACAAGATCGAACGGGTGCGCCTCGCCGCGGAGACCGTCTTCGCGCGCACCGGGCGCACGGCGAGCGTGGCGGAGATCTCCCGAGAATCGGGGCTCGACGCCGACGCCGTGACCGAGATGATGCAGCTCGACGACATGGTCCGCACGGCGACGAGCTTCGAGGAGCACTTCGACGCCGAGACGGGGCGGCAGGCGGCCGACCTCACCGACAGCGTCATCCTGCCCGAGCACGCCGTGCTGCAGTCCGAGACCCGCACGATGCTGAATCGCGTGATCGGGGCGCTGCCCGAGGCCATGAGCCATGTCATCCGGGGCATCTACCTCGAGGACCGCATGGTCAAGGACATCGCCGAAGAGCTCGCGGTGAGCCACGCGTACGTCTCGAAGCTCCGCACCCGCGGCCTCGGCCTCATGCGCGAGGCCATGGAGGCCTGGGAGGCCGGCACGACGGGCGACCGCTCCACCAAGTCGCGCGCGGACTTCTTCGAGAGCCTGTTCGGCGCCGTTCCGTCGTCTGCGCCGGCGCGCTCGGAGGGCCTGCTCGTCGCTCTCTGATCGACCCGGCGGAAATTCTCCGGATGCCGGTTACGGTCGGCCCGGCCGTCGCGAATGTGGGATGTGCGGGTCCACGGATGGACCCGCATCCAGTCCCATAACCACGGAGGAATCATCATGGGTCTTCAGATCGCAACCAACGTCGGCGCGCTGAACGCGTACCGCAACCTGTCCGTCAACCAGAACGACGTGTCGAAGTCCCTCGAGAAGCTCTCGAGCGGTCTGCGCATCAACCGTGCTGCCGATGACGCGGCGGGCCTCGCCATCTCCGAGGGCCTGCGCTCGCAGGTCAACGGCCTGAACGTCGCAGCCCGCAACGCGCAGGACGGCATCTCGGTCATCCAGACCGCGGAAGGCGCCCTCACCGAGGTGCACTCGATCCTGCAGCGTGTCCGCGACCTCGCCGTCCAGGCGGGCAACGACTCGAACAACGCGGACTCGCGCACCGCCATCAAGACCGAGATCGACGCCCTCGGCGACGAGCTCACCCGCGTCGCGGCCAGCACGAACTTCAACGGGATCAAGCTGCTCGGTGCCACGCCGGCCTCCCTGACCTTCCAGGTCGGCGCAGGTTCGACGGGCACGGAGGACCAGATCTCGGTCGCGCTGACCGACTTCTCGGGCCTCGGCGGACGCATCAAGGCGCTGGGTGTCGCGGACGCGGCGACCTCGCTCACCACGATCGCGGCGATCGACACCGAGATCAAGGGCGTCTCGACGGCTCGTGCCGGCCTCGGTGCCGCGCAGAACCGCTTCGAGTCGACGATCAACTCGCTGCAGGTCTCGGCCGAGAACCTCGCCGCCGCGAAGAGCCGCATCGCGGACACCGACATGGCCGCCGAGATGGTCAAGTACACCGCATCGAACATCCTGCAGCAGGCCGGCACCGCCATGCTCGCGCAGGCGAACCAGTCGGGCCAGGGCGTCCTGCAGCTGCTCCGTTGAGCCGCTGCGCCTGAGGCGCACAGGGCGCCCGGGCGGAGTCACCTCCGTTCGGGCGCCTTCCTGTAGCAACCCATGACCGCACGGCACGGAAGACACCGGGATGAAACTCGACGGACTCGTATCAGGGCTCAAGACGGACGAGCTCATCAAGGCCCTCATGGACGTCTCGGCGATCCCGAAGACGCTGATCACGAACAAGATCACCGACCGCAGCACGGTGATCACCAACCTGCAGTCCCTCAACACCTCGCTGCAGGATCTCGTCGCGAAGGCGAAGACCGCGGCCTCCCCGTCGTCCCTCGCCGCGTTCACCGCGACGTCGTCGTCCGAGACCGTCACCGTGACGGCCGGCGCGAAGGCCACCGCCTTCTCGACGAGCGTCGTCGTCGACGCCGTCGCGACGGCGCACTCCGTCGTCACCGCGGCGGCGGGTTCCACCACCTGGGGCGGCACCTTCACGATCGCCGGCGCCGACGGCGACCCCGTGGAGATCACGCCCTCCGGCACCGGGGCGCAGGATCTCGCCACCGCGATCAACAACTCCAAGGCCGGAGTGACCGCGACGGTCGTCCCCGCAGGCACGGATGCCGACGGCAAGCCGCTCACGCGCATCCAGCTGACCTCGAACGAGACCGGAGCCGACGGGGAGTTCGCGCTGCACCGGGGCACCGCCGCGGATGTCGCCGCCGGCACGTCGACCGATCTCGGCGCCCAGACCGGCGCGGCGACCGTGACGCACGGGGCCGACGCCCGCATCCGCCTCTTCGCCGGAACCGCCGCCGAGCAGAGCCTGACCAGCGCGAGCAACACGATCAGCGTCGGCGAGGGCATCGACGTCACGGTCACGAAGGCCGGCGGCGACCCGGTCACCGTGACCGTGGCCAGGGACGCGAAGAAGCAGACAGCGACGGCCGAGGCCTTCGTCAAGGAGATCGCCGCCCTGCTGACCCGCATCGACAACGGCTCCAAGGCGACCGTGGGCGGGGTCGGCGAGAACACCACCCTCGGCGTCTTCACGGGCGACAGCACCGTGCGCAGCCTCCGAGGAGCGCTCGCGAACGCGGTGCAACACCCCGTCGACGGCGTCTCGCCGTCGACGATCGGCATCACGATCAGCGACAAGGGCGTGCTCAGCTTCGACGCCGAGAAGTTCGCGACGGCGCTCGCGGACGACCCCGAGGCCACGCAGGAGCTGTTCTCGGGGATCTCGGGACGTCTCCAGGACGTCACGACGCAGTACTCGGACAAGTACGAGGGTCTCCTCACCGCGCGCATCACCGGGCAGGAGGAGGAGGTCAAGACCCTCAAGACCCAGGTCGAGCGGTGGGACGTCCGGCTCGAGCAGCGCCGGGCCACCCTCGAGCGCACCTACGCGCAGCTCGAGGTGCAGCTGTCGAAGCTCGAGTCGCAGTCTTCCTGGCTCACCAGTCAGCTCGCCGGACTGTCGACCAAGGAATCCTGACCATCCCCATGACATCGCATCGCATCGGAGCTCATACCCATGGCACTCACCTCTCTCGACCGGGCCAAGCAGCAGTACCTGGAGCAGCAGGTGGCCTCCGCATCGCCTGAGCGCCTCCTCACCCTCCTGTACGACCGCCTGCTCGTGGACATCGACCGCGCGGCGACGGCGCAGGATGCCGGCGACTGGCCCGCGGCGGGCACGCACCTGACCCACGCGCAGTGGATCATCTCGGAGCTGAACGCGTCGCTGACCGACGCGTGGGACGGCGCCGACGAGCTCCGAGGCGTCTACGTCTACCTCACCGGACGCCTGATCACCGCGAACGTCTCGCGGGACAGGGCGGCGACCGCCGAATGCCGCGACCTCGTCGCACCGCTGCGCGACGCCTGGCACGCCGCCGCGGAGGTCACGCTGGCCGACGCGACGCGTCCGGCCTCGGCCGTCGGCTGATCGCCGTGCCCGACGACCTCGCCGCCTGGCTCGCCGTGCTCGACCGGTTCGAGCGCGCCCTCGAGGCGGCCGACGAGCAGCTCGAGCCGGAGACGTTCGACCCGCCGACCGGCCCGATCCCCGACGAGCTCCGTGCGCGCGCCGAGTCGGTGCTCGCGCGCCAGCAGATGATGATCAGCGGGCTCGCGGCATCGCGGGCCGGCGTGGCCAGGGAGATCGCCGCGCTGCGCCGGGTGCCGACGCCCCGCCAGGACGCCCCGGCCTACCTCGACGTGGAAGGGTGACGCGGCGCGGTTACGAAGCCGTCGCGCTGTCGCGATAGTCCCCTCCGAGCACGGATCGCTCGACGACTGGCCACGGATCGGCCTCGCCACCACCATCCGGAGTGCCGCCGTGCTCGAATCCGTCACCTCGTCTGCGCTGATCAGCGCCCTCGACGGTCTGGCCCTGCGCCAGCGCTCGATCGCCGAGAACATCGCGAACGTCAACACCCCGAACTACCACGCCCAGCGCGTGCAGTTCGAGGACGAGCTCCGCTCCGCTGTCGCGAAGGGCTCGGGGTCGGTCTCGCCCACCGTCGAGCGGTCGCTCGAGCCGACCCGCCTGAACGGCAACAACGTCAATCTCGACACCGAGACGCTGTCGAACATCGACACGGTGCTGCGGTTCCAGTTCGCCAGCCAGGCCATCGGCGGCCAGGCGACGTCGATCACCAAGGCGATCGGCCAGGCCTCCGCATGACGTTCGACGCCATCGGCATCGCCGGCACGGGCCTGACCGCGCACCGCAAGTGGCTCGACGCCCTCAGCGACAACATCGCCAACGTCAACACCGCGACCCCCGCGGGCGAGGACGCCTTCCGCGAGAAGCTCGTCACCGTCCAGGCGGGCACCGACAGCCCCGGCGTGTACGTCGCGGGAGTGGTGGAGTCCGAGGCGGCGGCGAAGCTCGTCTACGACCCCGAGCACCCGTACGCGGACGAGGACGGCTATGTGCAGTACCCGAACATCGAGCTCGGTGACCAGATGAGCATGCTCATCGTCGCGCAGCGCGGGTACGAGGCGAACGCGGCCGTGGTCGACCGCGCCAAGACCACTTACGAGGCCGCCCTGCAGATCGGACGCAACGGATGAGCACCCCCATCGACCCCGTGTCCGTCGGTGGCGTCGCGCCGCTGTCGGCCCTGAGCTTCGAGACGGGACCGGAGGCTCCGAGCGATCCGGCGTCCGCAGGAGCATTCGCGACCTCGCTGACCGGAGCGATGGAGGGCCTGCAGCAGCTGCAGGCGACCTCGAACGAACTCGCCGTGCAGGCCGTGACCGGAGACCTCCAGGACATCCATCAGGCCATGATCGCGTCGACGCGCGCATCCGTCACGCTCGACCTCGTGGTCGCCGTGCGCGACCGCAGCGTCTCCGCATTCAACGAGATCATGCGGATGCAGGCCTGAGCCATGCCCACCGTGCTCACCACCTACTACGACCGCGCGAAGACGGTCGTCTCGAAGTTCTCGATCGCCCAGCGGACGATCGCCGTGATCGGAGTCGCGCTGCTCGTGATGGGCGCGATCGCCCTCGGCGCCTGGCTCACGAGGCCGCAGATGAGCCCCCTGTTCACGGGCCTCAGCGCCGGCGACGCGTCCGCCGTCGTGGAGCAGCTCAAGTCCTCCGGCGTCTCGTACGAGCTCGCGGAGGGCGGAGCGACGATCCTGGTGCCGGACGACCAGGTCTACGCGCAGCGTCTCGCCGCCGCATCCGCCGGACTCCCCGGAGACACCAGCGAGGGGTACACGCTGCTCGACAAGATGGGGGTGACGGCGAGCGAGTTCCAGCAGTCGGTGACGTACAAGCGGGCGATCGAGGGCGAGCTCGCCAGCACGATCGGCGCGATGGACGGCATCTCGACGGCATCCGTGCAGCTCGCGATCCCGGAGGAGAGCGTCTTCGTCTCCGAGCAGCAGAGCCCGACGGCATCCGTCTTCGTGAAGACGCGCAACGGGTCGACGCTGAGCGACGAGAAGATCGAGGCCATCGTGCACCTCACGAGCGCCGCAGTGCCGGGCATGACGCCGGAGGACGTCGCGGTCACGGACCAGAACGGCACCGTGCTGTCGGCCGTGGGGGCCGGACTCACGGGCAGCTCCTCGAAGCAGGCGACCGAGCACGAGGCGAAGGTCGCGGCGTCGGTGAGCGCCATGCTGGACACCATCGTCGGACCGGGGAACGCCACCGTGACCGTCTCCGCCGACGTCGCGAACTCGACGTCGGAGCGCATGGACGAGACGTACTCGGCGCCGGACGGAGAGCTCAGTGCCTCGGAGCAGACGACGACCGAGACCTACACCGGCGGCCAGGCGAACGGGACCGGCGTGCTCGGTCCCGACAACATCGCGGTGCCGAACGGGGACGGCGACGGCTCGTACGAGTTCGAGGAGACGTCGCGCAGCAACGCGGTGAACAAGTCCACCGAGAAGACCATCACCCCGGCCGGCGAGGTCACGCGGCAGACCGTCAGCATCGCCCTGAACCGCGGCGCCGTCACGGGTGTCACCGCGGGGCAGATCGAAGCGCTCGTGGCGTCCGCCGCAGGGATCGACGTCGAGCGCGGCGACGCGATCGCGGTCGAGTTCGTGGAGTTCAGCGAGACCGGCGCCACCGCGGCGCAGACGGCCCTGCAGGCGGCCGAGGCCGAGCGCGAGCAGCAGTTCCAGCAGGAGCTGCTGCGGTCGGCGATCATCGGCGGATCCATCCTGCTCGCGGTGATCATCCTCGTCGTGTTCCTCGCGGTGCGACGGAAGATGAAGCGACGGGTGCTGTACACGGACGACGGACCGATCGAGTACTTCGCCACGGTGACCGAGAACGAGGAGCAGAAGCTGAAGTCGCTGCGCGGGCTGAAGGACGGCGATGCCATTCCGCTGCCCGCTCCGACGGCGCTGCTGCCCTCGGCATCCGTGGACATCGACGACGAGCCGGAACCCGACAAGATCCTCGTCGAGCGGCGTCGTCGTGAGATCGACGACCTGGCACGGCGCGAACCCGAGGCCACGGCGACCGCACTGGCCGAGCTGATGGACGAGGCGAGAGTATGAGCATGCTGACCGAGATGCTCGACGCGCAGGCCGACACGATCGAGGTCTCGACCGCGCCCACGGAGCAGAGCGTCCCGCCGCCGAGCATGAGCGGTCTGCGCAAGGCGGCCATCGTGCTGATGAACATGGACCGCGCCGCCGGTGCCGAGGTGCTGCGTCACCTCGGCGAGGAGCGCTCCGAGATGCTCGCCGCCGAGCTGACGCAGCTCGGCGGTGTCGACGTCGCCTCCACCGCCCTGGCGCTGGGCGAGTTCCGCCGTATCGCCAACGGCGGCGCCGTGCCCTCGCGCGGCGGGCAGGAGCTCGCCACCGGGCTGCTGGAGACGGCGTTCGGTCGCGAGAAGGCCGTCGGCATCGTCGGACGCGTGATGTCCCAGGGCACCGTGTCGTTCGACTTCCTGGGTGCTGCGGATCCCGCCCAGCTCGCCACCATCCTCGAGGGCGAGCTCCCCACGACGGTCGCCGTCGTGCTCGCCAACCTGCGCGCGGACAGAGCCGCCGCGGTGCTCGCGGCGCTACAGGACCCGCTGCGCACGGACGTCGCACAGGCGATCGCCACGATGGGCACCGCCACGCAGGAGGCGATCTCCATCGTCGCCGAGTCGCTGCGCTCCCGGACGGGCATCTTCGCGATGCGCGACAACCACGAGTCGATCGGGGGCGTGCAGCCGCTCGTCGAGATCATCAACCGCTCCGACACCGCCCTCGAGAAGTCGCTGCTGGCATCGCTGGAGGGTCGGGACCTGGCCCTCGCCGAGGACATCCGCAGCCGCATGGTGACCTTCGCCGACATCGCGCGGCTGGAGGACCGGGACGCGCAGCGGGTGCTCCGCGGCATCGACCTGCGGATGCTCGCGCTCGCCCTCAAGGGCGCGGACGAGCAGATCACCGACAAGGTGAGGTCGAACATGACCGAGCGGAACCAGGAGAACCTCGCCGAGGAGACCAAGGTGCTCGGGCCCGTCCGGATGCGTCAGGTCGACGAGGCGCGCGCCGAGATCGTGCGCATCATCCGCGAGCTCGAGGCCGCCGAGGAGATCACGATCTCCCGCGAGGACGAGGACGAGCTCATCGAGTGATCCCCCTGCCAGGCGATGCCGGAAGCGCGGTGGTTACACACCCGATCGAGCGTCGCGATAGTCGAGAGGGAGCACGGATCGCTCGCCCTTGGGGCCACGGACAGGCCACACCACCTTCTACCGTCGGGGTGCCCGCCGTGTCCGAGACCGCCTTCCTGCCGCTCGTCGTCCCGCGCGTGGGCGACGCGCCGATCGACCTGCGCGGCGAGACGGATCGTGCGCGCTCGCGCGGATATGCCGAGGGCTTCGCGGAGGGCCGGCGGATCGCGCTCGCTCAGGCCGAGGAGCAGCGGGCCGCGGAACAGGTGCGGATGCAGCAGCTCGTCGACGCCTATCTGCATGAGCGCGGCTCGATCCTGAGCGCGGTGCGGGACGCGCACGAGGCGCTCGAGGCGCGGGTGGCCGAGCTCGCGGCCCTCTCGGCCGAGCGGATCGAGGCCCTGGCCCTCGAGCTCGCGGTCGAGATCCTCGGCGCCGAGCTGTCGGACCCGGCGCGGTCTGCCGGTCATGCGGTGCGCCGCGCCCTCGCCGAGATGCCCCGTGACCGCTGGACCCGTGTGACCTTCAGCGACCGCGACGCCGCGACGCTCGCCGCCGATCCGGACGGTGCGCCCCTGCTGCGAGGCGTCGAGGTGGGCTCGTCGCCGACCGTCGACGCCGGCGGAGCACTCGTGGAGATCGAGGACGGCGCCGTCGACACGCGCATCGCGCAGGCGATCGCTCGCGCCACGGCGGCGCTGCACGACGCCGACGATCCGATGACGGCCGCGCCATGAGGACCGCGATCACGCCTCAGACGACGGTCGCCCCTCCGTCGACGGCCGCCTGGCGGCGGGCGCTGCAGGCGGCCCGACCGGAGCGCTCGGGCACCGTCCGCGCCGTGCGCGGACTCGGCGTCGAGGTCCGCGGCATCGACGGCGCCGTGGGCGACCGGGTGCGCATCGACGCCGTGGAGGGGCGCCCGGTCGACGCGGAGATCGTCGCGGTCGACGGCTCTTCGGCGCGCTGCATGCCGTTGGGGCCCCTCGACGGCATCCATGCCCGGGCTCGCGTGCGCCACGCGGGCGCGCCGCTGCAGGTGCCGACGGGAGCGGCCCTCCTCGGGCGGGTGCTCGACGGTCTCGGGCGCCCGATCGACGGCCGAGGACCCATCGACAGGACCGCGGTGCACGTGCCGCTCGACCACGATGCGCCCAGCATCATGCACCGGCGCCGCATAGACCGCCAGCTCGGCTCCGGGGTGCGCGCGCTCGACACGATGACCCCGATGGGGGTCGGGCAGAGGCTGGGTCTGTTCGCCGGCTCCGGCGTGGGCAAGTCGTCGCTGATGTCGATGATCGCGCGCGGCTCGACCGCCGACGTCACGGTGATCGCCCTCGTGGGCGAGCGCGGTCGCGAGGTGCGCGAGTTCCTCGAGGACGACCTGGGGCCGGAGGGTCTCGCCCGCTCGGTGGTGGTGGTCGCGACCTCCGACCAGCCGGCCATGGCACGCCTCCGCTCGGCGTTCGTCGCGACGCGCATCGCGGAGCAGTTCCGCGACGACGGCCTCGACGTGATGCTCATGATGGACTCGCTCACGCGCGTCGCGATGGCGCAGCGGGAGATCGGCCTGAGCGCGGGGGAGCCGCCGGCGACCCGCGGGTACCCGCCGTCCACGTTCTCGGTGCTCGCGCGCCTGCTCGAGAGGGCGGGGACGGGCGTCGCCGGATCGGTGACCGGTCTCTACACCGTGCTCGTGGACGGCGACGATCACAACGAGCCCATCGCCGACGCGGCGCGCGGGATCCTCGACGGCCATGTCGTGCTCGACCGGGCCCTCGCGGTGCGCGGCCACTTCCCGGCGATCGACGTCCTCGGCTCGGTCTCGCGCGTGGTGTCGAAGGTGACCACCGCCGATCAGCGCCGCGATGCCGTGACGCTGCGGAGTGTGCTGGCCGCGCGCCGCAGCGCGAACGACCTCATCGACATCGGCGCATATCGGCCGGGCGCGAATCCGCTCGTCGACGCGGCCGTCACCCACGACTCCGCGATCACGGGCTTCCTCACCCAGCCGATGGACGAGCTCGTATCGCCGACCGACTCCTGGCAGCGGCTCGCTGCACTCTCCCGCGACTTCGGAGGACTGACCTCATGACCTTTCCCCTGGCAGGCCTGCTGCGCGTGCGCGGCGCCCAAGAACGGGTGGCGGCGGAGCAGCTCGCTCGAGCGAGCGCGGAACGGGCGCGGGCCGAGGCGGCGACGCAGGACGCGATCGCGAGCCTGACCGACCTCCGCCCCCTCGTCGGCGACGCCCAGACGCTCATGGCGATGGCGGCGGCTCGTGCGGCGGGCCGCAGCGCTCTCGGCGACCTGCAGGCGCTCGCGGAGCTCAGCCGGGACACCGAGTCGGAGGCGAAGTCCGCCCACGTCGAGGCACGCCGCGAGCTCAAGGGGCTCGAGCGCCTCGAGAGCACCCATCGTGTCGAGGCGGTGAACGCCGAGCTCGCCGCCGAGCAGGTCGCGCTCGACGAGATCGCCGTCGCGCGCAGCGCTCGGGGAGAGGGGAGCGCGGCATGAGCGGACTGGACGCCGTGATCGCACGGGTCGGCGACATCGAGAGCCGCATCGTCTCCCTGGACACGACCTCGCGGGCCGCGAGGGTCGCGGAGGCGGCCGCCCCCTCCGGAGCCGAGGCCACCGGCGCGTCGGCGGCCTCGACGTTCGCCGGAGTGCTGGACGCCGTGCAGGCGACGGCGGGCTCGGGAGCGGCATCCGACCCGGCGAGCGGATCCCCGGCGACGGTCGTCGGCGCGACGAGCGAGGCGACGGGCGCGGAGCTGGTCGCGGCTCTGCAGACGCTCTTCTCGGCGAGCACCGGCGGCGCCGGCAGTGCCGGGTCGACGGATTCGACGGACCTCGGGACCACCCTGCAGAAGCTGACCGGGCTGCTCGGATGACCGCGGTGATGATGAGCGTCTCGGCGCCTGCCGCGCACGGCGACGGTCGCGCGACCTCCGCCGGGTCCTCGGGATCGGCGTTCGGCGAAGCCCTCGGTGCGGCGCGCGGCTCGGCCGAGCAGGCGTTCGTCGGCGATCCGAGCGCGCCGACGACGACGGCGGCGGATTCCCCGCAGGACGAGGCGGCGACGGCGGCGGACGCATCGCCGGTGACCGGTGACCTCGCCTCCGCGGTGGCGGGCGCGCTGCTCCTCGCGGACGAGGTGGAGACCCCGTCGGCCGAGGGGCCCGGACCCGCGACCCCGGCATCGATCACCGCCTCGAGCCCCCCCGGCAGCTCGGCCACCTCGGCTCTCGCGGGGACGGGCGGCACACCGGCTCCGGCATCCGTCGTCTCGGACCCCGGCCCCGCAGGTGACTCCGGCTCCGCGCCGGCGGACTCCGCTCCGGCCGCCCCGGCCTCGCCGGCCGCCTCGGTATCGCCGGCGGCCACGGCAGCATCCATCGCGCCGGACGCAGGACCCGCGTCGGCGACCGGCGCGGCACGTGCCGTCGCCCCACAGGCGGCCGCCGTTCCCTCCACGACGTCTCCCGCGCCCACCGTGTCGTCGGGAGGCGCGCCGGCCGCTCCCGCGAGGGACGACTCTCAGCCCGAGGTGCGCGTCGTGACCTCGGGGGAGACGTCTCCCCAGGCCGCGGACGAGACGGATGCCGCGGACCCGGCGCCCCCGACCGGCTCGGCGTCCAGCGCGTCTTCGGCCTCGAGCTCGGCGCCCCCGACGTCGAGCACCTCGCCGGCCGCTCCGTCGGTCGGCATGGGCACGGCCGCGGCGGCCATGCCGACAGCCGGAGCCCTGCCGATCGCGCCCACCGACGCGCCGGAGGCCTCGTCCGCGACGACGCGGGCCGTGGCCGCACAGGTGTCCCCGGTGATCGTGAGCATCGCGCAGCGTCCCGCCGGCACGCACCAGCTCACGATGACCGTGAATCCCGACAGCCTCGGACCGGTCACCCTCCGCGCGCACATCGGCGCGGGAGGGGAGGTGCAGGTCGAGCTGTTCGGAGGGACGGATGCCGGGCGCGACGCGCTGCGGATGATCGCCACCGATCTGCGCCGCGACCTCGCCTCCGTCATCCCGACGGCCACCCTGAGCGTGGCCCAGGGTGCGCTCGACGACGGAGGCGCCGGACGCAGCTCCACCGGCGACGGCGGCGCGTCCGCCGACCAGGGCGCCGGTCGCGAACCGCGCCCCGACGCCCGCGGCGAGCGCCGCCCCGGCGAGCATGCATCCGGCGCCGCGCCCCGCCCACAGACCACCGCCCCCGCCGCGATCGGCGCGGGCCTCGACATCTTCGCCTGAGAGGACCCGATCACCATGACCGTCGACGCGGTGAGCCCGCCGAGCTCGATCTACACGGGAAGCACGACCGACCCCGCGACCCGGAAGCAGACCATGGACAGCGAGGTCTTCCTCAAGCTCCTGGTCACGCAGCTGACCCATCAGGACCCCTCGAGCCCGATGGACACCAACGAGATGATCTCGCAGACGACGCAGCTCGCCATGATGGAGCAGCTCACCACGCTCGCCGACAACGGCACCGAGGCCTTCGCGCTCAGCATGCGTCAGGCGGCCACGGCCCTGATCGGCCGGGAGGCGAGCTACAAGGACGCCGACGGCGCCAGCATCACGGGCATCGTCACGAAGGTCTCCTTCGACGGTCCCATCCCGCAGGTGACCATCGGCGGGAAGAGCGTCGCGCTCGACCTCATCACCGGCATCACCTCCACGACATCGCCCGCACCGGCATCCGCCGCCGCTGCCTGACCTCCCACCGACACAGGAAGAGAGAAACACATGCTTCGCTCGCTCTACTCCGGCATCTCCGGTCTCCGCTCGCACCAGACCATGCTCGATGTGACCGGCAACAACATCGCCAACGTGAACACCGCCGGATTCAAGGGATCCTCCGTGCTGTTCCAGGACTCCCTGTCGCAGCTCATCGGCAACCCCGGAATCCCCGACGACGAGGTCGGCGGGCGGAACCCCGCGCAGGTCGGCCTCGGCGTGCAGGTCGCCGGCGTGCGCACCAACTTCGCGCAGGGCTCGGCCCAGGCGACCGGCCGCGGGGGCGACCTCATGATCTCCGGCGACGGGTTCTTCGCGGTGCGCTCGGGCGGCGAGACCCTCTACACCCGCGCGGGCGGATTCTCGTTCGATCCCACGGGCAAGATGGTCACCGCCGACGGCTCGGTCGTGCAGGGCTGGGCGGCGCAGAACGGCGTCGTCAACAGCGGTCAGGCCGTCGGCAACATCGTGCTGCCGCTCGACGCCGTCGCGCCCGCTCGGGCGACCACGTCGGCGACCGTCTCGGGCAACCTGCCCTCGACCGCCGCGGCCGGCGACCAGCTCGTGCGCGACGTGACCGTGTACGACGCGCAGGGCACCCCGTCGACGCTGAGCCTGACGTTCACCCGCACCGCGACCGGATGGAACGTCACGGAGCCGACGAGCGGCGCCACCGGCGCCCTGGCCTTCACCAACGGCACGCAGACCGGTGCGGGGCTGACCCTCACCGCCGGATCGGTGAGCGTCGACCTCGGCGCCGTCACCGGCTACGCCGAGCTGTCGACCGTCGCGGTGACGAAGCAGGACGGCGCGGCCGCGGGAACCCTGAAGTCGTACAGCATCACGGGCGACGGCTCGATCGTGGGCACGTTCAGCAACGGAGCGACCCAGACCCTGGGCCGCATCGCGATGGCGACGTTCGCGAACCCGGAGGGCCTGGAGAAGGCCGGAGGCACGTCCTACCGCGTCTCGGTCAACTCCGGCGCTGCACGGATGGGCGAGCCGGGCGACGCCGGGTTCGGCAACCTCGTCTCCGGCGCACTCGAGATGAGCAACGTCGACCTGTCGCAGGAGTTCACCAACCTCATCGTCGCGCAGCGCGGCTTCCAGGCCAACGCGCGCATCATCACCACCAGCGACGAGGTGCTGCAGGAGCTGACGCAGCTCAAGCGCTGACTCACGGCATCCGCGGTGCCGTGCTCGGACGCGGATAGCATGTGCGGGTGCGCGTCCTCCTCCACAGCAGCCGCCGCCGCGGCGCAGCCGCGTGGCCGTCCGCGACGGGTGACCCGTCGTACGTCGCGCTCGATCTCGCGGCATCGCCGGAGCGGAACGTCGACGTGCTGGAGCGGAAGGTGCCCCCGCAGGCGGTTCTGTTCGCGCACTCTGCTGCAGCGGTGCCCCTCGCCCTCGCTGTCCGCTCGATGCGGGTCGTCCCGCAAGCCGTGGTGCTGGTCGAGCCCGCTCTGTACGACGCCGTTCGCGGCGTGCCATCGATCGAGCACCACATCGAGGCGGTGACGCGCGCCCGGTCGCTGGCGACCGCGGGTGACCTGTTCGGCTACTGGTCGATCATCCGACCGCTGATGTTCGGTGGGCCTGCCGTGGAGTCGCACTGGGCCGATGAGCGCCGAAGCGCGGAATCCTTCGCAGCGAAGCGCCCGCCCTGGGGATTCGGTCTCGACGCCGCCGCGCTCGACGGCGTCCGGACCGTGGTCGTGACAGGGGCGTGGAACGACGAGTACGAGGTGATCGCCGATGCGCTGGCGCAACGCGGCGCGTCGCGCGCACGACTTCCCGGATACGGACATCGCCCACAGGATCATCCTGACTTCGAGCGCCTTGTGACAGATCTCCTGCGCTGACGCGGGAGGTCGCTCAGGACATCGCCCGACGAATACGACGGTCGAGGTCGTCCAGCTCCGCCAGCAAGTCGGAGACCACCCATACGCGGTCTCGTCTTCGCCGGGTGATCTCCTGAATGAAGCCGGCCTGCTCGAGCTGCGTGATCGCTCGGTAGGTCTGCTGCGCCGAGGCGCCTGAGCGCTGCTCGATCTCGGTCGCCGCCATCACCGGGTGGTCGTAGAAAGCCGGGATGAGAGCTTCCACGGCCGATCCTGCTCGCGGATGCAGCTCGCGCGTCCATTCCCCGGGAATGGCCGTGATGCGCTCGATCGTCACGCGCGAGCACTCCGCGGCAGCACGCGCTGAACGGGCGAACAGGTCGAGGAGCGGCGAGGGGTCTCCCGTCCGATAGATGGTCAGCGCGCTGAAATAGTCGTCGCGCTTGGCGAGCAGGCCGCTGGCGAGGGGGATGACGGCATTCCGGGCCACTCCACGTCTCCGCAGCACCGCTGAGACGAGAGCGCGCCCGATGCGACCGTTGCCGTCGGTGAAGGCGTGGATCGACTCGAATTGCGCATGACCGATCGCAGCCTGAACGAGCACCGGCACGTCGTCCCTGTTGAGGAAGTCGAGAAGATCGTCCATGAGTCCGGCAACCCGCTCGGGTGCGGGGGGAACGTAAAACGCGTCCCGCGGTGAATGATCGCTGCCACCGATCCAGTTCTGCATGTCGCGCAGCCGTCCCGCGTAGTCCGCTTCCACAGGATCGTCCTGCATGAGTGCTCGATGCGCCGCGAGCAGATCGTCGAGCGTGAACGCCGCACGTTCGCCGACGTCGCTCACCAGCCGGTGCAGCGCGGTGCTCGCCGCGACCATGCTGGTGGCGGAGCTGTTCGAGCGATTGCCGGCGAGGGCCCTGGCATAGTCGGCCGCGCTTGCAGATATCCGCTCGATCTTCGATGAGGCGACGGATTCGGTGCGCATCATGAATCGGCTCAACGCCGCGGAATGACCTTCGGCGTCCGTGTCCGCGTGTGCGATCGCGAGGAGTGCCGACTCTGACAGCAGGAGGCTGCCGATAGGAGGCACGAACTCGAGTTCGGCGATGAACGGCGGGATGCTCGCCTCCACCGAGCTCAGCGTCCGGTCGGCCCTCGTCCCGCCGCGCATCTGCTGGCGCCAGGGGAGTACCTCGGACTGGTGCGGCGGCCAGGCTGCCTTGAGCTCGCTCATCACAAAGCTTATTGTCTCACGCCTTAGTAAGGTTTATCCATGCTAAACGCTACTAACGCGTGTGCTGTTCCGGTTCTCTGCGCGTGCTCCTCTCGCCGATGCGCATCCGGCGCGGGTTACGGTCGCCCGATCGCGTCGCGATAGTCGGGCCAGACCTCCCTCTCGCATCCGACGCCCGGAGACAGCTCGATGATCACCGTCACCCGACTCGACCAGACCAGGTTCGCGGTCAACCCCGACCTGATCGAGCGCGTCCAGGCGTCCCCCGACACGACCCTCCACATGATCGACGGTCATGTCTACGTCGTCGCGGAGAGCCTCGACGCCGTCATCGAGCTCGTCGTCGCCTACCGAGCACGGGTGCTCGACGCCGCGCGGACGCTCGGCCGGAACGCGGGGGAGTGACGGTGGATCCCGCATTCATCATCGGCGTGATCCTCGCGTTCGGCGCGCTCGTCGCGATGATCACGATGGAGGGCGCCAGCTTCCAGGCCCTCCTGATCCCGGCGCCGATGATCCTGGTGCTCGGATCGACGATCGGCGTCGGCATCGCCAGCCACACCCTCCGCGACACGATCCTCGCCGTGAAGAGCCTCGGTCGCATGGTGCGCGGCCCGAAGGCGACGCCGGAGGCCGTGATCCCGTACCTGGTCGGGTACGCCGAGAAGGCCCGCGGCGAGGGACTCCTCTCGCTCGAGCAGGAGCTCGACGGCGCCCCCGACCTGTTCACGCGCCAGGCGCTGCAGGCGCTCGCGGACGGCACCGACGCCGAGGACCTGCGCATGACGATGGACGACGAGATCACCGCCGCCACCGCGCGCACGCGCGTCGCGGCCAAGTTCTTCGCCTCCCTCGGCGGGTACGCGCCCACGATCGGCATCGTCGGGACGGTCGTCTCCCTGACGCACGTGCTCGAGAAGCTCGACGAGCCCGACAGTCTCGGTCCGATGATCGCCGCCGCCTTCGTGGCGACGCTGTGGGGTCTGCTCTCGGCGAACTTCATCTGGAACCCGATCGCGGGTCGGCTGAACCGCATCGGGGCCGTGGAGCTCGAGCGCATGACGCTCGTCTCCGAGGGGATCCTCGCGATCCAGGCCGGCAGCGCGCCGCACCTGCTCCAGGAGCGCCTCGAAGCGCTCTCGACCGTGAAGCCGAAGGCCCGGAAGCAGAAGCGGGAGCAGCGGTCCGCGGAGGAGGCGCCGTGAGCGCAGCCCGCCGCCCGGGGCGTCGCGGCCACGACGACGACTCCCACGACGAGCCCGACGAGCGCTGGGCCGTGTCGTACGCCGACATGGTGACGGTGCTCATGTGCCTGTTCATCGTGCTCTTCGCCGTGTCGAACGTCGACAAGACGAAGTTCGAGCTGCTCGCGAACAGCCTCGCCACCGGTTTCGGCCAGGAGGCCACCGAGGGCGGCGCCGACACGGCGGAGGGCATGGTGATCCCGCCGGAGCTGCAGGACGACGACGGCGTGGTGGACCTCGCCGCCCGCGCCGCCGCGGAGTACGAGACGCTCGAGCAGCTGCGGGACAGGATGAGCGCGGCGCTGGCCGTGCAGGGGCTGCAGGACACCGTCGACTTCGCCATCGACGATCGGGGCCTGAAGGTCGGGCTCATCGGCGCCGAGACCTTCTTCGCCGACAACAGCTCCGATCTCTCGGGCAAGGCCGTCGCGGTGCTCGACACGATCGGCGACGTCCTGGTCGGCGTCGACAACCAGGTCAGCGTCGAGGGGCATGCGGACCATCGCCTCTCCGCCTATCCCTTCGCGACGAACTGGGAGCTCTCCGGAGGGCGCGCCACGCAGGTCGCGCGGTTCCTGGTCGAGCACGAGGGTGTCGCAGGCCCGAGGGTCAAGGCGACGGCCTTCTCCGACACGCGCCCCGTCGCGCAGGGGGACAGCGTGGAGGCGCTGGCGAGCAACCGCAGGGTCGACATCGTCGTCGAGTCGAACGAGGAGGAGCAGGTGCGGGCGCTGGTCCCCGCGCTCGCTGCCGCCGACACGAACTGAGAAGACATGAGCATCAGCGTCGAGGAGAACCCCATGACCGCAGCCGCCGCGCTGCACGACCCCGCCGGTCGGTACCCCGCCTACGACTTCAGCCGCCCCGCGCAGCTGGGCCGCGAGAGCACACGGCACCTGGAGGCGGCGTTCGAGTCGTTCGCCCGGCTGTGGTCGTCGCAGCTGACGGCCAAGGTGCGGGTGCGGGCGCACCTGTCGCTGGAAGGCGTGGAGCTCGTGTCGTACGAGGAGTACGCGGCCACCCTGCCCGGCACGACAGCGATGGTCACCGGCTCCTTCGCCGACCGGGATGAGCCCTGCGTCGTGCAGTTCGGTCTCGACAGCGCGCTGCTGTGGGTCGTGCAGATGATGGGCGGGCGCAGCACCTCGCTCCCCGAGGCGCGCACGTTCACGCCGATCGAGCTCGCCCTCGTCCGCAATCTCATGGACGGCACGTTCGAGCACCTGCATGCCAGCCTCGGCGGCCTCCTGCCCGGGGAGCCCCGCTTCGCGGCCGTGCACTACAACCCGCAGTACATGCAGGTGATCTCCGCCGCCGCCGCGGTGATCGTGGCGCGGTACACGATGCGCCTCGGCGAGACCGAGACCACCGCGACGGTCATGCTCCCGGCGTCGGCCGTCGTCGACCGGCTGGCGGCGACCGGCTCGGACGCATCCGCCGTCCACTCCGCGCAGCACACCCTGGACCAGGTGCGCAGCACTCCGCTCGAGGTCACGCTGCGTCTGGCGCCGCTCACGATCGGCGCGGGCCAGGTGCTCGACCTCGCGCCGGGCGACCTGCTCCGGCTGCCTCATCCCGAGACCACCCCGTACGAGCTCGTCGCGGGCGGCACCCACCTCGCCCGCGCGACACCGGGCAGCCGCGGATCGCGGCTCACCTTCAGGATCACGACCACCCACGAGGAGACCATCTGATGAGCACCTTCCACGAGACCGCCGTCGCCGCGGCGATTGCCGGCAAGCTGCCGTTCGCCTACCCGGTCATCCCGGCTCCCTCCACCGACCCGGGCGCCTCGGGCGACGCCGTGGTCGTCACCTTCGCAGGCAGCCCCGGAGCCCGCATCGCGATCCAGATCGCCGACCCCTCCCACCTCGAGGACGGATCGCCCACCGCGGATCTCGCCGACCGCCTGCATCCGATCTTCGAGGCGGCGGTGGCCGTGCTCGGGGCCGGCTCTCTCGGGAACGGCCACGTGGTCGCGGCCGCCGAGGTGTTCACCGACGCGGGAACGCAGGTCTTCGACCTCGTAGACGCCTCGGGCGCCGTGGTGGGGCGCACCTCGGTGCGCATCGACGGCGACCGGGCCCCGGCGTCCGCCGGGCCGCAGCGTCTCAGCCGCATCGCGGGCGTCGAGATGGAGCTCGTGGTCGAGATCGGTCGCACGCGCATGCCGGTGCGCGACGTCCTGTCGCTCGAGCCCGGCCGCGTCGTCGAGCTGGACCGCGCGGCGGGGTCGCCGGCCGACATCAAGCTGAACGGACGACTCATCGGCCACGGCACAGTCGTCGTCGCCGAAGGCGACTTCGCCATCCGGGTCGAGCGCATCCTCGACGGCGCCGAGGCGGTCTGACCCATGGACGACCTGCTCGTCGCGCTGCGTGCGATCGTCGCTTCGGGAGCGGTGCTCGGTCTGCTGCTCTTCCTGAGCCGCCGCGTCCAGAAGAGCCAGGCGAAGGGCACGAGTCCCGTCGCCGAACTGCTGCCGAAGACGCTGCGCTCCCTCGCGACGCGGAGGCCGTCCCGTCCGTCGGCGGCGCCGCGACCGCGGCCCGAGAAGATCACCGTCGTCGCCCGGTCCGGGCTCGGCGGGAAGGCGCAGCTCGTCGTCGCCGAGTTCGGCGGCATCCGCTATGTGCTCGGAGTGACGGAGCAGGGCATCAACGTGGTCGACACGCAGGAGGCGCCGGTCGTCGAGGAGGATCTCGCGCCGGCCGTCGATGCGGCGCCGGAGCCGCCCGACGACATCGTCGATCGCGCGCTGCGCTCGGTCGCCTGAGACCCGCGGGCGACGGTTACGCCCGACCGGCACCGTCGCGATAGTCGACGTCGAGCACGGATCGCTCGACTCCCCGGCTACGGATCGGCCACATCTCCCATCTTCGGAGTGCCTCCGTGCCCGCATCCGTGCCCCGCACCGCGCCGCCCGTGCGCGGACGGCGCGTCTCCCGCCGCAGCGCCGTGCTCCTCGCCGTTGCGCTCGGCGGAGCCGCAGCGATCGTGCTGCTCTCCGCCGCGGGCGCGCACGCCGCGGTCCCGATGGAGGTCGGCGACGGCGACGGCGGCGGCGTGACGATCAACGGCATCAACGGCACGCCGTCCGACAGCATCATGACGCTGCTCGGCATCACCGTCCTGAGCGTGGCGCCGGCCCTTCTGCTGATGATGTCCAGCTTCACGAAGATCTTCGTGGTGCTCGCCCTCACCCGCAACGCGCTGTCGCTCCCGTCCATCCCGCCGAATCAGGTGCTCGCGGGTCTGAGCCTCTTCCTCACGCTGTTCATCATGTGGCCGGTGCTGACGGACATCAACACCGTGGCGGTCAGCCCGTTCACCGCCGGTCAGATCGACTTCGAACGCGCCTTCGAGCTCGCGCAGGCGCCGCTCCGCGACTGGATGCTGGCCTACACCCGCGAAGAGGACATCGCGCTGATGCACCGGGCGGCGCAGATGGACAACCCGACGGATGCCGCGAGCATCCCGCTGCAGACGCTGGTGCCCGCCTTCATGATCAGCGAGCTGCGCGCGGCCTTCCTCATCGGCTTCATCATCTTCGTCCCCTTCCTCGTGATCGACCTGGTCGTCGCGAGCGCGCTCATGTCGATGGGCATGATGATGCTCCCGCCGGTGATGATCTCGCTGCCGTTCAAGATCCTCCTGTTCCTCCTCATCGACGGCTGGGGCATGGTGATCACGGCACTCGTGCAGTCGTACAGCGGGGGCGGCGGATGAATCCCGAAGCGGTCATCGACATCGGGCAGGCCGCCCTCATCGTCGGCGCGAAGCTGTGCGCGCCCATGCTCATCACCGCGCTCGTCGTCGGCTTCGCGATCTCGCTGCTGCAGTCGATCACGCAGGTGCAGGAGATGACGATCTCCTTCGTCCCGAAGCTCATCGCCGTCGGGATCGCCCTGCTCGTGAGCGGTCACTGGATGATCGCCGAGATGATCGCGTTCACGAACGAGATGTTCGCGCGGATCCCGATGCTCCTGAACGGCGGCTGAGGCGGGTCATGGACGTCACGATCGACTTCACCTGGCTCGAGGCGACAGCGCTCGCGTGCGTGCGCATCACGGCTTTCCTCGTCATCGCCCCGCCGTTCAGCCACGGCACGATCCCGATGCGGATCCGGGCGATGCTGGGGGTCGGCCTCGCGCTCGCGGTCTCGCCGGTCGTCACGAGCGGATACGAGCGGCTCGACACCGGCGGCTTCCTCCTCGCGCTCGCGGGGCAGGCGCTCACCGGAGCCCTGCTCGGCTTCCTGGTGATGGTGCTGTTCAGCGCCATCCAGGGCGCAGGGCACCTCGTCGACACGTTCGGCGGATTCCAGCTGGCGCAGGCGTTCGATCCCGCCATGGCGATCAACGGCGCGCAGTTCACCCGGCTCTTCCAGATGACCGCCATCGTTCTCCTGTTCGCGTCCGACGGGTATCAGCTCGTGCTCGGCGGACTGTTCCGGTCGTTCGACGCGGTACCGGTCACGGGCGTGATCGATCTCGCCGAGCCCGCCGAGGCGCTGGTGGGGGCTGCATCGCAGATGATGCTCAGCGCGGTGCAGATCGCCGGGCCGCTCCTCATCGTGCTGTTCCTCGCGGACGTGGGTCTCGGACTCGTCTCGCGCGTGGCGCCCGCGCTGAACGCGTTCGCGATGGGCTTCCCGATCAAGATCGGCCTCACGCTGCTGCTGGTCGGCTTCGTCTACGCGGCGCTTCCCGGCGTCGTGGCCGGGATCACGGACGATGCCGTCCGGATGCTGCTGGGGGTGATCCGATGAGCGACGGCGGAAGCGGAGAGCGCACCGAGAAGGCCACCGAGCGTCGCCTCAAGGAGGCGCGACGCAAGGGGCAGATCGGCCGCAGCCAGGACTTCACCGCATGGGTCTGCATCGCCGCGGCCGCGGTCATGATGGTGCCCACGATCTCCTCGGGCACGCAGGTGGTGACCGAGCTGTCCCTCGGCGTCACCCGCGTCGCCGCGAACCCCACCGACGGCGCGGCTCTGGACGTGCTCGCCGAGGCGATGACCGCCCTGGGCGGCATCCTGCTGCCGATGCTGCTCGTCGTGCTGCTCGCGACGACCGCGACGGCCGTCGCTCAGGGCGGGGTGCATCTCCGCGGCGTGACGATGCGCACCGAGCAGTTCGACCTCGTGGCGGGCATCAAGCGCACCTTCGGACAGCACGCGCTGTGGGAGGGAGCGAAGGCGCTGCTCAAGACGGTCGCGATCGGCGTGGCGCTGTGGATCGTGGTGTCCGGTCTCGTGCCGGTGCTCATGTCCAGCGGCAGTCACAACATCACGTGGCTGCTCGAGCAGGCGGCCGGCGGCACCGTCGCGCTGCTGCAGGTGGCGGTGGTGGTCGGCATCCTCCTCGCGGCGATCGATGTGGCCGTGGTCATGCGCCGCAACCGGAAGCACACCCACATGACCAAGCAGGAAGCCAAGGACGAGCACAAGAAGAGCGAGGGCGACCCGCTCGTCCGCTCGCAGCGACGGTCGCGGCAGATCGCCATGAGCCGCAATCGCATGATCGCCGCCGTCGGCGACAGCGACGTCGTGCTCGTCAATCCGACCCATGTGGCGGTGGCGCTGCGGTACGAGCCGGGCAAGTCGGCTCCGCGCGTCGTCGCGAAGGGCGCGGGCGTCGTGGCGCAGAAGATCCGCGAGCGGGCGGAGGAGGCGGGGGTGCCGATGATCCGCGACATCCCGCTCGCCAGAGCGCTGCACTCGGCGGTCGAGATCGGCCGGGAGATCCCGGAGGAGCTGTTCACCGCGGTCGCCCAGGTGCTGGCGTTCATCGAGCACCTGAAGCGACGCGGATCCGCGCGGGGCGTCCACACGATGCCGTTCGCGAGCACGAGGGAGCGTGGCCTGTGAGCCGTCACGACGGAACGACGAGAAGGTGGAGCGCATGATCGGTCAGCTGCTGTCCAAGGCCGCGGTGCCGGTCGGCGTCGTGGGGATCATCCTCCTGCTGATCGTCCCCATCCCGACGCCGCTGCTCGACGTGCTCATCGTGCTGAACATCTCGTTCGCGCTGCTGATCCTGCTGACCGCGATGTTCGTCAAGAAGCCCCTCGACTTCTCCGTCTTCCCGAGCCTGCTGCTCGTCGCGACGCTGTTCCGCCTCGGCCTGAACGTCGCCTCGACCCGTCTCGTGCTCAGCGAGGCGCACGCAGGCCAGGTGATCCAGGCGTTCGGACAGATCACGATCAGCGGGTCGCTCGTCATCGGCGCCGTGATCTTCCTGATCCTCACCGTCATCCAGTTCGTCGTCGTGACGAAGGGCGCGGAGCGCGTCGCCGAGGTCGGCGCCCGGTTCACTCTCGACGCCATGCCGGGCAAGCAGATGGCGATCGACGCCGATCTCAACGCCGGCCTCATCACGGATGCCGAGGCGCGCCGGCGGCGTGCCGAGGTGGCTGCGGAGGCGGACTTCTACGGAGCCATGGACGGCGCGTCGAAGTTCGTCAAGGGCGACGCCATCGCGGGCATCGTGATCGTGGTCATCAACTTCGTCGGCGGCATCATCATCGGCATGGTGCAGCACGGCATGGAGATGGGCGACGCGCTCGAGACCTACAGCATCCTCACCATCGGCGACGGACTGGTCACGCAGATCCCGGCGCTCCTCATGGCCGTCTCGACCGGAATGATCGTCACCCGCGAGAACGCCGAGGCCGAGATGGGCCAGGCCGCGGGGCGCCAGCTGCTGCAGTCGCGCAACGCGCTGGTGATCACCGGGCTCGCCGCGATCGCGATGGGCTTCATCCCCGGCATGCCCCTGCTCGTCTTCCTCGCGATCGGCGCCGTGCTGCTGTTCGCCGCCTCCCGGGTGAAGGCGAACGAGGCCCGCGACGCTGCGATCGAGGCGGATGCGCGTCAGCAGGAGGCGGCGGATGCCGGAGCGGAGGGACCGGAGGAGCTCATGGAGCGGATGCGCGTGCACGCCCTGGAGATCTCGCTCTCCCCGGACATCGTCGATCTCGCCGCCGGAGGCGCGGGCGACCTGCTCACCCGCGTGAAGGCCCTGCGCCGCAAGCTGGCGATGGACATCGGCATCCTGATGCCGCCGGTGCGCACGAGGGACAACATCGACCTGCCCGCCGAGACCTACGCCATCCTCATCGCGGGCGTCGAGGTCGGTCGCGGCGCGGTGCCCCGCGGACACGTGCTGGCGATCGGGACGGGACTCGAGCAGCTGCCCGGCACCGCCGTCGTCGACCCGGTCTTCGGTCTCGAGGGCAAGTGGGTCCCCGCCGAGATGTCCCACGCCGCCGACATGGCCGGCGCGACCGTGATCGACCGGGCCAGCGTCATCATCACGCATCTCTCCGATCTGGTGCAGAGCCAGGCGGACCGCCTGCTGTCACTCGAGGACGTGCGCCAGCTCACCGACCACCTGAAGCAGTCCAGCCCCGCGACGGTCGAGGAGCTGACGCCGGCCGTGCTCTCTCTCGCCGCCATCCAGCGCGTGCTCGCCGGACTCCTCGCCGAGCGCGTGCCGATCAACGACCTCGCCCGCATCTACGAGGCGCTCGTGCTGCGCGGCCGCACGTCGACCGAGACGGCGGGCCTCATCGATGCGGCGCGTGCGGCGCTGGGGCCGGCGATCGCCGCGCGATTCGCGCTGGACGGGCGCATCCGCGTGGTGATGTTCGAGCCCATGCTCGAACAGCAGATGCTCGAGGGCATGCGGGTGATCGACGGGCAGCCGCAGATCGTCCTGACACCCGAGGCGACGATGCAGGTGCTCGAGAACGTGCGGCGCACGATCGGCGAGCTCGGTCAGGACGGGCCGGAGCCGGTGCTGGTGTGCGCGCCCTCGCTGCGACAGGCGGTCCGTCGCCTCGTCGCCCCGCAGATCAGCGGACTCCCCGTGCTGTCGTATGACGAGGCCGCGGCCGGGGGCCTGGCCACGGACGTCGTCGGCGTCGTCCGTGCGACGCAGGCCGCTCTGCCGAGCACCGCCGTCTAGCCTCCTTCTTCTGCTCATTTACGAGTGGAATGAAGTATGTTGGCAGCAGGACGGCGTGACGAGCGCTGCAGCCATGGAAGGCGGACACGAGCATGCTGGTACTGACGAGGCGCGCGAACGAGAGCATCGTCATCGGCGACGACATCACCGTCACCATCCTCGCCGTGACCCCTGGCGGCGTCCGAGTGGGGATCGACGCGCCCCGCGACAAGCGCATCAACCGTGCCGAGATCGTCATCGCGGTGGGCGACGCGAACCAGGAGGCCGTGCAGACCTCGTCCGACGAAGCCGCACAGACGGCGCTCCTCGGCGCGCTCGGGCGGCTGGGCGGCACGTCCTGACGGACTGCTCGGTGCCCGTCGCACGGACTGCTCCCCGCCGTCGCACGGACTGCTCCCCGCCGTCGCACGGACCTCGGGGAGTTACTGCGTCGCGATCGTGTCGCGATAGTCGTCTGCGTGACGGGCGAACCCGCCACGACGACTGCGACTTGACGAGGTGACGTACCGTGGCCGCTCATGACCTGAGCATGCAACTGATGCGGGAGCGCGAACTGCTCGAGCTGCTGCTGTTCAAGCTCGACGAGCAGCAGATGCTCCTGGCGACGGGACGCAACCGCTGGATCCGTCACGCCGTGAACGAGATCGAGCGGGTCCTGGCCGCCATGCCGACGGCCGCCCTCTCGCGGGACTCCCTCGTCGTCGCTGTGGCGGACGAGTGGGGCGCCCCGGACGCGCGCACGCTCAGGGAGCTGATCGACGCCGCGCCGACGGAGGCCTGGCGCGAGGTGCTCACGGGTCACCTGACGACGATGCTCGCCCTCGCCGAGGAGATCGACCAGATGAAGCAGGTCAACGAGCAGCGGCTCCGCACGGCCATCCGCGTCACGCAGGAGACCATCGCGGGTCTCGGCGTGCCGACGGGGGAGTACACCCCGTCGGGAGACGTCGCTCGTGACGTCGACGCCCGCCTGCTCGACACTCGGATGTGAGGGGCCATGTCTTCGTTCGCAGGGATCCGGCTCGCGGAGTCCGCTCTGTCCGCTGCACGGGCGGGGATGACCGTCACCGGGCAGAACATCGCCAATCAGACGACCTCGGGGTACACCCGTCAGCGCGTCGACCAGACCTCCGTCGGTGCGGCAGGGCAGACGGGGCTGTGGAAGACCGGCTTCGCGGTCGGCGCCGGAGTCAGCGTCACGCCAGTCGCCCGCCTCGGTGACAACGTGCTCGACGCCAGGGTGCGTGACGCGCTCGCGACCTCGGGGTTCTGGACCGCCCGCGCGACGGCGGCGAGCCAGGCGGAGAACGTGATGGCCGAGCCGACGAAGGACGGCCTGGCGGCCAACCTCAACCGCTTCTGGTCGGGATGGTCCGACCTCGCCAACATGCCGGACGCGGCAGCGGCGCAGGTCGTGCTCACGAACGCCCAGGTCCTGGCCGGTCAGATCTCGGCCGGCTACGAGACGATCGCGGGCCAGTGGACGGATCTGCGTGGGCAGATCGATCGGGACATCGCGGATGTGAACGCCGTGTCCGGCCAGGTCGCCGCCCTCAACGGACAGATCCGTGACGCGCTGCAGTCCGGTCGCACGGCCAACGAGCTCATCGATCAGCGCAACGTGCTCGCCCAGCAGCTGTCGACCGCGATCGGCGCGAAGGGCGTGGTCGAGGAGGACGGCACCCTCACTCTCCGACTCGACGGCAACGCGCTCGTCTCCGGCGACACCAGCCGAGCACTGGTCGTCGACGGCCCGCGAGACCTCTCGGACGCGGGGCGCATCAGCGTCGCCTGGGCCGACCGACCGGATGTGACCGTCGGAGTGGTCGGGGGAGTGGTGGGCGGCACGATCAGCGCGCTCGCCCCCGCCGCGGAGGGCGGCTCGCTGGCCGCCGTCGCCGCCGCGTACAACCAGACGGCGACCGCACTCGCGACCGCCGTCAACGACATCCACCGCACGGGCGTGACGCCGTCCGGCACCCCGGGAGCGGACTTCTTCGCGCTCTCGGCCACGGGACCGGCGGCGCTCGGTCTGACGGTCGTGCCGACGTCGCTTGAGGACCTGGCCCTCGCCGCCGTCGGCGCGGGTGCGAAGGACACGACGATCGCCGACCGCATCAGCGTGCTCGGGACGTCGGCCACCGGCCCGAGCAAGACCTGGTCGAGCTTCGTCACCGGCTTCGCCGTGACCGTCGCCGGCGACCTGCAGCGCGCCGACATCGCCGACATGGGAGCGGTGGCCGCCGTCACAGCGCAGCAGTCGAACTCCTCCGTCGACGGCGACGAGGAGACGGTCAATCTCCTGACGTACCAGACCGCCTACCAGGCGGCGGCGCGCGTGCTGACCGCGATGGACGAGGCGCTCGACCTGCTGATCAACCGCACCGGCCTCGTCGGCCGCTGATCCCTGGAGCATCATGATCGGACGCATCACGAGCAGCACGATGACGCAGCAGTCGCTGCGCACGCTGCAGACGAATCTCGTCGAGCGCGAGCGCCTGCAGAACCAGGCGGCCTCGCAGCGGGCGTTCCGCTCGCCCAGCGAGGATCCCGCCGCGGCCGCGACCACGCTCGGGGTGCACGGCGACCAGTCGCGCGTCGCGCAGTACGCCCGCAACCTCAGCGACGGCCTGGCCTGGGTCACGACGATCGACACGGCCCTCGGCGCCAGCACCGATCTGCTCAACCGGGCGCGCGACCTCACGTCCCAGGGCGCCAACGCGGGTGCACTGAGCCCCACTGCTCGCGAGTCGATCGCCCAGGAGCTCGAGACCATCAGCGCGGAGCTGCTCGCGCAGGCGAACACCACGGTGCTCGGGCGCAGCGTCTTCGCCGGCACCAGCGATGCGGCGTCGGCCTTCGAACCCGGCACCTTCGCGTTCAACGGCAGCCCGGGAGACGGCGTGACGCGGCGGATCAGCGACAACGAGACGGTCCGCGTGGACTACGACGGCGCGCAGGCGTTCGGTGCGGGAGCCGACAGCGCGTTCGCCCTCCTGCGCGACATCGCGGCGGAGCTGCGCGGCGGAGCGAACGTCGGGGCGCGCCTCGGAGACATCGATGCCCGCCTCACCGACGTCGTCGCCGCGCGGGGCGCGGCCGGCGCTCGACAGAGCCAGATCGAGCGCGCGTCCGCCCAGAACCTCTCGGTGTCGGTCGACCTCGAGGCTCGCCGCACGGAGGTCGAGAACGTCGACAGCCTCGAGGTGCTCGTGCGTCTCCAATCCGCGGAGCTCGTCTTCCAGTCCGCACTGAAGGTGACGGCCACGTCGCTGCAGACCAACCTCCTGGAGTTCCTCCGATGACCGCGCCCGCTGCCCCCGCCCCCGCCGAATCCGGTGTCTCCGTCGAGTTCGCCTCGCCGATGCCGGGACTGAACCCGTACACGGCCTTCCGCCTCGACCCCGTCGACGGGGCCGCGGGACTGTACGCGCTGCGCGCCCTCGACGCCGACGTCCGACTGTTCCTTCTCGACGCGGGCTCCGGCGCCTTCGGATACGCCCCCGAGATCCCCGCAGCCGTCCGCGTCGAGATCGGCGCCGTCGACGGGGACGAGCCGAGGGTCCTGGTCGTGGCGAATCCCGCGGACGACGGGGTGTACATCAACCTCCGGGCGCCGATCGTCATGCACCGGGAGACGGGACGCGCCGTGCAGGTGATCCTCGAGGACCAGGCCTATCCGATCCGCGCTCTGCTCGGCGGCGGAGACCGACAGGACGCCTGACCCATCGGCGGCGCGCACGGACGCGCGTCGCCCCGACCGCACAGGAGGAACCCGTGGTCGATCTGCGGGCATGCACGCACGGCGTCGGCGCCACGAAGTCGGTGAATCTCGTCGTGCTGGCGTACGACGACCGGGTCGCGTCGAGCGAGGACGGCGGGAGCACCACGCACTACCTCGATGCCAGGGTGCACCCGGGAGATCGCCGTGCCCCGGGTGAGACCGACCTTGCTCTCGTCCGACGGACGGGCGAGCGCGCGACCGCCGGGTTCGACAACTCGGCGGGCTACTCGGCGGGCCAGCTCGCATCGATCGAGGAGGCCGCGGGCGGCAACGTCACCGAGCTCACCGACCCGTCGGGTGCCGTCGTCGGCCGCGGCTACGGGGTCAGAGCCGACCTGCTCATCGACGGCGGCCACGTCGTCGTCAACACCAGGACCGTCGGGCCGACGCCCCTGTCCGTGGGGCCCGACGTCCGCGGACGGGACATCCGCCGTCAGATCGAGGAGTCGACGGCCGCCGCGCATCGGAACCGGGCGTCGCTCCTCCCGGATGAGACAAGCGGAATCCTGGATTCACCGCATAAACCAAGGAAGAGGTAATACTCTCGAAGAGCACAGGCTGGGGTACTGGCACATCCCGGCGTCGTCGCAGGAGATTGGGACCTGCACACGTCGCGGACGCCGCTGGTAGGGGTACAGCGCAGAGACGCTCGGCGACGAGCGATACCACTGGGATGGTGAAACACATGAGCACATCACGGTCGCTGGATGCGAACAGGGTGAGCAAGCGGGAATTCGTGCAGCGTTTCGCACGTCGGGGAGGGATCTCCGTCCACGCCGCACAGACGGCCTACAACGCCATGATCGACGAGCTGCTCGATCTGGTGGGCCAGGGGAACACGGTGACTCTCACCAACTTCGGGAAGTTCTACCCGCAGACGCACAAGGGGCACCGCGTGCAGTTCTCGAAGGACGAGGGCGCCGGGGAGGTCAACGACTACACGGTGCTGAAGTTCTCCGCGACCCGCGAGGTGAACCGTCGCGTGAAGGTGAACGACTAGCGCACCGCACATGAACGGGATCGGGAATCCCCGACGGTTTCGGCCGTCGGGGATTTTCCATGTCTCCGAATCGTCCCGCGTGTAGTTGAATGGAGACCGGTCGCTGGGGAGTGATCGTTTCGCGAGGCGCCGGTGGAGACTCGCACGAAGAGGGAAGAGACGGGATCCGATGCCCCAGCGTGCGCGCAATCAGCTCGTGGTCGATCACCTGCACATCGTGGGGGCCGCGACGGCGCGGCTGTCGTCGCGGGCGACGCACGTCTCGCGCGATGATCTCGCCTCCGCAGGCGCCTTCGCGCTCGTGCGCGCCGCCGAGACGTTCGACGCCAGCCTCGGCATCCCGTTCGGCGCCTTCGCCCGAGGCCGGATCGACTGGGCGCTCAAGGACGAGCTGCGGTCGATGGACTGGGCGCCCCGTGCCATCCGCGTGCGGGCGAGGCGCACCACGACGGCGCGCGAGAGGCTCGCGGCGACCCTGGGACGCACGCCCACCGTGGCGGAGATCGCCGCCGCCATGGGGGTCGACGCCACGGAGGTGCGCGAAGGCCTCGCCGATGCCGAGCGTCTGATCCTCAGCCTGGACGCCGCCGATGAGCGCGAGGTCGCCGGGACCGACCAGCTGCCGGAGGACCTCGCGGTCGCGACCGAGCGCGCCGCCCTGCTCCATCGCGCCATCGACGCCCTGCCCGATCGCAAGCGGTCGATCATCCGTGCGGTCTACTTCGAGGACCGCACCGTCACCGAAGTCGCCGACGAGCTCGGCGTCTCGCACGCCGCTGTCTCGCAGCACCGCGCCGAGGCGGTGCGGATGCTGCGCGACGCCCTCGACCGCCACTATGCGGACGACGCGCGTGCGGCCGCCCACCGCGCGTCGCGATCGTCGGCACCGGTCATCGACTCGTATCTCGAGCGCATCGCGGCCGGCGGCCAGCGTCTCACCAGGGCGCTGATGCCGCGCAGCGTCGGCGCCTGACCCCGTGGCTCAGAGACCGAACCCGTAGGCCGCCTGTCCGATGAGCGTGAGCCCGACCGACGTGGGGTAGATCTCCGGCTCCTCGTCTTCATCGTCGAGCAGCTCCAGCCGCGTGATCGGCACGAAGATGCCGCCGTCGGGCTCGAAGATGAGGTCCTTCGGGACGAACGACGCGAAGATCGACCGCGTCCCGTTGCGCAGTTCGAAAGTGCGGCCGACGTCGCCGCGTTCGAAGAGATTCATCTCGACCTCCTCCGACCACACCTTGCCGTCGGGGAAGCGCGCCTCGATGCGGTACGTGCTCGGCTCGATCGACTTGATGTTGAGATCCTCGACCACCTCCGAGAACAGTGTTTCCGGCTGCTCCAGCTCGAAGGCGATCGCGCGGAGATGGTCGTAGTTCAGTCGAGCCCGTCGCGAGAACAGCGCGACGTTCTCGATCTCTTCGGGCGCCGCGTTCGGCGCCTGGTCGAGCAGATACTGCCTGACCTCCTCGGGACCGGGGTACTCGAAGCGCATGTGGTAGTGGAACCGCCCCGGCCGGTTCACGAGATACGTGCTGACGTCGGCGACGTCGTTCACCGTGAGGCAGTAGATGCGCTTCACCGACGAGAGGCCGTCGAACAGCGAGAGGAACTGGTTCTGGCGGTTCGATCCGTCGCCGTGCCCTCGGCGGCCCGCGGGGAAGATCTTCTCGAACTCGTCGAGCACGATCAGGCACTCGTCGAGGCTGTCGAGGAACTCGACGATGCCGTCGTGGTCCTCCGAGACGATGACGACCGGAAGGCCCTGCTCGCGCGCGGCTGCGGCGACCATGCGGAGGAACAGCGACTTGCCGATGCCCTTGTCGCCCGAGAGCATCACACCGAGGCTGCGGTCGGCGAGGGCGTAGGAGCGGAAGATCTTCGCGACCTTGCGATCGCGGCCGCCGTAGATGCGCTCGGTGCCCACGGTGAGGTCGTCGATCTTGACGAGGCTGAAGCCCTCCTTGGAGCTGAAGTGCACGCGATAGGTGCCGAGGGGGAACACCTGATGGGTGCGCACGGCGTCGTCGTAGACGCGGACGTGCCCGCCGGCCTCGATGTAGGTGCTTGTCACAGTCCTCCGCCTTCGCTCCCCGTACTGTCTATCGGTTCGGATCGGAGAACCGTAAGACGAAACCGGAAACAGGCGTGCGTCGGGCGTGTCGCGACGTCGCCCCTGGCCGCGGTCGCGCTCAGGGATCGGAGTCCGCGGACGGCCCGCGACCAGTATCCTGAGCGGACGGCGGTGTGGGACCGCCGGGGTCGGGGGACCAGGATGAGCGAGTCCACGGGGGAGGACCGGCCAGTCGACGGCCGGATCGAGATCGAGGTCGAGGCCGCGCCGCAGGGACTGCTGCGCTTCACTCTCGACGCCGACGGCGCGGCACGGCGCTGGCACTCGATGCTGATCGCCCACGACGATGCGGTGATCGCGACCGCCTCCTCGCCGGAGCAGACCGCCGAGCTGCTCGTCCGCGGCGGCATCCAGTGCATCCGCGGGCTCATCCCGAGCCTCGAGGTCGGCGGCCTCACCATGCGCCCCGAGATCGGGCCGAACGACAACGCGCAGATCGTCGCCGCCGGGGACGCGCGATTCCTGACCTCGGAGTGGCGGGCCGTCACCGGTCCGTGAGATAGGCGTCGACGAGCAGCGGCCCGCGGATCCGCCGCAGCGCGTCGACGATGCGATCGACGCCGCGCTCGGAGATCGACGACATCTGCAGATCGTGCGGGCCGAGAGGCTGCAGGCGGCCGGTCCGGATGCGGACCACCTCCCACCCGGCGGCGCGGATCGCCCGGTCCTTGCGCAGGTCGGTCTTCTCCCTCGTGCCGACATGCTCGAGGCCGTGCCTCCCCACGGTGTCGTACTCGAGGGCGATCCGCAGCTCCGGCAGGATGATGTCCGGCCAGACCTCGGTGTGCCGGAAGAACGGCCTGGCGACCTTGATCGCGGTGAGACCCGGGGTGAACGCGATCCGCGCGGCGAGGGATGCCCGCAGGGCGGCCTCTGCCGCGGATGCGGGCGCCGGGGCGCATTCGCTGGCGAACGCCGTGCCGGTCGCGAGCTGCGGCGTCCGCGTGCAGAGCGGAGCGGCCGGCGTCCGGGGACGGCGGGGGATGGCCCTCGCCTCGCCGAGCACGACGGGCTGCGGTCGCGCGAGCGCCGAGCAGTCGGGACACCAGGCGGACTGCCGTCGCACCCGCCCCGGTCTCTCGCGCTGCTCGGTGGGCGTCGCAGCGAACCGATGCCCGATCCGGCACTCCCAGCACAGCAGGACGTCGGCTCCGAGCGGCACCTGTGAGAGCGCGATGCCGTGGTTGAGCTCCGGATGGTACTGGCGGATCAGCTCTGGATACGCGGCCCATGCGGCGCGGTACGTGCCCACGGCGTACGGCACCTCGCGGTCACGGGAGAACTGTCGTCGCGCCCACCACGCCTGCACGGGTTCGGTCATGACCGGCACGGTACCGGCGGCCTCCGACACCGGCGGGCCTTCCGACATCGGCGGGCCTCCGACACCGGCGGGCGGTGCGGCGTGCCAGACTCGGCGGAAGCAGCATTCCGATACGCGAACGGGAGCGATCATGGCACAGCGAGTCGTCATCAGCGGCGCATCAGGGCTCATCGGCACGGCCCTCGCGGCCTCCCTGCGAGCCGACGGGGCCGAGGTCACGACCCTCGTGCGCCGGACGCCGAGCGGACCGGACGAGGTCCAGTGGTTCCCCGGCGAGCACGAGCTCCGACCGGATGTCCTGGCCGGCGCGGACGCCGTGATCGCACTCGGCGGCGCGAGCGTCGGACGACTGCCGTGGACGACGCGTTATCGTCGCGAGCTGATCGACTCCCGCATCACGACGACACGCACGCTCGCGACCGCGGTGCGCGAACTGGGCGGAGATGCGCCGTCGTTCCTCTCGGCATCCGCCGTCGGCTTCTACGGGAGCGCTCCGGGGCGGATCCTCACGGAGGACGAGCGCGCCGGCGACACCTTCCTCGCCAGGCTCTGCGTCCGGTGGGAGCACGAGGCCAGGCGCGCCGGCGACGACGCACGGGTGGCGCTCCTTCGCACCGCTCCGATCATCCACCGACGCGGCGTGCTGGCGCCGATGATCCAGCTCACCCGCTTCGGTCTCGCGGGTCCGCTCGGGGGAGGCGCGCAGATCTGGCCGTGGATCTCCCTGGACGACGAGGTGCGCGCCATCCGGCACGTGCTCGATGCCGGACTGCAGGGTCCGGTGAACCTCACGGGACCGACGACGGCATCCGCGAACGACGTCGGGCGCGCGCTGGCCCGCCGCATGGGGCGGCCCTTCTGGCTGCCGGCTCCTGCCTGGGCGCTCCGTGTCGGGCTCAGCAGGGCCGCCGCGGACTCGCTCCTGCTGTCGGATGCCGATGTGAAGCCGGCCGTGCTCGAGGCCTCGGGGTTCGCATTCACCCACCGGACCGCGGCCGAGGCGGTCGACGCGGCGCTGTGACGCCCGCGCCGACCGCGACGTGCCGATCGACTCCTCAGCGCGCGTGCGGGTCGCGGCCGTTGAGGGTCGCCACCACCTGCGCGTAGTCTCCGCGGGCCTCGCCGTACCGCAGGAACTTCACGTTCTCCACCTGGATCTCCGTCGCCTCGGACTGTGACTCGACGAGGCCGATCACCTCGGAGACGAAGTCGTCGAGCGGCATGGCGAAGTCGCTTGTCTCCTGCCCGGGCATCAGCGCCGTGCGCACCGCGGGGGGCTCGAGCTCCAGCACCTTCACGGTCGAGTCGACCAGCTGCAGTCGCAGCGATTCGCTGAGCATGTGGATCGCGGCCTTCGTCGCGTTGTACGTCGGGGTGACGCGGAGCGGGGCGAAGGCGAGGCCGGAGGAGACCGTCATGATGGTCGCATCGGGCCGCGACCGCAGGTGCTCGATGAAGGCCGCGATGAGGCGGATCGGCCCGAGCAGGTTCGTCGTCACCGTCGCCTCCGCCGTCGCGAGGAAGCCGGAGGGCGCCGTCCAGTCCTCGCTCCGCATGATGCCCGCCATGGTGACCAGCACGTTGAGATCGGGGTGGTCGGCGAGCACGGCACGGGAGGCGTCCGCGATGCTGTCGGGATCGGCGGTGTCGATCCGCACGGTGTGGATCCCGGGATTCTCCGCCGCGATCCGGTCGAGCAGCTCCGTGCGACGGCCGCCGACGATGACGGTGTTGCCCCGGGCGGCGAACGCCCGGGCCAGCTCGAGTCCGATGCCGCTCGTCGCGCCGGGGATGAAGATGGTGTTTCCGCTGATGTCCATGCCTCCACCCTCCGATCATCCGCGAGCGCGCTCCAGGGAGGTGTGATCCGGGGATCCGGGGTCCCTGGATCGCGTGGCGCGCGGCGGGGGATACTTCTCGCATGGACAGAGACGCGCTTTCGGAGTTCCTCGTGCGCCGGCGCGAGCAGCTTCGCCCGTCGGACGTCGGGCTCAGCGCCGGGCCGCGGCGGCGTACCCCGGGACTCCGCCGTGAGGAGGTGGCCCAGCTGGCCGCGATGTCCACCGACTACTACACGCGCCTCGAGCAGCGTCGCGGACCGCAGCCGAGCGCCCAGATCCTCGCCTCGCTCTCGCGCGCCCTGCGTCTCACCCCGGACGAGCGCGACTATCTGCACCGCGTCTGCGGCCACAGCGCGCCCGACCGCACGACGTTCACCGACTACGTCCATCCCGGGATGCTCCGCGTGCTCGATCGGCTCGACGACAGCCCGGCGTTCGTCGTCTCGGTGCTCGACGAGGTCCTGGTGCAGAACGACGCCGCACGCGCCCTCCTCGGTGACGCGAGCGGCCTCACGGGCATCGAGCGCAGCGGGATCTACCGCTGGTTCGCCCACCCGGCGGACGAACGCCGCCTCTATCCGGGACCGGATCATCCCCACCGCAGCAGGGTGCTGGTCGCATCCCTCCGAGCGGCCTACGGGGTGCTCGGCGAGCGATCGCGGGCGGGCGAGATCGTGCGGGAGCTCTCCGCCCGCAGCGAGGAGTTCCGCACTCTGTGGGAGGTGCACGAGGTGCGACGGCGCTTCGACGACCGCAAGGTGCTGATCCATCCGGAGATCGGTCCGATCGAGGTGGACTGTCAGGCGCTCTTCACGGAGGACGAGTCCCAGGCGCTCGTCGTCCTCACCGCGGCGCCCGGAACCGACGCCGCCGGAAAGCTGGAGCTCCTCAGAGTGCTCGGGACGCAGCGGGTCTGAGCGGCACCCAGCACGACACCCGCGCGCGGTACTCCTCGAACTCCGCTCCGAAGCGCGCGGCGAGATCGGCCTCCTCGAGCGGGCGCACGACCGTGTTCCAGAGCACAGAGCCGAGCAGCGAGTACACCACGACGAGCCATGATCCGAGGATCAGACCGACGGCCACGCCCTGGGCGATTCCCGCGACGGCCATCGGGTTGCGGACGAGGCGGTAGGGGCCGACCACCACGAGCCGACGCGCCATCTGCGACGGCAGCGGCGTGCCCTCGCCCTTCGTCGACATCGAGATCCCGGACCAGACGCCCAGCACCGTCGCGGCGCCGAGGACCACCGCTCCCGCGATCCGGACGGCGAACGGCATGTCGAGGCGGATCCCCCACCGCGATTCGATCCACGACACGACGAGGGGGATCGCGACGAGGAACGTCCCCCAGAAGAACAGGGTCTGCAGTCCCGTGCGGGCGAGGAGGCGCTCCCGCCCGACCGGAGCGGCTGTGCGGAAGGCCATCGGCCCGGTCACGAGCCACTCGACGGGCGCCCGGCCGCAGAGGATGACGATGCCGGCGGCGAGACTCGCGCCCGCGGCGAGCACCATCAGCAGCGCACCCCATCCCGCGAGCCCGGTGATCGTCGCATACCCGGCCATGCCGACGGCGACGACGGCGGTCCACGGGACGACGACCCAGAGGGCCACGCGGATGCCGCACGCCGCGACGACCGACGCCACGACGAAGAGCGGGATGTCCAGGGTCGCGACGAGGGGAACGGGGAGTGCTCCGAGAGTCGCCTGCCGCACGGCATCCGACGAGAAGACCGCCGCCCACCATGCGGCGCCCGCGAGGGCCTGGATCCCGAAGTACACCCGAGCGGTCGTCGGAGTGACGCGGACACCGGCGATGACGAGCATGCCGTCAGTCTAGGAGCGGCGTCACGACTCCTCGTGCGTCGCGGGGTCGGCGCCGAAGAGACGCCCGTCCGCGCGTCCGAGTGCGGTGATCGCCTCGACCTCCGCGCGCTCGAGGAGGATCTCTCCGGCTGCGAGGTTCGCGCGCTGGTGCTCGAGGGACGACGCCTTCGGGATGGCGACGGTCTCGCGAGCGACGTGCCACGCCAGCACGGTCTGGGCCGGCGTGACGCCGTGCGCCGCCGCGACCTCCCGGACGACCGGCTCGTCGAGGAGCTCCTTCGCGCGTCCGAGCGGACTCCACGCCTCGGTGAGGATGCCGTGCTCGCGGTGGTACGCGAGCTGGTCCGTCTGAGGGAAGTAGGGGTGCACCTCGATCTGGTTGACGACGGGCCGCACGCCGGTCTCGCGCTCGATCCGCTCGAGATGCTCGGGGAGGAAGTTCGACACGCCGATCTGGCGCACGACACCTCGCTCCTGCGCCTCGACCAGGGCCGCCCAGGCCTGCACGTACTCGTCCTGACTCGGGTTCGGCCAGTGGATGAGGTGCAGGTCCGTCGCGTCGAGCCCGAGTCGCGAGCGGCTCTCCTCGATGCTCGTCCGCGCCTCGGCCGACGGGTGGTGCCGTCCCGGGAGCTTGGTGGTGACGATGAGCTCGGAGCGATCGACGTCGGCTGAACGGACCCCACGGCCCACCGACCCCTCGTTCTCGTAGTTGAACGCCGAGTCGATCAGGCGGTATCCGGCGTCGATGGCCGACGTCACGGCGTCCGCCCCGGCGTCGCCGTTCAGGGCGTACGTGCCGAGGCCGATCACAGGGAGGACGAAGCCGTTGTGCGCGGTGAAGCGGGGGAGAGCCGTCATATCGCCAGCGTACGCTGGAGCCATGTCGGAAGCAGGGAACATGGCGCCGGATGACACGCTCGCCTCCGCGTCCGCGCGCTGTCCCTGCGGCTCCGGCGGCACGTTCGGCACGTGCTGCGCACCGCTCCTCGCAGGCGCTCCCGCCCCGTCCGCGGAGCGGCTGATGCGCTCGCGCTACACGGCCTTCGCACTCCGCGACGCGGCGTATCTGCTCGACAGCTGGCATCCGTCCACGCGTCCCGCCTCCCTCGAGCTCGACGGGGACCTCGAGTGGCGACGACTCCTGATCGTCGACCGCGTGGCCGGCGGACCGTTCGACCGCGAGGGCGTCGTCGAGTTCGAGGCGTTCTGGCGTCAGGGCGGGGAGCGCGGGTCGCTGCGCGAGCGCAGCCGTTTCGTGCGAGACGACCGGCGGTGGCAGTACGTCGACGGCCGGATCGAGTGATGCAGATGGGCGGGCGCACCGCGCAGATCGCGCACCGAGTAGATTTGGAAGCGTGAACGCCAGCCCCGAACATCAGCGCATCCTGCTCGACGTCGCCGACCTGGACCGCCGCATCGCGCAGGCGGAACGGGCGCGCACCTCCCCGTCGCAGGCGGCTCGCATCAGCGAACTCGTCGCGATCCGCCAGGCGCAGCTGCGGGAGCTCACCTCTCTCACCGGCACGCGCGACGACGTCCGCACCGAGCTCACCCGCCTCGAGACCGACGTCTCGCTCGTCGAGAAGCGCCGAGCCCGCGATGCCGAGCGCCTCGCGAGCGCGACGAATCCGAAGGAGGCGCAGGCGCTCGAGCACGAGCTCGCCAGCCTGGCACGGCGACAGAGCGATCTCGAGGACATCGAGCTCGACGTGATGGGTCGCGTCGAGGACGCCGACGCCGCCGTCGCCGCGCAGCAGGCCCTGCTCGACACCACGACCGCCGAGGGATCCGCGCTCACGGCGCAGGCCAAGGCGGACGTGGCGGCGGCGACGGAGCTCGGAGCGCAGCTCGCGCGCGATCGGGAGGCGGTCACCGCATCGCTCCCCGCACCGCTCCTCGCGGAGTACACGCGCCGCGCCGCGAACAGCGCGGGGGCCGCACTGCTGACCCGAGGCACCTGCGAAGGATGCCGCATCCTGCTTCCGGGCACCGATCTCAACGACATCCGCCGCGCGGCCGTGGACGCCGTCGTGTCGTGCCCCGAGTGCGGATGCATCCTGGTGCGCACCGAGGATTCCGGACTGTGAGCGCCGCGCCGCGAGCGCGGAGGCGGTGAGCTCGCGGCGCCGGATCGAGCGGCGGGTCGCGCTGCTCGCGTCGGGTCCCGGCATGTTCGCGGCCGTCGATCTCGACGCCCACGGCATGGAGACCGGGCGGCGCTCCCTGTCGGCCTCCGAACTGCCGGGGTGGGTGTCCGAGCAGGAGGCCCGCGATGCGCCGCGCTGGGTGATCCGCAGCGCACGCGACGTCTATCCGGCGCTCCTGGACGCCGGCGTGCTCCTCGGCCGCACGCACGACCTCGTGCTCTGCCATGCGATCCTCCGCGACACCGACGCCGTCGCTCGTCCTCTGGCGCCCTCCGCCTCGTGGGTGCGGCGGGACCCCGTCGAGCAGGCGCCCGCGCTCTTCGACGTCCTCGACGAGCACGCGCCCGACGATCCGGTCGACGATGCGCTCGCCCAGTATCGCGAGCAGCGACGCGTCATCGATGCGAACGTCGACGGGCGACTCGTCCTGCTCACCTCCGCGGAATCGGCCGGCGGACTGATCGCCGAGGAGATGCGCGCGGCCGGGCTGCCGTGGAACGAGTCGGTGCACGACGGCATCCTCACCGAGATCCTGGGCACGCGCCCGGTGGCCGGAGGGACTCCGAGCCGGATGGCCGAGGCGGCCGACCGCATCCGCGCCGTGCTCGGCGACGCGACGCTGAACCTGGAGAGCCAGCCCAAGCTGCTCCGGGCGCTGCACCGCGTCGGGGTCCAGGTCGACTCCACCAGCCGCTGGGAGCTGGCGCAGCACGAGCATCCGGTCGTCGCACCCCTCCTCGCGTACAAGAAGCTCTCGCGCATGCTCAGCGCCAACGGCTGGGCATGGCTCGCCGAGTGGGTCCGCGACGGCCGCTTCCGGCCGGTCTACATCCCGGGCGGTGTCGTGACCGGGCGGTGGGCCTCGGCCGGCGGGGGAGCGCTGCAGCTCCCGCGCGCACTCCGAGCGGCGGTGCGCGCGGACGAGGGATGGACCCTCGTCGTCGCCGACGTCGCGCAGCTGGAGCCGCGGATGCTGGCGGCGATGGCGTCCGACCGGGCGATGGCGCGGGCGGCGCAGGGGCGCGATCTCTACGCGGGTGTCGTCGATTCCGGAGCGGTGGGCACGCGCGAGGAGGCCAAGTACGCCGTCCTCGGCGCGATGTACGGCGCGACGACGGGAGACAGCGGCCGCCTGGTGCCGCGGCTCCGCAAGGTCTACCCGCGCGCGATGGCCCTGGTCGACGCGGCGGCGCGGACCGGCGAGGACGGCGGCGTCGTGTCGACCTGGCTCGGGCGCTCCTCGCCGCGCCCCTCCGCTGACTGGTCCCGGCTGCAGTCCGAGGCCACGGGCGCCGACGCCGACCCCGCCGATGTGGCGGTCGCTCGTCGCCGCGCCCGGGACTGGGGGCGCTTCACCCGCAACTTCGTCGTGCAGGGCACGGCAGCGGAATGGTCGCTCATCTGGCTCGCCGAGATCCGCCACCGGCTGCAGCAGCTGCCCGACGCGCACCGTCCGGCAGCGGCGTCCGGAGCCTTCGGCACGCGCGCCCACCTGGCGTTCTTCCTGCACGACGAGGTGATCCTCCACGTTCCGGCCGAACAGGCCGACGCTGCGGCGGATGCCGTCCGCGAGGCCGCGGCCGTGGCCACCCGGCGGATGTTCGGCGACTTCCCGATCGACGTGCCGCTCGATCTTCGCATCGCGGAGTCCGCCGAGAAGGAGGGGCGTCCCGCGTAGACTGGACGTGCGAATGGGTCGACTGGACGGTCGCGTGGCGGGCAACCGCACCGAGGAACGTCCGGGCTCCTCAGGGCAGGACGGTGGGTAACGCCCACCCGGAGCAATCCGCGAGAAAGTGCCACAGAGAGCAGACCGCCCCGCAAGGGGTAAGGGTGAAAGGGTGGTGTAAGAGACCACCGGGGGCCATGGTGACATGGCCCGCCAGGTAAACCTCGTCCGGAGCAAGGTCAGACAGAGGATGTTGACGCGGCTCGCCGAGTCCTCGGGTAGACCGCTAGAGTGCCACGGCAACGTGTCGCCGAGAGAGATGGCCGTCGAAGGGGCGAAGAACCCCCGAACAGAACCCGGCGTACAGGTCGGCCCATTCGCCTCGCACATGACGAAGGCCCCGCCGATCAGCGGGGCCTTCGGTGTCGGGGCCTAGTCGCCGGCGAGCGACGCGGCGCCGATGATGCCGGAGTTGTTGCGGTGGATCGCCGGGACGATCGGCGTCTTCAGATCGAGGAGCGGCAGGAAGTCGCCCGCGTTCTTCGACACGCCGCCGCCGACCACGAACAGGTCGGGGCTGAAGAGGAACTCGATGTGCGAGTAGAACTTCTGCAGGCGCTCGGCCCACTCGGCCCAGGAGAGGCCCTCGCGCTCGCGAGCGGAGGTGGCGGCGAAGGTCTCGACCGACTCGTACTCGCCGAAGTTCAGGTGGCCGAGCTCGGTGTTCGGCAGCAGCACGCCGTCGTAGAGGAAGGCCGAGCCGATGCCCGTTCCGAGCGTCGTGAGCAGCGTGAAGCCGCGGACGTCACGGGCCGCTCCGTGACGCGCCTCGGCGACGCCCGCGGCATCCGCATCGTTGACGAAGACGATGTTGCGGCCGAGCCCGTCGCGGAAGAAGCGCTCCGCGTCGAAGTCGATCCACTCCTTCGACACGTTGGCGGCCGACAGCGTCTTGCCGCGCTTGACGATCGCCGGGAAGGCGACACCGAGGGGAAGCGTGGAGTCGTGGACGTCGAGGGTCTTCAGCACGGTCTGGACCGCCTGCAGGACGTCCTGGGGCGATGCGCCCTCAGGGGTGGGGACCCGCACCCGGTCGGATGCCATGATGCCGTGCTCGAGGTCGACGAGACCCGCCTTGATACCCGTGCCGCCGATGTCGACGCCGATCGCTTTTGCCATGGTCGATAGCTTAGCGACCGCGCTCAGCGCCGATAGGATCGATGACACCACGTGATGAAGGGATCGACCATGTCGAACGGCGACGAGAAGTACTGGTACAACCTGTCCACCGGCCAGGTCGAGTTCGGCATGATCTCGCCGTCCGCGGACCGCGTCGGTCCCTTCGACACCGAGCACGAGGCCGCCCGCGCTCCCGAGAAGCTGCAGGAGCGCTCGCGCGCCTGGGCCGAGGAGGAAGCCGCCGAGAACGGCTGGGACGCCGGCTCCGGCAAGGCCGCAGAGTGAGCATGGACAAGCAGAGGGACTTCGTCCTCCGGACGATCGAGGAGCGCGGCGTCAAGTTCGTGCGTCTGTGGTTCACCGACGTCATCGGCACGCTGAAGTCCGTGGCGATCGCGCCCGCCGAGGTCGAGGGCGCCTTCGCCGAGGGCATCGGCTTCGACGGCTCGGCGATCGAGGGACTCACCCGCAGCTACGAGTCCGACCTGCTGGCGCAGCCCGATCCCACGACCTTCCAGACCCTCCCGTGGCGCGGCGAGATCGACCCCACGGCGCGCATGTTCTGCGACATCACGACGCCCGACGGTCGCCCTGCGGTGTCCGATCCCCGTCACGTCCTCAAGCGCACGCTGGCCAAGGCCGCCGACGCGGGGTTCACGTTCTACACGCACCCCGAGATCGAGTTCTACCTCCTCAAGTCCTCGTCCTACGGCCCGGAGGGGCCCGTCCCCGTCGACTCCGCCGGCTACTTCGACAACGTGCCGGGCGGCACGGCCCACGACTTCCGCCGACGCTCGGTGCGGATGCTGGAGGACCTCGGCATCTCGGTCGAGTTCAGCCACCACGAGGGCGGCCCCGGCCAGAACGAGATCGACCTGCGGTACGCGGATGCGCTGACGATGGCGGACAACGTGATGACCTTCCGCACGGTCATCAAGGAGGTCGCCATCGAGCAGGGCGTGTACGCGACCTTCATGCCGAAGCCCCTAAGCGGGCACCCCGGCAGCGGCATGCACACCCACATGTCCCTCTTCGAGGGGGAGCGCAACGCGTTCTACGAGGAGGGCGCCAAGTACCAGCTGTCGAAGACGGGACGGCACTTCATCGCCGGCCTGCTGCGTCACGCGAACGAGATGGCCGCTGTCACGAACCAGTTCGTCAACTCCTACAAGCGACTCTGGGGCGGCGACGAGGCGCCGAGCTTCGTCACGTGGGGGCACAACAACCGCTCCGCTCTCGTCCGCGTCCCGATGTACAAGCCCAACAAGGGCGGGTCGTCGCGCGTGGAGTACCGCGCACTGGACTCGGCGGCGAACCCGTACCTCGCGTACGCGCTCATGCTCGCCGCCGGACTCAAGGGCATCGAGGAGGAGTACGAGCTCCCGCCGGAGGCCGAGGACAACGTCTGGTCTCTCAGCGACGCCGAGCGCCGGGCCCTGGGCTACTCGGCTCTGCCGGCCAGCCTCGACCATGCGCTCGAGTACATGGAGAAGTCCGAGCTCGTGGCCGAGACACTCGGCGAGTCGGTGTTCAACTACGTGCTGCTCAACAAGCGCAAGGAGTGGGAGGCCTATCGCGGCCAGGTCACTCCTCTGGAGCTGAAGAACAACCTCGAGCTGCTCTGACCTCGCGCATGGCCAGATCGGACGTCTCCGTCTCCCTGTCCGCACTGGCCAGGCTCGGGTTCGCCGAGCTCAGCGAGGCCTCGACGAAGCTCGCCGAGCTCGAGTCGCTGCTGCGCATCGACAGGGCGACCCTGCTCGACGGGGCCGTGGCGGCCGATCCGGATGCGGCCGTCGACGGCCTGCTGCGGGTCGCTCGTCGCGACGCGCAGCCCCTGACCGAGCTGGTCGCCGACCGCGCGACGCGTGCACGGGCCTGGCGCGTGTTCGGTGCCTCGCAGGGCCTCGCGGACTTCTTCTCCCGGCATCCGTCGGAGGTCGTGGTGCTGTCGGAGACCGGCGCCGCGCTTCCCGGGGCGGAGGAGCTGACGGATCGGATGCTCAGCGCCGTCGGCGCCGTCGACGGGTTCGCCCGTGCGGGGGACGACGGCACGGTCGTCGCGCTCCGCGTGGCATACCGACGTGCGGTCGCCGCGATCGCCGCCGCCGATCTCACCGCGCACAATCCCCTCATGGTCGTCGGCGACGTGGCCGCCGCTCTCGCCGACCTGGCGGGTGCGGCGCTCGAGGCATCGCTCGCGGTCGCCAGGACGCGGCTCTCCGAGACCGTGGACCGCGACCGGGTGGCCGCCACGCGGCTCGCGATCATCGGCATGGGCAAGGCCGGAGCGCGGGAGCTCAACTACGTCAGCGATGTCGACGTGATCTTCGTCGGCGGCACCCGCGACGAGGAGATCGTCGAGGAGTCGCGCGCGATCGACATCGCCACCAGGCTGGCGCGCGAGACGATGCGCGGACTCAGCGGCATCGAGGTCGAGCCCCCGCTCTGGGAGGTCGACGCCGCGCTGCGGCCCGAGGGCAAGCAGGGAGCGCTCGTCCGCTCCCTCGCCTCGCACGTGGCCTACTACGACCGGTGGGCGAAGAGCTGGGAGTTCCAGGCGCTGCTCAAGGCGCGTCCGCTGGCGGGCGACCCGGAGCTCGGAGACGACTACATCGCCGCGCTGCAGCCGAAGGTGTTCTCCAGCGCGGCCAGGGAGGACTTCGTCGACAGCGTGCAGCGGATGCGCGAGCGCGTGATGGAGCACATCGATCCCGAGGACGCTCCGTATCAGCTCAAGCTCGGAGCGGGCGGCCTGCGCGACATCGAGTTCACCGTCCAGCTCCTGCAGCTCGTGCACGGCCTCACCGATCCCCGGCTGCGCACGCGCGGGACGATCGAGACTCTCGACGCCCTGGTCGAGGGCGGCTACATCGGCCGCGCCGACGCGGCGAGCTTCAGCGACGACTATCGCCTCCTCCGACTCATGGAGCACCGCCTGCAGCTGCGGGAGCTCAGCAGGACCCATCTCGTGCCCCGGACACCATCAGGGCTGCGTGTGCTGGCGCGCAGCAGCGGCCTCGCCGACTCGGGCGAGGCGATGTGGGCGCGGTGGGAGGGTGTGCGGCGAGAGGTCCGCGACATCCACACGCGGCTGTTCTACCGGCCGCTCCTCAGCGCGGTGGCGTCGCTGCCCGAGGGCGAGCGATCCCTGTCGACCGCGCAGGCGCACGACCGCCTGATGGCCATCGGATTTCGCGATCCCGCCGGCGCGCTCCGTCACATCGGGGCCCTGACCACCGGGCTCAGCCGCAAGGCCACGATCCAGCGCCATCTCATGCCGGTGATGGTGCGCTGGTTCGCGGACGGCAGCGACCCGGACTACGCGCTGCTGGCGTTCCGCCGGATCAGCGAGCGGCTCGGCGACACCCCGTGGTTCCTGCGGATGCTCCGCGACTCGTCCGGCGCCGCAGAGAGCCTCACCCGGCTGCTGTCGTCCTCGCGCTACGTGGGCGAGCTGATGGAGTGGATACCGGAGTCGGTGGCGTGGCTCGACAGCAGCGATCTGCTGCGCCCCCGCAGCGGCGCCGCCCTCGACGAGGAGGCCCGCGCGATCCAGACGCGACAGCGCGGCGTCGGCGATGCGATGCAGGCGGTGCGCGCTCTGCGGCGACGTGAGCTCCTCCGCACGGCCATGGGCGGGGTGCTCGACGTCCTGACGATCGAGGAGATCGCGCGCTCGCTGACCGAGATCACCGACGCGACCATCCAGGCCGGCCTGCGCGCCGTGCGTCGGGAGATCGTGCCGGCGGAGGACGACGCCCTGGACTTCGCCGTCATCGGCATGGGGCGGTTCGGAGGAGCGGAGCTCGGCTTCGGTTCGGACGCGGACATCCTCTATGTCTACGACGCGAACGGCGTCGAGCCGCAGCGCGCCGAGACCCTCGCGAAGCGCATCGTCGCGGGGTTGCGGGAGAACCTCACCGACCACCGGGTGCCGCTCGACCTCGACGCCGACCTCCGCCCGGAGGGACGGAACGGCCCGGTGGTGCGGACGATCGACGCGTACGCCGAGTACTACCGGCGCTGGTCGCTGTCATGGGAGGCGCAGGCGCTGCTCCGGGCCCGCGGCGTGGCCGGCAGCGCGACGCTGATCGCGAGATTCACCGAGCTCGCCGACAGCATCCGGTATCCCTCCGCGGTCGATCTCCAGGGCACGCGTGAGATCAAGCGCATCAAGGCGCGCGTCGAGGGGGAGCGTCTGCCGCAGGGTGTCGATCCGCGACGGCATCTGAAGCTCGGCCCGGGCACCCTCAGCGACGTCGAGTGGCTCGTGCAGCTGCTGCAGCTCCAGCACGCGCACGAGATTCCCGAGCTGCGGACGACGTCGACCATCGCGGCCCTCGACGCCGCCGTCGCGGCGGCGCTCGTCCCGCCGGCATCCGCTGATCTGCTCCGCGACGCGTGGCGGCTCTCGAGCCGGCTGCGATCAGCGATCACCCTGTACACGGGGCGGACGAGCGACGTGCTCCCCACCGACCCCCGTGATCTCGACGCCATCGGCCGACTGCTCGGGTACCCCGACCGCTCGGCGAGCGAGCTCGAGGACGACTATCTCGGAGTCACGCGACGCGCGCGCAGGGCCTTCGAGGACCTCTTCTACGGCTGATCGCCATCGAGATCGCCGACCGGATGCAACAGGAAGAAGCTGACCAATGACCGACACGACCATCGGTGTGATCTGGAACCCGTCGAAGCCCGGCGGCGACAAGCTGAAGGCGGCGGTGGAGGAGGTCTTCGGCGGGGGCGACGACTCGCCCGTGCGGTGGTGGGAGACGACGATCGAGGATCCCGGTCGCGGGATGGCGGCGGACGCCATCGAGGCGGGCTGCGAGATCGTGATCGCCGCGGGTGGCGACGGCACCGTCCGCGCCGTCGCGGAGGGGCTGGCCGGCAGCGGAGTCGCCCTCGGCATCGTCCCCCAGGGGACGGGCAATCTGCTGGCCCGCAACCTCGACGTGCCGCTGGGGGACATCCCGGCGGCGCTCCGTCGGGTGCGTGACGGCGAGCCGCGCGCGATCGACATGGGCTGGGTGGAGCGCGACGGCGAGGAGCACGCCTTCGTCGTGATGGTCGGCTTCGGCATCGACGCGCAGATGCTGGTCGAGACCGACGAGGATCTGAAGAACCGGGCCGGATGGATCGCGTACGTCGAGGCCATGGGGCGGGCGCTCGCGGGCACCGAGATGACCGACATCACCCTCACCCTCGACGACGGCGAACCGCAGGGTTTCCGCGGGCACACGATGCTCATCGGCAACTGCGGCATGCTGCAGGGCGGCATCCGGCTGCTGCCGGACGCCCTGATCGACGACGGCCAGCTCGACATGCTCCTCGTGAGCGCCGACGGACCCCTGCAGTGGCTCGACACCGTCCGCTCCTTCATCTGGGAGAACGGGATCAGGCGGGCCTTCGGCGCCGTCGATCAGGCCGTGAGCACGGAGTCCACCACGCACGTCGCCGCCGAGCGCATCAGCGTCAGGCTCGCCTCCCCGCAGACCTTCGAGATCGACGGCGAGGAGGTCGGTCAGGTCTCGGAGTTCTCTGTGCGGGTCCAGCCGGGCGCGCTCACGGTGCGCTGAGGGCTGACCCGTCGCCGAGCGCGGTCAGCTCTCGCTGAGGGTCCCGGGAGGCACGATCTTGCGATCCTGCGCCGGGAAGACGACCTTCTGCACGATGATGATGGCGCTGGCGGCGACGGGGATGGCGACCAGCGCCCCGAGGATGCCGCCGAGTGCGCCGCCGGCCACGGCTGCGATCACGACGAGGGCTCCCGGCACGGCGACAGCCTTGTTCATGATCCGTGGCGAGAGGATGTATGCCTCCACCTGCATGTAGACGAGGTAGTACCCGAAGGCGATCAGGGCGGTGACGGGGCTCACGATCAGGCAGATGAGCGCGTTGATGATCGATGCGCTCAGGGTGCCGACGAGCGGGATCATCGAGCCGATGAACGCGATCAGCGCGAGCAGGGCAGGGACCGGCGCGCCGATGATGCTCAGGACGATGAGACTCAGGATGCCGTTGATCAGGGCGAGGCTCGCCTGCCCCATGACGTAGCGGCCGACGGCGCCGGAGACGTCTTCCAGAAGCCCTCGGAACGTGTCCCGCTGGTAGGCGGGGACGAAGCGGGCGGCGACGGCCTTCATGCTCCGCAGCGAGGCCATGAAGTAGAGGGTGAGGATAAGGACGATCGTCACGCCCGTGAAGCCCCCGGCGATCCCGGCGCCCACGGCGAAGACGCCGCCGCTGATGTTGAGGATGTTCCCGGGGTCCTGCACGAAGCTCAGCACGCCCTGGGCGGCGTCGTCGAAGGTGGAGCCGAACTGCTCGCTGATGTCCGTGAACCAGGCGCTGGACATGAAGTCCTCGATCATCTTCGGGCCATCCTCGATCAGATTCGAGATCTGCTCGACGAGGATGGGGACGATGGCGAGGATGATGCCCGCGAAGGCGAGGATGACCGCGGAGACGACGATCGCGACCGCCGCCGGGCGAGGGAGCTTCCGTTCGATGAAGGTGACGATCGGATCCAGGCCCAGCGCGAGGAAGACCGCGACGCCGATGTAGACGAGCACGGTCGCGAGCTGATCGACGATGCCGCCGATCATGAGCGCGACGAGGACCCCGAGCGCGCCGAGCAGGCCGTACGTGAAGGGGTTCATGCGGGCGAGAGCGGCCGCCGCCGTCTTCGGCTGCGCCGGGAGGGTCTCCACCGCATCCATCCGCTTGGCCTGCGACTTCGCGCTGTTCCGACGCATGGCGCCCCTCACTCTCTGATTCCGACCATTCAGTTGACCACCGCGTCCCCGCGCCGGCAGGAAGCCACGCCGTCGCCGTCGTCGTGAGCGCGGCTCCTCGGTCGGCTCACGCAGGTGACGGAGACCCGACGGATGCGGAGCGCACCCGGAACCACAGCGTGAGCTCGGCGAGCGCGCGCCTGCTCATCGCCGTGTCCGAGCCTGCATCCAGATCTCCGAAGGAGTCCCGATATCCCGCAGGGGCGGTGTCCGGTCCCGAACGGAACGCCCGGTAGCCCATGGTCCAGTCCCCGAACCGACGCTCCTCGATCTGCTCGGTCAGCAGGATCCTCATGTCCCGGTGCCGGGGATCGCGGCCGATCGTCTCGACGAGCCGCTCGACCGTCTCGGGGTCGCCCTCCAGGACCTGGATGAACCGTCCCTCGCGATACAGCAGCATGCCCGTCACGTGCCGCGAGGCGTTGCGGGTGCGGCAGACCGAGAGGAGCTCCTCCAGCGCGGTCTCACGGAAGGGCTGCGAGGCGGTGCTCGTGTAGACGAGCGAGATGAGCTGCGCGGTCGTGGTCGCGGTCACTGCGCCTTCCCCTGCAGGTCGTCGGTCCGCGAGTCGGGGCGGCCGGTGCGTCCGTCGGCCGCAGCGACGACCGCCGCGGTCGCCTCATGGAGGGTGGAGTAGTCGCCCACGAGAGCGGAGTGGGCGTCGAAGGCCCGATGGGCGCCGTCCGGCTGTCGATCGACGTAACCGAGGAAGTCGCCCCCGCGACTTCCGACGTGGAATCCCTCCTCGACGCACGCCCACAGGACGGCGGAGGTACGTTCTTCTGCATCTACCACTCCGCGAGTGTATGCCGCGCGGTGAATATCCTCATGCCCCTTGCTCCCACGACGGATCCGTGCATCGACCGGCGCCGGTGGTCGATGCTGTGCGTCGTCAGCGCGGCATCCGCCGGGGAGAGCGTCGACGCAGTCCGAGCGGAGCGCAGATCTCGGAGACGACGGTGCTTCCACTTCGTGCTCAGGAGGTCCAGTAGTTCTTCCTGACCGAGATCCCGGTGAGGGTCACCCCGCTGTTGAGGGCCATCAGCTGCACGAAGAGCCGCATCGGGCCGACCAGCTGGTAGGACTGCGCATGCTGTCCCTGGGTGGGGCTGCCGGCTGCGGCGGTGGCACGGATCTCCGTCACGGGCTGGACGAGGGTCGTGACCACGGGGCCCGAGTTCGACGCGAGCTTCTCGGCCACGAGCCGCACCTGGAGACCGGTCGTGAGTCCGTTCGCCTTGAGGTTGAGAGACACGTCACCGGTCTCCACGATCCCGTTGCCGACGATCGCGAGGTAGAGCTGTCCTGCGGCGACGGCGACGGTGGTCCACGTGTTCGCGGGAAGTGCGACAGAGGTGGCGAAGTCGGTCGACTGATGGGTGGGCACGGGGTCGTCCTCCGGGTAGATGGGTACAGGGCCGCCGTCGACGAGATTCTCGAAGTTGACGGTGTTGGGGAAGCCCAGCTGGCTCGGCGTGCCGCCGAGCCAGAGGGACACGTGGACATGGGAGCCGTAGCCGGTCTCGCTGCCGAATCCTGAAGCGCCGGAGTAGGCGATCACCTGGCCCCTGCTCACTCTGGTCCCGATCGCGACGGCGCTCGAGGCGAGGTGCAGGTAGCGGATGTAGTTGCCGTCGTCGGCGCGCAGGGCGATGTACCGTCCGGTCGCCGAATCGGTCGTGTCCTTCCGGTCGACGATGACGCCGCCGGTCGCGGCTCTGATCGGTGAGCGCATGGCGACCGCGTAATCGGTGCCGGGCTCTCCGGACGGGGGCTTCCGATTCCGATGCCCCTGCCACGTGCTCGAGATGGGGACGTCGCCGCAGGGACGGAGGTAGGTCCCCGCTGCGTTCGCGCTCAGCTGCGGAGAGAACAGGTCCACGCTGAAAGCGGTCGCTCCGAGCGCGAGGCCCGTCGCGAGGAGCACCCCACGGCGGGAAATCCCGCCGTGCGGTTCTCGGCCCGGCGGAGAGGAATCCCCATCCGTGCCGCACATCAGGGATTGGTCCCTTCGTTCTCGCCCCGGATCAGCCTCTGGATCTGCTCCTCCGGGAGGTCCTCGATGGATCCCGATGCCATCTCGACCACGGGGGACGCAGGCGTGCCTCCGATCGTGCAGAGCGATCGCGCGTCCAGACCGCCGGTCCTCGCGGGAACGATCACGAGCCACTCGGGAGTCACGGTGCGCCGCTCGATGCGCGTGTCCTCGATGTCGAAGGTCACATCCGGGTTGAAGGTCGACCGGGTGTCGTCGATGCAGATCTGAGCGAGCTGCTCGCCGGTGAAGTCTCCGAACGCGGGGGAGGTGGGGGCTGTGGGGG
>NZ_LWCU01000014.1 GCF_001650405.1 Microbacterium sp. H83 | reverse complement strand
CTGCCGGAGGACGCGGGCGGGGAGGGCGGGATCGAGGCAGGACGTGGGCCGGCAGGCGACGAAGAAGCCGCCGGAGACGCGGTGGGGACGGCGCCGGCGGTCGGAGCGGCGATGCGGGCGTGCGACGGAGCGGACACGACGGGAACCCGCCGCAGCACCTCCTCGCGAGCGCGGACGGCCGACGCCGCCGCGAGGGACGAGTTCCACACCTCGACGCCGATCGGTCCGCGCAGGTCGGAGCCGCAGTGCGCGCAGCATCCGCCGTCCAGCGCTCCCCCGCACACCGGGCAGCCTGCGACGTCGAGCAGGCGCTGCGCGACCGACTCGCCCCACGAGGCGGGCGCCTGCGTGCCGACCCCGCTCATGCGCGGTCCTCGCCGTCGGACTCCCCGCCGTCGGGCTCCCATCGCAGGATGTCACCCGGCTGGCACTCCAGCACGCGGCAGATCGCCTCGAGAGTCGTGAACCGCACGGCCTTCGCGCGTCCGTTCTTCAGCACCGCGACGTTCGCCGGCGTGATGCCGATGGCATCGGCGAAGTCCTGCACGCTCATCTTCTTGCGCGCGAGCTGCACATCGAGGTCGATGACGATCGGCATCAGACGACCTCGGACAGGTCGTGCTCGAGTTCGAGCGCCTTGCGCAGCAGTCCGCGCAGCACCACGACGAGGAGGGCGAGCGCGGCGCTCACGACGATGCCGAGCAGCGCCAGCAGCGTCAGCGACAGGGAGACCGCACGGCTCGCGAGGATCACGAGGTAGGCGGCGAGGATCAGCGCTCCCGCCGACACCAGCGCGACCAGGATGATGTCGACGTATCGGAACGCCTCCACACGGAAGATCCGGTCGTCCCGCACGAGGGACAGCAGGAACCACACGCATATGAGAGTCACCTCGACCAGCGCCAGGAAGACGACGGCGCCGATGATGCCGGGAATCTCGAGCTGCGCCACATCGGGGTTGCGCTGGGCGGTGAGGTGCGCGACCTCGGGGATCACGACGATCTGGCTGGTCAGCAGAAGCGCGAGAAGGACGACGATGAGCGCCTTCAGGATGCGGGAGACACGAGGATGCATGGTAACCCTATCGATGAGCAATGGATATCTATCGAAAAACGATATCCACTCGTCGCCGCACGCAGCAACGGCCGCCACCGTCTCCCAGCGGATACGCAGGTCGCGTGACGGCGAACGGTCGGGCACGACGGAAGCGCCGTGACCTGATCAGAGAGTGGCGAGCGATCAGAGGGCGTCGGGTGATCAGAGGGTGTCGGGGTCGAACGGCGAGTCCAGCGACTCGGTGAGCTCGGCCAGCATCGCCTCGATCTGCGGCTCGACGTGCTGCGACACCGCCGCCTGGATGTGGATGCGGTGCCGGAGCAGGATCCCGCAGATCTCGCGCCCCACCATGTTCGCGTACTCGTCCGCGAGCGCGACCTCCTGGCGCAGCGCGGCCTTCGCCTCGTCGCTGAGCGGCGGCAGCGGCGGCAGCTCCGCCGCGGCGTCGTCGGCCATCCCGGCGATCGTGAAGAGGAAGGGCGCTCCCGGCACGGGATCGGGGTCGAGCGGCATCCCGTCGAACTCCGGGTCCAGGTCCTCGGATGGCCGGTACGTGCGCGCCCTGTTGCGAGCGGCCTGCTGATCGAGCTCCCGCTGCAGCACCGGAAGGTTGCGCGCGGTGTACTCCGCGACCGCATGGTCGACGATCGTCTTGATGCGGGTCGAGAGCCCGTGCTGCACACCGTGCGGGGTGTTGCCGGCGATCCCCGCCGCGGAGAGGATCGGCGAGCCCAGACAGCGGCGGCAGGGCGCGACGCGGCCTCGGTGGGTGGCCGGCTCCCAGCGCGGCACCCAGCGCAGCCAGGCCTGCACGGCCTGGTCGACCTGCGTCTCCAGCGAGCGCTCCACACCTAGAGCGTACGGGGCAGGGGTGCCTCCCGCGCCGATTTCCGGCACGACGGCGGGGCGCTACTCCTCGTCGTCCTGCTCCCACGGCCACCGCGGACGCCGGGCGCGCGTGCGGCGCAGCGCGACCCCGGCCCATCCCGCGATCGCGGCGGCGAGCAGCAGGACGGCGCTCGCCCCGCCCCGCACGAGATCGCCGGCGACCGCCGTCGCCACCACGAGGTCCCCCGTGCCCGCCGCGACGCCGCACCAGACCGCGACGAGATGCGCGAGCGCCGCCGACAGCGCGATCACGGGCACGGAGAGGAACGAGGGATGCTGTCGCCGCACCGCCGTCCACAGCGCCAGCGCGAACGCGAGCACCGCGATCGCCATGCCGATCACGCCCGGGAGCTGCCCGAGGCCCGGCACCGCGATGATGTCGGTGTCGGTCGCGACGGTCAGCGCGCCGAGTCCGAAGACAGCCAGCGCGAAGAAGCCGATGGTGGTGAGGACCAGCGCCAGGACAGCCGAAACCCCCGCGGACTCGGGCCCGCGGGGGTTCGGCGATGACATGTCCGTGATTACCTCGACAGCGTCGGGCCGGCCTCGAGCGTGCGCTCGTACTCGCGCTGCGACTCGGCGTTCAGCTCGGTCTTGCGAGCACCGCTGCGAGCGACCCAGGCGCCGAACCAGATGGTCAGCTCGCGGGCGAAGACGAACGCGGCGATGGCGAGGGGTGCCAGCAGCTGCTCGGTCACGAGCTCGCCGCCCTCGCGCGCCGACAGCAGCCAGAAGGGCGCCTCGAACAGCTGGCCGAGGATGTGGCCGGCATAGGCGATGACGCCGACGATGATGCCGAACACGACCCAGAGACCCCAGCGCCCGCGGTTGATGAAGGCGCCCAGGAGCCAGAAGCCGAGGAAGAACACGACGACGGGGACCCAGAAGCCCCACGTCGTCAACGGCGCGAGCGCGGCCTCGCCGATGTTCTGACCCGTGACGTCGCCCGTGACGGCGCCCAGGCCGAGGGTCGCACCGAGGTACAGGACTGCGAACGCGAGGGTGGCGAGGAGCCCGATGGCCCCGGCGGTGCCCCGGTTGCCCCGCTCGCGCGGCGGCTCGGGCGCCTGCACGAAGATGGGCTGCTGCTGCGGGGTCGGAGCGAACACCGGCTCCGCGGTGACGGGCTCCGAGGGCACGATCCGGGTGTCGGCGTCGTGCGGCGCGTAGGCCGCGCCGGCCATCGCCGACTCCTCGTGGGCGTGGTGTGCGGGCGGCGGCGTGTAGGCGGCCGTCGCCGCGGCATCCGTCGCCGTGCGATCCGTCGCCGTGCGATCCGCGCGCAGATCGTCGTCGCGCGAGCTGAGGCCCGAGTCGCGGTCGGAGCGGAGGTCGGATCCGCGCTCGGCGGCGCGGTCGGAAGCGGCGAGGTCGTTGAGCTCCGGCGTCGAGAACGTGCCGGGGTGGTCGCGCTCCGCCGCTTCGAAGGCGGCGAGATCGGGGTCGACCGCAGGGTCGGCGGGCTTCACTGCGGCATCCGGCGCACCGGCCTCACCCGGAGTGCGGGGGGCGTCTGCACGCGCGGCCTCGGCCGCGTCGAGACCAGCGTTCGCGCTGTCGACGACGTCATCGACGTCCTTCGGCCGCTCGGGCTGGGGAACCACGGGGTCACTCATGGGGTGCGCCTCTCCTCGGATGTGTGCTCTGCGAGGCTACCGCCGCCCGCCCGCACGCCGCCGCAGGCGTGCCGACGTGTCGTGATTCCGCGCCAGCACTGGCCGCGCGGGTCATGCGAAGAGTGCGCGGAGGGCGTCGCCGACGACGGCGACCAGGGTCGGGACGATCGGGATCGCGAACCAGAAGAGCCCGACCACCACCCCGGTGCAGAAGATGCCCGCGATCCAGCTCATCACCGAATTGCGTCCCCCCACCCGTGCCATGTCCTCAGGTTAAGACCGAGGGGCCGTCGTCCGGCGTCGCAACGCCGAACCGACGGCCCGTGGCCTCGCGGTGCCGGGGTCAGCCCTTGGTGGCCCCGGCCGTGAGTCCGCCCACGATGTAGCGCTGCAGGAACAGGAACAGGATCATGACGGGGATGGCCGCCATCACCGCGCCCGCGGAGAACGCCGACCAGTCCGCGTATCGCGGGTTGGCGACGAGCTTGGTGAGGCCGACGACCAGGGTCTGCTGGTCGACGTCGACGAGCATGACGCTCGCGATCACGTACTCGTTGACCGTGCCGATGAACGACAGCAGACCGACGACCGCGAGGATCGGCGCGACGAGCCGCAGGATGATCGTGAAGAAGATGCGCGCGTGCCCGGCCCCGTCGATGCGGGCGGCCTCGTCGAGCTCCTTCGGGATCGTGTTGAAGAACCCGTACATCAGGTAGGTGTTCACGCCGAGAGCGCCGCCGAGGTAGACGAGGATGAGTCCCGTGTGCGTGTTCAGGCCGATCGCCGGGAACCAGTCGCCGAGGGTCGACATCAGCAGGAAGATCGCGACGACCGCGAGCAGCTGCGGGAACATCTGCACCACGACGATGGTGACGAGGCCCACGCGTCGGCCGGCGAACCGCATCCGCGAGAACGCGTAGGCGGCGCAGGCGCCGATGAAGACGGTGACGGCGCCGGTCACCGTGGCGATGATCAGCGTGTTGAGGAACCAGAGCCCGTAGGGGTTCTGCGGATCGCTGAGGATGCGGACGTAGCTGTCGACGCCGAACGCCGAGAAGAGCTGGTTCGATCCGGTCAGCGTGCCCTTCGGGTTGAGCGACGCCGAGACGACGTAGAGCAGCGGGAAGAGCGCGAAGATGCTCACCACGATCGCGATCACGTGACGCCACCCGGTGTCGGCGAACCAGGAGCCGAATCCGCGCCGACGCGGACGGGACGGATGCGGCGCGTGAGACGCTCCGGCGACGGTGCGCCCGCGCACGGCGGTGGGGTCGGAGGTGAGAGGGCCGGTGGTGCTCATGTCAGTTCAGCTCCTCGAGGGCCTTGGTCTTGCGGAAGCTGATGATCGAGATCGTCGCGACCACGATGAAGATGAGGATCGTGAAGGCGGACGCGAGCCCGTAGTCGCGCGTCTGGCCCGTGAAGGCCACCTTGTAGACCATCGAGATCAGGATGTCGGTGTGACCGACGGGGATGCTCACGTCGTCGAAGCGCGGCCCGCCCTTGGTGAGCATGTAGATGAGGTTGAAGTTGTTGAAGTTGAAAGCGAACGAGGAGATCAGCAGCGGAGCGACCGTCACCAGGAGCAGCGGCAGCTTGATGCGGCGGAAGATCTGCCACGGGTTCGCGCCGTCCATCACGGCGGCCTCGTTCACGTCCTCCGGGATGCCCTGCAGCGCGCCCATGCAGACGAGGAACATGTACGGGAATCCGAGCCACAGGTTCACGAGCAGCACCGAGACCTTGGCGAGGGTGGGATCCGTCAGCCACGGGATGTCCGCGCCTCCGAAGATCACCTGGTTGATGAAGCCGAAGCTCTCGTTCATCATGCCGGCCCAGACGAGGGCGGAGAGGAACGCCGGGAAGGCGTACGGCAGGATCAGGATGATCCGGTACCCGTTCCGGAAGCGCATCCGGGTGTTGTTGAAGACGAGGGCGAGGAGCAGGCCGAGGAAGAACGTCGTCGCCACGGACAGCACCGCGAACACGAACGTCCAGACGGTGACGGAGATGAGGGGTCCGCGGATGGACTCGTCGCTCACGGCCCGCACGAAGTTGTCGAATCCGACGGTCGTCTGCCAGCCGGGCAGCAGCTGCTCCCCGGCATCCGAGGTGAAGGCGCCCTCGCCTGTGTCGGCGTAGACGGTGCCGGTCGCGGTGTCGGTGATCGTGTCGGCGGCGGCGTCGTACTCGAGGGTCGAGACGTAGAGGTAGCCGGACTGACCGTCGGGGGCGCGGAGGCTGCCGTCGTTGGGATCGTCGCTGAAGGGGACCGAGAGCTCCTCGAGCTCCTCCGACAGCGTGAAGACCTGCGCGAGCTGAAGGGTCGTCCAGCCGTCGACCGAGACGGCGCGGCCGCCCTCGAACTCGGCGTCGACCTCCTGCAGCGGCTGCTCGCCGGTGCCCAGCAGGGCGTCGCCCGAGTCGGGGTCGGTGACGAGGAGGCCGTAGGTGCCGAACTGCTCCACGACCGTCACCGGATACGTCGCGGAATCCTCGACGCGCTCCTGCGCCGAGGCGAGCAGCGACGAGATCGCCTGGTCCTTGGTGCCGTTGTGGCCCGTGCCGTAGTTCGTGAAGCCGATGTAGCCGGTGTAGAGCAGGGTGAAGACCTGGAACACGACGAGGAAGATGATCCCGGGCGTGAGGTACTTCGCGGGGACGCGCCGCCGCGAGAAGTAGATCCAGTTGACGACGACGGTGACGGCGACCACGAGCCCGAGCACCAGCCATTCCTGCTGGCCGAAGAGCACGAATGCGGCGTACAGCGCTATCGCGTCGACGATCGCGAGCAGCAGGATCTTCAGCAGCATCCAGCCGATCGGCCCGGAGGCGGCCTCGGCGATGCGGGCGGCCTGGCGCTGCCGCCCGGTCAGGGGAGCCGTGGGCTCCGCGGTCTTCTCAGCGGTGTCTGTCATGTCGTCCCCGTCGTGGAGCTGCCGGGGCGGACGAGGTCCGCCCCGGCAGGGTCTGGTGCTGTCTGCCTACTTGATCGCGGCGGTCACGTCGTCGACGAGCTTCTGCCACGTCGACGCGGGGTCGGAGCCGTTGATGATCGCGGCCTCCGCGACACCCCAGAACTCCCAGACGGCGCCCATCGCGGGGATGGCGGGCATCGGCACGGCGTCGGCGCCCACGGCCTGGAAGCCGGCGATGATCGGGTCGGATGCCGCGGTGTCGGCTGCGGCGGTCAGCGCGGGCAGGACGTTGCCGGCCTTGAACAGCTCGAGCTGCACGTCCTCGGTGCCGATGTAGTTGACGAGGAAGTCGTTCGCGGCGACCTTGTTCTTCGACTCGGAGCTGACGAAGAAGCCCTTCACGCCGGCGAACGGCGACGCGGTCTCCGCCGTCGGGCTGGGGACGGGGTCGATCGCGACGTTGATGCCGGCCTCGGTGGCGGCGCCGACGTTCCACGGGCCGGTCAGCCAGAAGGCGGCGGTGCCGTCGAGGAACTGCTGCTTGGCGATCTCGCCGTCGATGTCGGTGTTCAGCGTGCCGGCTGCACCCTGAGCGGCGAGCCAGTTGGCGAAGGCCGTGCCGCCCTCGCTGCCGAGCTGCAGGTCGGCGGAGTCGTAGCTGCCCGAGGCGTCGGTGCCGAAGACGGGGGCGCCGAACGCGGTCTGGAACGGGTACAGGTGGTACGGGTTGCCCTCGGTGCCCTGCTCGACGACGAACGCGCCCTTCGACACCATGTCGTCGAAGCTCGTGGGAGCGGTGGGGACGAGGTCGGCGTTGCGCAGGACCGCGATGTTCTCGACCGCATACGGAAGCATGTAGACCGTGCCGTCGTAGGTGGCCGCCTGCAGCGCGACGGGGAGGTAGTCGGCCGACGAGTCGCCGAGCTCGATCGGAGCGACGACGCCGTTGGTGGAGAGCTCTCCGAGCCAGTCGTGCGCACCCATGACCACGTCGGGGCCCTTGCCCGTCGGGACCTGCTGGATGAAGTCGTCCTTCATGTCGTCGACCGACTTGCCGACGAGGTCGACCGTGACGCCGGTCTTGTCCTGGTACGCCTCTGCGGCGCTCTTGAGCGCGTCGACGCGCTCGGCGTCGACCCAGATGGTCAGCGTTCCGCTGCTCTCGCCGCCCGACGAGTCCCCGCCGTCCGACGCGGTCGAGCAGCCTGCAAGGGAAAGAGTCGAAACGATCGCGATGACGCCGGCGGCGACGATGCCCCTCTTGTTCACCTTCATTGGTGTGTGCCTCTCTGAGTACTGATGCTGTGCAGGACTGCAAGCGCTTACAGTATGCATTGAGATCGACGTGATCCGCAATGAAACCACGGCTCGATACCAACCTGTGACCGGAGCTCCGTCGCGGGCCGGTATGAAAACGCTTCCACGGACACGCGGAAACCGCTGTGTCGATACACTCCATGTATGGCTGACAGTTCCTTTGACATCGTCTCGAAAGTGGATCACCAGGAGGCCGAGAACGCCCTGAACCAGGCCCGCAAGGAGATCGAGCAGCGCTACGACTTCAAGGGCACCGGCGCGTCGATCGCCTGGAGCGGCGAGCAGGTCCTCATCATCGCCGGCACCGAGGAGCGCGCGAAGGCCGTCCTCGACGTCTTCCAGTCCAAGCTCATCAAGCGCGGGATCTCGCTCAAGAGCCTCGAGTCCGGCGAGCCCTTCGCGAGCGGCAAGGAGTTCCGCATCGTCTCGTCGCTCAAGGACGGCATCTCCTCCGAGAACGCGAAGAAGATCGGCAAGATCATCCGCGACGAGGGGCCGAAGGGCGTCAAGAGCCAGATCCAGGGCGACGAGCTGCGCGTGCAGTCGAAGAGCCGCGACGACCTCCAGGCCGTGATCGCGCTGCTCAAGGGCTCCGACCTCGACATCGATCTGCAGTTCATCAACTACCGCTGACACGCGGAGCGGAAGGGGGCGGACGCGTCGGCGTCCGCCCCCTTCTTCGTGCTCTCGGATCCCATTCCGATATATGGGTTTCCGTGCCCGAGACTGGATGCTGTCGCATCCCGATGCGACAGACGATGCGTCGATGCATGACGCGCTGCCGAACCACGGTCCCGCGTTCGAGGATCGAGGTTCCGCCTTGTGGGGACTGGGCGCAGAGCAGTTCCGTGCACGGCATCGTTCGTGGCCGGCGAGCGTCCCAACGCTCGTCGGCCACAGAGCACTTCTGTACGAGATCCTGCGACGACGCCTGCCGGAGGGGCGTTGGCGCGCACTTCCGAAAAGGCGTCTGTGGATTATTGGCATCGCGATCCACTTCGTGATGTAGTGAGCGTCCGGGCACATCATGGGGGCCTGGATCTGGAAAGCAACTGGGGGCAATCCATGAACAGCAAGAGCTCGATGACGAGCATCCGAGAGAGCAAGCAGCTGCTGGCCGAGGAGGTGTTCCAGCACATCGGCGCACAGATCGTCGACGGCGTGCTGGAGCCGGGGTATCGCATCCGCGACGTCGACGTGGCGGAGGAGCTGCACGTGTCGCGCACACCCGTCCGCGAGGCGCTGCAGAGGCTCGAGCGGCTGGGGCTCGTGATGATGTATCCGAGCCGGTACACCGAGGTCACGGCCGTGACGGCCGACGTCGTCGAGCAGACGCTGGAGTTCGCCGGCTACCAGGCCGGCATCTCCGCACGGATGGGCGTCGGACGCATGACCTCGGAGGAGCGGGATGCTCTCGCCGCTCTCGTCGACGACATGTGCGCGGCGGCCGGCGACGACCTGCAGCTGTCGGAGGCGCGATGGGCGGTGTTCTCGTTCCTGAGCGACCGGAGCCGCAACATGCAGCACCAGGTCCTTCTCAACGACGCGAGCATGGCGCTCGTCCGCAACCTGCGCGGGTGGCATGTGCCCGATGCCGACCAGGGACGGATGCTCCAGGTCTACCGGGACTTCCGCGTCGCGATCCTCGCCGGCGATGCCGATGAGGCCGAGCGACTCGCCCGCGCGATGTACTACATCTGACCGCCGAGCCGGGTCAGCCCGCCGCCGACCAGCCCCTCACCCACCGGTCGAGGCGCGCATAGGCGTCCTCGCGCGCCTCATGGTGCGAGAGGAAGACGTCGTGCAATGCGCCGTCGATGCGCTCGACGGTGACCGAGCTCCCGAGCTTCATCGCCGCGCGGGCGATGTCGTCGACCACCAGCACGGAGTCCGCCCGCGTCAGGTCCTCGGACCATCGCGTGGGCGTCGCCGATCGCGTCGACAGCAGCACGCAGACCGGCGCCGGGATCGAGAGACCCGCGGCGACCGCCGCGTGTCCGGTGAGGATGGCGTGGAACCATCCGGCGTGCACCGCCATGGTCTGCGCGGGGCGCCACGCCAGATTCACGTCGACCGGGTCGTCGGGGTCGGCCACCTCGTGCTGCGCGCGCGTGTAGAAGCCGAGGTCGACCTGCGGCGCGACCTCGCGCGGCGCCCAGCGCGCCTGCAGCTCGGCGACGGGCGCGAGCAGCGGTCGGGCGGATGCGAGCTGGAACTCGAGCCACGGGCTGTTGAGGATGACCGCGTCCGCCGCTTGTGGATGTCGGGAGGCCCACAGGCTGAGCGTGAGCCCGCCCGTCGAGTGGCCGAGCAGCACGAGCCGTCGCCCCGAGGCGGCGCCGTCCTTTCCGCGCCCCATCGCGATCAGCGCCGCCGCGATGTCCTCGTCGTACGTCGTGAGATCGGTGACGTAGCCCGGCGTCTGCCCGTCCCGCAGGCTGCGGCCGTACTTGCGCAGGTCGAGCGCGAAGAATCGTGCGCCGCGAGCGGTCCAGAAGCGCGCGAGGCGCTTCTGGAAGAAGTAGTCGGACCAGCCATGGACGTACAGGACGTCGACGTCGGCGAGCGGGTCGTCTCGACCGCGCAGCCGATCCCACCACGCGCGCTCGTGCGGAAGCGCCCGGACCAGAGTCGCGACGACGGCGCCCTCGTCGTCGTCGGTCAGCCCGAGCGTGAGCTGCTCGAACTCGTCGCCCAGGACGTCCGGTATCCAGTCAGGCATGCCGTCAGGCTAGCCGAACGGTTCCGGCTACTGGGGAGCGGGACGTCCGACCGTGAGGTTCCGCACGACGACATCGGCGAGGGGCGACAGATCCGCGGCGCCCGACCCGTTGTCGTACGTCATGAGCCGGATCCACTCGGAACCCACTCGGATGTCGAGGATGTTCTCGCCGTACTCACCGGTGCTCGTCTTCGCGGCATCCGCCCCCTCGATCTGCGCCGGCGCTCCGTCGGTCGCCTCGAAGGCCCATGCACCGGCGGGCAGCGTGGTGATCATCAGGTGGCTGGCGATGGACTCGAAGTCGCCCTCTGCGGAGGTGTAATAGCAGATGCGGGAGCCGTTCACGATCTGATAGACCTCGGAGGGGATGCCCCACCCGCCGCAATCGGAGAAGAGCGCTGCCTCCTCGCCGACGAGAGCGCTGACCTCCTGCTCCGTGATGAACCTCTCGCAGGGCGCCCCGACGATATCGCTGTCGATGTACTCGACCTCGCGAACGCTCGCGGCGGCGGCAGCGACGAGCCCGCGCATCGCTTCCTCCATGCGTGCGACGTCGGCGTCGCCGAGGCCGGGCTCATGCACGGTCGCCGAGAGGACGACATCGCCGTCGGGGAACTCGAACGTGCACCTGCCGTCCTCGCAGCGCGCCTGCTTACCCCAGTACCCCTGCCGCTCGGTCGCGCCCGCGATCACGGCACGCGCTCCCGGGACGAGGGCGACCTCCCAGCTGCGATCGTCGTCTCCCGCCGAGCAGGCGATCCCGCCGGCGCGCTGAACATGTGCCGAGCGGGCCCCGGCAGCCAGCCCGGCGCACTGACGATCGAGAGCACCGGATCCATCGGCGTCGACGGCTCGCCGACGAGCCCCGACATCTCGGCGGCGACGTCGTCGCACGTCACAGTGAAGGCGGCCTCGGGCTCCACGGCCGGCTCGTCCGTCGGGGTCGGGGTCGGGGTCGGCGAGGACGACGTCGCGCGCGTCGGGGTCGGCACGGTTTCGGCCGTGCACCCGGTGACCAGCAGCACGGCGGCCGCACCGAGGACGAGGAGCATACGCAGCAGCCTAGAGACGACCGCAGGCCCTCACGCGGCGCGCCCTGCAACGATCAGGTGACGGTCACTCCCCGCGGGAGACGCGCACCATCTCGTCACGCGGCACGACCTTCACGCGGGCCCGCTCGTGCGGCGCGCCGAGGGAGATCTCGTGCTCGTCGAGGCGGTGCCAGCCGTCGAGGTCGGTCCACTTCACGCCGCGCTCCTGCAGCAGTGCGGGGATCGCCGCTTCCGACGGATCCTCCGGGTGCCACCACGACCCCTGGTCGTTGATGATGTGGCGCACGGTCTCCATGGCATCCGACTTGGTGTGCCCGATGAGGCCGACAGGACCGCGCTTGATCCAGCCGGTGGCGTAGATGCCGGGGACCTGCTGGTTCGAGTCCTTCGCGAGGACCTGTCCCTCGCGGTTCGGGATCACGCCGTGCTTCTTGTCGAAAGGGACGCCCGGGAGCGGCGATCCGAAGTAGCCGATCGCGCGATACAGCGCCTGCAGCGGCACTTCGCGCATCTCGCCGGTGCCGATCGCCCCGCCCTGGCCGTCGGGCTGCGTGCGCTCGTACACGAGGGCGGCGACGCGGCCGGACTCGTCGGTGCGGACCTCGACCGGGCGTGCCCAGAAGTGCAGGTGCAGGCGACGGGATGCCGTTCCGCCGGCGTTGTTGACCGAGTCGCGCTTTCGCCAGGACTGCAGCACGCGGTCGATGACCATGACCTGCTTGTTGCTGGCGACCGCGTCCTTCGACGCGTCGTCGTAGTCGAAGTCCTCGTCGTACACGACCATGTCGACGTCGCGCAGCTCGCCGAGCTCGCGGAGCTCGAGGGGCGTGAACTTGACCTGCGCGGGCCCCCGGCGCCCGAAGACGTGCACGTCGGTGATCTCGCTGGCCTTGAGGCCCTCGTAGACGTTCTCGGGCACCTCGGTGACGAGGAGGTCCTCGGCGTGCTTCGCGAGCATGCGGGCCACGTCGAGCGCGACGTTGCCGTTGCCGAGGACGCCGACCGATGCGGCATCCAGCGGCCATTCGCGCGGCACGTCGGGGTGGCCGTCGAACCAGCTCACGTAGTCGGCTGCGCCATACGAGGCGACGGCGTCGATGCCCGGGATGTCGAGCGAGGTGTCGCGGATCGCGCCGGTGGCGAAGATGACCGCGTTGTAGTGCTTCTTCAGGTCGTCGAGCGTGATGTCCTCGCCGAAGCGGACGTTGCCGAAGAGTCGGATGTCGCCGCGGTCGAGCACGTCACGGAGAGCCGTGATGATGCCCTTGATGCGCGGGTGGTCGGGGGCGACGCCGTAGCGGACGAGACCGTACGGTGCAGGGAGCTGCTCGAAGAGGTCGATGGACACGTCGAACTTGCGCTCGGCCTTGAGCAGGATGTCGGCGGCGTAGATGCCGGCGGGGCCCGCTCCGACGATGGCCAGTCTGAGCTTGGTCATAGGGGGTCCTTTCGTATGCCGTCACGCCCGGGTGCCGCGGCGCGGGGCCGCGAGCATTCAGCTGGAGCGTTCGACGAGGGTCTCAGCGAAACGGGTGAGGGCTTCGCGCACGGTCCCGCGGGGCAGCGGAGCGAGCGCGTCGATCGCATCCCTGGTCCAGGAGTGCGCGAGCGCGAGGGTCTTCTGCGTGCCGGCGTGGTCGCGCAGCTCGGTGAGCGGGCCGTCGAGGATCGAGGGGTCCTCGCCGTCGGCGATGCGCGCGACGCCGTCGTCGATGCGGGCGGCGAGGTCGATCGACGCGTCGTCGCCCTCGGCCTTGAGCAGCAGGTAGGGCATGGTCGGGACGCCGGCCCGAAGATCGGTCCCCGGGACCTTGCCGGTGTCCTCGGGGCTCGAGGACAGGTCGATCACGTCGTCGAGCAGCTGGAAGGCGACGCCGATCTTCTCGCCGTACACGCGCAGCGGCTCCTCGTATTCGCCGGGCGCATTCGAGAAGATCACGCCGCCCTGCGTGGCCGCGGCGATGAGGGAGCCGGTCTTGTCGGCGAGCACCTGGATGTAGAAGTCGATCGGGTCGTCGTCGGGCTGTGCGCCGATCGTCTCGTGCATCTGCCCGAGGACCAGACGCTCGAAGGTGTCGGCCTGCAGCCGGATCGCCCGCTCGCCGAGGCGGGACATCAGCTGGCTCGCCCGGGAGAACAGGATGTCGCCGGTGAGGATCGCGATGTTGTTGCCCCACACGGTCTGCGCCGCCGGAACGCCGCGGCGACGGTCGGCGCCGTCCATGACGTCGTCGTGGTACAGGGAGCCCAGGTGCGTGATCTCGAGGGCCTTGGCCACGTCGATCACCTCGTCGGTGTTGCCGTCGCCGAGCTGGGCGGCGAGCAGCGTGAGGACGGGACGGATCCGCTTGCCGCCCGCCTCGTACAGGTAGCGGCTCGCGGCGTCGGCGAGGGGGTCCGCGACGCGCACGTCGTCGGCGAGACCGGTCTCGACCCGCTCGAGTCCGTCTTCGATCGCCTGTGCGATGCGCCGACCGGCGGTGCCGATGAAGACACGGTCGCTGAAACCGAGACGGCTCGCCAGTCGCGAACCCGGGGCAACGCGGCTCGAAGTCACGCTCTCAGCCTACCGTCGTCCGCTGGGCCGGTCCGCGCCGCTCACGCGGACGTGTCGACTCGGGGCTTGCGCGCGCGATGCAGCGCGACGATGCCGAACGACAGGTTGCGGTACGCGACATCGGCCCAGCCGGCCTCTCGGATCCAGGCCGCGAGCCGCTTCTGGTCGGGCCACTCCCTGATCGACTCGTTGAGGTAGTCGTAGGCCTCGCCGTTGGTGCCGGCCACGCGCGCGACGCGCGGCAGCACCTGCGAGTTGTAGAAGCGGTAGGCCGAACGGAACAGGCCGCCGGGAGGCGTGGAGAACTCGTTGATCACGAGGCGTCCGCCGGGCTTGGTGACGCGCAGCAGCTCGCGGAGCGCCTTCTTCGGGTCGTTCACGTTGCGCAGCGCGTAGGACATGGTGACCGCGTCGAACTCGTCGTCCGCGAAGGGCAGGGCCGTGGCATCCGCCTCGACGAACGAGAGGTTGCGGATGCTGCCGTGACGGCGCTTCCCCTCGGCGAGCATCCCCGGCGAGAAGTCGGCGGCGACCACCTGTGCGCCGCTGCGGGCGAGGGAGGCCGACGACGAGGCCGTCCCGGCACCGAGGTCGAGGATCCTCTCCCCCGGCCGGGGGGCGACGGCGCGGGTGGTGGCGGCGCGCCAGAGCGCGTCGTTGCCGACCGTCATCGCCGTGTTCGTGCGGTCGTATCCCGCGGCGACCTGGTCGAACATGCCGCTGACGCGGGCGGGGTCCTTGCCGAGGTCGGCGCGGTTCGATTCGTTCGGGGTCACACCTCCAGTCTAGGCGCGAGGTCCAGTGCTTCCAGGCGGTCGAGCCATGGATCGGCTGTGACGTCGTCGAACGGCGCCACCTGGGACCGGACCCTCTGCTCGAGGTCGAGCGCGAGCGCCTCGAGGCCGGTCATGACGACGGCGGGGTAGCCGAACAGCACCGAGTGCTCGGCCCACTCGTCGCGGTCGTCGACCCATGTGCCCCGCTCCCCCACGACCCGCACGACGTCGAGGTCCATGTCGATCCCGGTGGCGAGCAGCGGGTCGTCGGACCAGCGGATGTCCCAGCCCAGGTCGATGTAGATGCGCATGCCCTTCGGATGCTCGCGGTTGACCGTCAGGGCGTAGTCGGTCCGCCGGGGCACGAGCGTCACGTTCGGCGTCGCGGCGACGAACGACGCCCCCGGGCGCTCGCTGAGCCAGCCGGTGGGCTGACCGATCCAGTCGCCCCACTCGTCGGCTCCGAGGTAGACGCACTCGTGGCGCCAGTGCGGGGAGCCGTCCCACTTGCGCCACTGGAAGATCATCTCGGTCCCTGGTGCCGGACGTGCGTCGCTCATGCGATCAGGCTACGCGGCCAGAGAGGCGCGGAGACCGGCAGGATCCGGGGAACTAGGCTGGAACGGTGAGCAGCAGGCTGGTCGTGCAGACCCGAGAGATCGACCAGGTCGAAGACCTCCTCGCCTACGCGGACCCCGAGAACCCGCTCGCCTGGCTGCGCCGCGGAGACGGGATCATCGCCGTCGGCTCGGGCGTCGTCGCGACGCTCCGGATCCCCGCGGGGACGGACGGACTGCGTTCGGCGGCGATCGCCGCCGCCTGGCAGGACTTCGCCCGGGACGCCGAGATCGAGGATCCGATCGGCCTCCCCGGTTCCGGCCTCGTCGCCTTCGGCGCGCTCACGTTCGACGAGCGGTCCGCCGCCGACAGCGTGCTGTGCGTCCCGTCGCTCGTGATCGGCCGCCACCGCGGACGGACCTGGCTCACCAGCATCCGCACGTCCGACGGCGAGCCGGCCGCCCCCGCGACGCGGGAGTACGGACCGCACTGGGCCGGCACCGTCGGCCCCGGCGCGCAGAGTCCGCAGGGGTATCAGGACTCCGTGCGGCAGGCGCTCGCGCGTATCGCCGACGGCGCACTCAGCAAGGTCGTGCTGGCGCGGGACCTCACCGGCAGCATCCCCGCCGGCTCCGACCTGCGCCGCCTCGTGCGCGCGCTCTCCACCGGCTACCCCGACACGTGGGCGTTCGCGGTCGACGGTCTGATCGGCGCGAGCCCCGAGACGCTCGTGACCGTGCAGCAGCGCACCGTGACCGCCCGGGTGCTCGCGGGCACGATCGGACGCGGGGCCGACGCGGATGCCGACACCGAGGCATCCGCCCACCTCGCGTCGAGCACCAAGGACCTCGACGAGCACGAGTACGCCGTGCAGAGCGTGCTCGCGTCCCTGCGGCCGCACACGCGCGCGCTGGCCGCGAGCGAGCAGCCCTTCCTGCTGAAGCTCCCGAACCTGTTCCACCTCGCGACCGACGTCGAGGGCGAGCTGGCGGAGGGCGGTTCCTCGCTCGATCTCGTCGGCGCCCTGCATCCGACCGCCGCCGTCGCGGGGACGCCGACGCCCGCGGCGATCGCCGCGATCCGGGAGCTCGAGCCGTTCGACCGCGGCCGGTACGCCGGGCCGGTGGGCTGGGTCGACGCGGCGGGTAACGGCGAGTGGGCGATCGCGCTGCGGTGCGCCCAGTTCACGGCCGCCGACGACGACATCGCCGTCACGGCCTATGCGGGCGCCGGGATCGTCGCAGGGTCCGACCCCGAGTCGGAGCTGCTGGAGACCCGGGTCAAGTTCCGTCCCCTCGTCGACGCCCTGGCCTGAAACCGGAGCCGGGTCAGCTCGCGGCGAGACGCCGCTTCTCGGCCTCGACGTCGAAGTCCGCCGCCGGCCACTGCGGATCGATGTGCTGCAGGGCGTCGAGCAGCAGCTCCTGCACCGCGAGGCGGGCGAACCACTTGTGGTTCGCGGGAACCACGTGCCAGGGCGCGACGTCGGTCGAGGTGCGCTCGAACACCGTCTGATACGCCTGCATGTACTCGTCCCACAGCATCCGCTCGTCGACGTCGCCGGGGTTGTACTTCCAGTGCTTGTCCGGCCGCTCGAGCCGCTCCATGAGGCGCGACTTCTGCTCGTCCCTCGAGATGTGCAGCATGACCTTGACGATGCGGGTGCCGGACGCCGCGACCTCGGCCTCGAAGTCGTTGATCGCGCCGTACCGTCGCTCGATCTCGTCGGCCGGCGCCAGGGACCGCACCCTGCCGATCAGCACGTCCTCGTAGTGCGAGCGGTCGAACACTCCGATGAACCCCGCCTCGGGCAGCCGCGCACGCACGCGCCACAGGAAGTCGTGCGCGCGCTCCTCGTCGGTCGGCGCCTTGAACGCGGTGAGCGCGACGCCCTGCGGATCCACGCCGCCGACGACGTGCCGCACGATGCCTCCCTTGCCCGCGGAGTCCATGGCCTGCAGGATCAGCAGCACCGAGTCGCGGGCGACGCCGACGCGACTCTCGGCGAACAGCCGCTCCTGCAGCTCGGTGAGCTCGTCGAGCCCCGCCTCGAGATCCTCGGCCCCCTCGGCCTTGCCGCCGTGATACCCCGGCGTGCTCTCGGGATCGACGTCGGCGAGCCGGAAGCCGTCGCCTGCCTGCAGAGTCTTCGCCCACGCGTGCGCATTCATGCGTTCATCCTGCCGAAGCGGCTCAGCCTCTGACAACGCCCTGGCGGGATCAGCGCGCGAGAGGAACCTCGATGAGCTGACGCCCACCGGCGGGCGTCGTCAGCACCTGGTCGAGCGCCGTGCGCGTGGTGACCCGCTGGTACTCCCAGCCGTAGGCGAGAGCGATCTGCTCGATGCGCACGGTGTGCGGCGTGTAGAAGGCGCGGTCGAGGTCGGCGCGGGGCGCGGTGCTCGCGACCTCCAGGCCGTCGAAGATCGTGCCCCCGCCGTCGTTGCCGACGATGACCTGCAGTCGCGGCTCCGTCTCGTCGGGCGGCAGCAGCAGGGCGCCCACGTCGTGCAGGAACGCGAGGTCGCCGAGCAGCACCCGGGTCACGCCCGGCGCCCCGGCCGCCTGGCTGGCGAGCGCGATGCCCGTCGCGGTGGCGATCGTGCCGTCGATACCGGCGAGTCCCCGGTTGGCGTGCACGGGGACCTTCTTGCCGCCCAGCACCGCGTCCGCCACGCGCACGAGGCGCGATGAGCCGAACACGAGGCGGTCATGCGGCCAGGTCGCGCGCCAGACGGCGTCTGCGAGCAGCTCCCGATCGAGAGGTCGCCGCACGGCCGCCAACTCGGCCCTGACCGCGTCGCGGCGGGCGGAGAAGTCGGTCGATGCGAGCGCGTCGGGGTCGGGCGCGCTCTCGGTGAGGTCGACGGCGTGCGCCGCGGATGCCGACATCCAGGCGCCGAGCCACTCCCGGTCGGCCGGCCCCTCGGCGACGACGACGGATGCCGCCGGGGTCGTGCGGCCGTTGAGGTCGAGGTCCTCCCCGCCCCGGCGCACCGCGATCACCTCGACGTCGGCGCGCGCCAGGAGCCTCGCCGCCTCGCGGCTGAGTGTGGGATGGCCGAGCACCACGGCGCGCTCGACGCGGCCGCCGAGGCGGGGGTCGGCCAGCAGCGCACGGTAGCCGTGCACGACCTGGCGTCCGAATCGGGCGCCGCTGACGATCTCGGCGATGAGCGGCCACGAGCCGGAGTGCGCGATCTCCTCCGCGTCCGGACCGGCGTCCGCACCCGCGATGACCACGGTGCGAGGGCCGCGCTCGAGGAGGAGCGGTTCGCCGGCGGCCCGACGCGGAGCATCCCCCGGCACGACGGCGATCGCCGGGAGGGAGCCGGACAGCGGCTCGCGCGACGGCAGGTTCAGGTGCACGGGTCCGGCGACGTCGGCGTGACCGTGCGCAGCATCCGCTCCCATGGCGACCTCGACCGCGTGGCGGCCGAGGCCCTCCCAGGAGCCGTCGCCGGGGACCGGCGCATCGATCTGCTCGCGCACCCAGGCGGCGAACATGCCGGGCTGGATGGTCGCCTGGTTGGCACCGACACCGCGGAGCTCCGGCGGGCGGTCGGCGGTGAGCAGCAGCAGGGGCACACCGGAGTGGAACGCCTCCATCGCGGCGGGGAGCAGGTTGGCGGCGGCGGTGCCCGACGTGCAGAGCACGGCCGCGGGAACGCCGCTCTCTCGGGAGAGGCCGAGCGCCGTGAAGCCGGCGACGCGCTCGTCGATGCGCACGTGCACGCGCAGGTGCCCCTCACCGGCGGCATGCACCGCGGCGAGCGCGAGCGACTGCGATCGCGAGCCCGGCGAGAGCACCAGGTCGCGCACGCCGTGCGCGACGAGCTCTGCGATCAGGGATGCCGCGGCATCCGTCGCCGGCGACGACGTCACGGACGAGGGTCCGGCGTGGAGTCGCCGTCGGTCTCGTCCTCGAGGCGGGCGAGCTCCTCCTCGAGACGGCGGATGCGGGCATCCTGCTCGCTCCTGCTGATGCTGCGGAGGAACTGGGGGTCGTCGTCAGGGGCGACGATGCGGATCGCGCCCTTGTCGTTGGCGCGGCGGCGGCCGATCGTGAACCAGAGGATCCCGCCGATGACCGGGATGAGGACGACGATCGCGATCCAGGCGGCCTTGCGCACGCCCCGGTGCCGCGTCGGCGGCTGCACGGCGCAGTCGACGATGCTGAACACCCAGAAGACGGCGGCCAGGAAGCCGCCTACGATCAACAGTCTCGCCACCCCTCCAGTCTAGGCGCGCAGGAGGAGAGGGGCTCGGGAGAGCCGGTCGGAAGCCCTTCCGACGCCGGATCGTTAGACTCCGCGCCGGCGTCAGTCGACTCGGACGATCCGGTCGTCGCCCTCGCGCGGGCTGCCACGGCCGTCGGTGTTGTTCGTCAGCACCCAGACGTCGCCGTCGGGGGTGACGACGACGTCGCGCAGACGCCCGAGCTCGCCCGTGAGCCGCTCGGCGCTCGTGGAGAGGTCGTCGAGCGGGACCACGCGGAGGCGCTCGCCGCGGAGGGCGGCGATGAGGATCTCGGATGCGGTGACGGCGAGGCCGCTCGGACTCGCCACCTCCGGCGCCCACTGCTGCACGGGGTCGATGAAGTCGTCGTCGCCGGCGATGCCCTCGACCTCGGGCCAGCCGAAGTTGCCGCCGGGCTCGATGACGTTGAGCTCGTCCCACGTGTCCTGGCCGAACTCCGCGGCGTACATCGTGCCGTCGGCATCCCATCCGATGCCCTGCGGGTTGCGGTGCCCGTAGCTGTAGACGGGCGAATCCTCGAAGGGGTTGTCCTCGGGCACGTCCCCTTCCGGAGTGAGGCGCAGGATCTTTCCCGAGAGCGCGTCGACGTCCTGCGCGCTGTCGCGGTCGCCCGCGTCGCCGGCGGTGATGTACAGCATCCCGTCCGGTCCGAAGGCGATGCGCCCGCCGTTGTGGTTCCCCGCGGCGGGGATGCCGTCGGTGACCGTCGTGGGCTCGCCGAGCGAGAGAGCCCCGGCCTCTCCCTCGATGTCGCGGCGCTCCACGCGGTTCTCGTCGGCCGCCGTGAAGTAGGTGAACAGCTGCCCGTCGTGCACGGCGAGGCCGAGCAGCCCGCCCTCGCCCCGAGGCGCGACGCCGTCGATCACGGCGACCTCACGGAGGCCGCCGTCGGCGTCCAGCTCGAGCACCCGCGCCGAGTCGCGTTCGCTCACGAGAGCCACGCCGTCGTGGAACGCGATCGACCACGGCGCGTCGAGACCCTCGGCGATCACGTCCGCCGCGTCGGGCGCGGGCGGCGCCGGGGCGGGGTTCGCGGAGCAGGAGACGAGCAGCAGGACGGATGCCACGGCGCCGACGATCTCGGCACGCCGGCGGCGTCGCGCACGGGGCGAGGGCGTGGGGATCGGGGGCATGCCTCCATCCAACGCGGATCGCGGGTGCGGGGCAACGGCTCCGAGGGCGGCGACGACGGCGACGGATGCCGGTGTCGCGCGAGGGATCGCGGGTGCACAATACCGATATGAGCGAGCCGGAGTCCGACGCCGTGCTCGGGCGCCGCGCCCAGCTGCTCGCGACCGAGCACTGGGGCCTGCTCGCCGCGCGGAGCACCGCGCAGAGCGAGGTGCTCACCCGGATCACGATCTTCCTGACGCTCGTCTCGGCGGGTCTCGTCACGATCGGGCTGCTCGGACAGGCCTCGGGCTTCCGCGGGTGGTTCGGGGGCGCCTCCCTCGCGATCCTCGCCTTCCTCTCGCTGATCGGGTTCATGACGCAGGTCCGGGTCATGAACGTCTCGGAGGAGGACATGATGTACGTGGTCGCGATGAACCGCATCCGCGGCGCCTACGTCGACCTCGACCCGCAGGTCGCGGACGTCTTCCTCGCTTCGCCGTACGACGACCAGCCGGGGATGAAGCTCACCTACTCGTTCCTGCGTCGCCGGAGCGTCAGCATCCTCCTCGGCAGCTCCGTGATGCTGCTCATCGTCGTGAACGCCTGCGTGGTCGGACTGCTCGCGGGCTCGGCGGTCGTCGCGGCGGGCGGGGGCTTCGGTGCGGCCACCGTCGTGGGAATCGCGGCGGGCGCGCTGCTCGCGGCCGGTTTCATGGTGTTCGGCGGAGTCGGATTCCGCACCGCGTGGCGGCATCACGTCCCTCGGAAGACCACTCCCGGGGAGCCCCACCCGTCGCTACGCTGAGCGCATGACCGAGGCGCGCACCTCCACGCATCCCGTTCTCGCCGTCCTGCGACGGATTCCGGCGACGCTCACGATGGTCGGGCTGATCCTCGTGGTCGGCGTCGCGTGGCAGGGGCTCTGGCGGCCCTTCGAGGAGACCGAGCTGTTCCCCTTCGTCGCGTACGGGCTGCCGAACTTCCTCGAGGCCAGATGGTGGACGCCCCTCACCGGCACCTTCTTCGTGAACGCCCCCTGGGTCTACCTCTTCACCATCTCGGGCTTCTGGGGCATGGCGTATCTCGAGGTCCGCAGGGGAAGCCGCGTCGCGCTCCTCTACTACTGGGTCGGGCAGCTGTTCGCGATGTTCGCCACGGCCCTCGTGCTCGCCCTCGCGTCGCAGCTGCCCTGGGCCTGGGCGTCCACGCAGGCGCAGGCGCTCGACGTCGGCGCATCCGGAGGCACGATGGCCTGCATCGCCGCGGCCGTCGGGCTCTTCCGCCCGCCCTGGCGGGTCCGCGGGTGGCTCGTGCTGCTCGGCTTCGTCTTCATCTCGATGCTGTTCTGGGGCAAGGTCGCCGACCTCGAGCATCTGCTCGCCGTCCTCCTGATCCTGTTCGCCGACCGCAGCCTGCGCGTGCAGCGGACCACCGTGCGCGAGCAGCGGCTCATCGCGGTGATCGCCCTCCTCGTCCTCGGTGCCGTCGAGATCATCACGACCCTCGTCGCCACCGACGGACCGTTCGGGCCGACGGAGCCGGCATCCGGCGGTTTCATCGACCTCGCGATCGACCTGGTGGTCATCCTCGTGCTCGTGAACGGGCTGCGCCGCGGTCGTCGCTGGGCCTGGGTGCTGGTCATCCTGCTCGGACTCTTCAACATCCTCATCGGAGCGCTCGTCCTCACCCTCATCACGGTCTTCTCGCAGGCCGACGTCGATCTGCGGTGGGACGGAGAGACCGAGCTCGCCCTCGCGAACGGCGTGCTCTGGGTGATCACGCTCGCGTACCTGATCGCCGTGCGCCGGGCGTTCCGGGCGAAGCGGAAGTCGCTCCTCGGCGCGCAGCCCGCACCGGACGTCGGCGACGTGAAGGCGGCGCTGCGCGAGCACGGCGGGGGAACGCTGTCGTGGATGACGACATGGGAGGGCAACAGCTACGCGCGCACGGCCGGCGGGATCGTGGCGTACCAGCGGCGGGCGGGCGTGGCACTCGCGCTCGCGGATCCGATCGGACCCGCGGACGCCCGCGGCACGGCCGTCTCGGAGTTCATCCGCACCGCCGAGCAGGCGGGACTCGTGCCCTGCTTCTTCAGCGCCGACGAGGCCACGAGGGACGCGGTGCCCGCGACGTGGCGCAGTCTCGTCGTCGCGGACGACACGATCGTCGACCTGCCGGGACTGCAGTTCACCGGCAAGCAGTGGGCGTCGGTCCGCACGTCGCTCAACCGTGCGGGGCGCGAGGAGATGACGTTCCGGATGACCACGCTCAAGGCCGAGTCCTGGGGCGTGCAGCAGCAGCTCCGGGCCATCTCCGAGGCGTGGGTCGGCGACAAGGACCTGCCCGAGATGCGTTTCACGCTCGGCACGCTCGAGGAGGCGGAGGACCCCGAGGTGCGACTCGCCCTCGCCCTCGCGCCGAACGGCGACGTCGACGGCTTCCTCTCCTGGCTGCCGGTGTACGGCGGAGGCGGCGAGGTGCACGGATGGACCCTCGATCTCATGCGCCGACGCGACGGCGGGTTCGCGCCGGTCATGGAGTTCCTGATCGGGTCGTCCGCGAAACTGTTCTCCGACGAAGGCGCCCGGATCATGTCGCTGTCCGGCGCGCCGCTCGCCCACGACTACCCGCCGGATGCCGGGATGATCGCGGCGCTGAGCGATCGCCTGGCCGACGCTCTGGAGCCGGTCTACGGCTTCGGCTCACTGCACCGCTTCAAGCAGAAGTTCCACCCCCGCTACGAGACCATGTACCTGCTCTTCCGCGACGAGAGCGACCTCGCCGTGATCGGGCCGGCGCTCACGAGGGCGTTCCTGCCCGACGCGACGCTGCGTCAGTTCGCGGGGGCCGGACTCGAGCTCGTGCGCGGCGGGGCCGACGGAAAGGACTGACCGATGTCGCACCGCTCCGCACGGATCCACCCGTTCTCCGAGAACCCCGACTTCGACTTCGAGATCCGCGGCGCGATCGGTGGCAGCGTCGAGGGCGCCGGCGAGCCCGGGGAGATCCTCGCTGCCGTGGCCGGCATCCGCAAGGGCGATCACGACGCGTGGTTCGCCGCGTGGAAGGGGCTCGCGGATCGGATGATGACCACCGCGAGGGCGGCTGCCGCCGGCGGCCACGGCGTGAGCGCGGCATCGGCATTCCTGCGCGCCTCGTCGTACTTCGCGGTCGCCGTCAACGCGGCGAGCGCGCTCGCCGCGTCCGATGATCTGGCTCCGACGTTCGCACAGCAGCAAGCGGCCTGGCGAGGCTTCATCGCCCATGCCTCCGTCGATGTCGAAGAGGTCGCCATCCCCTACGCGGGCGATACCCTGCCGGGATGGTTCTTCCGTCCCGCCGCACGGGCGACGGGGACGCTCATCGCCGTCAACGGGAGCGACGGGTCCCTGGCGTCCCTGTGGGCGTCGTGCGTCGCGAGCGCTCTGCGGCGCGGGTACAATGTGCTCGTCTTCGACGGCCCCGGACAGCAGTCGCAGCTCTTCGAGAAGAGCGTGCCGTTCCGGCCGGACTGGGAGCACGTGCTGACACCGGTCTTCGACCACGTCGCGAAACTGGACGGCGTCGACCCGCTGCGGATCGCGGTGTACGGCATCAGCCAGGGCGGCTACTGGGTCGCACGAGCCCTGGCGTTCGAGCACCGCTTCGCAGCCGGGATCACCGACCCCGGTGTCGTGGACGTCTCGACCTCGTGGACGTCGCACCTGCCGCACGGTCTCGTGAAGCTCCTCGACGAGGGTCAGGTCGAGAAGTTCGACAGAGAGATGGCTCTCGGAATGCGGCTCTCGCCGGAGACGGCCCGGACCTGGGCGTTCCGCGCCCGCCCCTATGGGACCAGCGGATACGGTGAGACGATTCGGGCGGTACGGAGATACACCGCCGAGGACGTCGCCTCCGAGGTCATGACGCCGCTGCTGATCCTGTCGCCCGAGAACGAGCAGTTCTGGCCGGGTCAGGCCGAGCGTCTCGCGGAACTCACGGCATCCGTGTCGACGCTCATCCGCTTCACCGCCGCCGAAGGAGCGGACGGGCACTGTCAGCCGCTCGCACGCACCCTGACCGCGCAGCGCATGTTCGACTGGCTCGACGAGCGGCTCGGCTGACCGCGCTCAGCTGTCGCGGGGAGGCTTGCGCAGCTGCTCGACGTCGGTGCGGCGATGACTAGCGACGCAGACCATTCGCGTCAACCCGTTCGCCGGCGGGTGTCCGGCGACCTAGCGTTCGAGCATCCCGCACGACGACCCCTGCACGACGACACCTGGAGGAGCAGACATGAGCACCGACTTCGACGCCGAGGCACGGCGTGCGATCGTGACCGGAGCGGATTCGGGCATCGGGCGGGCGACCGCCGTGGCCCTCGCCGCCGCGGGGATCGACGTGGGCATCACCTGGCATTCCGATCGGGAAGGCGCGGAGCGCACGGCCGAGGAGGTGCGCAGTCATGGGGCGCGGGCCGTGATCGCGCAGCTCGACGTGTCGGACATCCCCGCGTGCGGCGATGTCGTCGACGGTCTGATCGCCGAGCTCGGCGGCGTGGACGTGTTCGTCAACAACGCGGGCACCGGTGCGCAGACGCCGTTCCTGGAGCTCGGCCTCGAGGACTGGAACCGCGTCATGGACACGGATCTCACCGGCGCGTTCGTCTGCCTCCAACGCGCGGCCAGGGCGATGGTGTCGGCCGGGCGCGGCGGGCGGTTGATCGCCGTCACGAGCGTGCACGAGCACCAGCCGATGGTCGGCGCCAGCGTCTACGACGCGGCGAAGCACGGCCTCGGCGGGCTCATGAAGGCCCTCGCGCTCGAGCTCGGCACCTTCGGCATCAGCGCCGTGAGCGTCGCGCCGGGCGAGATCGCCACGGAGATGACCGGCAACGACGACGTCGATCCCCACACCGTCGATCGCCCCGGCATCCCGCTGGGACGCCCCGGCGACGCCCGCGAGGTCGCCGCGCTGATCGCCTTCCTCGCATCGCCGGAGGCCGCGTACATCACCGGCGCATCGCTCGTCATCGACGGCGGGATGCTGCAGATGGGGCCGCAGGCCGGCGCCGCCATCACGGCTCACGACTGGCGCACGGTGTAGCGGAGCGCTCTTTCTCATCGGATCGATGTCGGAGCCTCCTGGCCGGGCTCGACCGCCTCCCTGAACCACGCACCACCCTTGCCTACCAGTCGCGATGCACTCCTGCACGCGCTGGATGAGGATGTCGAAGATGCCGACCGACGCCGTGAGGAGCCCGATCTGCGTCGGTCCCCACTGCACCGCGTCCAGCGCGAGCACACTGAAGTCGTTCGCGAAGAAGCCGAACGGCAGCGCCAGCAGGCCGAAGCCGATCAGGTGGCCGTGGAGCTCTCGGCGTCCGAACGCGTCGCGGAACACCGCGAACGGCTGCAGGTCGCGCACCGAGATGCGCGATGAGGAACACAGGCAGCTGCAGGCTCACGGCGGCGAGGGAGGCGAACAGCGCCGGCATGTCGCCCGCGGTCAGCCGTTGGATCACGCGGGTCAGGCGACTCCGGCGCCCGACGTCACGCCGGCGGCGTCGTCTTCGGCGTCGTCTTCGTCGTCTTCGGCGTCGTCTTCGGCGTCCAGATAGGCGGTCGCGTACACGTCGGCCCCGAGAGCCGCGACGCGGGCGGCGAGCTCCGCGGTCAGCACGAATCCTCCCTGGAGCGAATCGGAGTACGCGGACCACACGATCCGCGCCTCGCAGTCCGCCGGGAGGGAGGCGAGGCGTCCCTCGGCGGGTGCGCAGCGGTCGAGCAGAGCCCGGAGCGCCCCCGTCCCGGTCTGATCGTCGTCGTCGTTGTGGGTCGGATCCACCGAGACGTCCCAGAAGTGGTGCTCCGTCGCCCGACCGGACCGGAGGACCGTGCCGCGAGGGCGGACAGTGGTGGGCTCGAGTCGGAGGATCTCGGTGATCGCATCGGGGACCGTCTCCCGCGAATGGACGACGAGCGAGGCGAGGCCGGACTGGATCATGGATCGAGCGTAGCTTCTCGGCGCCGCCCGCCGTGGACGGGTGGAGAATCGATCCATGAGCTGCACGAATCCCGGCAGCGAGTTCGAGGCGCTGCTCTACATGGCCGAACGGCTGCGGCGCCGATTCCCTCAGTGGGAGGAGAATGCGCTGTTCGCCCTGATCGCCGAAGAGCTCGAAGCCTTCGACGGCGCTCGGCTGCGCGACTACGTGCCGGTCCTGGTCGAGCACAGGGTGCTCGCCCGACTCCGGTCGGGCGCCACTCGGACGGCCTGACGACGGCGGCGCTCGCCCGGACCGTGCCGGCTAGCCGTTCCGGAGATCCCCGAGCAGCGGACCGGTGTGCTGCTCGGACGCCCGGTCGACCTCTGCCGGATCGGGACGCTGCGGATCACCCGGGCGGGGATCGTCCACAGCCGGCCCGAGGTCGAGGTCGGCGACGGGCACCGGCTCGGCCTCTGCGCGGAGCTTCTCCATGACCTCGTGTTCGACGAGCACGGGGATGAAGTCACGGACACGTGCGTCGTCGTGGCCGTGCGCCGAGTCGCTCACGAGCGACTCGATGCGCGCACGGTCGATGTCCGGGTAGCGGGTGGCGATCCGGTCGATGGCAGCATCCATCGACGTGCCTTCGGCAGCCTGAGCAGTGGTTTCGGAGTCATCCATGCAGACATTGTCGGGCGCACGCCTCCGGGCCCGCTACCCCTGGACACGACGACGCATCGACGGTAGATCGCCGAGGAATTGGACGCGACGGCGGGAGTCGAACCCGCAACGCCGTCAGATATGAGCTGAGGCCCGGGACCGCCCGGATCGCCGCGATGGGGATGACGTTACCGGGCAGTGTTCCGGAACACCAGGATCGTTGCCCCGTCTGACCGAAAGCGTCGGCGGATGACGACTTTCGTCACGTCGCGTCGCGCGTCGGCGTCGCTACGGGCGTGTAGCGTCGCGGTCATGGCTGATGCCGACGACCGGATCCAGACCGGCGCAGCGACGACCGCGCAGAAGACGCACCGGTACCTGCGCCTGTCGCTCGTCCTCGTCGTCTTCGCGCTGGTCCTGAGCGTCGTCCTGCAGAGCGCGGTCGTCTCGTGGGATCCGCTCGTCCTCGGCTGGCGCCCGCTCCCCTCCGTCAGCCACGCTGTCTACACACCCGCACGCGACGTCTTCGTCGGCTCGCTGATCGCGGTCTCCATCGCTCTCCTCGCGCTGTCGGGGCGCAGCCGCGCGACCACGCTGCTCGACGTGTGCGCCGTGTTCGCTCCGCTGATCGCGATCGTGCCCACGGGGATCGCGCCGACGACGATCGGGCCGGCGGGCATCGCGGACGGGATCGGGGCAGGCGGGCTTCCGTGCCCCGGCCCGTCGGACTGCATCCCGTCCGACTATCTCGCCTCGGCGAAGGCGGGCATCGCCGTCTACGGGGTGACGGTCGTGGCGGTCGTGGTCGCGACCGCGGTCATACGCGTGCGGAGGCGGGAGCCGAATCGATCGGCCGTCGTCCTCTCTGTCGTCGCCCTCGCCACGGCCACGGTCGTGGCGGCGCTGGCCTTCGTGCCGGTGGTGAACGAGCGCTTCCCCTTCAACTTCTGGCCGGTGCACAGCATCCACTTCGTCGTCACCCTGGTGTTCTTCGCGCTGTTCACGGCGGTGCCGATCCTGTACGCGAGCGGACCCCTCGACGCACACGAGACTCCGCCGACTCCGCGGCAGCGCTCGATCTACCGGTGGATCTCGGGACTCCTCATCGTCGACCTGCTGTTCCTCATCGCCGCGGTCGCATTCCGCCAGGTGTTCGGCGAGACGCCGGCCGTGCTGATCGGCGAGCTCGCGGCCCTGCTGCTCTTCGCCGGCTTCTGGTGGGTGCAGACGTTCCAGCGCTGGAACGATGCCGACCCTCCGTCGATCGCCGCTCCCCGATCGTCAGGACCCCGCGCCTCGGAACCGTGACGGCGGCGCCGGAGCATCCAGCGCCCTCATGAGGCGGCCGAGCGCCTCCCGCAGCTCGGCACGGTGCGGCTCGGGGAAGTCGGTGACGTACCCGACGCCGGGCGGCACGTAGAACATCCCGTACACGGCCTCCCGCCAGTCCGAGCCGCCGACCGGCCAGCGGGTGCGGTCGTCGTCCTCCGCCGTCGCCCCGTCGGCCCAGATCCCGAAGAACTCACGCATCCGCTCGATCGGCAGATCCATCACGACGTCGGCCTCGATCTTCTGCGGCGACCACGAGGTGGCGAGCAGGATGCGCTCCTGCACCTCCTCCTCGCTCATGTCGCGCGCCGCGAACAGCACGCGCGTGTGCTCCACCGAGTCGATGCGGTCCACGCGCAGCGTGCGCCAGTCGTCGCGCTCGAGGTCCCAGCACAGCAGGTACCAGTTGCGCTCCGAGGGCGAGAGCACGTGGGGTTCGACCCGGCGGACGCTCTCGCGCCCCTCGCGGTCGATGTAGCGGATCCGGACCCGCTCGTGATCGCGCGCGGCGAGAGCGAGCTCGCCGAGGACGACCGGCGAGATCACCGGGGCCTGGCGGGTCGAGGTCGGCTGGACGGACGCGGCGAGCGCGTTCACCCGACGACGGAGGGCGGAGGGCAGCACCTGCTCGAGCTTCGCGAGGGCGGTGAGCGTCACCTCCGACCCGCCGACGAGCTGCTGCGTCGCCGCGACCCTGAGGCCGATCGCCATGGTCACCGCCTCGTCGTCGGTGAGCAGCAGCGGCGGCACCGCGCTGCCCGCCTCGAGCCGGTATCCGCCCGCGGCACCCGGCGTCGACTCGACCCGGTAGCCGAGCTCGCGCAGCCGATCGACGTCACGTCGGACCGTGCGCTCCGTGACGCCGAGTCGGCGGGCGAGCTCCGTGTGCGCGGCGAGCTCGTCGCGTTCCTCGGGCCCAACGGCGCAGGCAAGTCCACGAGCCTGCGGATGCTGACGACCCTCATCCCGCCGACGTCGGGCACCGCACGCGTGGTGGGCCACGACATCCGCTCGGATGCCGCCGGCGTCCGCGCTCGCATCGGCTACGTCGGACAGCTCACCAGCGGCAGCTTCTCGCAGCGTGTGCGCGACGAGCTGCTGAGCCAGGGCGCGTTCTACGGCATGAGCCGCCGCGACAGCATCCGTCGTGCGGATGAGCTCATCGGGTCGCTCGACCTCGGCTCCTTCGCGACGCGGACGGTGCAGCAGCTCAGCGGGGGCCAGAAGCGACGCCTCGACATCGCGCTCGGACTCATGCACGCTCCTCCCCTGATCTTCCTCGACGAACCGTCGACGGGACTCGACCCGCAGAGCCGCGCGAACCTGTGGGAGCACATCCTCGACCTGCGCACGCAGCACGGCACGACGGTCTTCCTCACGACGCACTACCTCGAGGAGGCCGACCGCTACGCCGAGCGCGTGATGGTCATGGACAAGGGCCGGATCATCGCCGACGACGGCGCGGCCGCGCTGAAGGCCACGCTCGCCGGCGATGTTCTGACGTTCGGCTTCGCCACAGAGGCGGATGCCGTGGCGGCGCGTCCCGTCATCGCCCGACTCGGCAGCGCGGAGGTCGCCCTCGACGGAGACTCCCTCTCGCTCGCCGTCCCGGACGGCGACCGCCTGCTGCCGGTGATCGTGCGGGAGCTGGACGCCGCCGGCATCCTCGTCCGCCGCGCGACCGGCGTGCCGCCCACCCTCGACGACGTGTTCCTCGCCCTCACCGGACGGACGCTGCGCGAGGCGGGCGAGGGCGACGCCGCGAGTGCATCCGACGTGACTGCCGACACGAACACCGACACGAACACCGACAAGACAGGAGTGCTCTCATGACCACCGCCCCCGCCGTCACCCACGGCACCGCCGACACACTCGTCCGGGCGAACCTCGCCCGGGACACGCGGAACGTCCTCACCCGCGAGCTGAAGCCGGTGCTCCGCGACCCGTTCACGCTGATCTTCAGCCTCCTGCAGCCGCTGGTCTTCCTCGGACTCTTCGCCCCGCTGCTGGTCGGCGGCTCCGGACAGCCCGTGGGCGAGACGCTGACGTGGTTCGTACCCGGCGTCCTCGTGATGATCGTGCTGTTCGGCACCGGCGCCACAGGATCGAACCTGCAGTACGAGATGATGACCGGCTCGCACGAGCGCACTCTCGTCGCCCCGCTCGCCCGCTCGTCGCTGCTGGTGGGCCGCGCTCTGAAGGAGATCGCGCCGATCGTCGTGCAGGCCCTGGTGATCGTGCTCATCGCGTGGCCGTTCGGGTTCGCGATCCACGTGCCCGGCCTTCTGATCGGTCTGGCGCTGCTGGCGGTCTTCGGCGTCGGCCTCGGCTCGCTCTCGTATTCGCTGGCCCTGGCGACCAAGGACCGGGAGTGGCTGTTCTGGGGCGTGCAGCAGGCGCTGATCTTCCCGTTGCTGATCCTGTCGGGCATGCTGCTGCCGCTCGACGACGGCCCCGACTGGATGCGCGCGGTCGCCGCGGTCAACCCCGTGAACTGGGTGGTGCGGGCCGAGCGCGCGCTGTTCGCCGGGGATCTGGGCGATCCGACCGTGCTGTGGGGATGGGTGTCGGCGCTGGCCGTCGCGGTCGTCGGACTCGTGGTCGGCGTACGGGCGATCCGCCGCAGCAGCTGACGCGGATCGCCCGTCATCGCCGGATCGAATCGTGGAAGGGGTTGGGTTCGAGCGTGAAGTCGGTCGACGGGTCGGCCCAGGTGCCGCCGTCGGCCGACGCCCGACCCCGGCGCAGCGCCGACAGCACCCTCGTCGCGGGCGCGCCGAGCGTCAGCGCCGCGATCCCGGCCGCCGTGCGGTCCTCCCGCCCGAGCACGCTGGCCCGGTGCCACGCCTCGTGGATCGATCCGCCGCGAGGTGCGGGCACGATCCGGGCGGGCAGAGCGCCCGCGCGGCGGAGCGCCACCAGCTGCTGCACGCGATCCCACCAGGTGGACTCCGACGCAGGATGGAAGTAGTTGTCCCGCATCCAGTCGGGGTGCGGATGCCGGAAGCGGCCGGCGACGACCTCGCTGCGCCCGCCCAGCAGTCCGCTGCCGACGAAGACGGTGTTGAGCAGGCTCTTGCTGACGCCGAACGAGTCGAGTGCGATCACGGGGACGCCGAGGGCGAGGGCCTCGACCGCGGCCGTGGAGCTGACCGTGACCAGGCCGGCGGCCGCGGAGAGCGCCGTCGACATCGAGTCGTACGACACGACGAGGTTGTCGGGCCTGCGTGCGGGCAGGAGGTCGAGGTAGGCGTCGCGCTCGAGATGGGTCTCGGACTCGCCGGGGCGCGACCGCAGCTTCACCACGACTCGGCGGTTCGGGTCGGCCTCGGCCGCACGCACCAGGGTCGCGGCGATCTCGGCGCGCTGCTCACGGTCGACCGGGACCAGGGCCTGCGCGGCGAACACGATGTCGGTCGCGGGCTCGCGGCGCGACCGATCGCCGCGGTCCCCCCGCTCGGCGGGGTCTGCGACGAGGGTGCCCGCGCTTCGGGGCTCGTGCTGGTCGGCGAGCACGCCCACGCGCTCCGCCGCCAGCATCCGCGATCGAGGCCGGGCGAAGGGCAGCGTGGCGAGCGCGGTCGGGACGCTGACGCCGATGCGTCGCCCGAGCTCCGCGAACGCACGCTGCTCGCGGTGCGAGTGCACGATCAGCAGATCCGCATGACGGCGATAGTCCAGGGCGCCGCGCTGCGCGGGGATCGCCATGCCGGGGAGCCCGGCGACCACCACGGGTCGCGACGAGAGGCGGTCGACGACCCGCCCCATCAGGCGCGCGAACGGTCCTCGGCCCGCGAGCAGCACGACATCGGGTCGCTGACCCTCGAGCCATGCCTCGACCTCGGGGAACGACACCCGGGTGACGCCGTCCGGCCGCATGCCGGTGCCCGCGAGCGCCGTCCGCTGCTGCTCGATGCTCGCGCTCAGCGGGGTGCGGACGATCAGGAGGTGCGATCGGATGCCGGCGCCGGCGTCGGCCACGCTCCCCAGCAGCGACGCCGACCACTTCACGAACGAGTCCGCATCGGCGATGGCGACGACGCGGAGCGCGTCGAGGCGGGTCGAGCGGACGCGCTCCGTCATGCCGAGGTCGGTCATGTCGGCATCCGTCACGCGGTGACGCGGCGGAGCTTGGCCATCGGCGCGCGCTCGCTGTCGAACACGCGCTTCACGCCGTCGCCGAGGGCCTTCTCGATCACGCGGATGTCGCGCACGAGGTGCTCGAGGCCGGTGGGCTCGAGGGATGCGGCGTGGTCGGAGCCCCACATCGTGCGATCGAGCGTGATGTGGCGCTCGACGGCGACGGCGCCGATCGCGACGGCCGCGAGGGAGATCTGCAGGCCGCGCTCGTGGCCCGAGTAGCCGACCGGGACGCCCGGGTAGCGGTCGCGCAGGGTCGCGATCGCGCGGAGGTTCGCCTCTTCGGGCTCGAGCGGGTACGTCGAGGTGGCGTGCATCAGCACGACCCGATCGGTGCCGAGCGTCTCGAGCGCGCGGTCGATCTGCGCGATGGTCGACATGCCGGTCGAGAGGATGATCGGCTTGCCGGTCTCACGGAGGGCGACCAGCAGCTCGGTGTCGGTCAGGCTGGCCGAGGCGACCTTGTGCGCGACGACGTTGAGGTCTTCGAGGAAGTCGACGCTGGGCACGTCCCACGGGGAGGCGAACCAGTCGAGGCCGAGCATGGTGGCGTGGTCGCCGATCGCGATGTACTCCTCGCGTCCGAACTCGACGCGTCGGCGGTAGTCGAGGTAGCTCATGGTGCCCCACGGCGTCTCCCGGGGGACGTCGCGCATGTGCTCGGGCGTCGAGATCTCGGGCGTGCGCTTCTGGAACTTCACGGCGTCGGCGCCGGCCTTCGCCGCGACGTCGATGAGACGCTTCGCGATGTCGACGTCGCCGTTGTGGTTGAGGCCGATCTCCGCGATGACATAGGCGGGGTGACCGCCGCCGATCACACGGGAGCCGATGCTGACAGTCATGATTCCTCCGGTCGTCGAAATGGCCTTCTCCCCTGGGTACGCGCCGAGAGTGAACGCGGTGCGACAGGAGGGTTACCGGCACCGGTCAGGCGGGCAACACCCGTTCGATGAGCTCCCGCACCGCGCCGTTCCCCCCGGCGCGGGACAGCACGATCCGCGCCTGCTCCCGCACGAGCGGATGCGCGTTCGCGACCGCCACCGGCCAGCCGACGATCGCCATCGCTGGGAGATCGTTCACGTCGTTGCCGAGGTACGCGATCTCGGCGAGCGGGATGCCGTTCTCCTCCGCCCAGCTGCGCAGCGCCGCCGCCTTGTCGTCGATGCCGTGCAGGACCGGCACCCGGAGCTTGTCGGCGCGCGCCCGGACGACGGGGTTCACCTCGGTCGAGAGGATCAGCATCGGGATGCCGGCCTTCCGCAGCAGCGAGACGCCCATGCCGTCCTCGCGGCTGACCCGCACGCGCTCGCCTCCGTCGGCGTCGACGGTGGCGGTGTCGTCGGTGTGCACCCCGTCGAAGTCGGTCACGACGGCACGCACCTCGATGCGCTCCGCGGTGTCGTGCAGGCCCGCGAGCGCGCGCGCGATGCGGAGCTGGTGCTCGTCGTCGATCTCGATCGCCGTCCACTCCGGGACCTCGACGATGCGGATGCGTCCGAAGAAGCGGTGGCGCGCCCGTCGGAAGCGGTCGGCGCGGAACACGTACAACGCCCCCGTCTCGAGGAAGTGCGGCTCGCGGTCCTGACGGCGCGGGCGGTGCGACGCGTCGTGGTTCACGGCGGCGGCCTCGCCGGCATCCGTCCTGCTCCAGAGGAACCCGTACGTCTCGTGCGCCGCGAAGACGCTGTCGGCGACGTCGCCGGCGACGAGCTCGACCGCCGCGGCGAGCGCGTCGGACGGGATGAAGGGCGAGGTCGCCTGCAGGAACGCCACGACGCCGACGCGCCGGCCCGACCTCTCGAGCTCGTCGAGGGCGTGCAGCACGGCGCTCTCCGACGAGGCGCTGTCGCCCGAGATGTCCGCGGGTCGACGGACGATGCGTGCGCCCGCAGCCTCGGCGACCTCGGCGATCTCGTCGTCGTCCGTCGAGACGACGACCTCGTCGATGCCGTCGGCGGCGAGCGCACTGCGCACGGCGCGGGCCACGAGCGGGATGCCGCCGACGCGCTGCACGTTCTTGCGCGGCACGCCCTTCGAGCCTCCGCGCGCCGGGATGATCGCGACGGTGATGCCGCCGGTCGTCGTCTCCGTGGTCTCCGTCGTCATGTCACAGTCCTCTCAGCACCCGCCAGGCGCGGCCGAGACGGCGCTGCGCCCCCATCGCCGTCAGCCGCAGCTCCTCGGCGCGGCCCACTCCCCCCGCCGGTCGCAGCACGCGCTGCACCGCGTTGTCGGCGGGTGCGCCGGGCAGCCGCAGCTCGACGAGCCGGGAGGGCGCGAAGTAGCGATCGCGCTCGTCCCGGTCGAGCTCGCGCAGCAGCTCCTCGGCGCGCGGCCGCAGGTGCCTTGCGACGACCGGCTGCATGGCGTAGCCCACCGCGTCCACCAGCAGCTGCAGCCGCGCGGGGTGCCGATAGGGTGACCGCGGCCGTGTCATGGCGTCGACGATCGCCGCCGGGACGCGGTTGCTGTTCTCGAAGGGCGTCAGCCGGGCGAGCACGGCGTCGGCGCCGACGGCGTCGATCTCCCGACCGAACAGCGTGCTCACGGTCGGCAGCGCCGTCGAGAATCCGGCGATCACCGCTCGCGCGTCGAGGCGCTCGGCGAGGACCTCCGCCGAGAGCGGGCCCCGGTACTCGCGGAACTCGACGTCGTGGAACGCGGCGCGCGCACGCAGGGCGTCGGTGAGGCGCGGCGGTGCCGACGGATGCGGCTTGAAGACGATGCGCTGCGGGGAGCGGGCGGCGGCCCGGTCGATCATCGCGGCCTGCAGGGCCACCTCCTCGGCGTCGCTCACGAGGCCGAGCGCGGCGAGGTACTGACCGAGCACGAGCACGGTGTCCGCGCCGTCCGCGAGGTCCGGAGCCAGTGCGACTCCGTCCGCCGCTTCTCGGAGCACGGCGGCGAAGAGAGGCGGCGGGACCGGAACGGTCTGCGCGGTCGGGGAGGCGACCAGCGGCCGCACGCCGGGCACGACGTCGGCGTGCACGACTCTGCCGATCCTGGCGGTCACGGTGTGCGGCAGCTTGATGCGCAGGGGCGAGTAGGTCATGAGCCCGTCGCCGACGATCGTGATGCGCGCGTGCGGGAACAGCGTCAACAGGGTGCGGGCGGGCGCGACCTGGGGGCTCTGCACGAAGAGCTCGAGATCGTGCGCGTCGAGACCCCACGCCCTCGTGAGCAGACGACGGAGCACGGGCAGCTCGGCGGCCTCCGGCTTCCACGAGCTCGGATGCAGCGGCCCGAGCAGCTCGTCGAGGTCCTCGATCCGATCGAAGCGTCGCCGCAGGCATGCGAGGGCGGGGTCCGCCACGATCCCGACGGACGTCTCGGGGATGCGGGACGAGTGGAAGGGCACGAGGACGCGCTCGCCGCTCGCCTCGATCAGACCGCCGTCGATCGCGGCCGCCGCGGTCGCGAGTCCGTAGGCGCTGTGCAGGGCGAACAGCTGGGTCATGCGACCGCCCCCACCGTGCGCAGCAGCGAGGCCAGCACGCGTCGACGGGGGCCGTCGAGGCGGGCGAGCACCGCGATCACCTGGTCGTCCGGCAGTCGGCGCAGGAGCTCGCGGATGCCGACGCGCATCTCGGCGCGCAGTCCCGGCGTCATCCGGCGGGCGCGCACGAGGTGCCGGGAGCTCAGGGCGAGCACGCTCCACACCGCCTTGGGCAGGAAGCGCTCCGCCTCGGCATCCGCCGCGACGATGTCGAGCACCTCGCCCATCGCGCGCACGAAATCGAGCTGCCGGCGGTCGCGCACCTGGGTGAGCGAGGTCGACACCCCTCGCCGGTAGAGCAGCGCGGGAGCGTCGACCACCGCGAAGGACCGCGCCTGCAGGTGCAGCCGCCAGATCCACGGGCGGTCCTCGGCCGTGAAGAGGCCCGGCGTGAAGGCGGCGAGGCCGTCGTCGATCACCCGGCGGTGCAGCATGCCCGCCCAGGCGAAGGGGTAGTCGACCATGGTCGGCTCGTCCTCGGGGAGGATCGCCTCTCGCGGCGACGCCACCCGATCGCGCCACGGATACGGAGCGGGCTTCAGCACCCGGCGGCCGGCGGTGACGGTGACATGGTCGGTGCGCACGAAGTCGCACTCGAGGTCGTGCAGCCGCCGCGCGAGCACCTCGAGGCGGCGCGGCTGCATCCAGTCGTCGCCGTCGAGAAAGCAGAACGCGTCGCCCTCGACGTGCTCGAGGCCCTGATTGCGCGCCGTCGCGAGTCCGCGGGCGCGCGGGTTGAAGACCACCTCGGAGTGCGGGAACCGCTCCGCATATCGCCGCATGATGACGCCGGTGTCGTCGCGAGACCCGTCGTCGATCGCGACGAGCTTCAGCGCCGACGGGTCGTCGAACTGGCGGGTCAGCGTCTCGAGCGTCGTGCCGATGTAGGCACCGGCGTCTTTCGCGGGAAGGATGACGGTGACGAGCGGTGTGCGCACGGAACTCCCGGTGGTGGACGGTTCCGGCATGGTGACAGGCGTTCGTTGCGCGACGGGGACCGCAGGGTGAACGAGAGGTGTCCTGCCGAGGCGTCGGGTTCGCGCGGGCGACGGCGATGCAGGACGATGGAGGACATGCTCTGGCCGTTCGGAACCACCTGGCGCCCCGTGCGGCAGAAGCGCCGCGACACGGTCGACCTCCGCTGGCTCAGCGCGCGGACGTGGACACGGCGCTGGTACCCGCAGGGCGTCGACCTCGGCGAGTGGCACGGTCGGCGCACGCTCGCCGTCAGCTGGTTCCGGCAGAGGCTCGACGGCACCCATCTCGCCTCCAGGATCGCCTTCGTCGACCTCGAGCGATCACGCCACCTCGACGTCCTGCTCGCGATCGAGGACGACGAGGGCGTGCTGCAGGCCGCCCCGATCCACGCCGGCGGCCTCGCCTGGTTCGACGACCGGCTCTACGTGGCCGCGACGGGGCGGGGCATCTGGGAGTTCGACCTCGCCGGCATCCGTCGCGTGCGCGGCGCCGACGCGCGGCGCGTGGCCGGCGCCTCGGGACGCGGACTGCGGACCACCGCGCTCGTCGCCGTGCGGCGGCGCGTGCACCCGGTCGACCTCCGGTGCTCGTATCTCGGGAGGGTGTTCGACGACGACGGCACTCCGCTGCGCCGTGTGCTGATCGGTGAATACCTGCAGAAGGACGCAGGGCGCATCGCGGAGTTCGCGATCCCCGACGACGACGGGGATCTCGCCGAGATCGACCGGTTCTCCCCTGGGCTCCCACGGATGCAGGGGGCGGTCCGCCGCGGCGGTCGCTATTTCGTGTCGCAGTCCGACCGCATGCACCCGGGCGCCCTCTGGACCGGACCCCGTGACGCCCTCGCGCGCGATGCGGTCGCGCTGCCGGTCGGCTGCGAGGACCTCGCCCTGGATCTCGATGCGAGGCTGCTCTGGTCTCTGGGCGAGCATCCCTGGCACCGGGTCGTGCGCGGCATCCCCTTCTCCGCGCTCGGCATCGAGGACTGAGCTCCGTCGGCGGACCGCGCTCCGGTCGGACGCACAGCCGGCGAACGTAGACTGTCCGGGTGAAGAACCGTGCACCTTTCCTCGTCTACACCGTGCTTCGACTGCTGGCGTTCCTCGTCCCGCTCGCCGTCCTGTGGTTCTTCTTCCCGATCTTCCGCGAGTTCTGGTGGCTCGCCGCGATCTTCGCCGCGCTGATCGGCGTGAGCATCTCGATGCTCTTCCTTCGCGCTCCCCTCACCGACGCGTCCGCGCGGCTGGTCGAGCGTCGTGCCGGTCGCCGCAGCGCGGCGCAGGACGACGCCGACCTCGAGGACGAGGCCGTCGAGACCGCCGCGTCCGACGAGAAGCCCGGCGAGCCCGGGCGGTCCTGACCTCAGCCGGCGAACGCCCAGAACAGCGCGCCTGCGTAGAGCAGCGCCGTGAGCGAGGTCAGCGCCAAGGCGATCACGAGCTCCTTCGCCTGGCGGTACGTCCAGACGATGAGGATCGCCGGGAGCCCTGCCAGAAGCGCCAGCAGTCCGACCCAGGCGATCGGGTACAGCAGCGCGATGAACGCGAGGATGCCGAACGGGACCAGCACGAACAGGGTGAACAGCGCCTGCGTCGGTCGACGCCCGATGAGCACCGTGAGCGTGCGCTTGCCGACGAGACGGTCCTGGTCGATGTCGCGGAGGTTGTTCGCGAGCAGCACGGCGCACGCGAAGAGGCCGGCGGCGATGGCCCCCAGCCACGCCTGCTGAGGGAGCTGGAACACCTGCACCCAGGTGGTGCCGAGGGTCGCGACGAGGCCGAAGAAGACGAACACGAACACCTCGCCCAGGCCGAAGTAGCCGTAGGGGCGCTTGCCGCCGGTGTAGAACCAGGCGGCGACGATGCAGGCGGCGCCGACCGCCAGCAGCCACCACTGCTCCGTTCGGATCACGATCAGGAGGCCGACCACGGCGGCGAGCGCGAAGAACACGAGGCCGATGATCAGGACGGTGCGCGGCTTTACCCTCCCGGATGCCGTGAGGCGAGCGGGTCCTACTCGCACGGCATCGGTGCCGCGGATGCCGTCGCTGTAGTCGTTCGCGAAGTTGACGCCGATCTGCAGCAGCACGGCGACCGCGAGGCAGGCGAGGGCGATCACCCAGTGGAACTCGGGTCCCGTGCTGCGGGCGGCTCCTGTGCCGATCACGACCGGCGCGATCGCGAGCGGCAGCGTGCGCAGCCGGGCGGCGCCGATCCAGTCGCCGATCGTCACAGGACCCGCCTCGATCACGGGTGTGTTCGCCGGATTGCCGCTGACCCGCTTCGCGGGATTGCCGCTCACACGGGTCGGATTCTTCTTGCGCTTCGACGATGCTGCCACGGAGGGAATCCTACTGGGGGCGTCGATGCGCGCCCGCCGAGTCGGTGCGGAGTCGGCGCGGAGCGATCAGGGGCTCGGGTTGCTGTCCTTGCCGTCGAGCCACAGCGTGTCGGACTTGTCGCCGTGCGCCCCGCCGGTGCCGACGTGCTTGTCGCTGATCTTCGGCCCCTTGAGGATGACGTGCACCATCGCCTGCGCGTGGCCGTGCCCCAGCTCGTACTCCTCTTTCAGCCAGTTCAACACGACGGTCGACTTCGTCGTCTCGTCGAAGCCCTTCTCCCGGGCCCGCTCGATGGACTGGCGAGAGGTGAGACCGGTCTGAGCCTCGACCTTGTCGAGGTACGCCTGGAAGGACATCGATTCTCCTTAGGGGTCGCGCGGCGGTGGATGACTCTGATCATGATGTCGGAAGCCACCGACACCGCGCATCCCTCCGCCTCCGCGTGGGCGAGACCGCGTCAGCCCGCGGCGTCCCCCGAGATCGGGATGATCGGCCGGTGCTCGTAATAGGTCTGCAGCACGACGGTCGTGCGCGTGCTGACGTTCGCCGCGAGGCGGATGTCGCGCACCAGCTCCTCCAGTGCCCGCGGGGTCGCGACCCGGACGAAGAGCATGTAGCTCGCATCCCCCGCGATCGAGTGGCACGCCTCGATCGCCGTGAGGTGCTCGAGCAGCTCGGGTGCGTTGTCGGGCTGAGCGGGGTCGAGCGGAGTGATCTCGATGAAGGCGGAGAGCGGGGTGCCGGCCTGCTCGGGATCGAGGATCGCCCGATATCCGGCGATGACCCCGCGGGTCTCGAGGCGTCGAAGTCGGGACTGCACGGCCGAGACCGACAGGCCGACGGTGTCGGACAGGTGCGCCAGCGTGGCGCGCCCGTCGCGGGAGATCTCGGCCAGGATCGCTCGATCGACAGAATCGTCCATGGATGTAAGATTATCGTCAGGATTCCGTAAACACCGGAATTTTTACGCTCTATCTCGCGATCGGAGGTTCCATGTCCACTCCTCTCCTGAACTCTCAGGCCATCGTCGGCGAACCCGAGGTCGTCGAGGACGCGTCGACCGCCGAGCAGAGCGCGGCCTGGGCACAGCTCAAGGACGCCGCGATCGCCCTCCGCGACATGCAGATCAAGGACGGCTCCATCCCGGATGCCGCACACCACGCCGCCGCCCGCGATCTCGTCGCGGCCATCACGGCCGGGATCCGCGCCCTCGCCCCCGCCTTCCCCCACGATGCCGAGTACCTCGCGGCGTCGATCGTCGACTTCGACCGGTGGGTCGCCGAGGACTTCGGCGTGCCGGACTTCCTCGACTCGCTCATGGCCTTCCAGCCGCAGCAGCACCGTGTCGACGGCATCCGCCACCTGGTCGTGTTCCCGATGTACACGCAGAACGGGTCGAGCGACCGCCTCGTCGAGGCGCTGATCGTCGAGACGATCTGGCCGGAGTTCATCGCCGCGCTCGAAGCCGGCGACTACGGCAACAAGCTGTTCGTGTCGCTGCGTCTCGTCGACTTCACGCCCGGGTACGACACCAACTCGGCCGTGCTGTTCCCCGAGACCGTCGCGATGCGCGAGATCCCGTCGTTCACGTGGGGCGCGATCTTCCAGGATCGTGAGGCCGCCCGCTACCGCCGGGTCACCCGCGCCGCCGCGGCCATCACGAACCTCGAGCTGCCGGAGCGCGCCGCCGCGATGCTCGACGACCAGGCCCTCACCGAGCGTGCGTTCGTGATGTGGGACATCATCCACGACCGCACGCACATGCGCGGCGACCTGCCGTTCGACCCGTTCATGATCAAGCAGCGGATGCCGTTCTTCCTCTACTCGCTCGAGGAGATGCGCTGCGACATGACCGCGTTCCGCGAGTCGGTGAAGATCGAGCGGGCTCTGGCCGCGCGCATCGGCGCCGGCGAGGAGCTCACCGAGGCAGAGCAGGAGATGCACGACCACGCGGGTCTCGTACAGTACGCCGTGATCTTCGACCGCATCTTCCGCTTCGCCATCACCGGCACCCGCGTGCGCAACTACGACGCGGTGGGCGGTCAGCTGCTGTTCGCGTGGCTGCACCAGCGCGGCGTGCTGCACTGGACGGACACGGCCCTCGCCTTCGACTGGGACGCGGTGCCCGACGCCGTCGTCGCCCTGGGCGATGCGATCGACGACCTCTACTGGCACTCGATCGACCGCCCGAAGGTCGCCCACTGGCTCGCCGCCTACGACCTGGTCCGCGGCACGCTCACGCCGCACCCGGCGTCGCAGTGGGCGCGGGGCCTGTCCGACGAGATCCTGGCGGGCGCTCCGAAGGGCTACACGGATGCCGTGATGGACGATGAGTTCCCGCTGTCGATGTTCTTCGAGACGCTCGACAAGAAGATGAAGCCTGTCATCGAGTCCACCGTGGGCATCCGCGGCACCGACGACTGAGAGACGTGCGTATTTCCGGGGTGCGGCCTGCACGGCCGATCGCACCTTCTGCGGCCCTTCCAAGGGGCATCGGCCGCGGAAGGTGCGATGTTCCGGAAGGATCTGACGCATGACTGGCCCTGACCGCACGATCGTCGCCGACCGCACGATCGTCGCCGATCGCACGAATGTCGCCGGCCGCACGATCGTCCTCGCCGGGGCCACGAGCGCCACGGGCCTGGCCCTGGCGACCGCCCTCATCGCCGCGGGGGCGACCGTGATCGCGACGGGTCGCTCCGTCGACCGCCTCGCACCGCTGCGTGAGGCCGGCGCACGGGTCGAGGTCGCGGACGCGACCTCTCTCGACGACATGACCGGGCTGGCCGACTGTGTGGGACCGGTCGACGCGGTGATCCCGCTCGTCGGCGGCTGGCGCGGCGGAGGCGGCCTGGCCGGGCAGTCCGATGAGGACCTCGGCGCCCTGCTGCCCGCGCTCGACGCGGTGCGCGCCACGAGTCGCGCCTTCGACCGTGCGCTGCAGGCATCGGATGCCGGACGCTTCGCGATCGTGTCGTCGACGGCCGTCGCCCGGCCGCTCGCCGGCGGAGCGAACTATGCGGCCGTCAAGGCCGCGAGCGAGGCGTGGACGAGAGCGGTCGCACACGGCTTTGCCAAGACGTCACGGGATGCCGGAACGCCGCTGCGCGCGGCATCCGTCGTCTTCCGGGTGAAAGCCGTGGACCCGGCGTCACTCGAACAGGCCGTGCTCGCCCTGTGGGATCAGGACGCCGCCGACCTGAACGACAGCATCCGCACCCTCGAGAGCTGACGGATCACGGAGTCTCGGACGTTCGACGGAGCCACGGATCCCGATCCTCCGTGATCCGTTCGACCGTCCGTGATTCGTCGGTCTCATCTTCGGCGTCCGGGTTCTGATCCGGCGAGTGCGCGTAGAGGTCGGTGAGCTTGCGGTAGGACTTCGTGAAGAACGCCAGCGTGCCCGCCACCACCATGATGAGTCCCGCGAACAGACAGATCAGGGCGATGCCCCGCGCCTCCCCCTCGCCGAGCAGCCAGCCCCACTGCCGCTGTCCGGCCCCGGTGTCCATGTACGGGATGATCAGGAACTCCGCGATCGGGGCGATGAGGAACGCGGTGATCGGGGCCGCGGCCGCCTCCATCGCCGCAGCCACCCCGAACACGCGGCCCTGACGGTCGAAGCGCACGACCCTCTGGATGATCGTCTGCTCGGCCGCCTCGGCCGGCGGCACGAGGGCCATGTACGCCCACATGCCCAGCACGTAGAGCGGCCACCACTCCCGCAGCATGAACACCGAGCCGAGCAGCCCCATGGCGATGACGACGAGCAGCAGTGTGCGCATGGGCTTCGCGCCGAGTCCGAACTTCGCCACGAGCCCGCCGCCGATGAGGAAGCCGGTGGAGGAGAAAGCGAGCGCGAATCCCCACATCTGGGCGTCGAAGAGGGTGAGACCGTACGGGTCCATCAGCGCCATGTAGACGCCGCCGATGAGGTTGTTGAACGTCGAGAAGATGATGAGCGCGAACAGGCCGGGCGCCAGTCGGATGGCGGTGACGCTCCCGCGGAAGTCGAGAGCGCTCTTCGCATCGGGGTCGGGCTCGGGCGTGCGCTCCGGGATGCGGATGAAGAGCAGGTGGACGAAGGTCAGCACCATCGCCCCGATGGCGATCGCGAGGGTCCATCCCATGCCGAGGAACCCGATCGACAGGCCGGAGAACACGCTCGTCACGAGGAAGGCGAGACCCTGCACGGTGCCGACGAGGCCGTTCGCATTGGCCCGGCGGTCTTCGGGGACGAGCAGCGTCACGGTCGTCGACAGGGCGATGTTGCGCAGCTGCTCGATGACCCCGCCGAACAGGATGATCACGGAGAAGAGCCAGAACCACGGCGCGCCGAGGTCGAGCAGGGCGGATTCCGGCTGCCAGACGTAGAGGACGCCCGCGACGAGGAAGGCCACGGCCGAGATGACGCTCGACAGCAGCATCACCGTGTGCTTGCGGTGCCGGTCGACGATGGTGCCGAAGATCATCGCGAAGAAGGCGATGAACAGCATGTAGGCGCCGCCGATCACACCGGTGGCGAGCACGGACTGCGTCTCGATGTAGACCCAGAACGTGAGAGCGAACCACAGGAAGCTCGTCGTCACGTTCGCGATGAGCGTGTTGACGAGCACGTTCGCGAAGGCGGTCTTCGCAGCGGTGCGATCCATGCCTTCGAGGGTAGGGCGGGCCTCCGACATCCGGAAGACCTCCGCCCGATTAGGCTTGACCGGTGAGCATCCAGCATGATCCCGCCGTGCGCGGCTTCGCCAGCGACAACTACTCCGGCGTCCACCCCGAGGTCCTCGCGGCCATCGCCGCCGCGAACGGCGGCCACCAGGTGGCCTACGGCGAGGACGCCTACACCGAGCGGCTGCAGGAGGTCTTCCGCGAGCACTTCGGCGAGGGCGTCCAGGCCTTCCCGGTGTTCAACGGCACCGGCGCGAACGTCACCGCCCTGCAGTCGATGCTCCCGCGGTGGGGTGCCGTGATCGCGGCCTCCAGCGCGCACATCAACGTCGACGAGGGCGGCGCCCCCGAGAAGATCGGCGGATTCAAGATTCTCGCCGTCCCGACCGACGACGGCAAGCTCACGCCCGAGCTCGTGGACCGAGAGGCCTGGGGCTGGGGCGACGAGCACCGTGCGCAGCCGCTGGTGGTCTCGATCACCCAGTCGACCGAGCTCGGCACCCTCTACTCCGTCGAGGAGATCCGTGCGCTCGCCGATCACGCGCACGAGCGCGGCATGACGCTGCACCTCGACGGCGCGCGCATCTCGAACGCCGCGGCCGCGCTCGACCTGCCGCTGCGGGCGTTCACGCGCGATGCCGGCGTCGACGTGCTCAGCTTCGGCGGCACCAAGAACGGCGCGATGCTCGGCGAGGCGATCGTCGTCCTGAACCCCGAGGCGTCGACGGGCCTGTCGTTCTCGCGCAAGTTCAACATGCAGCTGTCCTCGAAGATGCGCTTCGTGTCGGCGCAGCTGATCGCCCTGCTCGAGGGCGATCTGTGGCTGCGCAACGCCCGGCACGCCAACGCCATGGCACAGCGGCTGCGCGGCTCCATCGACGCGGGCCTCGCCGACGGCTCGATCTCCGGAGTGTCCTTCACCCAGCCCACCGAGGCGAACGGCGTCTTCGCCGCCCTCCCCGACGGGGTGGCCGACAGCCTGCGCGAGAAGTTCCGCTTCTACGACTGGGATGCCGCCCGCAACGAGGTGCGCTGGATGTGCGGATTCGACACCGAGGAGTCGGACGTCGACGAGTTCGTCGCCGAGCTCGCGCGGCTCGCCGCCCGCTGAGCCGGCGCGCCACGTCAGCGCAGCGCAGCGCAGGTCAGCGCAGCGCAGGTCAGCGCAGGAGTCCGAGGCTCGCGAGAGCCTGGCGGATGAGCGTGCCGCGGCCGCCCTCCATCTCGGCCGCCACGGCGTCGGACGCCGCGGCCTCCGGTGAGAACCAGGTGACCTCCAGGGCGTCCTGCCGGGGTTCGCACGTACCGGTCACCGGCACGACGAATGCCAGCGACACCGCGTGCTGGCGGTCGTCGTGGTACGCACTGACACCCGGGATCGGGAAGTACTCGGCGACCGTGAACGGCAGCGGCTGCGGCGGCAGCAGCGGGAAGGCCATCGGGCCGAGATCGTTCTCGACGTGGCGGAACAGGGCGTCGCGGATCGTCTCCCCGAAGCGCACCCTTCCCGACACGATGGTGCGGGTCATCTCGCCGAGGGGCGTGGAGCGCAGGAGGATGCCGAGCTCGGTGACCTGTCCGGAGCCGTCGGTGCGCACCGGGATCGCCTCGACGTAGAGCATCGGCAGGTGGCGGCGCGCCTCCTCGAGCTCGAACTCGCTGAGCCACCCCGGGTTCGCGTCGCGGGCGGGCTGCTGCGCGTCGCCGAAACCTCCGATGCCGTCGTCGGGTTCCGGATCGGGATCAGGTGTGCGGACGGCCATGTGTCCTTTCTACCAGCAGCGTCCTCGGACAGACACCGAGTCCACAGGGACGGTGTCGCCGACCCCTGGCAGGATGAAGGCGTGAGCGAGGAACTGAGGATCGACGGCGCACTCACCCGGTGGTCGACCGCCGAGCGCGACGGGCTGCCCCATCTCGTGCTGCTGCACGGATACGGAGCCGACGAGCACGACCTCTTCGGCCTGGTCCCGTATCTGCCCGACGGCCTCGCCGTGGCATCCGTCGCCGCTCCGCTCGCCCCTCCGTGGCCGATGCCCGGACGCTCCTGGTACCCGATCGAGGGTCTCGACGGGCGCAGCGCCGAGGCGGTCACGGCAGCGGCCGAGGCCTTCCTGCGCTGGCTCGACGACGCCGCGCCGGACGCGCCCGCCATCGCTCTCCTCGGCTTCTCGCAGGGCGCGGCCGTCGCGCTGCGGGCGCTGCGTCTCGCCCCCGACCGCATCGACGCGGTCGTGGCGCTGAGCGGATACGTCGCCGCCGGGGATCTCCCCCACGACGGCCTGCTGGCCGAGCGCCGTCCGCCCGTGTTCTGGGGTCGAGGCACGCATGACGACGTCATCCCTCCCGCCCTCGTCGCGCACACGGCGCAGTGGCTGCCCGCTCACTCGGAGCTGTCGGGACGCGTCTACACCGGCCTGACGCACAGCATCTCCGAGGACGAGCTCGGGGACGTCCGCACCTTCCTCGCCAAGTGGCAGGACCGCCTCGCGGCATCGTGATCCGCAGATGCGACATGCCCGGCGGTTGCGCAGGCCGACACGCCCGGGTATCGTCGTGGAGTCCTGTCCGCCGTGTCTGGAAGTCCTTTGATCTGATCCGTCGCCTCCGCGCTCATACTCCCGCGCGCTGACCCGACGATCGCCGACTCCACGGCCGACACCGCCCGCTGTCCTTCCGACAGCGCCCCTTCGCGGGCATCACGGGCGACCGGTGTCAGTGCACCCTCGCACTCGACAGGAGACCCCATGTCCGTACCCCTCCACTCCTCGGTCGTTCTCGACCGCCTCACCTACACCTGGCCCGACGGGTCCACCGCACTCGACGCCGTGTCGGGGTCCTTCGGCTCCGGGCGCACCGGGCTGGTCGGCCGCAACGGCGCCGGCAAGTCCACCCTGCTGCGTCTCATCGCCGGCGAGCTGGCCCCGACCTCGGGAGTCGTCTCGGCGTCGGGCGGGATCGCCTACCTGCCGCAGCAGCTCACGCTCGACGTCGATCGTCGTGTCGCCGACCTGCTCGGGGTCGCCGCCGCGCTCGACGCCGTCCGTGCGATCAGCGCGGGGGACGTCGATCCCGCACACTTCGACGCCGTCGGCGACGACTGGGACATCGAGGCCCGCGCCGAGGCGTCGCTGGCCGAGGCCGACCTCGCTCCGGCGTTCCTCGACCGCAGGGTCGGCGAGCTGTCGGGCGGCGAGGCGGTGCTCGTCGCCATCGCCGGCATCCGTCTGCGCCGCGCCCCGATCACGCTGCTCGACGAGCCCACCAACAATCTCGACAGGGACGCGAGGAGGGCGCTCGGCGACATGGTCCGCTCGTGGAAGGGCACGCTCATCGTCGTCAGCCACGATCTGTCGCTGCTCGAGCTCATGGACGACACCGCCGAGCTCTACGCCCAGACGCTCTCGGTCTTCGGAGGACCGTACTCCGAGTGGCGGGCGTGGCTGGACGCGGAGCAGGATGCCGCGAAGCAGGCCGAGGCGACCGCCAAGCAGGAGCTGCGCAAGGAGAAGCGCCAGCGCATCGAGGCCGAGGTCAAGCTCGCGCACCGGGCGCGCACGGCCAGGAAGGCGGAGATCGAGAAGCGCGTGCCGAAGATCATCGCGCACGGCCGCAGGATGGCCGCCGAGGTGTCCGCGGGCCGGCTGCGCACCGAGGTCGGAGCGAAGGAGGAGGCCGCCCGCGCCGCGCACCTCGACGCCGGTCGACGGATCCGGTCGGACGCGTCGATGAAGATCGAGCTGCCCGACCCGCAGGTCTCGCGCGCGCGGCGCATCGCCGAGCTCGGCGACGGCGAGCGGACATGGGTTGTCCAGGGCCCCGAGCGCGTCGCGCTGGTCGGTCGTAACGGCGCCGGGAAGACGACGCTGATCGAGCGGCTGGTCTCGGGTGGCGTTCACAACTCCGGAGATCCGTCGCCGTTCCGGCCGAGCGGAGCCGAAGCGGGCGATCTCGCATCAGATCTCCGGAGTTCTGCACGGCCCGAGCTGGCGGCGACAGCGCTCACCGACCGGATCGGCTACCTGCCGCAGCGGGTCGACGGGCTCGACGACGCGCGATCCGTGTTCGACAACATCGCGGATGCCGCGCCGCAGGTGCCGGAGAAGGAGCTGCGCAACCGTCTCGCCCGTTTCCTCATCCGCGGAGCGGCCGCCGACCGGCCGGTGTCCGCGCTGTCGGGCGGTGAGCGGTTCCGAGCCGCCCTCGCGAAGCTGCTGCTCGCCGACCCGGCCCCGCATCTCGTGGTGCTCGACGAGCCGACCAACAACCTGGACATCGACACGGTCGATCAGGTGGTCGAGGCGCTGCGGGCGTACCGGGGCGCGGTTCTCGTCGTCAGTCACGACGACGCGTTCCTCGCGCGCCTGGGCCTCGATCTCGTGCTCGAGATCGATCCCGACGACGGCCTCCGCGAGATCGCACGGCCGACCGGCGGGGACGCCGGATCGCGCGACACGTGACCGGATGCTCCCGCGGGGGACGACCTCGCGGGAGCGCATCGGCGGTCAGGCCCGCCGGCTCCGCATCGCCCTCGTGTGGGCGAGGGCGGGGTCGGCGGCGAGCCGCTCGTACTCCTCCGATTCGCGCGCGACCAGGGCGACCCGCCCCGTGGCGTCGTGGACGATGCCCCACCCGTACCGCTTGCCGAGCGGAGACGACCGCAGGCACGGCTGCCCCTTCGAGAAGAACCGCGCCCGCGCGTCGGCATCGTCGACGGGGATGCCGGCGCGCAGCGCGTAGGTCTCGAACACGACGTCGTCGGACGTGCGCGCGTACGGGCGCTCGGCGATCAGACGGTAGTGGAGCGCCGCGATCGTCGGCTTCTCGCCCGTCGGAGGCTCCTGCCCATGGTCGGCCGGGCAGTCCTCCGCGACCTCGATGAACGTGTCGAGATAGTCGGTCGTGTGCGTCGCCATGCCTACAGCATGCACGCGGCATCGGACAACGCGGAACCCGATGTCCGTGGTCCGGGTGATGATGGGGGGATGAGCGATGCTGCGACAGGCTCCGCGCACCGCGTGCTCGACCGCTTCACCCCGGCCACACGCGACTGGTTCACGGGTGCGTTCAGCGAGCCCACTCCCGCGCAGGCGGGGGCCTGGGAGGCGATCTCGGCGGGCCGCCACGCCCTCGTCGTCGCCCCGACCGGATCGGGCAAGACGCTGTCCGCCTTCCTGTGGGCGATCGACAGCGTCTTCCGGGAGCGCACCGAGCTGGCGGCGGTCGAGGAGGCCGCACCGGCTGCGCCGAAGCGGGGCGCGAAGAAGAGTCCGGCTCGCACACCGGATGCCTCGCGCACGCGCATCCTCTACATCTCGCCGCTCAAGGCCCTGGGCGTCGACGTCGAGCGCAACCTCCGCTCGCCCCTCATCGGCATCGGCCAGTCCGCGCGGCGTCTCGGCGTCGCCGCTCCCGCCGTCACCGTCGGCGTGCGTTCGGGCGACACGACCTCGAGCGATCGGCGCAAGCTGGTCTCCGACCCGCCCGACATCCTCATCACGACGCCCGAGTCGCTGTATCTGATGCTCACCAGCCGCGCGGGCGAGACACTGCGCGACGTGCACACCGTCATCATCGACGAGGTGCACGCGGTGGCGGCCACCAAGCGCGGAGCCCATCTCGCCGTCAGCCTCGAGCGCCTGGACGCGCTGCGCAGCAGCCACGGCGCGCAGGCTCCGGCCCAGCGCATCGGACTGTCGGCGACCGTGCGGCCGATCGACGAGGTCGCGCGGTTCCTGGGCGGCGCGGCGCCTGTCGAGATCGTCGCCCCGCCCGCCTCCAAGACCTTCGAGCTCGGCGTCGTGGTGCCGATGGACGACATGACGAACCCGCCGCCTCCCCCCGGCACGGCGGAGTCGTCGGTCGGCCAGCCCGCCGATGCGGAGTACACCGAGGTGACCGGCTCGGTGTGGCCGCATGTGGAGGAGGCGATCGTCGACCGCATCCTGCAGAACAACTCGACGATCGTGTTCTCGAACTCCCGCCGTCTCGCCGAGCGGCTCACGGGCCGCCTCAACGAGATCTACTCGGAGCGCATCGGCGTCGCCCTGCCCGAGTCGTCGGTCCCCGCCGCCATGATGGCCCAGGCCGGGGCGACGGCCGGCGCCGACCCGGTGCTCGCGAAGGCGCATCACGGCTCCGTCTCCAAGGAGCAGCGCGCCCAGGTCGAGGAGGAGCTGAAGTCCGGCGTCCTACGCTGCGTCGTGGCGACGAGCAGCCTCGAGCTCGGCATCGACATGGGCGCCGTCGACCTGGTGATCCAGGTCGAGGCTCCGCCGTCCGCCGCCTCGGGACTGCAGCGGGTCGGACGCGCGGGTCACCAGGTGGGCGAGATCAGCCGCGCGGCGCTGTTCCCCAAGCACCGCGGCGACGTGCTGCACACGGCGATCGTCACCGAGCGGATGCTGTCGGGCAAGATCGAGGCGATCCAGGTGCCGCGCAACCCGCTCGACATCCTCGCCCAGCAGACCGTCGCGGCGAGCGCGCTCGGCGAGATCAGCGTCGAGGAGTGGTTCGAGACGGTGCGCCGCTCGGCGCCGTTCCAGTCGCTCCCCCGCTCCGCGTACGAGGCGACGCTCGATCTGCTGGCCGGCCGCTTCCCGTCCGACGAGTTCGCCGAGCTCCGGCCGCGGCTGATCTGGGACCGCGACGCCGGCACCCTCACCGGGCGCCCCGGAGCCCAGCGCATCGCGGTGACGAGCGGAGGGACGATCCCCGACCGAGGGCTCTTCGGCGTCTTCGTCGCGGGCGAGTCGACCGGCGCGCGCGTCGGTGAGCTCGACGAGGAGATGGTCTACGAGTCGCGCGTCGGCGACGTGTTCACGCTCGGCACGACGAGCTGGCGGATCGCGGAGATCACGCACGACCGCGTGAACGTGATCCCCGCGTACGGACAGCCCGGCAAGGTGCCGTTCTGGCACGGCGACGGCATCGGACGACCGTTCGAGCTCGGCGAGGCGCTCGGGCGCTTCTCCCGCGAGGTGTCGGCGGCGACGCCCGAGAAGGCGGCGCAGCGGCTCATCGAGGCCGGACTCGACGAGCAGGCGCGGATGAACCTCATGGCGCACCTCACCGAGCAGCGCGAGGCGACCGGCACCCTGCCGACCGACCGCACCCTCACCGTCGAGCGCGGTCGCGACGAGGTCGGCGACTGGCGGGTGATCCTCCATTCCCCGTTCGGCATGAAGGTGCACGCGCCCTGGGCGCTGGCGATCAATGCGCGGGTCCGCGAGCGCCTGGGCGTCGAGGGATCCGCGGTCGCGAGCGACGACGGCATCATCGTGCGCATCCCGGATGCCGAGGCGGAGCCGCCGGGCGCCGAGCTGTTCGTGTTCGAGCCCGACGAGCTCGAGCAGCTGGTCACGCAGGAGGTCGGCGGTTCCGCCCTGTTCGCCTCGCGCTTCCGCGAGTGCGCGGCCAGAGCACTGCTGATGCCGCGCACGAATCCCAATCGACGGACGCCCCTGTGGCAGCAGCGGCAGCGGTCGGCGCAGCTGCTCGAGGTGGCGCGACGGCATCCGACATTCCCCGTGATCCTGGAGACCCTGCGGGAGGTCCTGCAGGACGTCTACGACCTCCCCTCGCTGCGGCGGCTCGCGACGTCGATCGCCGACCGTCGCATCCGGCTGGTCGAGACGCAGCCGTCCCAGCCGTCGCCCTACGCCCGCGATCTGCTGTTCGGATACGTCGGCGCGTTCATGTACGAAGGCGACTCGCCACTCGCCGAGCGTCGTGCGGCGGCGCTCAGCGTCGATCCGGCGCTGCTCGGCGAGCTGCTCGGCACCGTCGAGCTCCGCGAGCTCCTCGACCCAGAGGTCATCGCGCAGTTCGAGCGGGAGGCGCAGCGACTCGACCCCGAGCGGCGGGCCCGCGGCCTCGAGGGGGTGGCCGACCTGCTGCGCATGCTCGGGCCGTTGGATGCCGCCGAGGTCGCGCTCCGGCTCGATCCCGAGACGGGCGACGCCTCCGCGCACCTCGAGGCGCTGATCGCGGCCCGACGCGCCATCCCGGTCACCGTGGGCGGCACCACCAGGGTCGCGGCGATCGAAGACGCCGGCCGCCTGCGTGACGCTCTCGGCGCGGCCCTGCCGACCGGCATCCCGGTCGCGTTCCTCGAGCCGCTCGCCGACCCCCTCGGCGACCTGATCGCCCGGTACGCGCGCACCCACGGGCCGTTCACGACGGATGCCGTGGCGACGCGCTTCGGGATCGGCGCCGCGGTCGCGCGCCACACGCTGCAGCGCCTGGAGCATGCGGGTCGACTCACCAGCGGATTCTTCCTGCCGGAGGCGTCGGGGTCGGGGACCGACGCCGAATGGTCGGACACCGAGGTGCTGCGGCGTCTGCGGATGCGGTCGCTCGCGGCGATCCGCGGCAGCGTCGAGCCCGTGTCGCCCGAGGCCTACGCCCGGTTCCTGCCGGACTGGCAGCATCTCGGTCGACCCCTCGAGGGCATCGACGGCGTGCTGACGGTGATCGAGCAGTTCGCGGGGGTGCCCATCCCGGCGAGCGCCTGGGAGTCGCTCGTGCTGCCGTCCCGGGTGCGCGACTACTCGCCTGCCCTGCTCGACGAGCTCACCGCCGCCGGCGAGGTCGTCTGGTCGGGCCACGGCACGCTGCCGGGCCGCGACGGATGGGTCTCGCTGCACCCGGCCGATCTGGCGCCGTTCACTCTTCCCGAACCCGACGACGAGCTCGCCGCCGACTCGCTCGAGGCGAGGGTGCTCGAGGCGCTGCGCGTGGGCGGCGCCTACTTCGCCGGACAGCTGAAGGAGATGGCGGGCGCCGAGAACGAGCAGTCGGTGCTCGAGGCGCTGTGGTCGCTCACGTGGTCGGGTCGTGTGACGAACGACACGTTCGCGCCGATCCGCTCGCTGCTGGCCGGGGGCTCGCAGGCACATCGCGTCACGCGACGTGCACCGCGGGCACGCACCTACCGCGGCATGTCGCTCACGCGCACGGCTCCCCGACCGACGTCGACGGGCGGTCGCTGGTCACTGCTGCCCACGGTCGAGACGGATGCCGCGCGTCGAGCGACCGTCACGGCGGGCCTGCTGCTCGACCGCTACGGCGTCGTGACGCGCGGTGCGGTGCAGTCGGAGGGCGTGCCGGGCGGCTTCGCGCAGGCCTACCGCGTGCTCGCCGGGTTCGAGGAGGCCGGGCACTGCCGACGCGGGTACGTGATCGAGAAGCTCGGCGCCGCCCAGTTCGCGGCCTCCGCCACCGTCGACCGGCTGCGCACCTATGCCGGGCTCGCCGACCCGCCGCCGCGGAAGGCGGTCACGCTGGCCGCCACCGATCCCGCCAATCCGTACGGCGCGGCGCTGGGGTGGCCGCGGCGCGACGATGTGTCGCACCGTCCGGGGCGCAAGGCCGGCGGGCTCGTCGTGCTCGTCGACGGCTCGCTCGTGCTCTACCTCGAACGCGGCGGACGCACCGTGCTGTGCTTCACCGACGACGCCGAGGTGCTGCGCGCCGCCGCCACCGACCTCGCCGAGACCGCGCGCGCACGCCGCCTGGACACCCTCACGGTCGAGAAGGTGAACGGCGACGGCGTCTACGGCACCGAGCTCGCCCAGGCACTGCAGAACGCGGGATTCGTCGCCACCCCGCGCGGCTACACGCTGCGCAAGGTCGTCTAGACAGCGCGACCGATGCTGTCGTCGTCGCGGAGCAGGACCTGGAGCAGGACCTCGAGCAGGGCGCTTCGCTGTGCTCCTAGGCTGGACGCATGATCGGGGAGTTCTTCACGGGTGTCCGGATGCTGCTGCGGGGTTTCGGCACGTGGCGTCGCCGTCCCGGCCTCATGGCCCTTGGCCTCGTGCCCGCCGTCATCGCCGCGCTGCTGCTCGCCGCGGCTCTCGTGCCGCTGGCCCTGTCGCTGCCCGCGATCTCGGACTGGGCCACGCCGTTCGCCGACGGCTGGCTCGACCCCTGGCGCGGCCTCTTCCGCGGCGCGGTGAGCCTCGTCGTCTTCGTGGCGGCGCTGGCACTGGCGAGCGCCGTCTTCAGCGCCCTCGCCCTCGCGATCGGAGACCCGTTCTACCAGCGCATCTGGCGTGCGGTCGAGACCGACCTCGGCGATGCGCCCGCGACCGACGGCGGCGGATTCTGGTCCGCCGTGGGCGAGGGCATCCGCCTCGTGCTGCTCGGTGTCCTCGTCGCCGTCGTGGTGCTGCTCGTCGGCTTCGTGCCCCTCGTCGGCGGCGCCGTCGGGGCTGTGCTCGGCGTGACCCTGACGGGCCGGCTCCTCGCCCGCGAGCTCACCGGACGCGCCTTCGACGCGCGCGACCTCACTCCACTCGACCGCGCCGCGCTCTTCTCGGCGAGCAGGGCGCGCGTGCTCGGATTCGGTGTGGCGACCCAGCTGTGCTTCCTGATCCCGGGCGGTGCAGTGGTGGTCATGCCGGCCGCGGTCGCCGGATCCACGATGCTCGCGCGCTCCATGATGCAGCGAGCGCGCACGACGACGCCGCCGGCTCCCGCGGCGTCGCCGACTCTCTCGCCCCCTCCCCCTCCCCCTCCCGAGAGGCGTCCCTGATGCCCGAGGGCGACACCGTCTTCCGCACCGCTCGCCGACTCGAGGAGGCGCTGGTGGGCGCCGAGGTGACCCGCTTCGACCTGCGCGTGCCGCGGTTCGCGACGGTCGATCTGACCGGGCAGCCGATCGTCGCGTCGGTTCCGCGCGGCAAGCATCTGCTGCTGCGCATCGGCGACAGCACACTGCATTCCCATCTGCGCATGGACGGCGCCTGGCTCACGTACCGGCAGGGCGAGCGCTGGCGGCATCCGGCCTTCAAGGTGCGGGCGATCGTCGGCACCGCCGTACGCGACGCCGTCGGCATCGACCTCGCGGAGATCGAGGTCGTGCCGACGCGGGACGAGGAGCAGCTCGTCGGGTACCTCGGTCCGGATCCCCTCGGCCCCGACTGGGACGCGGAGGAGGCGGCACGCCGGCTGCACGCCGACGACCGCAGCATCCACGTCGCTCTGCTCGATCAGCGCAACGTCGCGGGCTTCGGCAACGAGTACGCCGCCGAGCTCCTGTTCCTCCGCGGGGTCCTCCCGACGACCCCGGCGCCCGAGGTCGACGTCACCGCTCTGCTCGACCTCGGCGTGCGCACGATCCGCGCCAACCGCGATCGCCGTCATCGCACCTTCACCGGCGTCGACAGGCCCGGTCAGGGGACGTGGGTCTACGGTCGCGCCGGCCGCCCCTGCCGGCGCTGCGGGACGCTCATCCGGCGCGGCGAGCAGGGCGCCGACCCGACGCGCGAGCGGATCACCTTCTGGTGTCCGGTCTGCCAGCGCTGACACGCATCCGCTCGCATCCGCCGCCCGTTGCCCGTCGCCCGTCGCCGACCCCACTCCGGCATTCATGCTCGGGAATGAATCCACCCTGCCCGTGGTTGTTGATATATCCGGGGAACTCCGGAACACGGGAGGAATCGTGGGAAAGAACTACGTCGACATCGAGAACGACCAGGGCGCCACGCTGCGGTACCGCAAGCACGCCAACGGTCGCGGTCTCGTCGCGCACGGCGCGAAGGTCCATCCGAAGGCGCACATCGAAGCGGGCGCCTACATCGAACCCGGCGCACGCGTCGGCGCCGGGGCGACCATCGCCCGCGGCGCATGGATCGAACCGGATGCCGTGATCGGCGACAACGCGCACATCGACGCGCACGCGCACATCGGCCAGGGTGCGGCGGTCGGCGACGGCGCGCACATCGGCGTCCGCACGGAGGTCGGAGCGGGAGCCCGCATCGTCCGCGGTGCGCGCATCGGCGACGACGAGACGGTGGCCGCCGGTCTGACGATCGCGACCAACCCGAAGGGTCTCTGGCTGGCAGCCTGAGACCGCGCCCGCCGCAGGTACCCTTGCCCTATGGCGACTCAGGGACGACGACCGGCGCGCGCCGGCAGAGGCGGGCCGGTGCGCCGGAACAAGGCGGCGCCGGCCGAGCGGTTCCCGCCGCCGAAGCCCGCGAAGAAGACGGCCAAAGTCGTGTTCGACGCCCCCGAGGCCGAGCCCGAGCAGCCGCGCACGTTCCGCCTCGGCGCGATCCCCGGTGCCACCCCCGGCAAGTGGATCGACGCGTGGAAGCAGAGGATGCCGCGCGTGCCGCTCGAGCTCGTGCCCCTCGCCGTCGCGGATCAGCGACAGGCGCTCGACGAGGTGGACGCCGCTCTCGTGCGTCTGCCCCTCGACGACGACGCCCTGCACGTGATCCCGCTGTACGAGGAGACGACGGTCGTCGTCGCGGCGATCGACTCGCATCTCCTCGCCGCCAACGAGCTGACGGTCGCGGACCTGGCCGGCGAGATCGTGATCGGGCTGTCCGACGACGCGCTGCGCGGCGCTGACCTCCCGGGCACGACGCCCGCCGCCTTCGACTTGCTCACGACCGAGGAGGCCATCGCGACGGCCGCGTCGGGCGTGGGGATCGTCGTCGTGCCGATGTCGCTCGCGCGGGCGCACCACCGCAAGGACGCCGAGCACCGCGTCCTCGTCGACGGCCCGACCTCCACGGTCGCCCTGGCGTGGCCGCGGGATCGCACCACACCCGACGTCGACACCTTCGTGGGCATCGTGCGCGGGCGCACGGCGAACTCGTCGCGATGACGCGCGCGGCAGGAGACCGCGCGTCCGCTCGTTAGAATCTCGAGGTGGTCTCGCTTCTCTACGTCTGCGTCCGCCCCGAGCTCGGGGCAGCGGATGCCGAGCACGCCTCGTTCCGTCGAGCGCTCGGCGTCGACGTCGTCGACCGCCTGGACCTGCTCAGCGAGCGCCTCGATCCGGCACGCCTCGCCCGCTATCGGGGCGTCGTGGTGGGCGGCTCGCCGTTCAACGTCAGCGACGCGCACAAGTCATCCGAGCAGCTGCGGGTCGAGGCCGACCTGCAGCGCCTGGCGCAGAGCGCCATAGACCGTGACATCGCCGCGTTCTTCACCTGCTTCAGCATCGGCGTCGTGACGCGCATGCTCGGCGGCGAGGTGACATCCGACACCCCGGAGTCGGCGAGCGCCACCGTGATCGAGACGACCGAGGCAGGAGCCGCCGATCCGGTCTTCGGTCCGAGCTCGCCCGCACTCACCGTCTTCACGGCGCACAAGGAGAGCGCGGTCGGCGTGCCGGACGGCGCGGTGCTGCTCGCGACGAACGCCGCGTGTCCCGTGCAGGCCTACCGCGTGGGCACCCATCTGTACGCCGCGCAGTTCCACCCCGAGCCGACGCCGCGCGACTTCGCGGACCGGATGACGTTCTACCGCTCGACCGGGTACTTCGACCCCGAGGAATTCGACGCCGTGCAGGGCCAGGTGCTCTCGGCGTCGGTCACCGAGGGCGCCGCGCTGCTCCGGCGCTTCGCGGAGACGTTCGCGGCCTGAGCACTCGCCGGCGCCTGAGCACTCGCCGGCGCCTGAGCACGTGCTCGCGGCCTGGGCACGTGCCGACGACGTCAGCCGCGGAGAAGCGACACGCGTTCGCGGAGGTATGCCTCCAACGGCATCCAGCCGCCCGCCGTGCTCCAGCGCACCGACGGCACGCCGTCGATCGACGCCAGGGGCCCCGAGGCACCCCCGGCATCGACGGCCTCGACATCGACGACCGTCCACCCGACATGGGCGACCTCTCCCTCGGCGAATCCGCCGCGCAGCGCGAGCGCCCGGCGCTCGGCGCGCTCGCGCGCGGACTCGGCGGTGTAGCCGCGTCGTCCCGGCTCCGCCGCCCGCAGCACCTCCGACGTGGCCAGCACGTGGGTCTCGGTCAGCAGCAGCACGCCGAGATGCCAGGCCTCGCCGACGCGAACGATGCGCGTGCCGCGCCACCGCGAGTCGCGCTGCTCGCCGAGCCCCTCCTTGGGGAGTCCGGCGAGGTCGCGCACGGCTGCCGCGAGCAGATCGGATGCGGTGGTCACAGCTCCCCCGGGGTCGCGGTGCGGACGCTCGGCGCCGCGAGACGATCGCGGTCGCCGCGGACGATCATGCCCGCGACGGGGAAGACGAGCACGGACAGCATCCCCGCCCCGACGAGCGCGGCCGCGATGCCGCTGTCGATCATGTCGTGGTCGACGCCGATCGCGGTGACGGCGACGATGATCGGCAGGCCGGTGGCGGCGAGCAGCGCCAGTGCCGTGCGGTCGCGGAGGCTCGCTCCGGACGGCGCCGACAGCTGCGCCGCCGATCCGCGGATCGCGAGCAGCGCCACCAGGAACAGGGGCAGCATGAGCAGCGCGGTCTGCGACGACAGCAGCGCGCCGAGGTCGAAGGTGACGCCGGTGTACAGGAAGAAGATCGGCACCAGCAGGCCGAACGCGATCGCCTCGACCTTGCTCTCCACCGCGTCGGCATCGCGCCGCGGCGCTCTCGCCATGAGGATGCGCCACACCGCTCCGGCGACGAACGCCCCGAGGAGCATGTCGAGGTCGAGGAGCACGCTGAGTCCCACCAGGGCCGCGACGAGCATCATGACCACGCGGACTCCGAACTGCTCGGACGTGTGCAGCGTGAGCCGCACGAACGCGTGCAGCGGGCCGTGCGGCATCCGACGGGCGACGAGCACCGCCAGCGCCGCGAGCGCGACGAAGGCGAGCAGCACGGCCGCGGCGATGGGCGTGGTGCGGGTGCTGAGGAAGACGGAGATCGCGATCAGCGGGAGGAACTCGCCTGCGGCGCCGATCGCGGTGACCGCGCGCCCGAACGGGGTGTCCAGCTCGCGGGCGTCCCGGAGGACCGGCATCAGTGTGCCGAGCGCGGTCGAGCTCAGCGCTATCCCGATGACGACCATGCCCTCGCCCGGCGCGAGCAGGAGTCCGACGCCGATGCCGAGCACGGCGCCGACCAGCCACCCCAGAGACGCCCGGGCGAGCGGGCGTCCCGACACCGCGCGGAAGTCGATCTCCGACCCCGCGACGAAGAACAGCATGGCCAGGCCGAAGTCGCTGAGCTTGTCGAGGACGTCCGTCGGCTCGATCCAGCCGAGCACCGCGGGGCCGGCCACGATGCCGAGCACGAGCTCGAACACGATGATGGGCACGCGCACCACGGGGCGGATGCCGCGTGCGAGAAGGGGCGCCGCGACCGCGAGCAGCGGGATGAGCACCAGTCCCACGTCGCCCGCGTCCACGCTCTCAGAGTAGCGAGTCGGCGGTCGCGATTCGCCCGGTCGTCGCATCCACGGCAGAATCGATGCACACCCTCGAGGAGTCCCCATGCCCCAGCCCGATACCGCCCGCCTGCTGATCGCCTGCGACGACCAGCCCGGCATCGTCGCCGCCGTCGCCGGCGTGCTCGCCGCTCACGGGGCGAACATCATCTCGCTCGACCAGCACTCGACCGATTCCGAGGGCGGACGGTTCTTCCAGCGCACGGTCATCCATCTTCCGGGACTCTCCGCAGCGCGCCCGGCCCTCGAGGCCGACCTCGCCGGCGTGGCCGACCGCTTCGGCATGGAGTGGTCGCTGCACGACACCGCGCGCCGCAAGCGCGTCGCCATCTTCGTGTCGAAGTACGACCACTGCCTCATGGAGCTGCTGTGGCGCACGCAGCGCGGGCAGCTCGACATCGACATCACGATGGTCGTCTCGAACCACCCGGACCTCGCCGAGGCGGTGCGCTCGTTCGGAGTGCCGTTCGTGCACATCCCGTCCGGCGACAAGGAGGCGATGGAGCAGCGTCAGCTGGAGCTGCTGCGCGGCAACGTCGATCTCGTCGTCCTCGCCCGGTACATGCAGATCCTCACCGACGGGTTCATCGAGGGCCTCGGCGCGCCGGTCATCAACATCCACCACTCCTTCCTCCCGGCCTTCATCGGCGCGAACCCCTACGCGCGCGCCAAGGACCGCGGCGTGAAGCTCATCGGCGCGACCGCGCATTACGCCACGGCCGACCTCGACGAGGGGCCGATCATCGAGCAGGACGTCACCCGGGTCACCCACTCGGAGTCCGCGGCCGAGCTGCAGCGCCGCGGGGCCGACGTCGAGCGCCTCGTGCTCGCCCGCGCCGTGCAGTGGCATGCCGAGGACCGCGTGATCGTGCACGGCCGGTCGACCGTCATCCTCTAGTCGCCCCTGCGGGCGCGCGCCCGCGGCTAGCGGGCTTCCGGCACGCCCGCCCGCAGCTCCGCGAAGACCTCCGCGGCGGTGCGGTGGCGTGCCAGCGACGCCGCCTGCCCCATCCACAGCGACTGCAGCTCGCCGAGCCCCTGCTCGACGGCCGCGGCGCGGAACCTCCCGGTGAGCCAGTTCTGCATGGGGAACGGCGCGATCGTGCCGCTCGCCTCGATGGCCCGCACCGCACGGTTGCGCGCTCCGCGTGCCAGGCGGCCGCTCATCGCGCGCGTGAGCACGGTGCCGTCCGCCGCCGTGGAGCGGATCGCATCGCGATGCCCGTCGGTCGTCGCCGACTCCTCGGTCGCGAGGAACGCGGTGCCGACCTGCACGCCCGACGCTCCGAGCGCGAAAGCGGCGGCGACGCCGCGCCGGTCGGCGATCCCGCCCGCGGCGATCACGGGCACGCCGACGGCATCCACCACCTGGGGAACGAGTGCGACCGAGCCGACCAGGGACTCCTCGGCCGGTCGCAGGAACGACACGCGGTGCCCGCCCGCCTCGAGTCCGGTCGCGACGATCGCATCGACCCCCGCCTCGTCGAGGGCGACGGCCTCCGCCACGGTGGTGGCGGTGCCCACGACCCGGATGCCGCGGCGGCGCGCCTCGTCCATGATCTCGGACCCCGGCACGCCGAACACGACGCTGAGCACGGGCGGCGCGGCCTCCCAGACCGCGTCGAGCTGCTCGTCGAGAGGCGGCAGATAGCGGTCGGGGCGCGGGGGCACCGGCACACCGACCGCCTCGTAGAACGGCTGGAGCGCCTGCGCGAAGACGCTGTGCTGTGGATTGGGCTCCACCTCGTCGCCGCGAGGCAGCCAGAGGTTCACGGCGAACGGTCGCGCCGTCGCCTCACGAAGGGCCGCGATCGTGGTGCGGATGCGGTCGCCGTCATAGCCGTACAGACCGTATCCGCCCAGCCCTCCCGCCTCGCTCACGGCCGCCGTGAGCGCGACCGAGGAGAGGCCGCCGAACGGTCCGAGGACGACAGGATGCTCGATGCCGAACAGGGCACGCAGGTCAGTCATGATCCGAGGCTACGCCCGCCGCGAGGGCCGGGGGCCGGACGACCGCCGAGTCCCGGTCCAGCCCCCGGTGCTACGCTCGCCCCGAGGGAGGCGCACATGAGCGAGTGGTTCGAGCGGATGCTCGGCTTCGTCGCGGCCGCTCTCGGCCTCGTGACCCTGCCCGATGCCACCGCACTCGGCGTCGCGATCGCGCTGGTCGCGCTCACGGTCCTCACGCTCGCCCTCGTGCTGAGCCCGGCGCCGTCGAGCGGGGGCACCTCGCCGCATCCGCTCCGGGCGATCGACGTCTCGGCCCTGCTCGCGCAGAGCGATCCTGACGCCGCCGGCCATCCGCGTCCTCGGGCGCCGGGAGTCGCCGTCTCCGCGTAGTCCCCCCGTTCTCGGGTGCGGATCGCGCGGCTTCGCCGACCCTTCCCGACACCACGAACGGACCCCATGGACATCTTCGCCTTCCCTCCTCTCACTGCCCTCCTCGACGCCGCCTACGGCGCCCTCGCCGGACTCGCCGATCTCGTCGAGCCCATCGCCGGAGCATCCGCCGCCGCTCTCGCGGTCGTGCTCGTGACGCTGGCAGTCCGCGCCGCCCTGATCCCGGTCGGGGTCTCGCAGGCGCGGGCCGAGCAGACCAGAGCGCGTCTCGCCCCACGCCTGCGCGAGCTGCAGCGTCGCCACAGGAAGAACCCCGAGCGCCTGCAGAAGGAGATGCTCGAGCTGTATCGCAGTGAGAACACGTCGCCCTTCGCCGGGATGCTGCCGGTGCTGGCGCAGGCGCCTGTCGTCGGCATCCTGTACACGCTGTTCATCCGCCCCGAGATCGCCGGCCACCCGAACGCCCTGCTCGCGCACGACCTCTTCGGGGCGCCGCTGGGCACCAGCCTCGTCTCGGCCGTGTTCGGCGGCTCGGCGTCTGCGGAGACGCTTCTCGTGTTCGGAGCGCTCATCGCCGTCATGATCGCCGTGGCCGAGATCACGCGGCGCGTGTTCCGACCGGTGGTCGGCGACGACGACTCCCCGCTGAGCTCTCCGACGATGCTGCGGATCACCGGAGCGCTCCACTACCTGACCGCCGTGTTCGCCGCGTTCGTCCCGCTCGCCGCGGCGCTGTACCTCACGGTCACCGTCGTGTGGACGCTCGTGCAGCGCGTGCTGCTGCGGCGCCGGTATCCGCTGCCGGAGCACGCAGTGGTCGCTCGCCGCGGATGACGTCGCCGGGAGGCGGGCTCCGGGGACTCCCGGAGCCCGCCTTCAGCTCACAGGTGCTTGCCGCCGGTGACGGCGAGGACGCTGCCCGAGGTGTACGACGACTCCGCCGACGCCAGATAGACGTAGGCTCCGGCGAGCTCGGCGGGCTGCCCGGCACGCCCGAGCGGGGTGTCCTGCCCGAAGGTCTGCACGCGCTCGGCCTCCCACCCGGTCGCCGGGATCAGCGGCGTCCAGATGGGTCCAGGGGCCACGGCGTTCACGCGGATGCCGCGCTCCCCCGCCTCCTCCGCGAGCGCCGACACGAAGGCGACCTGCGCGGCCTTCGTCATCGCGTAGTCGATGAGGCCGGGCGAGGGCGAGGCCGACTGCACCGAGGAGGTCACGATGATGCTCGCCCCGGGCTCGAGGTCGGCGTACGCCGCACGCGCGGTGTACACGAGTCCGAACAGGTTGGTCTCGAACACCCGCCGCATGCGCTCGGTCTCGAGGTTCTCGAAGCCGTCGATGTCGTGCTGGTACGCGGCGTTCAGCACCAGCACGTCGAGGCCGCCGAACGCGCTGCGCGTCTGCGCCACGATGTCCGTCGCGAAAGCCTCGTCGCGCACGTCGCCGGCGAGACCGAGCGCCTGGCGTCCCTCCGCGCGGATCAGGGCGAGAGTCTCGTCCGCATCCTGCTGCTCCTCGGGCATGTGCACGATGGCGACGTCCGCACCCTCACGCGCGAAGGCGATCGCGACCGCTCGCCCGATCCCGGAATCGCCTCCCGTGATGAGCGCGCGACGGCCCTCGAGCCGTCCGCGTCCGACGTAGCTCTGTTCGCCGTGGTCGGGCTCCGGCCGCATCTCCTCGGTCAGGCCCGGCTGATTCTGCTCCTGCGCGGGGAACTCGTCGTCCGTGTGCTGGGTGCGGGGGTCGGGGGCGTTCTCGGCCATGGGGTCTCCTCGTTCCTGGATCGCGGGTCGGTGATCCGTCGAGACTCGCCGCCGTGCCGACCCCTCGGGAGGGGGTTGACAGGGAACGCCGCGAACGGCCGGGTCAGAGGGGCGGAGCCGACGTCTCCGAGGCTGCGCCGCCTGCGCCGGGGGTCTCCTGCGGCTCCGGCACGAGATAGAGGCCGCTCGGCGAGTTCGCGGTGAACGCGAGCGCCTCGATCCAGGCGCGGTTGATGGAGGGCTGACGGCTCCCGAAGTACTTGAAGACGAGCGAGCTGCCGGGCTGGATCCACACCGTGGTGCGTCCGCCGCCGACGCTGGCGTCCTCGCGCCAGCTGAAGGGGAACGGCTCCGCGCGACGCAGCTTGGCCGTGATCACGAGCTGCAGGTGCGTGAGAGCGCGGTCCTCGATCTCGCTCTTCACGCTGCCCTCGTAGATGAACTTGCCCATGAAGGCCTCTCCTCTGCTGTTCTTCCGTCACGCACGCCGCCCGACAACGGCTGTCGGCGCCGTCATCATCGGCGTAGCGTCGATCCTATGGGAATGATCTATTACGACGGTGCGGACAACCCGATCCCGATCGAAGATCGCGCGCTCGCGCACCTCAAGGTGGTGATCGCCACCAAGCTCCGACGCAACGAGAGCTTCACCCTGAGCTGGCGGCACCCGGAGGGTCAGGATCACGGTCGCACCACCATCTGGCTGCACCCGTCCATCCCGCTGCGCTTCATCTTCGACGAGGCCGAGCCGGTCGAGCTGCGTCCGGAATGGATCGCGGCGATGGCCAACTCGGCCAACAGCACCGGCGGCATCACCCTGGTCCCCGAGGACATGGTCCCGCCGGCGGGCGCCGACGGCCACGTGTCGGACGACGATGCGGATGCGATCAGGGAGGCGGCGCAGTGAAGTCAACCCCCTCGCGACGATCGGGCGCCAGGCCTACGGTGGGAGCAGACTGCGAGGAGGCCTGACCATGAACGCACGCCACATCGACGACCGCCCCGACGAGGGCTACGTCCCCACCACGACCCACGCGGAGTTCGGCGCCGGCAACCCCCGGCTGCGCGTCCGGCGCGACGGCGAGCGCGCCGAGTTCGCTCTCGAGGCGGATGTCGTGCGGATCGGCTCGGCCGCCGACAACGAGCTCCGGCTCGCCGACTCCGACCCGGTGCACGCGACCATCACGCATGACGACCGCGACGAGTACGTCCTCGAGCTCCACGGCGCCGGGGAGATGAACTCGAACCCGGACGCCACGGCGACGCATCCGGGCGACCACAGCCAGACGCTGCGCACCGGCGCGAGCTTCACCGTCGGCCCGTGGGAGCTGGTGTTCGCGCGGGACGAGTACGCCGATCACGGACGCCCGTACGGCGGTCGCCTCGGCGGCGAGTACTCCGACCAGCCCCTGCAGCCGCCGCACCCCGACTACTCCGAGGAGGCCTCGGTGCACACCGACGCGCCGACTCACTCGGACTCCGCCGACGAGACGTGATGCGGCACGCCGACCGGCTTCGACTCGGCTGATCCGCGCTGCCGCAGGTAGATCGAGAAGGCCACCATGGTGCCGACCGCCAGGAACTCGGACTGCCAGTTCTGCAGCGTGCGGTCCCAGAAGTCCGACGACAAGATGTAGTCCAGCCACGTGATGGCGGCGGCGCCGTGCATGGCGTTCTCCTCGTTCATCACGACGGTGCCCGCCAGCGACTGAGCGAGCCAGGACAGCAGGAAGATCACGCCCATGACCGTCAGCAGCGAGTTCCCGTAGATCGTCGCGCGCACGCCCCCCGCCCGAGCCCAGCGCGGGGAGTCGCGCCGCGCGTGACTGCCGACGCGCTGATCCGCGTCGGAGCCGGGCCCCTCGTCACCGGGCTTCTTGGACTCCGGGGAGCCCCGCTGGATCAGCCAGATGGTCGCGGCGATGAACAGGAAGAACTGCAGGAACTCGGACTGCCAGTTCTCCGCGACGTCGACGAGGAAGTCCGACGACGTCACGAACTCGCCGAATCCGATCGGGGGCTGGCCGTGATTCGCCAGCTCGGCGCCGTTGCGGAGGAACCCGGCGATCGACTGCCCCACCAGCGCGAGCACGAAGAGCGCCAGGAAGAAGATGCTGAGGCCGTTGTCGCGAACTGCTCTGCGCATGATCATCGACCTGCCAGCGGGGTGACGATCATCACGACGAGGCCTGAGGCGATCAGACCGGCCCAGATCCAGAACACGGCGCGCATGCCGACGGTGTCGCGGGCGCCCTCCTTCTCGCTCCCCTGCATGGACACGAGGTACCTCCGTTCACTTGCTGTGGCCTCACAGTCCCGCTCGGCGGTGGGGGGATCGAGGGGCTTGACGAGAGCACCGCGGGTTGTCAATCCCCGTGTTCCGTGCCCGCGGCCGCCTCTACGGTCACTGGGGAGCCGGTGAGGACGCCCGGACAGCACGCCGTCCACGACGAGGGAGAGACGATGACGATCGATCGAGAGCTGGAGCGCCTGAGCGAGGTCGCCCGCGAGCGCGGACTGCGCGTGTGCGTGGTCGAGTCCCTCACCTCGGGACGTCTGGCGAACACGATCGGCGCCGGCGAGAGCGCGGGCGAGTGGTTCGCCGGCGGCGTCGTGGCGTACTTCACGGACATCAAGGAGCGGCTGCTCGGCCTCACTCCCGGCACGGACCCCGTCTCGGCCGAATGCGCCGAGCAGCTCGCGGACGGAGCACGGCGGCTGTTCGACGCCGATCTGTGCGTCTCGACGACGGGCGTGGGCGGTCCCGGTGGCGACGGCGGGCACGCGGCCGGCACCGTCTACGTCGGCTGGGCGTCGACCGAGGGCATCGGACACCGGATGCTGGCGCTCGAGGGCGACCCTCAGCAGATCCTCGACGAGACGGTCGACACCGCGACCAGGCTCCTCGCATTCCATGCGGAGGGTCTGCGCCAGCCAGGGCCCCGCCGCGTCGGCACCGCGTCGTCCCCGGACTGAGCGCGGCCCGACGGCCCCCACCGAGCGCGGCCCGACGACCCCGACCGACCCGTCAGCGGCTCGGGACGAGTCCGATCCGCAGCGGCGCGTCGGCGACGGATGCCGCGGCGATCGCGTCGTCGATCGCCGTCAGCTGACGGACCTCTCCGACGGCGTCGGCGAACGGGTATGCCCTGCCGCGCCCGGCGAGGAACGCCACGGCCTCGGCGAGCTCCTGTCCCGTGTAGTTGTGCACTCCGGTCACGGTGACGAGCCGGCGCACGATGTCCTCCGCGTCGAGAGGCACGGGATCGGCCGGGAACACGCTGCCGACGAGCACGACGGTCCCTCCCGTGGCGACCCCCGCGACAGCATCCGCCACCGCGTGCCCCGAGGCCTCGATGACGACGTCCGGCTCGCGGTCGAGAGGTGCCGCGCCGAAGCGCGACGCGAGCGCCGTACGCGTCGGATTGGGGTCGAGCACCTCGACCGCCGCGCCGAGATCCGCGGCGATCGCGGCGGCCGTGAGCCCCACGAGCCCGGCACCGTGCACGCGCACCGCGGCGCCGTCGAGGTCCTGGTCGCGGGCCGCGCGCGCGACCGCCGCCCACGCCGTCGCAGTCGCGCACGACGCCGGCGCGAGCACCGAGGCGGGCAGCGACTCCGGCACCCGCACGACGGCGGTCCCGGCGCGCACCTGCACGTGGCTCCCGAAGGCGCCGGTGAGGTCGCCGTGGACGCCGATGCGGTCGTGGCCGTACTTGCCCAGCGTCCGGCACTTCTGCGTGAGACCCCGGACGCACCGGTCGCAGGAGCCGCACGAGATCGTCACCGACCACACCACCCGGTCGCCGATGCGCAGCGGCGAGCCGTCGACCGCCTCCGCGCCGCAGTCGCCGGTGGCGATCACGCGCCCCACGCACTCATGGCCGAGCACGAGAGGCACGGGCGCGGAGCGCCGCCCGTGCACGGTGTGCACGTCGGAGCCGCAGATGGTCGACATCTCCACCGCCACGAGGATGTCGCGATCGCCCAGGGCCACGCCCGGGACCGCGATCATCTCGTGGGGGTGTCCTTCGCCGATCCACACCATGGCCACAGCCGCAGGCCGCAGCGCGACGTCGCGGCGATGACCGGGGGGACGCACCAGCACAGTGCCCATGTCGCACCGCCTCAGGTGGTGGCGACGAGGGGCAGCAGGTCGCGCTCGGCGAGGGCGCCGCGCAGCGCCGCGACGTCGGCGAGCACCGCATCCGCTCCCGCTGCGGTCAACGCGTCGCGGTCGTGCGCTCCCGTGAGGACGCCGGCCACGAAGCCCGCGCCGGCCCGGCGGCCCGATTCCACGTCGCTGACGGTGTCGCCGACCACCGCAACGGCGGAGACCGCCGAGGTCCCGGTGCGCAGGACGGCGGTGAGCACGAGGTCCGGCGCGGGGCGACCGCGACCGGCGTCGACGGGCGAGAGCGCCAGGTCGACGAGTCCGCGCCAGCCGAGGCCGTCGAGAAGCGCATCGCGCGTCACGGGGGCGAACCCGGTCGTGAGCACCACCGAGAGGCCGGCGTCCTTCAGCTCGCGGATGGCGTCGGCCGCTCCGGGGATCGCGGTGACCCCCTGCTCGTCGACGATCTCGGCGTAGGCGCCCTCGAACGCGGCGGTCGCACGCGCCGCCGCCTCCCGGTCCCCGCCCGCGAGGTGCGTGAAGACGTCGATCTTGGACTGGCCCATGGTGACCCGCACGTAGTCGAGCGCGTCGTCCCACGGCATCCGCTCGGCGACGCCGGTGCGCTCCGCCGCCCGCTGGAAGGCCTGTTCGACGATGCCGTCGTCGACCACGGTGGTGCCGGCCATGTCCAGCACCACCAGCTCGGTCCTGGTGATCTCGAGTGCAGCGGTCATGATGTTCCTTCCATCGCGGGTGTCCACCCGAAGGCGGCGGTGAGATTCTCCTCGGCGAGCCCCAGCCCCGTCGTCATTCCGATGCCGGTGGTCGCGGCGAGCACCAGCACCCCCTCGTCGACCCGATCGATGAGGAAGTCCTGCGGCGCCGTGGCGTAGACGCCCTGCCAGCGCTCGAGCACGCGCGGCGCCGGCATCTCGAACAGCGCCTCAGCCTCGGCGAGGAACGCGGTGAACGCGGCCTCGGGCTGGAACGGCGCGGGCGAGACCGCCGCCGTGTGCGAATCGCCGATGATGAGCGTGCCGTCCGGCAGCTGCGTGTACATCTGATTCAGGTCGAGCGCCGCCAGATCGGGACGCTCCCCGTGCAGCCGCTCGCGCAGCACGGCCGCGGACGACGAGTCCGCGAATCGGCCGTAGCGCACGAGGGACCACCCGGTGAGCAGCGGGGCGGACAGCGGATGCCGGAGCGTCACGGCGGCGCGCATCATGTCGAGCGCGCAGCGCACGACCCCCGCCTCCTCTGCGACGCCCGGCAGGAGCTGGTCGATGTCGTGCCCCGTCGCCACGACGATCGCGCCCGCGCCGATCGGTCCCCGCGTCGTCTGCACCCGGCCCCGCTCCACCGCCGTGACGGCGGTGCGGAAGCGGAACTCGACGCCGGACTCGGCCAGATGGCGGACGATCGCGCCGGCCGCCGAGCGCGGATCGGTCTGCAGGTCGGTCTCGATGTGCGCACCGCCCACGAGCCCCTCCGCGCGCAGCGGGGCGAGGCGGAGCAGCTCGTCCGCATCCAGCATCCGGATGCCGCCGTCGACGGACGCCTGTGCGAGCACCGCCAGCTCGTCGTCGTGGCGGGCCGCGACGAGCGTGCCCGACTCGCGGAGCCAGAACCCGGCGTCGCGCGCCAGCCGGAGCCACAGCTCGCGCGACGCATCGGCGTACCGCCGCGCATCGCCGCCCTGCGCCCCGATGCAGAGGTGCCCGAAGTTGCGGATCGTCGCCCCGACGGGTGCGTCGGTGCGGTCGACGACGATGACGCTCAGTCCGCGGCGCACAGCCGCGTAGGCGGCGCCGAGGCCGACGATGCCAGATCCGACGACGACGAGGTCAGCGGTGTCGCTCACCGGAACACCTTCCTCATCCACATCGCGAGCCCCTCGACCACCAGGACGGTGACGAGGATCATCAGCACGATCGCCGTGACCGTCTCGTACCGCGAGCCCTGGCTGGCGTTCAGCAGGTAGTAGCCGACCCCGCCGCCGCCGACGATGCCGAGGATGGTCGCCGCGCGGATGTTCGTGTCGAACATGTAGAAGCTGTGACCGATCAGGGCCTGCATCCCCTGCGGCACGGTGGCCGAGGCGTAGGTCTGCAGGCGCGTGGCGCCCACCGCCCTGAGGGCGCGCTCCGGCCCGCGATCGACCTCCTCGAACGAGTCGGCGATGAGCTTGCCGAGCAGTCCGATGCCGCCGATCGCCAGCGCGATCACTCCCGCCTGCGCGCCGAGTCCGGTGATCACCACGAGCACGATCGCGAGGATCAGCTCGGGGATGCCGCGGATGCCGACGAGCAGGAAGCGTGCGGCGCCGCGGATGCCGGAGTTCGGCGCGACGTTGCTCGCGGCCAGCGATCCGAGCAGCAGCGAGGGCAGCAGGGTGAGCACGGTCGCCGCGAGGGCGATCGCCACCGTGTCGACCATGGCGGAGACCATCACGGCTGCGTCGTAGCTGCCGAAGGACGGCGGCCAGAACCTCGCCGCGACCTCGGGCAGCTTGGCCCAGAAGGTGAAGAAGTCGCCCCAGTTGATCTGGCTGACGACGACGCTGCCGACCACGACGAGCACGGCGACGACGCCGCCGATGGCGGTGCGCACGCGCTCGGCCGTCCACGGGCGGCGCACGGCGGTCTGCGGTGTGGCCGCCCAGGCGGGGCGGTCGGCGTGCCCGGCGGGCGCCGCGCCGGCATCCTGCAGACGGGGGTGGAGGATGCGGTCGATCCACGAGCGGGTGTGCTTCTGCGTGCCGAGCATGGCGCCGCGCACCATGCTGGAGACGACCTCCATCGCGATGCACAGGATGAAGATGACGAGCGCGATGCCCAGGCCCTTGCCGTAGTTCAGCGCCTTGAACGCGTAGGACATCTCGAGGCCGAGCCCCGCGACGCCGACGTAGCCGAGCACGACACTGCCGCGCAGGTTGATGTCGTTGCGGTGCAGCACGGTGGCGACCCAGCTGGGCAGCACCTGCGGCAGGATGCCGGAGGTGAACTCCTGCAGCTTCGATCCGCCGGCGGCACGGATCGCGAGTCGGGGCCCCTCGTCGATCTGCTCGATCGCGTCGGCGAACATCTTCGAGATCATCCCGATCGAGTGGATGCCGATCGCGAGGATGCCGGGGAGGGTGCCGAGCGAGAACATGAGCACGAAGGCCATGGCGAGCACCACGTCGGGGAGCGCACGGGTCAGCACCCCGACGAACCGGGCGGCGGCGCGCCATCCGGTGCCGGGCGTGGTGTTGGCCGCCGCGAGGTAGGCGATCGGCACCGACAGCACCGCCGCGAGCAGGGTGCCGACGAGAACGAGCCCGACCGTGAGGGCGATCAGCCAGGCCAGGTCGCCGGGCTCGGGGAACGACAGGCCACCCACCCGGGCGATGAAGTTCTCGGCGTTGCCCCAGCTCTGCACCATCGCGGGGATCGAGATGCCCACCTCGTTGACGGCGAGCACACCGAGCACGACGAGGGCGACGAGCGTCAGCGATGCCGCGATGCGCTCGGGCGGGACGGGGCGCTTCGGCGCGCGCGCCCCCACATCGGCGCCCCTGCCCTGCGGGGCGCGGCCCGCGGGTGCCTCGAGGAGCGTCACGGGACCGGCGCCGCGTCGGGGGCGACGTCGGCCGCGCTCACCGCGAGTTCGAGCTCGACGGCCTGGATCTCGGCGGTCGACGTCGCGACCCGGCCGTAGATCTCCATGACCTCCGCCTTGGTGAGGTCGGTCGTCGGCGTGTCGAGCACGACCTCGCCGTGCCGGAGGCCGACGATGCGGTCGGCCCACGAGATCGCGAGGTCGACCTGGTGCAGGCTGCAGACCACGGTCAGGCCCTCGTCGGCCGCGATCTCGCGGATGAGCGCCATGACCTGGTCGCTGGACTCGGGGTCGAGCGAGGCGACCGGCTCGTCGGCGAGCAGGATGTCGGGCTTCTGCATGAGTGCGCGGGCGATGGCGACGCGCTGCTGCTGACCGCCGGAGAGCGTGTCGCTGCGCTGGTAGGCGCGATCGAGGAGCCCGACGCGATCGAGGTGCTCGAGGGCGCGCAGCTTCGACGACCTCGCGTAGCCCCAGAGTCCGAGGCGGGGGCCGGTGACCGACGAGAGCGAGCCGGTGAGGACGTTCTCGAGCACCGTCAGCGAGGGAACGAGCTCGAACTGCTGGAAGATGAAGCCCACGCGGCTGCGCAGCGAGCGCAGAGCCTTGCCCTTGAGGGCCGGGACCTGCTGGCCGAGCACCTCGACCGACCCGGACGTCGGAACCTCCAGGCCGTCGAGGTGCCGCAGGAGGGTCGACTTGCCGGATCCGGAGAGGCCCAGCAGCACGACGATCTCGCCGCGCGCGACCTGCAGCGAGGCGCCCTTCAGTGCGGTGGTCGACCCGAAGGTCTTGGTCACGCCGTCGAGGCGGATCAGGGCATCGGCTGCCGCGTTCATGTCAGGTCTCTCTCCTGGAAGGTCGTGCTCGGGGTGGTGTCGTGCAGAGTCTCTGCGGGTGAGCGCCCTTCACCCGGTGAGAGGCGAAGGGCGCTCGGGGACCGTGGGGTCAGTGGGCCTTCGTCAGGCCTTGCACTGCTCCGCCTCGGTCTCCTTGCAGATGTCGCGGATGAGGTCGTAGTACGCGTCGTCGACCGGCTTGGTCGCGTAGAAGACGCTGCGGAACGAGTCGGTGTCGGCGCTGTCGATGCCGGCCGCGATGATGTCGTCGATCGTGATCTCGGCGAGGCCGTCGATGAGTGCCGACGACACGTCGTCGGGCAGCGTCGACGAGTAGACGAGCGGCGCACCGGGCACCATGGTCTCGTCGATGACCTTCACGGCATCCGACTTCTCGACCTCGGAGTCCTCGGCGAACCCGACCTCGCACTCGACGCCTTCGCCGACCTTCTGCACGCTGACGTCGTGCTTGCCCGCGAAGACCGGGGTGATGTCGGTCTTCGGGTCGACGCCCGCCTCGAGCAGGTTGTAGGAGGGGAAGAGGTAGCCCGACGTGGACGACGGGTCGACGAAGCAGACCTTCTTGCCGGCGAAGTCCTCGATGCTGTCGATGTCGCTGTCGGCGGGGACGATCGCCTGCGAGTAGTAGCCGGGCTCCTGGCCCTCCTCGGTCACGATCGAGGAGATCGGGGTCAGCTTCGCGCCGTTGTTGGTGGCGGTGACGTACGTGAAGCCGGAGAAGGACGCGACGTCGACCTTGCCGGCGACGGCTGCCTCGATGAGCGCGGCGTAGTCGGTGGACTCGTGGTACTCGACGGTCTTGCCGGAGATCTCGGCGATGTAGTCCATGAGCGGCTGGTAGTTGGTCTCGGTGTCCACCGAGTCGGGGACGACGCCGAAGACGAGGGTGTTCTCATCGACGGCGAAGCCGCTGCCGGAGGACGTGTCCTCAGCACCGGCGTTGCCGGTGGCCTCTGCGGAACCGGAGCAGGCGGCGAGGCCGAGCGCGAGGATCGCGGCGCCGGCGAGGACGGGGAGAGCGCGGAGCTTCATGAGGACCTTTCAGGGTGAGGGAGGTGATCCACATGCCACTCTGACACTCGCTCGACGGAGATATGTACCTAACTTGGAAGAGTTCAGGCGCCGTTCACCCGGGATTCGTCGGGATGAACGGTCTCAGAACGCTGGCTCGACGGATGCCGCGCCAAGTAGTATGCCTATGTGGCAGAAGCTGTATACACCCAGATCGCCGACGAGCTGAGGCAGCAGATCCTCGGCGGCGTCCTGCGTCCCGGTGACGACGTGCCGACGGAGTCCGAGCTCGCCGAACGGTGGCGCACCTCGAGAGGGCCGATCCGGAACGCCCTCGCGGCCCTCCGCGGCGAGGGACTCATCGAGACCGGGCGAGGACGGCCGGCGCGGGTCGTCGCCGTCAAGGCGAGCCAGGCCGTCGACGTGTCGGTGCCCTTCACGCGCTGGGCGCGAGAGCTCGGCGTGACTCCCGGTGCGCAGACCCAGGAGCTCAGCCTGCGGCGGGCGGGCGACCGCGCCGAGGCCCTCGGGGTCTCCCCCGACGACACGATCGTGGGGGTCGTGCGCCTCCGCCTTCTGGACGGACGTCCGACGATGCTCGAGCGCCTCTTCTTCACCGAGGCCGCAGGGCGGCGCCTGTTCGAGATCGACCCGGACGAGGTCTCGATCACGGAGTACCTGGCATCGGTGGGACATCCGATCGTCGGACTCCAGCATCAGATCGATGCGGTCGCGGCGGACGAGCAGGACGCGACGCTCCTCCGGGTGCCGCAGGGGACGCCTATCCTGCGACTGAGCCGGACCTCGCGCGACGCGAACGGTCGGATCTTCGAGGCCTCGGAGGACCGGTACCTCAGCGAGGTCGTGCGCTTCACCGTGGCGGCATCCGGCATATCGACGGACGGCCACTACATGCGCGCCGTCGGAGGATGAGCCTCCGGGCGATCGCATCCTCTCGTTTCTGAGAGAAGCCGATCGCGAGCGCGATGGGGATCAGATTCCAAAGACCGCGCTCGCGATCACAGCGCTGGGGATGCGCTATTTCTGGGGTGATACCAATGTAAGCGCCGGGATACACCATGGAACACGGTCTTGAGTCGAGACCTGACCTAGACCTTTGGCTAGTATTTCCGCGTTATCCGCTCGTTTCCGCGCAGATTCGGGTGCGGCGGACGCTGTCCGGGGCGCTGCGAGCGAGCCTCCGTCAACTGCGAGCGATGGGGAGCTGCGCGGAGACGACCCAGCGGCCGTCGATCTCTCCGGCGTCGAACGTTCCGCTCGCACCCAGGACGCGCTCGGCCATGCGTCCGATCCCGGTGCGGCTCGACGAGAGCTCCCGGCGGGGAGTGGCGGAGAGGGGACTGCTCACGGTGAGGGCGGCCGAGTCGTCGCTCACGTCGAGGTCGATCGCGATCTCGCCGCGACCGGCGTACTTCAGGGCGTTCGTCGCGGATTCCCGCATGATGCGCGCGAGGATGATCTCCGCGGCGCGGGGGATGCGCTCGTCGGCGGGGTCGCCGTCGACGCGCACGGTGTGGCCGGCGGACTCGAACTCCTCTGCGGCCTCCTCGATCGAGGCGGCGAGGTCGCCGGCCGGCATGCCGGACGCACGGGGGCCGTCGTCGGCGAGGTCGATCACGAACCGGAGATCGGTCATGGCCTTGCGGGCGGCGATGCGGATGGCTTCCTGGGAAGACGCGCTCGCCGTGTCGTCGTCGAGCATCTGCACGTGCAGCGAGACGACGGTCAGGTGGTGCGCGATGCTGTCGTGCAGTTCACCGGCGATCCATCGCCTCTCGGCGAGGACTGCCTGACGTTCCTGCTCCGCCTTCTCGGCGAGCTCGACCTCGAGTCTGCGGCCTCGGGCGAAGGCCAGACGCAGTGCGTAGCCGACCGCGCCCGAGACGACCGCGAGGATGAGGTAGATGCCGACGTTGACCGGATCCTCCGTCTCGGCGTACGCCACGACGGCGGACGCGAGGAGGAAGACTCCGGCGTAGGAGAGGATCAGCGACGTCCAGCCCAGTCGCATGATCAGGCCGGCCGCGAATGCGGCGACCGTCAGCACCTGGGTCTCCGTTCCGGAGACGAAGGACACCGCGAAGACAGCTGCGGTGACGCAACTTGCGATGAGGGGCGACCAGAGATACAAGGCCAGCAATCCCGTGGATGCGATGCTGACCGCTGCCGCCAGGGGGTCCACCCCTGGGGGGAGAAACAGGCCTATGACGTCGAGAAGGACGATGATGCCGACCACCGCCAGGACGGCGATGCGTTCGATCGCGCTCAGCTTCTCACCTCGCACGAGGCGAAGGATGTCGGAGCGGTCTCGACTCGGGGGGTCGAAAGCCATGCTTCAGTATCTCCTATTCGCCAGGTAGATTAGCGATAGAGACCGAAGAAGTGACCAACCTGCTGCCAGAAAGTCATAGAAATTCACCTCCGTAGTTGAACTTTTGTGAAGTAATGAGTTCATCCTCTCGGTGATCTGCGGCGGGCACATCTGTCTTTCAGCTAGACCTCAATGGCCAAAGGTCTAGCCCTCCACATCCGGGGGTCCACCCGGTTAGGCTCTCTCCATGCCCGATATCCGCGTAGTGATCGTCGACGACGACCCCCTGGTGCGTTCAGCGCTCTCGCACTTCGTGTCTCGCGACCCCGAGATCACCGTCATCGCGGAGGCCGAGACGGGCCTGGAAGGCATCGACACCGTCGAGCGCGAGCGTCCCGATGTCGTGATGATGGACGTGCAGATGCCTGAGATGAACGGCATCGAGGCCACGGCGGTGATCAGCGAGCGCTGGCCCGAGGTGAAGATCCTCGCGGTGACGACCCTCGACGGCAGCGACACGGTGCTCCCGATGCTGAGCGCGGGCGCGTCGGGGTACATGCTCAAGGACTCCAGCGCTGCGAGCATCGTCGCCGCAGTGCGCGAGGTGTACAGCGGGGCGAGCTCGCTGTCGCCGAGGATCGCATCCCTCCTCATCAAGCACGTGCGCGACAACGAGCCGATCGCCACGGACGGCACCCTCGAGGAGTTGACGGACCGTGAGCAGGAGGTCCTGCAGCGTCTGGCGCAGGGCATGTCCAACGCGGAGATCGCCCGGTCTCTCATCGTGTCCGAGGGAACCGTGAAGGCTCATCTCGGCCGCATCATGTCGAAGTGGCACGTTCGCGACCGCGTGCAGATCCTCGTCACGGCCGCTCACGCGGGTCTCGTCGAGTTCCGCTGACGCACGACGGTCATCCGTGAGCGTCAGCTCGCGCGCGCGAACGAACGGGCGGCATGACGGGGGCGGCGTGCCTCGCTGAGGGTGGGTGTGCGCCATCGTCGGGCGGGGTCCCACCAGGCGGGTCCGCGGACTTCGGGGATGCCGTCGTGCATGCGGATCTCCCACCCGGAGGTGTCGAGGGAGCGGTGGTGCCACCAGCACAACGGAACACCGTTGTCGGTATGGGTGGGGCCGCCTCTGGCGTGCTCGGTGACGTGGTGGATCTCGCACCAGGACGCCGGAACGTGACAGCCCGGGATCAGGCACTCCTTGTCKCGGGCGATGATCGCCCGGCGTTGATGCACGGTGAACACCCGGTTCGTGGTGTCGATGCCGACGATGCGCCCCCGATCGAACAGGACACGCTGGATCGTGCCCGTGCAGCCCACGTGCGCGGCGACGCTCACGGGGACCTGCCCCCACCCGCCCTGCAC
>NZ_LWCU01000013.1 GCF_001650405.1 Microbacterium sp. H83 | reverse complement strand
CACGTACTCGCCGGCGAGCGAGGCCGTGCAGCTGGTCCGGATGCCGTACGACGCCGTACAGCTCGGGTCCGGCGGTGCCTCCACCGCCGCCGAGACCGCCCCCGCCTCCGCCGCGGATCGAGGGCTGGTGCTCGGGGACGCTCACGGCACCGCCGTTCTGACCGCGACCGCTGACCGCCCCGGGGCCCGTCGACAGGCTCGGGGCGACGACCGTGGTCGGCGTGAGCGTGCTCGTGAATCCGGTGCGGCTCGCGTCGATCGCGCTGTTCAGCGTGAGCGTGCCGCCCGCCATGCCCACGACTCCGCCCGTCGAGCCGTCCCACGGAGCGGGGGTGATCGCGGCGCCGACCGTCGTGGTGCCGGCGTCGTACGGCATCCGGACCAGCTGCACGGCCTCGCTCGCCGGCGAGTACGTGCGCGTGATCGCGGACAGGGTGATGCTCGTGCCGGCGACGGCCTTGACGGTCGCGGTGTCGTAGTTGCCCATGTTCGACCCGGGCTGCGCCGGAGAGACGCCGGTCATCTGGATCAGCATCACGCGGTCGCCGACCGCGAAGGGCGTCGTCGCGCCGCGCGTGGCTCCGGTCACGGTGACGGTGGTGCCCGAGATCGCCGAGACCTTCTGATACGTGTTGACCACACCGCTCAGGGTCGCCGCGACCGCGACCGGCGCTCCCCCGAGCACGGGTGCGACGGCGGAGCCGGCCAGCACTGCGGCCAGCAGCACTCCTGTCCAGCGACGTCGTGCGGGCGAACGGGTCTCGGATCGTCGATCCAGCATGCTTCTCCTCGGTGTTCGAGGGCGCATGAACGCGCCCTCACCGAAGAAGAAGCGGAAAGGGGGTCTCCTGTGACGCGGGTACGGAGGGAACCCCTAGAGAGGAGGGGTCAGGAGACGATGCGCGCGCCGGCCACCGGCCCGTGCACGTGCAGCGAGTCGAGCCCGTGGCCGCGGAGCTCGACCTGCACCGCGCGCGCCGCATCGGGGCCGGCGCACAGCAGCGCCACGGTCGGCCCCGAGCCCGACACGATGCCCTGCAGCGCGCCCGCGTGGATGCCGCGCAGGATCGTCGTCTCGAGCTCCGGCCGTTCGCTGAGCGCGGCCTCCTGCAGATCGTTGTAGATGCTCTCGGCGAGCAGCTCGGGGTCGCCCGAGCGCAGGGCCTGCAGCACCGGGATCGGCACGTCGAGCGAGAGGGGCGGGTCGTCGGCGAGGGCCCCCTCCGCCTCGCGCAGAGCATCGAGACGCCCGTAGACAAGCGGTGTCGAGAGCCCCTGGTCGCTCGGCACGAGCACCCAGTCGAAGCGCCCACGGGCGAGGGCGGGGTTGAGCTGGTCGCCGCGGCCGGTGCCTACCGCCGTGCCGCCGTGGAGAGCGAACGGCACGTCGGCGCCGAGTCGGGCGGCGAGCTCGTGCAGACGCGCGGGCGAGAAGCCGGTGCCCCACAGGGCGTCGCACGCGACGAGGGCCGCCGCGGCGTCGGCCGAGCCGCCGCCCATGCCTCCGGCGACGGGGACGCTCTTGCGGATCTCCAGCGCGACGCCGCCGTCGTACTCCGCCGCCGTCGCGAGCAGCTTGGCGGCGCGCATCGCGAGGTTGCGGTCGTCGAGCGGAACGCTGTCGGGGTCGTCGACGCCCGACACCGTGATCGAGAAGTCGTCGGCGCGCCGGGCGATCACGTCCTCGTACAGCGACACCGCCTGGAAGACGGTCGCCAGTGCGTGGTACCCGTCGTCGTGCCGGCCGCCCACGCCGAGATAGACGTTGATCTTGCCGGGCGCGCGCACGTGCACGGACTCGGCGGGGGCGGCGAAGCTCATCGAGGGGCGTCCGTCACAGCTCGGTGGACGTGGCCCACAGGTCGACGTCGATCGAGCCGGCGAGCTCGTCGATGCGCGCGAGCTGATCGGCGGTGAAGTCCGGGCCGTTCACCGCCGCGATGTTCTCGTCGAGCTGCTCGGGACGCGAGGCGCCGATCAGCGCCGATGCGACGACCGGGGTGCGCAGCGTCCACTGCAGGGCGAGCTGCGCGAGCGACTGGCCGCGCTCCTGCGCGATCTCGTTCAGCGACCGGAGGGTCTGCACCGCGGCATCCGTCAGCGGGGCGTCGGGCAGCGAGCCGCGCTTCTGCGCGCGGTCGGCCGTGCCGTCGCCGAGGTACTTGTCGGTGAGCAGCCCCTGCGCGAGCGGCGTGAACGCGATCGCGCCGAGGCCGGACTGCTCGAGGGTGTCGGTGAGTCCGTCCTCGACCCAGCGGTTGAGGATCGAGTACGCCGGCTGGTGGATCACCAGCGGCGTGCCCAGATCCTTGGCGACCGCGACGGCCTCGGCGGTGCGCTCCGCGCTGTACGACGAGATGCCCACGTAGAGCGCCTTGCCCTGACGCACGAGAGTGTCGAGCGCGCCGACGGTCTCGGCGATCGGCGTCACCGGGTCGGCCCGGTGGGAGTAGAAGATGTCGACGTGGTCGAGGCCCATGCGCGTCAGCGACTGCTCGGCGCTCGCGAGGATGTACTTGCGGCTCGCGAAGTCTCCATACGGCCCCGGCCACATGTCCCAGCCCGCCTTCGACGAGATGATGAGCTCGTCCCGGTACGGGCGGAAGTCCTCGGAGAAGATGCGCCCGAAGTTCTTCTCGGCCGAGCCGTAGGGCGGGCCGTAGTTGTTGGCGAGGTCGAAGTGGGTGATGCCGCGGTCGAACGCGTGGCGCAGCAGCGCGCGCTGGTTGTCGAGCGGGATGTTGTCGCCGAAGTTCCACCACAGGCCGAGCGAGATCGGCGGCAGGTACAGGCCCGACGTGCCGACCTGGCGGTAGTCGAACTGCTGGTAGCGGCTCTCGTCGGCCGCGTAGGGCCGGTGCAGCTCGGGGACGTTCGGACGGAAGCGGGGGGAGTCGGTCACGGTGCCAGATTAGTCCGTGCCGACCGGTGCGCCGACCGCGGCGACGTGCTGCGCAACACGGTGGTAGTCGTCGACCGTGAGGTCCTCACCGCGAGCGGTCGGCGCGACGCCCGCCGCGATCAGCACGTCGGATGCCGCGGCGGAGCTGCCGAACAGCCCGGAGAGCGCCTGACGCAGCATCTTCCGCCGCTGGTTGAAGGCCGCGTCGACGATCCGGAACGTGAGTCGACGCTCGTCCTCGGATCCGCGCTCGCCCTCGGAGCGGTCGAATCCGACGAGCAGGCTGTCGACGTTCGGGACGGGCCAGAACACCTGCCGTGAGACGGTGCCGCAGAGCCTCCACTCGCCGTACCAGGCCGCTTTCACGCTCGGCGAGCCGTAGATCTTCGAGCCCGGCTTCGCCGCCAGCCGCTCGGCGACCTCGGCCTGCACCATCACGACGCCGCGCTTCAGGTAGGCGAAGCTCTCGAGGAAGTGCAGCAGCACCGGCACCGACACGTTGTACGGCAGGTTCGCGACCAGCACCTCGGGCTCGCCGGGGAGCTCCGTGACGCGCAGCGCGTCGGCATCCACCACGGTCAGCCTGTCGGCGGGGACGCCGTGCTCGTCCGCGGTCTGCGCGAGTCGGGCGGCCAGACGGTGATCGATCTCGACCGCGGTCACCGAGGCACCCGCCTCGAGGATCGCGAGGGTCAGCGATCCGAGACCGGGACCGACCTCGACGACGCGCTCCCCCGGCTGCACCCGCGCCGCCTGCACGATCTTGCGCACCGTGTTGGCGTCGACGACGAAGTTCTGCCCCAGCTTCTTGGTGGGGGTAACGTCGAGCTCGGCGGCGAGGCGACGGATCTCGGTGGCGCCGAGGAGGGTGACGGTCATTGCTCCATCATCCCTCAGGAGGCGAACGAGCCGTAGACGCGCAGGGTGTTCGTCGCCAGCTGGGCGCAGAGCTCATCGACCTCGATGCCGAGCTCCGCGGCCATGAACCGCACCGTGATCGGCACGAGATACGGCGCGTTCGGACGGCCGCGCAGAGGTGTCGGCGTGAGGAACGGCGCGTCGGTCTCGACGAGGATGCGGTCGAGCGGCGTCACGGCGAGCGCGTCCCGCAGGTTCTGCGCGTTCTTGAATGTGACGTTGCCGGCGAAGGACAGGTGGTAGCCGGCATCCGCGCAGATGCGGGCCATCTGCGCATCGCCCGAGAAGCAGTGGAACACCGTGCGCTCGGGAGCGCCCACGCGCGCGAGGGTCTCCAGCACCGCGTCATGCGCGTCGCGATCGTGGATCTGCATCGCGATGCCGTGCTTCTTCGCGAGCGCGATATGCGCCTCGAAGGACTCGAACTGCGGCGCCCGTCGCTCGGGTTCGGTGCGGAAGAAGTCGAGCCCGGTCTCGCCGATCGCCCGCGTGCGCGGGTGCGCCGCGAGCTCGTCGATCACCGCGAGGGCCTCGTCGAGGCGGCCCTCCTCGGCGTAGGCCGGCGCGTCGTTGGGATGGATGGCGACCGCGGCCAGCACACGGCCGTCGGATGCCGCGGCCTCGACGGCCCAGCGCGACGACTCGATGTCGCCGGAGGCCTGCACCACGCCGGCGATCCCGACCGCCTCAGCCCTGTCGAGCTGCTCGGTCAGCGAGAGCGGCTCGTCGCCGTCGAGGATCTCGAGATGGGCGTGGTTGTCGTACACCGGCACGGCGAGGGGCTCGGGAGCTGCGGGGTACCGCAGGTCCTTGCGCCCGTCGCCGTCCCTGGCCTGGACATATGTCATGCAGTCGATTCCACTCGCGGGAAGAGCGGCGCGAGTCCGTTGACGCTCGTGCCGGGACGCAGAGCGCCCCACGCGCCGGCCTCGCGGATCGGCTGATCCTGCAGACGGCCGATGCTCTCGGCCGCACCGAGTGCCACCCAGAGCTTCTCGGTCGACTGCGGCATCACGGGCGAGAGCAGCACGGCCAGCGCCCGCAGACCCTCTGCGCACGTGTACAGCACGGTGCCGAGGCGCTCGCGCTGGGCCTCGTCGCGCGCGAGGGCCCACGGCTCGTTCTCGGTGATGTAGCCGTTCAGCGCGTCGACGATCGTCCAGATCGCGCGGATGGCCTCGTCGATGCGGAACTGATCGACCGCGGCATCCGCATCGGTCGTGGCGCGGGCCACGAGCCGCTGGATCACGAGGTCCTGCTCGAGGTACTCGGCGGGCGGCGGCACGATCCCCTCGAAGTACTTCTCGATCATCGCCGTCGTGCGGGACGCCAGGTTGCCGAAGCCGTTCGCGAGCTCGGCCTGGTAGCGGGCGGCGAGGTCCTCCCAGGAGAACGAGCCGTCCTGGCCGAACGCGATCGCCGACAGGAAGTAGAAGCGGTAGGCGTCGGATCCGAAGACGTCGGTGATCTCGGTCGGAGCGATGCCGGTGAGCTTCGACTTCGACATCTTCTCGCCGCCGACGAGCAGCCAGCCGTGCGCGAACACGCCTTTGGGCACGTCGACGCCGGCCGCCATCAGCATGGCGGGCCAGATGACCGCGTGGAACCGCAGGATGTCCTTGCCGACCACGTGGTACGCCGGCCAGCGGCGCTCGAACGTCTCGGGGTCGTCGCCGTAGCCGACGGCGGTCGCGTAGTTGAGCAGCGCGTCGACCCAGACGTAGATGACGTGCGAGGGATCCCACGGCACCTCGATGCCCCAGTCGAACGCGGAGCGCGAGATCGACAGGTCCTTCAGCCCCTGCCGCACGAACGACACGACCTCGTTGCGCGCGGACTCCGGGCGGATGAAGTCGGGCTGCGTCCGGTAGAGCTCGAGCAGGCGGTCCTGGAACTCGCTGAGCTTGAAGAAGTAGTTCTTCTCCTGCAGCAGCTCGAGGGGCTTGGAGTGGATGGCGCAGACCTTCAGGCCCTCGAAGGGTCCGGTGCCGTCGAGGATCTCGGACTCGGGCTTGAACTCCTCGCATCCCACGCAGTAGAGGGCCTCGTACTCGCCCGCGTAGATGTAGCCGCGGTCGTAGATCGCCTGCACGAACTTCTTCACGCGCTCCTCGTGGCGCTCCTGCGTGGTGCGGATGAAGTCGTCGTTGGCGACGTCGAGCGTCTTCAGCAGCGGGAACCAGGCCTCGGTCACGAGCTTGTCGACCCACTCCTGGGGCGTGACGCTGTTCGCGGCGGCGGCCCTGAGCATCTTCTGCCCGTGCTCATCGGTGCCCGTCAGCATCCACGTGTCGTCCCCGCCCTGACGATGCCAGCGCGCGAGCGCGTCGACCGCCACCGAGGTGTACCCGTGACCGATGTGGGGCACGTCGGACGGGTAGTAGATGGGCGTGGTGATGTAGAACGAGTCGCCTGCGGGCATGGGATCGATTCTAGGCGGGATACCGGGCGTGGTTACGCCGTCGTCCGCGGCGTTCAGCCGACGCTCACCTCGACGCGGTGCCACCCCTGGGCGCCGTCGGGGACCACTCCGGCCGGGGCGGAGGTCTGCGTCTCGCCCGCGGCGCTGAGGGCCCGGCACTCGATCGTGTGCGCGCCGCTCTCCGCCGTCCAGTCGAGGCGCCACTGCACCCACGTGTCGTCGGAGATCGCGGTCGCGAGCTCCGCGCGGCGCCAGGGGCCCTCGTCGATCCGCACCTCGACGCCGTCGATCCCCACGTGCTGCTGCCACGCCATGCCCGCGATGACGGCGTCGCCCGGTTCGACCCGCTGGCCCCGGCGCGGCACGTCGATGCGCGACTGCAGCTTGATCGGTCCGCGCTCCGCCCACCCGCGGTCCGTCCAGTACGCGGTCGCCCGATCGAACCGGGTGACCTCGAGCTCGGTGACCCATTTCGTCGCGGAGACGTATCCGTAGAGTCCCGGCACCACCATGCGCACCGGGAAACCGTGCTCGAGGGGCAGCGGGTCGCCGTTCATGCCGACGGCGAGCAGCGCGTCGCGATCGTCGGTGAGCGCCTCGAGCGGCGTGGATGCCGTGAAGCCGTCCACGGACCGCGACAGCACCATGTCCGCGTCCGCGTCGACACCGGCGCGCTCGAGGAGCTCGCGGATCGGATGGCCGAGCCAGAGCGCGTTGCCGATCAGGTCGCCGCCCACCTCGTTCGACACGCACGCCAGCGTCACGTGCGACTCCTGCAGGGGCAGGGCGAGGAGCTCGTCCCAGGTGATCTCGATCTCGCGTTCGACCATCCCGCGGATCCGGAGCGACCAGTCGGCGGGGTCCATGCGCGGGACGATCAGCGCCGTGTCGATGCGGTAGAACTCGGCGTTCGGCGTGACCACGCGGGCGAGCCCGGGGATGTCCAGCTCGGCCCCGGACGCGACGGCGGCTGCGGGGCGCTCCGGCGACGGGAGTCTCAGAGCCGCGCGGACGGCCTCGATCGACCGGGTCGCGCCGCGTGCGACGCTGCCGACGATGAGCGCCGCGACACCGGTGGCCGCGACGCCGACGGTCCAGAGGAGGAATCGCCGCCGCTCCGCGTCTTCGGAGCGCAGGTACGGGACTGGATGGACGACGCGCATGAGCAGCCGCAGCGCCACGATCGCGACGACTCCGGCGACGAGGCCCGGGAGCCACGCGAACGGCCCTGCCCCCGGACGGATCATCGCCGCCACCAGGGCGAGCGCGCCGAGGGCGCCGAGGATCGTGGCCCCCACTCCCGCGCGGCCGGATTCGAGGATGCCGGCGAGCGCCGCGACACCGATGAGCACCACGGCGATGCCCGTGAGGAGCGCGGCCTTATCCCCCGTGCCGAACAGTGCGATCGCGGCGTCCTTCGCCCAGCTCGGGGCGAGGTCGATCAGTCCGCTGCCGATCACCGCGAACGGACTGGCGCTCGGCTCCACGACCGCCGCGACGAGCTCTCCCATACCGACGGCGACGACGGCCGCGCTCAGCCCGGCGGCTGCCGATCGAATCCGGCCGCCGCGCCGGGTGCGGATCGCGTGGGTCATCGTCTGAGCGTAACCCCGCGATCCGCCGCCCGGATCAGAGGCCGTTGCGGCGTGCGACCTCGCCGAGCCAGGCGAGCGACGGCTTCGGCGAGCGCGCGAACGTCTCGGGGTCGAAGCCGATGAGCCCGAACGTCGGCGCGTAGCCGCTCGCCCACTCGTAGTTGTCGAGCGCGCTCCAGTGCTGGTACGCCTTCACCTCGATGCCGTCGGAGATCGCGCGGTGCAGTCCTTCGAGCGCACCCTGCGTGTAGGCGATGCGGCGGGTGTCGTCGGCCGTCGCGATGCCGTTCTCCGTCACGAGCACCGGCACGCCGCCGCTGCGCTCCCAGGCGCTGCGCACGCCGAGCTCGAGCGCATCAGGGAAGAACTCCCACCCGGTGAGCGTCGTCTCGACATCCGCGGAGACCGGACGCGGCCCCTCCGGACCGATGAACGTGCGGGTGTAGGCCTGCACCCCGACGAAGTCGTCGCCGGCGGACTGGTCGAGGTACCAGTGGTCGCGCGGGTCGCCGTACTCCGCGAGCATCTCGTCGGCTCCGGGCTCGCCGGTGGAGTGGAAGGCCTGCGTGGCGATCGTCCAGCCGGCCTGGACGCCGGGGACGGAGTGCAGGATCTCAGACGCCCGCCTGTGCGCGGCGAGCAGGGTGTCGGCGACGCCGAGGTCGGGGTTCGGCAGACCGTAGGCGACCAGGTTCGCCGCATCCTCTCCCCCGGCCAGCATCGCGGCGATGTTCGGCTCGTTGATCGTGCACACGTACGTGACGTCGTCGAGGATCGGCAGCACGGTCTCGACGTAGCGCGAGAACAGGTCGACCGCGTCGGACGCCCGCCAGAAGCCGTCCTTCTGGAACCACTGCGGCACGGTGAAGTGCATCAGCGTGACGGTCGGGTCGAGGCCGTTCTCCCGCGCCGTGTCGATCATGCGGCGGTAGTGGTCGAGCATCGCCCGCGAGATGAAGCCGCGCTCCGGCTCGATGCGCGCCCACTCGACCGAGAAGCGGTACGAGTTCAGCCCGGCGTCCGCCAGCAGGCGCATGTCCTCCGGGTAGCGGTGGAAGTGGTCCGCGGCGTCACCGGACGGCTCCACCATCGGCGAGCCCGGAGCGTGTTCCATGGCCCACCAGTTGCTGGTCGTGTTGTTCCCCTCCACCTGATGGGCTGCGGTCGCAGCGCCCCAGAGGAAGCCGTCGGGGAATGTGAGCACGTGTGCGCTCCTTTCTACTTCGAGATTCGGGACGGGTTCGGCACGGCGTCGAGCAGCTCGACCGTGTACGGGTCCTCGGGATGCTGGAGCACCTGGGAGGTCTCGCCGCGCTCGACGACCCGTCCGCTGTTGAGCACGAGGATGTTCTCGGTGACGAGCCGTGCGCTCAGCAGATCGTGCGTGATGTAGAGCATGCTGATCCCCCACCTCTCGCGGAGATCCTCGAGGAGCGCCAGCACGCCGGCACGGAGGGAGACGTCGAGCATCGACACCGGCTCGTCGGCGATGAGCACCTGAGGGTCGCTCGCGAGCGCCCGGGCGATCACCACGCGCTGGCGCTGGCCGCCGGACAGCTGATGCGGCAGCTTCGCCGCGAACTGCTCGACCGGCGTGAGGCCGACGGTCTCGAGGAGCTCGAGCACGCGGGCCCTCGCCTCATCGCCGCGCAGCGGCGTGTAGTTGCGGATCGGCCGGCTCAGCGCGTACTCGACCGTGTGCAGCGGGTTGAGTGCCGCATACGGGTCCTGGAACACCATCTGGACGTCCTTGCGGAGGTCCCGGAGTCCGCTCCGGCGCAGCGACGCGACGTCGAGGTCGCCGAAGCGCACCGTGCCCTCGGTGGGTTTCTCGACGCCCGTGATGAGCTTGGCGAGCGTCGACTTGCCCGACCCCGAGGCGCCGACGAGGGCGAGCGCCTCCCCCGGCTCGAGACGGCACGAGACGTCGTCGACGGCCGTGACCGGCTGCTCGCCCCGGCGCGGGGCGGGATACCGCTTGGATACGCCCTCGACCACGATCGCGGCATCCGCGCGTCGCGTGTCGCGCTGCGACACGGTCGGGAGGGTCTCGGTCAGGTCGGTGCGCGCCCGGCCCTCACGGCGGCGCGTCCCGAGATCGACGAACCCAGGGATCGAGATGGACTCGGCCCGCGGGTCGGCGTAGTGGCTCAGCAGCATCCGCGTGTACTCGTCCTGCGGGCGGTGCAGGATGTCGAGGCTCGGCGCGTCCTCGACGATCCGCCCCTCGTGCATGACCATGACGCGGTCGGTCGCCTCGAGGACGATGCCGAGGTCGTGGCTGATGAGGATCGCCGTGAAGTGCTCGGAGTGCTGGAGGTCCTTGATCGTGTCCATGACCGCGTGCTGCACGAGCACGTCGAGGGCCGTGGTCGGCTCGTCGAACACCATCAGCTGCGGCTCGAGCGACAGCGCGAGCGCGATCGACGTGCGCTGCCGCATGCCGCCCGACAGCTCGCTCGGGTAGCGCGCCAGCACGGACGGGTCGAGTCCGACCTTGCCGATCAGCTCGCGCGCCCGCGCATCGCGGTCGTCGCGCGGCACGTGCCCGTGCGCCGCGAAGATGTCGCGGAAGTGGTTGCCGACCGTCCGCACCGGGTTGAGCGCGTTCATGCCCGACTGCAGCACCATGGCGAAGCCGCCCTGACGCTGTCGGCGCAGGCCCTCGGCGTCGAGGTCGCGGATGTCGCGGCCGGCGAAGAGGATGCGGCCCTCGCTGATGCGCGCCGGCGGCTTCTGCAGGCGGGTCAGCGCGAAGCCGAGCGTCGACTTGCCCGAGCCCGACTCGCCCACGAGGCCGACGAACTCGCCGCGTCGCAGCGTGAACGAGACGTCGTCGACCGCGGTGACCGGCGTCGCGCCGGGCGAGGCGTACTCGACCGACAGCCCCTGGACGTCGAGGAGCACATCGTCCGTGTTCATGGCGGTCATCGTCCCTTCCCTTCACGCAGGCGCGGATTGGAGATGCCGTCCACGCCGAAGTTGATGAGTGTCAGGCTCAGCGCGAGCAGAGCGATGCAGAGACCGGGGGCGAACAGCAGCAGCCACTGGCCGGTGAGCAGCGAGTTGGAGTTCTGCGCCCAGTAGAGCATCGTGCCCCAGCTGACGATGCTGGAGTCGCCGAGTCCGAGGAACTCCAGTCCCGCCTCCGCGAGGATCGCCGCGGTGGCGGCGCCGAACAGCGTGCCGGCGATGATCGACGTCATGTTCGGGAGGATCTCCCGGAAGACGATGCGCGTGCGGCTGTCGCCGGAGAACTCCGCCGAGGCGACGAAGTCGTTGCCCCGGAGCGACTGGGTCTGGCTGCGCAGGACGCGCGCTCCCCATGCCCAGCCGGTTACGACGATGACCGCGATGATCATCAGGATGCCGCCGTTCTGCAGGTACGCCGCGATCACGATCATGAGCGGGAGTCCGGGGATCACGAGGAACAGGTTGACGATGAAGCCGACCACCTCTCCCGCGAATCCGCGCATGTAGCCCCAGCTGAGTCCGATCAGCACCGCGACGATCGTGGAGAGGATGCCGGCGGCGAGGCCGACGAGCAGGCTGATCTGCGAGCCGTAGATCAGCTGGCTCAGCACGTCCTCCCCGGCAGCCGTCGTCCCGAGCCAGTGCTCCGGCGAGGCGTCGGCGTTGCGCTCGAACGAGTTGTCCTTCGGCCCGTACGGCGCCAGCAGCGGCGCGAACACCGCGACGAGCACGAACAGGCCGAGGATGATGAGGCCCAGCCGGGCCTTGCCGTTCGACCACAGCGTGCCGACCATGCGGCCGAACGAGCGCCACGGGCTGGGACCCGCGATGCGGTCGGTGGGAACCTTGACGTTCATGGTGGAGGTCATCGGCGTGTCCTCGGGTCGAGTACCCCGTAGAGGATGTCCACGAGGAAGTTGGCGACGAGCACGCTCACGGTGATCATCAGGAAGAGCGCCTGCATGAGCGGGTAGTCCTGCCCGATCACGGCGTTGAAGAGGAGGTATCCGATACCGGGGTACTGGAAGACCTGCTCCACGAGGATGGATCCGCCGACCACGCCTCCGAGCGTGAGCCCGAAGCCGGTGAGGTTCGGCAGGATCGCGTTGCGCGCGGCGTACCGCAGGGCGATCGTCCGCCCGTGCAGTCCGTTCGCCTCGGCGAAGGTCACGTAGTCCTCGCCGAGGGTGTTGATCATGGCGTTGCGCATGCCGATGATCCATCCGCCGAGCGACGTCAGGAGGATCGTCAGGGCCGGGAGGATCGCGTGCTGCACGAGGTCGCCGATGAACTCCGGGGTGAACCCGGGAGTGGTCGTCGCCGCGTACGCGCCCGTCGTCGGGAACCAGTGGAGCACGTACCCGAGGAAGAACAGCAGCAGCAGCGCGGTCCAGAAGTACGGGAACGTGCTGAGGAACGACCCGGTCAGCGTCGGGAGCGAGTCCAGCCAGGTGCCCCGGCGCCAGGCGGCGGCGACGCCGATGAGCGTGCCGATCACGAACGCCAGGATCGTGACGATGCCGACGAGGCCGATCGTGTACGGCAGCGCCGTCGACACCATGCTCGACACGCTCTGGGGATAGAACGTGTACGAGACGCCGAAGTCGAGCCGGACGACCTGGCCGAGGTAGGCCACGTACTGGTCCCACATCGAGCCGGTCGGGACGCCGAGCTGGGCCTCGATGGCCGCGCGCGTGGCGTCGGACACCGGTCCGTTCTGCGACAGCTTCGCGATCGCGGCATCCGCGGGCGAGCCCGGCATGAGCCGAGGGAGGAAGAAGTTCAGCGTGATCGCGGCCCACAGCGTGAGCACGAAGAGGCCGATCTTCTGAAGGACGAATCTCACCGGTCGTCTCCCTTCACCCGCTCGAGCCGCGTGAAGATCAGCAGCGGCGCCGAGTCGTAGTTCTGCGGGATCATGTACGGGTCGTCCGCCGAGGGCCACCCGGTGAACTTGGAGTCGTTGAACAGACCCCAGATGCCGCCGTAGTACATTCCGATCACCGGCAGCTCGTCGTAGACGATGCCCTGCAGCTCGTGCACGATCTCGGTCTGACGGGCGGGATCGACCGTCTCCCGGTACTCGGCGAGCAGCGCGTCGGCCTCGTCGGAGCGGTAGCGCTCGAAGTTGTTGGCGGTGGCCTCTCCCGACGGGACGTAGAACTCGCTGGAGAGCAGGTTGTTGTACGCCTGGTACGGGTCTCCGCCGCCCATGCCGCCGATCGCGACCTCGAAGTCGCCGTTGCTGATGGCGCTCTGGTAGCCGGCCGGCTGCGGGAGCTTGAGCGTCACCTTCACGCCGACATCCGCGAGCTGGCGCTGCACGGTCTGCGCGGCGCGGGTCCAGTCGGAGTAGCCGTTGGCGGTGGTGAGGGCGAACTCGAGCTGCTCGCCGTCGGGGCCGACGAGGCGGTCGCCGTCGAGCGTGTAGCCGGATTCGGCGAACGCCGCGAGCGCGGCATCCGCGTCCTGCGTCAGCATCCCGCCGTCGGGGATGCCGGGGTCGAGGTACTCCTCCTGGTTGGGGAGGATCAGACCCGTCTGCCCGGCCGGCTCCATGTACCCCTCGGATGCCGTCTCGGCGATCTCCTCGCGGTCGAGCGCGAGGGCGATGCCGCGGCGCACGTTGACGTCGTCGAACGGCGCGACCTCGAGGTTCGGCAGCAGCGCGATCACGCCTCCCGGCGGGAACCACCAGCTGTTGTCGGGGCTGGCCGCCCCCCAGGTGCCCTCGACGTCGGAGATGAACGAGTACGACCAGTCGTAGCCGCGGGTCACCGTGTCGAGCTGGGTGTTGGTGGCCGGCAGGATGATGTGCTCGATCTCGACCGAGTCGGCCTGCCAGTAGTCGGGGTTCCTGTCCATCGAGTACTGCTGGTCGTTGTAGTTGCCCAGCACGAAGGGCCCGGTGCCGACCGGCTTCTCGTTGCGGTAGGTGCCGGGATCCTCGACGTCGGCCCACAGGTGCTCAGGGACGATCATCGTCAGGCCGAGCACCGACAGCGAGGGCGCGTCATCGCCCTGGAGGTGCATGATGACGTCGTCGCCGTCGACCTCGAGCGACTCGAGGTGCTGCCACGCGCCCTTGATGTCGAGGGACGGGTTGTCCTTGAGCATCTCGAAGGTGAACACGACGTCGTCGGGCGTCAGCTTCTCGCCGTCGCTCCACTCGACGTCGTCGCGGATCGTCATGACGATCGTCTGCGCGTCGGGCTGGGACCACGACTCGGCGAGCCACGGGTTGAGCGTGTTGTCGAGCGGGTTCACCAGGATGAGCGGCTCGTAGATCCACCGCGACGCCGTGCGCGTGTTGGTGAGGTACGGGTTGAAGTTCCTCGTGAAGAACGGGTTGCCCTTGTCGGCATTGATCAGCATCGTGTCGTCGCCGATCGACGGGTCCGGCTGCGAGCTGATCTGGATGCTGCAGCCGCTGAGCACGACGGCCGCAGCCGCCAACCCCACGATCGCGGCTCTCCGCCAGCGTCGGAGCATGTGCGTCTTCGCCACACTGCCACCTCATGTCGTCTGTGTCATGACGGGCGCCTCGCTCGTCGAGGCACCCCGCGACCGAGGTCGCATGAGCGAGTGTAAGCGCATACATTTCGCAGACGCAAGCCCTTGACACGGCGGAGTGCCATTCGCGCGGGGCCTCAGTCGGGTCGGCGGGAGCTCTCGCGGAGCACGATCTGCAGGGGCAGGCGCACCGACATCGGATCGGCGTCCGGCCGCTCCAGGCGACGCGCGAGCAGCTGCACGGCCGCGCGTCCGAGGTCGATCATCGGCTGGCGCACCGTGGTCAACGCGGGGCGCGAGAGCGCGGCCGCCTCGATGCCGTCGAAGCCCGTCACGAGCACGTCCTGCGGCACGCCGATGCCCGCGGTGCGGAACGCGTCGATCACGCCGAGCGCCATCTGATCGTTCGCGGCGATCACCGCGGCGGGCACCCCTGCGGTGATCATGTCCTCCGCGGCGCGGCGCCCGGATGCTCGCGTGAAGTCGCCCCGGAGCACCGTGACCCGCTCAGCGGCGATGCCGGCAGCCTCGACCGCCGCCGAGAAGCCGTCCCACCGCTGAGCGCCGTCGGGAGAGTCGGCGGGCCCCGCGAGGAAGACCACCCGACCGGCATCCGCCTCGGCCAGCACCGTGCGCGTGAGCTCCGCCATCGCCGCGGCGTTGTCGACGCTCACGTGGTCGTACGTGTCCCCGCGCGGCGCCCCGGAGAGCACCACGACCGGGATGCGCTGCGACAGGCGGGCCAGCACGTCGTCGGGCACGCTCTGCGCCAGCACCATGAGCCCGTCGACCCGACCGGCGATGTCGCGCACGGTCTCGCGCCCCGGATCGTCGCGGCCGACGCCGATCATCAGCACGAAGCCCTGCTTCCACGCCTCGACCTCGGCGCCGCGGAGGACCTCGTCGAGGAACAGCATCGCCGGGTACGGGCCGCCCTCCGGATCGTCCGCCACCGTGAAGGTCGGCGCCGACGCCTGTCCCTCGCCGAGCACATCGAGCTCGGGGGCGTCCTCCGACGCGTCGAATCCGGGGAAGTACAGTCCGAGGACGCCCGTGCGGCGCTCCGCGAGTCCCCGCGCGCTGCCGCTGGGGACGTATCCGAGCGCGGCGACCGCGTCCAGGACGCGCTCGCGGGTGACGGGTCGCACGGCATCCGGCTGGCGGAGCACGCGCGAGACGGTGGCGATCGAGACGCCGGCGCGCTCCGCGACGTCGTAGACGGTCGCCCTCCTGCTCACGACGGCCCCTCGGCGCGCGCGGCGAGCGCGGCCTGGTAGAGATCGCGGGACGACAGTCCGGTGGCCGCGGCGACCTCGGCGCACGCGTCCTTGAGACGGATGCCGGATGCCACGAGCCGTTGCACCTGCGCGAGGGCGTCGTCGGCCGACGCCGCCCGCCGCGGAGCGCCCTCGACCACGACCACGATCTCGCCCTTGACGCCCTGGGCAGCCCACTCGGCGAGATCGCCCGCGGTCCCGCGCCGCACCTCCTCGTAGAACTTGGTCAGCTCGCGGCAGACCGCGATGCGGCGGTCGTCGCCGAAAGCGGACCCCATGTCGGCGAGCGCCGACGCGAGGCGCGCGGGCGACTCGAAGAACACCATCGTCCGCCGCTCGTCGGCGAGGGCGCGCAGCGCGGAGCGCCGCTCCCCCGGCTTGCGCGGCAGGAATCCCTCGAACGTGAAGCGATCGGTCGGCAGACCCGAGATCGACAGCGCCATGAGCACGGCGCTCGGCCCGGGGATCGCCGTCACGGTGACCCCTCGCTCGACCGCGGCGGCGACGAGCCCGTATCCGGGGTCGCTGATCGCCGGCATCCCCGCATCGCTGACGACGACCACGTCGGTCTCGACGGCGAGGTCGGCCAGCTCCGCCGCCTTCTGCTTCTCGTTGTGATCGTGCAGGGCGATCAGACGCGGACGATTCGCGATCTGCAGCGCCTGCAGCAGCCGCTGCGTCGTGCGCGTGTCCTCCGCCACCACGACCTCGGCGTTCTCGAGCACTTCGACCAGGCGACGCGAGACGTCGCCGAGGTTTCCGATGGGAGTCGCGGCCAGGATGATCACCCGCCCAGCTTAGGCTGGAGCGGTGACCGCGCCCGTGCCCCTGCTGCCCGCCCCCGAGGAGCGGCTGACGCGGTACGGCGCGCTGCGCGACCGCATCCTGCAGGACCCGGGCCGGGGTCGGATGCTGCGCTGGTTCGCCCCGCTCGTGGTGACCGCGCTCGCCGCTGTGCTGCGACTCGTGAACCTCGGGCATCCCCATCAGCTCGCCTTCGACGAGACCTATTACGTCAAGGACGCCTGGTCTCTCTGGACGCTCGGCTACGAGGGGACGTGGGGCAAGGACGCCGACGAGGCGTTCGTCACCCTGCAGCAGCTGCCGCTGTCGGATGTCGGCGCATTCGTCGTGCATCCGCCGTTGGGCAAGTGGCTCATCGCTCTCGGCATGTCGATCGGCGGGCCGGACAACACCGTCGGCTGGCGCCTCGCGACCGCCCTCCTCGGCACGGCCACGGTGCTGCTGGTGTATCTCGTCGCCCGGCAGCTGACCGGGTCGATCGCGGTCGCCACGGTCGCGGGCGGGCTGCTCGCGATCGACGGCCTCAGCATCGTCATGAGCCGCATCGCCCTGCTCGACGGGCTGCTGACCTTCTTCCTCCTGCTCGGGGCGCTCTTCATCCTGTACGACCGACGGAAGACGATCCCGCTCGTCGAGCGCCCCGACCCCGCCGCCCCCGATCCGATGTGGGGGCGGGTCTTCTGGCGGCGCCCCTGGCTGGTCGCCGCGGGCCTCGCGCTGGGTGCCGCGTGCGCCGTGAAGTGGTCGGGACTGTACGCGCTCGCGGCCTTCGGCCTCTACGTCGTCGTGACGGATGCCCTCGCCCGGCGCCGCGCCGGCGTCGTGCTGTGGCCGACGGCGGCCGCCTTCCAGCAGGGACCCGTGTCGTTCGTGCTCCTCGTCGGGCCCGCCCTCGCCGCCTACCTCGCGAGCTGGACCGGCTGGCTCGTCACCGAGGGAGGGTACGCACGGCAGACCGACCCGAACCCGTTCCTCGCCCTCTGGAACTATCACGACGCGATCCTGAAGTTCCACGTCGGACTCAGCACCGGCCATCCGTACGCCAGCCCTGCGTGGGAGTGGCCGCTCCTGCTGCGTCCCACGGCGGTCTGGGTCGGAAACGACCCTGATCCGTGCGGGGTCGACCGCTGCATCGCGGTGATCTCGACCATCCCGAACCCGCTGACCTGGTACGGGGGCGTCGCGGCCGCGCTCTACCTGCTCTACCGCCTCGTCCGCGGCGCGATCGCCCGCACGGCGGTCGCGCCGGCCCTCACGTTCCCGCTCGTCGGCCTGGCCGCCACCTACCTGCCGTGGCTCATGTTCCCCGAGCGCACGATCTTCCAGTTCTACACGGTGGCGATGATGCCGTTCCTCGTGCTCGCCCTCGCCGTGGCGCTGCGCGACCTCGCAGGACGTCGATCCGACCCGCTGCACCGCCGCCAGGCGGGCGAGCGCACGGTCATGATCATCCTCGGCGTCGTGGTGCTGGTGTCCGCGTTCTTCTATCCGGTGTGGACGGGGATGAGCGTGCCGTACGACTTCTGGATGCTGCACAACTGGCTGCCCGGCTGGGTCTGACCGGCCGCGGACCGATCAGCGGGTCGTTCAGCGGGTCGCCGGCAGCTCGGCGGGATCGTCGACCGGCAGCCGGCACACGAACGAGCGGCAGTCGAAGGCCCTGCCACGCGCGGCCGCCTTGCCCTCGAAGACCTCGAAGCCCGCATCCGCGAACGCCTGCGCCTGCGCGGGCGACACGATGGCGACGACGTCGGCATCCGCACGGCGGGCGGCCGCGGCGAGAGCGCCGGCCGGCTCGTCGGTGACGACCACGATCTGCCGCGGGGCGTCGACGAGTCCGGCGGCGACGCGGAGCAGGCTGCCGTGCGCGAAGGGCTGCGAGATCGCCGCCGCGGCGTGCGCGCGCACGCGGTCGGCTGCGGCCTCGCGGTACCGGTCGCCCGCACCGAGACGCCAGGCCGCGAGCGCGGCGGCGGCGACGGCGGCGGTTCCCGACGGGAGGTCCCCGTCGGTCTGGTCGGGCGAGGCGGCGATGCCGCGCGTGCTGAGCAGCGGATCGCCGCCCACGCCGCCGATCGCCGTGTCGAGCAGGGTCAGTCCCCGCACGGCCCACGCGACGTCGCCGGTCGCCGCGGCCAGGGCGAGGAGGCCGTCGGCGAGGAGCGCCAGATCGGCCGTGGTCGCGACCGCCGCAGACGGGATGCCGTCGAGCGACGCGCGCACCAGTGCGCCGGCCGCGTCGCGGTTGACCCGCAGGACGTGCTCGGCGGCGAGCGCCGCGGCGTCGATCCACTGCTCCTCCCCGAGCGCCGCACCCGTTCGCGCGAGCGCCGCGATCGCGAGCCCGTTCCATGCCGTGATGACCTTGCCGTCGACGGCCGGGGGCTCGAGCTCCGCCCGCTCGGACACCGGGCGCAGGTAGAAGCTGCCCTCACTGCGGGCGCCGTCGATCCACGACTCGGAGTCCTGGGCCGCACCGAAACCTCCGCCGTCACGGCGCAGCACGTCGAGCAGGAACGTCGCGATGCCCCGCGCCGTGGCCTCGTCGCCCGCGTCGAGAGCGACCGCGAGGAGCTGCGCGTTGTCGGTCAGCATCCGCTCGTAGTGCGGCACCGACCAGTCGCGCCGGGTGGCGTAGCGGAAGAAGCCGCCGTCCTCGTCGCGGAGCGGCGAGGAGGACATCGCCGTGAGCGCGCGATGCGCCGAGGCCGCCGCATCCGGGGCCTCGCGTCGCACGAGCGGCGCCTGGAGGAAGCCGAGCGTCGTCGCCACCGGGAACTTCGGGGCTCCCCCGAACCCGCCGGAGACGCGATCCTCCCGCGCCGCGATCGACTGCGCCGCGCCCGCGATCGCGGCGGGGTCGGGGAGATCGGAGGGGGTGGACTCCGCGGCGCGAGCGAGCGCCTCGGTCACGGCATCGGCCGACTCCTCCGCCTGCGCGCGGCGCAGCGTCCATGCTTCCTGCACCGCCGCGAGCACGTCGCGGAAGGCGGGCATCGGCTGCCGCGCCTCCGGCGGCCAGTACGTGCCGGCGAAGAAGGTGCGACCGCGAGGCGTGGTGAACACCGTGAGCGGCCAGCCGAGGTTCTGCGTGAACGCCGAGGCCGCGGCCATGTAGGCGCCGTCGACCTCTGGATGCTCCTCGCGATCGACCTTGACGGCGACGAAGTCGCGATTGATGATCTCGGCCGTCGCGGGATCGGCGAACGACTCGCGCGCCATCACATGGCACCAGTGGCACGTCGAGTACCCGATCGAGATCAGCAGCGGCACATCGCGCCGCTCCGCCTCGGCGAACGCCTCGTGGCCCCAGGGATACCAGTCGACGGGATTGTCCGCGTGGGCGCGGAGATACGGGCTGAGCGTGTCGGCGAGCCGGTTCGTCATACCTCCACGGTACGCCGCGGACCCCCGCAGATCTCCGATGCCCCGCAGACTCCCGATCAGGAGACGAGCAGCTGGTCCGCGGGGCGCGATGCCGCGTATCCGACCAGGGGCAGCGCGCGTTCGGCCGCGAGATCGATGCGCGCGCGGAGCACGTCGGAGGCGATCGCATAGCCGTCGAAGTCGGTGTTGCTGGCGTAGACGCCGAGCGGGAGCGTCAGCGCCTGGAAGAACGCGAACAGCGGCCGCAGCTGATGCTCGATGATGAGAGCGTGCCGCTCTCCCCCGCCGGTGGCGGCGAGGAGCACCGGCTTGCCGACGAGCTCGTACTGGCCGACGAAGTCGAACAGGTGCTTGAACAGCCCGGTGAACGACGCCCGGTAGACGGGACTGCCCACGATGAGCAGATCGGCCGCCTCGATGGCCTGCAGCTTCTCCTCGACCTCCGCCGGCAGCTGGTCGCGGCGGAGGGCCCCGGCGAGCGACGGACCGATGGCGGTGAGCTCGATGACCTCGACCTCGACCTCGGCGCGCTCGGCGACGGCATCGGCGATCGCACGGATGAGGACCGTGGTCTTGCTGGGCTCGTGCAGAGAGCCGGACACGGCGACGACGCGGTAGGGGGCTGTCATGCCGACGACGCTACTCACGACGACGCCCCGTGTCGCGGAGTCCGACACGGGGCGTCATCTGCCGAAGCAGGACGACTCAGTTGACCTCGTCCGGGTGCGAGCCGACGCGGCCGGAGCCGTCGAGCGGGTCGAGGGCGTCGATCGCCGCGATCTCGGCATCCGTCAGCTCGAAGCCGAACACGTCGAGGTTCTCGCGCAGGCGCTCGGGGCGCACCGACTTCGGGAAGACGATGAAGCCCTTCTGCAGGTGCCAGCGCAGCACCGCCTGCGCCGGGGTCACGTCGTGCGACGCCGCAGCGTCGGCGATCGCCGGCGTGCCGAAGAGGTCGTACTTGCCCTGGCCGAGCGGACCCCAGGACTCGATGCGGACGCCGTGCGCGGTCGCCCAGTCGACGATGTCGCGCTGCTGGTACGCCGGGTGCAGCTCGATCTGGTTCACCGCGGGGGTGACGCCCGTCTCGGCGACCACGCGCTCGAGGTGCGGCACCAGGAAGTTCGAGACGCCGATGCTGCGGGTGAGGCCGGCCTCGCGCAGCTCGACGAGCTTCGCGAACGCGTGCACGTAGTCGTCCTTGGCCGGAATCGGCCAGTGCACCAGGTACAGGTCGACCTTCTCGAGGCCGAGCTTGTCGAGGCTCTCCGCGATCGCCTTGTTCGGCTCGTCGTCGTGGTGGCGGTCGTTCCACAGCTTGGTCGTGATGAAGAGCTCGTCGCGCGCGATGCCGGACGAGGCGATCGCGGCGCCGACGCCCTCCTCGTTGCCGTAGATCGCGGCGGTGTCGATGTGGCGGTAGCCGATCTCGAGGGCTTCGCTCACCGCCCGCTCGGTCTCGTCGGCCGGCACCTTGAAGACGCCGTAGCCGAGCTGGGGGATGGAGGAGCCGTCGTTCAGGTCGAGTGCAGGAATCGTCATGAGTCCAGCCTAGAAGGCTCAGCGACCGATCGGCCCGCCATCGCCAGGGCGGCGCGGCCCGCCAGCCGCTCGAGCGGGCCGCGGCCGAACAGGAGCGACCAGGCCGTCGTGACGATCAGCAGCGAGACGGCCGTCTCCGCCCAGAAGGCGTTGCTCGACGGGAAGCCTCCCGGACCGCCGATCGCCGCAGCCGACACCACGTGCACGGTGTATGCCGTCAGCGGCATGGATCCCAGCGCGCCGAGCGGCAGCAGCACCCAGCGCAGCGGTCCGGAGAGCAGGAGGCACACCGACACGACGACGAGCGCGAAGCCGCCCGACCCGAGGATCTCCGCGGTGCCGCCCGAGTGCGCCTCGACGCCGAAGATCGCGGCGACGACGGCCGCGCCGGGGTCGGCGGCGGCGAGGGCCTCGGGGTAGCCCGCCCAGCCGGACGGCGAGCCCCAGCCGGAGGACCCCGCCCGCCCCAGCCCGCTCACGGCGCCCACGAGCCCGAGTCCGTATCCGACGGCCATCAGCCCGACGCCGACGCCGAGCACGGCGACCGCCGTCTCGGACCGCTCGACGTGCAGCCGGCCCAGGGCCATGCCGCCGAGCACGAACGCCATCCACGCGGTGAGGGGATACGAGCCGTACAGCACGAGACCGATGCCGGGCCCCGAGGGGAAGAGGGTGAGGGCGGCGAGGAGCGCGAGCACCGCGGGACCCACCAGCGCGAGGACCCCCGAGGCGACCAGCAGCCGCCCCGGGCTCCACCGCAGGAACGGGATCACCGCGATGTACAGCAGGCCGTACAGCGTGAGGATGATCGCGATCGGGGTCCCGAGCATCTCGAGCGCGAGCCCGACGACGAGGATCACGGCGCCGCGGCCCACGAGCTGCAGACGGATGCCGGGCATGCTCTCCCGCCCCGGGATCGCGCTGCGACCGCTCATCAGCGCGATCGACACCCCGGCGAGAACGGCGAACAGGATCGATGACCGGCCGCGCACGAGAGCGAGCCAGGTGGACGGGTCGAGCGGATCGAACGACGGCATCTCCCCCACGTGCGCACCGACCATGCCGAGGATGGCGAGGCCGCGTGCGACGTCGAGTCCGAGGATGCGCGGCGCGCGGCCGAACTCTCGGAACCAGCGCATCACAGGGTCGGTCGCGGCGGAAGTGGTCACCGCCTCATCGTACGAGTCCGTCATACGATGGAGGGCTATGTCCTCTCCCGTGATCTCGTATCCTCCCGAGCTGCCCGTCAGCGCCGCCAGGGACGAGATCGCCGACGCCATCCGCGACCATCAGGTCGTCATCGTCGCCGGCGCCACCGGATCGGGCAAGACGACCCAGCTGCCGAAGATCTGCCTGGAGCTCGGTCGCGAGCGCATCGCGCACACGCAGCCGCGGCGGCTCGCGGCGCGCACGATCGCCGAGCGCGTGGCCGAGGAGCTCCAGGTCGAGCTCGGCTCGCTCGTCGGGTACAAGGTGCGCTTCACCGACAAGGTGTCCGACGACACCCGCATCGCGCTGATGACCGACGGCGTCCTGCTGAACGAGATCCACCGCGACCGCCTGCTGCGCCGATACGACACGATCATCATCGACGAGGCGCACGAGCGCTCGCTCAACGTCGACTTCCTGCTCGGCTACCTCGTGCGCATCCTGCCGGAGCGCCCCGACCTCAAGGTGATCATCACCTCGGCGACCATCGATCCCGAGAGCTTCGCGCGACACTTCGCCACGCCGGCGGGCGAACCCGCCCCGGTCATCGAGGTCTCGGGCCGCACCTACCCCGTCGAGATCCGCTACCGCGCCCAGACCGAGGAGGGCGAGGCCGCCGAAGAGGTCGACGAGGTGTCGGCCATCGTCGCCGCGCTCCGCGAGCTCGACCGCGAGGCCCCCGGTGACGTGCTCGTCTTCCTGCCCGGAGAGGCCGAGATCAGGGATGCCGCGGACGCCGTGCGCGGCGCATACCAGAAGGACCGCTCCCCCACCGAGGTGCTGCCGCTGTACGGCCGTCTCTCCGCCGCCGAGCAGCACCGCGTGTTCGAGCGGAGCCGCGTCGCCGGTGTGCGCCGTCGGGTGGTCCTCGCCACGAACGTCGCCGAGACGAGCCTCACCGTCCCCGGCATCCGCTATGTCATCGACACCGGCACCGCGCGCATCTCGCGGTACAGCAACCGGTCGAAGGTGCAGCGACTGCCGATCGAGGCCGTGTCGCAGGCGTCGGCGAACCAGCGATCCGGCCGGGCGGGGCGCACCAGCGAGGGCATCGCGATCCGCCTCTACAGCGAAGAGGACTTCGATCGTCGCCCGGAGTTCACCGAACCGGAGATCCTGCGCACGTCCCTCGCCTCGGTGATCCTGCAGATGCTGTCGCTCGGCTTCGGCGACATCACGGCCTTCCCCTTCCTGACCCCTCCGGACTCGCGCGGGGTCAAGGCCGCCCTCGATCTCCTCACCGAGCTCGGCGCGGTCGGCGGCACGGGCGACGCGCCGCGGCTCACCCGCATCGGACGCGAGATCTCGCGGATCCCCATCGATCCCCGCTTCGCCCGGATGCTGATCGAGGCCGGCCGGGCCGGCGGCGCCCCGGTGCAGCGCGATGTGCTCGCCATCGTCGCCGGCATGTCGATCCAGGACGTCCGTGAGCGCCCCTCACAGGAGGCGCCGCAGAGCGTGCGCGACGAGGCGGATCGGATGCACGCACGATTCGCCGACCCCACCAGCGACTTCCTCGCGACCCTCAACCTCTGGAACCATCTCAGGGAGCAGCAGCGCGAGCTCGGCTCCAGCGCGTTCCGACGGCTGTGCCGGTCTGAGCACCTCAACTACGTCCGGGTGCGCGAGTGGTTCGACGTGCACCGGCAGCTGCGCTCGCTCGTCCGCGACAAGGACTCCGCCGGCGCGGGCGGCACCGCGGACCCCGACGCGATCCACCGCGCGCTGCTCGCAGGACTCCTGTCGCAGATCGGCATCCTCGACGAGAGGAACGCGGGCAAGGGCCCCGCGAAGGGCACGGATCCGAAGAAGAGGAGGATCGCGGAATACCGCGGCGCGCGCGGCATCCGCTTCTCGATCTTCCCCGGCTCCGGCCTGCGCAAGAAGAGCCCGCAGGCGGTCATGGCCGCCGAGATCGTCGAGACCTCGCGCACGTACGCCCGCACGGTGGCCGCGATCGATCCCGCCTGGGCGGAGGCGCTGGCCGGCGATCTCGCGAAGAGACAGGTCACCGAGCCGCACTGGTCCAAGGATTCCGGGGCCGCTGTCGCCTACGAGAAGGTGACTCTCTTCGGCGTCGAGATCATCCCCCGCCGACGCGTGCAGTTCGCGCGCATCGACAGGGCGGCGTCGCGGGAGATGTTCGTCCGTCACGCCCTCGTCGAGGGCGAGTGGGATCCGACGCGGATCGACAAGCGCGTGAGCGCGTTCTGGCGCAGCAACGCCGAGCTGCGCAAGCGCCTCGAGAAGCTCGAGGAGCGCGAGCGCCGCCGCGACATCCTCGCGGGCGACGAGGCGGTCTTCCGCTTCTACGACGAGCGCATCCCCGCCGACGTCTTCGACGTCCGCTCGTTCGAGCGGTGGTGGCGAGACGCGCTCGGCGCGACCCCGAAGCTGCTCGTGATGCGCGAGGCCGACCTGATCGACGACGACAGTCGCGCCGACCAGCGCGACTTCCCGACGAAGTGGACGCAGGGCGACCAGGTGCTGGGACTCGCCTACCGGTTCGAGCCCGGAGCCGCCGACGACGGCGTGAGCGTCGTGATCCCGCTCGCCCTGCTCGCGCAGATCGAGGACCGCGGCTTCGACTGGCAGGTCCCCGGCCTCCGCGCGGAGCTCGTGACCGGTCTGCTCCGCGCCCTGCCCAAGGCCATCCGGCGGCACGTGGTGCCCGCCGCCGACTGGGCCGACAAGTTCGGCGCGGAGCTCGCGGGCGACGGCCCCGAATCGCACGGCGGTCTGCCGCCCCGCGCCCTCAAGGAGGCGCTCGCGCGGCTCATCCAGCCGCTCGCGAACCAGCTCGTCTCGGCCGCGGACTTCGAGGACGACCGCGTGCCCGCGCACCTGCGCATGAACTTCCGCGCCGTCGACGAGCGCGGGAGGGTCGTCGGCTCGGATCGCGACCTGAGCGCGCTGCAGCAGCAGCTCGCCGACCGCGCCCGCAGCAGCGTCGCCCGGTCGATCGCCGCCCCGTCGCGCGGGCCGGGCCCCTCACGGGGACCGCAGCCCGCGATCTCCGCGACGTCCATCGAGAAGACCGGGCTCACCGCCTGGTCGTTCGGCGATCTGCCCGAGGTGCTCGACACCAGGGTCGCGGGCGGCGTGGTGCGCGGCTATCCGGCGATCGTCGACGAGGGCAAGACCGTCGCGGTGCGGGTGGAGGCGACGGCGGATGCCGCTGCGGCAGCGACCCGCGCCGGTGTGCTGAGGCTCGTGCTGCTCGGGGTGCCGTCGCCCTCTTCGTACGTGCAGCAGCACCTCACCAGCCAGGAGAAGCTCGCGCTCGCCGCTTCGCCCTATCAGTCGGCGGCCGCGCTGATCGAGGACTGCCGCGCGGCGGTGGTGCAGCAGACGATCGACGTGACCGCGCCGGGGGGCGTCGTGCGCACCGACGCCGACTTCGCCCGCATCCGCGACGCCGTCTCGGCGACCCTCGTGGACGAGCTCTTCTCGTGCGTGTCGCTCGTCGCGCGGATCCTCACGAGGTCGCGCGACGTCGAGCGCGGGATCAAGTCGCAGAACTCCCTGGCGCTCCTCGGCCCGCTGAACGACATCCGCACGCAGCTTTCCGGTCTGCTGCATCCGGGTTTCGTCTCGGCCGCCGGAACGCAGCGCCTCGCGCACTTCCCCCGCTACCTCGACGGCATGCTCGACCGGCTGAAGACTCTGGCGAACGAGCCGGGCAAGGACCGCACGCGCATGAGCGAGTACGAGCGGATGGCGAGGGCCTTCGAGGATGCCGGCGGCACGATCCCGCCGGCGGCAAGCGCGCCCGCGGCGCTCGTCGAGACGCGGTGGCTGCTCGAGGAGTACCGGGTGAGCGTGTTCGCCCAGCGGCTCGGCACCGCGCAGCCCGTCTCGCCGCAGCGCATCATGAAGGCGCTGTCGGGAAAGGCGTGATCCGGCCGGGGGTAGCCTGAGGGCATGGCTCGCGCGATCGTCTACACAGAGTTCGGTTCCCCTGATGTGCTGCACGAGATGGAGGTGCCGGATCCGATCGCGCTGAGCGGCGAGGCCGTGGTGCGCATCGAGGCGGCGGGCGTGAATCCCATCGATGCCAAGCTCCGCGCCGCGAAGCGCCCGTCTCCGCCCATCGAGGAGCCGCGGGGCGTCGGCTTCGACGGCGCCGGAGTCATCGAGGCGCTCGCCGAGGACGTCGACGGGTTCGTCGTCGGCGACCGCGTCGCGATCCGCGACACCCGCGGCACCTATGCGAGCCTGCTCGCCGTGCCGGCGGAGCATCTCGTGCTCCTCCCCGACGCGGTCACCGCCGCGGAGGGCGCGGGCATCGGCATTCCCGCGGGCACCGCGTACCAGTCGCTGAAGTCGCTCGACGTGCAGGCCGGCGATGTGCTGCTCGTGCACGGCGGGTCGGGGTCGGTGGGCCAGGCCGTGGTGCAGTTCGCCGTCGCGTGGGGCGCCACGGTCGTCGCGACCGCGAGCCCCGCGCGCCACGATCTGCTGCGCGAGCTCGGGGCCATCCCGGTGGCGTACGGCGACGGTCTGATCGACCGCGTCCGTGAGGCGGCGCCCGAGGGCGTCACCGTCGTGCTCGACTGCGCCGGCACCGACGAGGCGATCGAGGCGTCGCTCGCGCTGGTCGCCGACCGCGAACGCATCGCGACCATCGTGCGCGGTCCCGATGCGGCGTCCTTCGGCATTCGCGCGTTCTCCGGCGGCGCACCGCAGCCGCTCACGGAGCAGGAGCTCGCCTGGCGGGCCGAGGCTCTGCAGGCGACGGTCGACCTGCTCGCGGCAGGCGACTTCACGATCGAGCTCGGGCCCGAGCTCCCCCTCGCCGAAGCGGCGCAGGCTCACGAACTGGTGGAGTCCGGTGCCGCCTCGGGGAAGATCGTCCTGATCCCGTAGAGCCTCAGGCCCAGATCCGGGTGGCCGTGTCGGCTGTGGCCAGGGAGAGGGAGTTCGCGGCGATCAGGCGGCGGGTGGCCTCGGCCAGCAGCACCTTCATGCGTACGATCGCTCGGGACCACTCCTGCTGGGCGCGGTCGTAAGCTCGCTGCGCCTCTCCATTCCATGAGGAAGTCAGGCGCGCGGCTTCGGAGTCGAGGGTGGCGAGTTCATGCTCGAGGGCTTTCACGGCGAGCGCGAGCTGGGCGATGGTCTGCGCGACGCCGTCGTGACGGAACGAGACCTTCATCGCAGCTCCGAGAGTTCGTGAGAGAGGTCCAGCTCGCGCAGCACGTAAGGCTGCGCGACAGTATCGGTGAGGTAGTAGGTGTAGAAGATCAGCGCGGCCTCGTCCGCGGTGAAGACCTCGTTCGAGAACACCCGCACCGCCCGGTCGGCGCTGATCGGGATGAGGGTGGTCGTGCCGTCCGCGGGCTCGGATCTTCCGACCGTGTAGAGGTGGCTCTCGCCGTCGGGGCCGGGAAGCCGCGCCTCGACAGTCATCGCGTCGGCGGATCCTGCAGCCTGCATGAACGAATCACTCGCCCGATCGCGAAACCCGACGAGGCTATCCGGGTCCGCTCCCCTCCAGATCGCGTACGTGTACTCGTTCTCAGCATCCAGGCGCCGAAGCATGAGACGCAGGTGTTCGGGCGCGGGGCGTCTATCGCCCGTGATCCACCCCATCTGACCGCTCGTGAACTGCTGGGCGTGAGTCCTGTGGTTGGTCACGGCACAATCTCAATCTCCACTCGTGTGACGAGGATCTCTTCCCCATCCAGGTTTCCGCGGGCGGGTGTACCCCCGGCAACGCCTTCATCGAACTGTCGCTGCGTGCTGCCCGGTCTGCTGTATCCCTCGATAGCGGTTCCGGACTTCACTTCGATTCCGGTGTACGTGTTGGGGCCATCATCATTCTTCACCAGGCCGTCGTACGTCCGCCCGTTCTGCGGCGAGCCCTCGTAGTCGACTTTCGCTTTGGAACGAATCACATCGGTCCCTTCCCGGTCCATATACTCATCGAGCCCGATCCGCTCCTTGTCGACCCAGGGCGGACTGCCCTCGCCCTTCGCGAACTTTCCCTCGTAGTCTCGGCGGTCACCACGGTCCAGGCCAGGAATGCGGTCTCCGGTCGTGTGGCTCTCGGTGGACCAGCGTCCAGCAGCGTCGCCGATCATCGCCGCGCCGACGCCAGCGACGCCCACACCCGCGACCACCAAGCCAGGCGCTCCGGCGAGCGCCCCCACGCCGGTGACGGTGAGTCCGCCTCCACCGACAGCGAGCGCCGCACCACCGAGGAACGCGGCAGCTCCGCCGAGGAGCTCGAGGATGATGTCGGGATGCTCCCACAGCGTCTGCGCGGAGACTGCGAGCATGTGCATCGTCGCCTGGAACGGCTGCACGACGGCGAGGTCGACGATCGCCTCGGTCATCACGTGCTGCGCGTGCGTCGCTGCTTCCGCGTCGGTCAGTGGCATTCGCGCCGCATCCGCGGCCTCGTCGAGCCTGATCGCGCAGTCCCGTGCGTAGACCTCGAGAGTCATCCGCGCGTTGAACAGCACCTCGCGCGCCTTGTCGTGTGCGGGACCGGAGGGATCGACGAACGGCACCTCCGCCTCGGGATGCCGCAGCCCCTGCCCGACACGCAACTCCCGCATACGGGTGCGGTGGGCGGTCAGCGCCGCGGCGGCCTGTTGCTCCGCCTCATTCCACAGACTGATCGCGCGGTCGGCTTCGTCCTGCGCCCATTGCAACGCATCGGCCCAGGTGAACAGCGCGCTGGCCCCCGACCGAAGCCACTCCCCTGCCCGCTTCCAGTGCAGCAGCTGGCGCTCGAACCGGTCGAGGTATGCCTCGTAGGCGGAGCCTTTCCACGTGCCGTCGTCGTCCAACTTCGCGAGCTCGTCGCGCACTCGGGTCGCTTCAGCGCCGCGCGCCTTCCACTCCGCCGCGGTCGCCCGGGCATCGGACACCGAGCCCGGTACGAGATCGATCGCGGACTGCGTCTGCCCCAGCTCCATCAGCCGTCCCAGATCATCGCGTCGATCTCGGCCTTCGCCGCATCGGTGCCCTCATCGAAGACGCGTGCGGTCGTGTGCAACCGTTCGGCGAAGTCCTCGGTGTCGGTCACTCGGGCAGCGAGTCCCTCGGACCAGGCAGAACCGAATCCCGACGCGGCCGTGGCCACCCACTCGTGGCCAGCGTCGCCGGGGGCCGCCACCGTGAAGGAACTCAGCCCTCCGACGGCTCGGCGAGCTTTCGACGCCATGGCCCGCAGCACGTCGGTGTCGACGTCGTAGAAGGTGCCGCTGCCGTTGGCCATGCGCCGACATTAGCAAGCGCTACGTCGTCATATGAGGACGCCAAGAGATATCCCGATACTCTCGCGGCGTGGCCGCTCGGCGGCGTCGTGGTCGACCTCGGCACGTTCGACGCCGGCGCGGAGCCCGCCCGGTAGCCCCAGTTCACCCGCCCCTACAAGCGAGTCGGCGATCTGGTGCTCTGGGAGCGCTTCGGCATCGCTGTCGCGTTCAACGCGTGGCAGATCCTGCAGGGCGTCGAGACGCTCGATCTGCGGGTCGCCCGCCAGAGCGCGACGGCCCTCGCGCTGGCGCGGCACCTGGCGCAGCATCCCGCCGTCGCCGCCGTGCACCACCCGGGGCTCGAGGACAACCCGTGGCACGCGAACGCGCAGCGATACCTGCCCCGGGGCGGACCGTCGGTGTTCTCGTTCGACCTGGCGATCCCGGAGGACGCCGAGACGCAGCGGAAGGTGGCGCACGTCGTCGACGGTCTGCGCGTGATCCGGCTGGTCGCCAACATCGGCGACGCCCGGAGCCTCGTGAACCACCCCGCATCCATGACCCACTCGCACCTCACGCCGGCTCAGCGCGCCGCCGCCCGCATCTCCCTCACCACGATCCGGCTCTCCGCGGGACTCGAGGATCCGGCCGATCTGATCGCCGACCTCGACCAGGCGCTCGCACCGGCCTGACCCTCTTCCCTCCCCCACGACCACACGACCACAGGAGCACCACGATGGCCCTCGATCTCGGGTACTGGACGCCGGTGTACGGCGGGTTCCTCCGCAACGTCGCCGACGAGGGCCGGATGGCCGCCACCTGGGAGTACATCCGCGAGGTGTCGGTCACGGCCGACCGTCTCGGCTTCCACACGACCCTCGTGCCCGAGCTCTACCTGAACGATCGCAAGGGCGTGGACGCGCCGAGTCTCGAGGCGTGGTCGCTGTCGGCGGCGATCCTCGCGGTCACCGAACGAGGTGCTGAACGGGCTCTGGGAGCACACGCCGTTCTCGTTCGACGGAGCCCACTACTCGCTCGACGGCACGATCGTCGAGCCGAAGCCCTCGTCGCACCCGGTGATCTTCGCCGGCGGCGAGAGCGAGGCCGGCCGCGAGTCGATCGCCGGGTTCGCCGACGCGTACGTCATGCACGGCGGCACGCTCGACGAGGTGCGGGCGAACGTGACGGACATGAACGCACGGTCGGAGCGACTCCACGGACGCCCGATCGCCGAGTTCGGGATGCCGGCGTACGTGATCGTGCGGGACACCGAGGCCGAGGCCCGACGCGAGCTCGAGCGGATCACGACCGTCGACCCCGACTCGCCCGGCTACGCCTCGTTCGAGGAGTTCCAGCGCAACTCGAAGCTGTCGCTCGAGCTCACCCGGCGCGAGTACTCGGTCGGCACGCGCGGGCTGCGTCCCGACCTCGTGGGCACCGCCGAGCAGGTCGCCGAGCGCATCCACGAGTACGCGGATGCCGGCATCACCCTGCTGCTCGTCCAGGCCTCGCCGCTCGACGAGGAGCTCGAGCGCATCGCCGAGCAGGTCTTCCCCCTGGTGCCGCAGCGGTCGCTCGCCGCGGCACGCTGAACGCCCGGCCGTCGGCGCGACCCTCTACGCTGAGACGATGACTGGTCTTCGTTGGGGAATCCTCGCGACCGGCGGCATCGCCGGCTCCTTCGCATCCGATCTGCGCACCGCAGGGCTCGACCTCGTAGCCGTCGGCTCGCGCTCTCAGGAGTCGGCCGACGCCTTCGCGGCGCGCTTCGACATCGCGCACGCCCACCCGTCGTACGAGGCGCTCGTCGCCGACCCCGACGTCGACATCATCTACGTCTCGACGCCGCACCCGATGCACCACGAGAACGCGCGACTCGCCCTCGAGGCCGGCAAGCACGTGCTCGTCGAGAAGGCGTTCACGCTGAACCGCGCCGAGGCCGACGATCTGCGCACGCTCGCCGCCGAGCGCGGGCTGCTCGCGATGGAGGCGATGTGGACGCGGTACCTGCCGCACATGGTGCGCATCCGGGAGATCATCGCCGCGGGCTCCCTCGGCGAGATCCGCGCCGTGAGCGCCGACCACACGCAGCTGCTCCCCTCCGATCCCTCGCACCGGCTGAACGCGCTGGAGCTCGGCGGCGGCGCGCTCCTCGACCTCGGGATCTACCCGATCTCGTTCGTGTGGGACATCCTGGGCGCGCCCGCCGACGTCCGAGCGGTCGGCCGTCTCGTCGAGACCGGGGCGGACGCCGAGGTCGCCACGGTCATGACTCATGCGGGCGGCGCGGTCTCCACGACGCTCTCCTCCTCCCGCGCCGCGGGTCCGAACGTCGCGAGCGTCATCGGCACCAGGGCGCGCATCGACATCGACACCGTCTGGTACACGCCCACGACCTTCCGCGTGGTCGGGCCCGACGGCGCGGTCATGGAGGAGTACGCCTCCGAGGTCGACGGACGCGGCATGCAGTTCCAGGCCCTGGCGGCCGAGCGCCTCGTGGGCGACGGCCTTCTCGAGGGCGACATCCTCCCGATCGCGGAGAGCGTCGCGATCATGGGCACGCTCGACGAGATCCGCGCCCAGATCGGAGTGCGGTACCCGAAGGAGGGGCGGACCGATGGCTGAGGCGACCGACGCCCGCGTGGCGGTGTACCTGGACTTCGACAACATCGTCATCTCCTGGTACGACCGCGTGCACGGCCGCAACGCGTACGGCAAGGACCGCCAGCGCATCGCCGACAACCCCGACGATCCCGAGGTCACCGAGCGTCTCCGTCGCGCGATGATCGAGGTGGGCGCCATCATCGACTACGCCGCCTCGTTCGGCACTCTCGTGCTCACGCGCGCCTACGCCGACTGGTCGGCGCCCGTGAACGCGGAGTACCGGTCGCAGCTGGTCGCGCGCGCCGTGGACCTCGTCCAGCTCTTCCCCGCGGCGGCGTATGCCAAGAACGGCGCGGACATCCGCCTCGCGGTGGACGCCGTGGAGGACATGTTCCGGCTCCCGGATCTCACGCACGTCGTGATCGTCGCCGGCGACAGCGACTACGTGCCCCTCGCGCAGCGGTGCAAGCGTCTCGGCCGGTACGTGATCGGCGTCGGGGTCGCAGGCTCGACCGCGAAGTCGCTCGCCGCCGCCTGCGACGAGTTCGAGGCCTACGACTCGCTGCCGGGCGTGGTCCGACCGGTGAAGTCCGCCGCACCTCCCGAGGTCGTCGCCGAGCCGGTCGCCGAGCCGGTGGCGGAGCCCGCCGCCAAGGCGAAGTCGCGTCCTCCCGCGAAGACGACCAGGGCGGCGAAGTCGCCGACCAAGGCCGAGGAGCGCCGGATCGAGGAGCAGCGCAAGCTCGAGGAGCAGACCACCCTCGACGAGCAGACCTCGCTCGACGAGCAGGGCGAGGCGACCAAGCTGCTGCAGCGCGCGCTCCGGCTCGGGCACGGCAAGGCGGACGCCGACGAGTGGCTGCACAGCTCGGCGGTCAAGACGCACATGCGCCGCATGGACCCGTCGTTCAGCGAGAAGGCGCTGGGCTACCGCTCGTTCTCCGAGTTCCTGAAGTCGCGCGAGAGCATCGCCGAGCTCGAGGAGACCGGACACGAGAGGCTCGTGCGGCTCCGCGAGGCGACCGCCTGAGGCCGTTCAGTCGGTCGACTATCCGTAGGCTGGAGCGGTGACCGACGCCGACTCCGCCTCCGCCTCGCCGTACGAGCGTGCGCTCGGGACGCGCATCGCGGAGCTGCATCCGAAGACCGCGTGGTACTTCCGCACCATCCCGCCGGGACACGTGGGCGTGGGGCGCGGGACCTTCACGACGGCGGGATCGCGGCACCGATGGCTCCGGCCCGCGTTCCGCATCGCCGAGGCTCTCGGCGTCGCGTTCGCCGGATGGGAGCGCGACGTCCCGTTCCGCATCGAGAACCGCACGGTCGACGGCCGCGCCGACGCCGTCCGTCACTTCGAGCTGCCCGGGCGCACCTGGGTCATGCCCGACACGGTCGCGCTCGGCCCGAACGGCGTCCTCCGCAACGAGATCGGCCCGCGGCGCACCGTCGTCACGACGTTCGACATCGACGTGCGCGACGGCGCGGTGGTGCTGACCATCCGCAGGGTGGGCCTGCGCCTCGGGCCTCTGCGGCTGGCGGCGCCGGCGTTCCTCCGCCCGCGCATCGGACTCGTCGAGCGATGGGACGACGAGCGCGCACGCCACCACGTCGCCATGACCATCGACGCGCCGCTCCTCGGCCGCGTCTACGAGTACATCGGCTTCTTCGAGTACACGATCGAGAGCGAGACCGCGTGACCGACCACATCGACGCACCCGGCGGCCGGGTCGTGATCGGCGGCTCGACCGGCTTCATGGGCCGATACCTCGTGCCGCGATTCCGGGCGGCGGGCCGTGAGGTCGTCACGATCTCCCGCACCGGAGCCGACATCGCCTGGGGCGATCAGGACGCCGTCGACGCGGCTGTCGACGGCGCCTCCCTCGTGATCGGACTCGCCGGGGGCGGGGAGATCGGCTCCGGCTTCTCGGTCGAGGTCGCGAAGGCCTGGGAGCGCGCGCTGTTCGCCGACGATCTGCCGTCGACCCGCCGTGTGGCTCTGCGCAGCGCGATCGTGCTGGGCCACGGCGGGGTGCTGAGGCCCTTGCGCACTCTCGCGAGGCTCGGGCTCGGCGGCGCCCACCACGACGGTCGCTGGCCGGTGAGCAGGGCACGTCGCGCAGCAGGCACCGGGCACGTGTTCGGCGCCGCTCGCGGCCGTCAGCGATTCAGCTGGGTGCACATCGAGGACGTGGCCCGCATCATCGACTTCCTCGAGCAGCACCCCGAGCTCGACGGCTCGATCAACGCGGCCTCTCCCCATCCCGTCGACGACGCCGCCTTCATGGCGACCGTGCGGCGAGTGCTCGGCGTGCGCATCGCGTTTCCGATGCCGCGGTGGATGCTGGAGCTCGGCGCGATCGGCATCCGCACCGAGACGGAGCTGGTGCTGAAGAGCCGATGGGTCCTCCCCGAGACGCTCACCGCCGCCGGCTTCGCCTTCGCGCACCCCGAGCTGGAGGGTGCCGTCCGCGAGTCGTTCGACCGCGAGCAGAGCGCCTAGCCCGCTGCGGGCTCCTCACCCTCGTTCCTGCGCTTCTCGATCTCGGCCCGCAGCCGCCACTCCTCGATCTCGCGGTCGAGGTCGGCGATCTGCTGCTCGGTCGTCCGCGTGTCGATGGGAGGCGCCGGAGCGGGCGGCGGCCCGGGCTGCGGCGACGGCCGTCCGGCAGGACGCATCCGCGGGATCCGGAGTCCCGCCTCCGAGTACTCGCGGCCGATCGCGAACCACAGCAGACTGCCGATCAGGGGCAGCAGCACCACGATGACGAGCCACGCGAGCTTCGGCAGGAACCGCACCTGGGAGTCCTCGCGCCGGATGATGTCGATCATCGCGCCGACCATCAGCGCGATGATGAGGAGCGAGAACAGGAACGGCATGTGTTCAGGGTAGACGACGGCGAGCCGCCGCGGCTCGGCGGTTCGCGGCGGTCAGGGAAGCAGATGCCCCGCCGCGCGGAACAGCTCGTACCACTCGGCGCGCGTCAGCTCGATCTCGGCGCCCGCCGCGGCATCCTGGACACGCTGCGGCGTGGTGGTGCCGAGCACGACCTGCATCTTCGCGGGATGCCGCGTGATCCACGCCGTCGCGATCGCGATCGGCGAGACGCCGTGGGAGGCCGCAAGACGGTCGATCACCGCGTTGAGCTCGGCGTACTCCGGGTTGCCGAGGAAGACGCCCGTGAAGAACCCGCCCTGGAACGGCGACCACGCCTGCACCGTGATGCCGTTGATGCGGCAGTACTCGACGATGCCGCCGCCGTCGCGCACGACGCTCTGCGGCTCGTCGGCCATGTTCATCGCGATCGGCTGCGCGATGATCGGCGCGTGCGTGATCGACAGCTGCAGCTGGTTCGCCACGAGCGGCTGGTCGACCGCGGTGCGCAGCAGATCGATCTGGCGCGGCGTGTGATTGGAGACGCCGAAGGCGCGCACCTTGCCCGCCGCCTCGAGCTCGTCGAATGCGCGCGCGACCTCCTCGGGCTCGACGAGCGCATCGGGGCGGTGCAGCAGCAGCACGTCGATGCGGTCCGTGCGCAGCGCCGTCAGCGACCCCTCGACCTGGCGCATGATGTGGTCGTACGAGAAGTCGAAGGACCCCTCGGCGGGATTGATGCCGCACTTCGTCTGCAGCACGATCTCGTCGCGCTCCGCAGCGCCGAGCTGCAGCGCCTCGGCGAAGCGCGACTCGCAGAGGTGCATGCTCCCGCCGTAGATGTCGGCGTGGTCGAAGAAGTCGATGCCGGCTCCTCGAGCGGCGTCGTAGAGCTCGCGGATCTGCGCGTCGTCCTTGTCGTCGATGCGCATCATGCCGGCGATGACGGCGGGGGCGGACGAGGTGCCGAAGGGAACGGTCTTCATGGCTCCTACGCTAGCGCCCGCTCGGCAGCAAGGCGGAGACGGGAACGTCGAGCGCGGCCGCGATCTCGGCCAGGTCCGTGATCGTGAAGTCGTGGTCTGCGTCGAGTCTGCGTCGCAGGGAGTCGAGCGAGAGGGACGTCTGCGCGGCCAGCCACTCGGGCGTCCGCCCGGCTCGGGTCAGAGCGGCGGCGACCGCGGATGCCACCATTCGTCGCGTATGTGTCGTCACCCATAGACAGTAACGCCGCACACGGACGCATTCAAGCTGATCAGAGCGCAATATGACGGCATCCTGGCGTCGCGCCGGTGCTATCGTGACTCACGTGAAGACACCGGCCGAGCACTACAACGCCGCCGTGGGTCGCCAGCTCCGCGCGGAGATCGGGGCCGCGGGCAGCAGCATCGCCGCCATGGCGCGCGAGATCGGCATCGCCCGCAGCGCCCTGGACAACTACGTGACCGGCAAGCGCGCCATCCCGGTCCCCGTCGTGTACGCCGTGAGCGCGGCCGTCGACGTCGAGCCGTACATGGTGCTCAGCCGGGCGGAGGAGCGGCTCCGCGCGGAGGCGGGTCGGCGCTCCGCCACGATCACTCCTCTGCGCCCGCGCTCCGATGTCCCCGGCACCCGCGATAATCGCCCAGAGGTCGCCTTCGACTCCGACGTCGCGCACGGTGACGACACCGACGACCTCTACGACTGACACGCTGCGGGCGATCGCCACGCACCACCACCGGGAGGACGCATGGATCGTCTCCTCCGCCTGGTCGAGGAGCACGGCCTGCGTGTGATCGAGCGCCCCGGGCCCTCGTGCGGCGGGTTCGAGCCGACGACGTCGACCATCCGGCTGGCACCGGGCATGAGCGCACGGACGGCGTGCAGCGTGCTCGCGCACGAGCTCGCGCATGCCGTGCTCGGCCACGCGCCGACCGCCGACCCCGTGCTGCGCGCGCGACAGGAGCACCGCGCCGACGAGTGGGCGGCGCGCCAGCTGATCACGCCCGGCGCGTACGCCCAGGCGGAGCGAGTGCGGGGCCCGCACCTCGCGAGCCTCGCCTTCGAGCTCGGCGTCACGGTCGAGATCGTGAGTGCCTACCAGCGGATGCTCGTCCGCGCCCACCCGCTCGGCGCTGATTGAATGTCAGCATGACGTTCCGCATCACCCCGGCGCCCCTCACCCTGACCGGCCGGCTCGTCGAGCTGCGCCCTCTCGAGAGATCGCACCACGACGGCCTGCTCGACGCGCTGCGCGAGGGCGACCTGTGGAAGAACGCGTGGTACACGTCGGTGCCGTCGCCGGAGGGCCTCGAGGCCGAGATCGACCGCCGGATCGGCCTCGTGGCCACGGGCGGGATGATCCCGTTCACCGCGTTCGACGCCGAGGGACGCACCCTCGGACTGACCTCGTACTACGACATCGTCGACGACGTCCCTCGACTCCACATCGGCTATACCTGGAACCGGCCGTCGGCCCACGGAACCGGCACCAACGCCGAGTCGAAGCTCCTGCTGCTCCGACACGCCTTCGAGGAGCTCGGGGTGTACCGAGTGGGTCTGACGACGCAGTGGGTGAACTTCCAGTCCCGTGCGGCGATCGAGCGGCTGGGGGCGAAGCAGGACGGCGTGATGCGTGCGATCAGCCGGTACCGCAACGGGGCGCTTCGCGACAGCGTCGAGTACTCGATCATCGAGCCGGAGTGGCCCGCGGTGCGCGCGACGCTCGAGGCCAGGCTCGCGCGACGCGCCTAGAGCATCACTCGGTGGCGTTGCCCGACCAGTTGTCGTCACGACGCGTCGCCGAGCCGCGCTGACGCATGGCGAAGGCGAGCGCGAGGCTGACGGCGAGGATGCCGGCGACGAAGACGAGCCCCTGGAAGTCCGGGATCGACTGCGCAAGACCCAGCAGCCAGAACCCTCCGAGGAAGAGGACCAAGAAGAAGATGAAGCTGAGGATCACGGGGTCTCCTGACTGAACGGCGGGGTCTTACCAGGATATCTCTAGCGCAGGCGGGCTCCGCGCAACAGCCCCTGTTGCCGCGTCCCGCGGCGTGATGGGGTCGACGCATGAGCGAACGACTGACTGCCCTGGCGATCTCCTGCACCCTCAAGCCCTCCCCCGCGGAGTCGAGCACCGACCTGCTCGCCTCGCAGATCCTGGCCGCCCTCGCGACCCATGGCGTGACCGGCGAGACCGTGCGCGCGGTGGACCTGGCGATCAGCCCCGGCGTCGAGGCCGACATGGGCGAGGGGGACGAGTGGCCGACGCTGCGCACGAAGGTCCTCGCCGCGGACATCCTGGTCTTCGTGACGCCCACGTGGATGGGTCAGCACTCGAGTGTCGCCCAGCGCGTGCTCGAGCGGCTCGATGCCGAGCTCGGCGAGACGGACGACGACGGTCGACCGATCCTGTTCGACAAGGTCGCGATCGCCGGCGTCGTCGGCAACGAGGACGGCGCGCACCACATCTCGGCGATCCTCTTCCAGGCGCTGAACGATGTCGGGTACACCGTGCCCGCGCAGACGTCGGTCTACTGGAACGGCGAGGCGATGCAGGGCGTCGACTACAAGGATCTCCCCGAGACGCCCGAGAAGACGGCGGCGGCGACGGCGACCGCTGCGCGCAACGCCGCCCACCTCGCGCGGATCCTCAAGGCCGAGGCGTACCCCGCGGAGTAGAGGTCAGGCGGGCACGCCGCCGTCGACGACGCTCGTCTGCACGTAGTCGTCGATCACCAGCTCGCCGGAGGCGTTGAGGGTGCGCATCATGTCCTCGACACGGCGCTTCTCGATGGGCTGGTGGTCGCCCGACTGGAAGAGGAACTGCAGCGGGATCGCGGGATGGACCCACACCGTGACGCGTCCCGGATCGCCGCCCTCGCGAGGGCGCCAGGTCAGCATGAAGCTCTCCTGGCGGCGCAGCTTCGTGCCGATGATCACCTTGAGGTGCGCGAGCGTCTCATCGTCGATGAGGATCGGCTCGGAGGTGCCGTCGTACCGCAGTCGTCCCATGAGGAAACAGTACCCCGCCGGGGCATCTCCCCCGCGCATCCAGCGGTACCGTGGAGCCATGACCGCTCCCGTCGATCCGACACGCACATCCGCCTGGTCCGAGCTCACGCAGCTGCACGAGGGGCTCGCCCCCGATCTGCGGTCCTGGTTCGCCGCCGATCCGCAGCGCGTCGACCGCCTGTCCTTCCCGCTGGCGGACCTCCACGTCGACCTGTCGAAGAACCTCGTGACGGATGACGTCATCGCCGCGCTCCTCCGTCTGGCGGAGCAGACGGGCGTCGCCGAGCGTTACGCCGCCATGCTCGCCGGCGAGCACCTCAACACCTCCGAGGACAGGGCGGTCCTGCACACGGCGCTGCGGCGCCCGCAGGGCGCGGAGCCCGCCCTCACGGTCGACGGGCAGGACGTCGACGTCGACGTCCAGTCCGTGCTCGCCTCGCTCTCGGCCTTCGCAGACCGCGTGCGCGGGGGCGAGTGGCTCGGAGTCACCGGCAAGAAGGTCACCCATGTCGTGAACATCGGCATCGGCGGGTCCGACCTCGGCCCCGTCATGGTCTACGAGGCGCTGAAGCCCTACGCGGATGCCGGCATCCAGGCGCGCTTCGTGTCGAACATCGACCCGACCGACCTCGCGCAGAAGACGGCCGACCTCGACCCCGAGACGACGCTCTTCATCGTCGCCTCCAAGACGTTCACGACCCTCGAGACGCTGACCAACGCGCGCCTCGCGCGGGACTGGCTGTGGGCGGGTCTCACGGCATCCGGGGCGATCTCTGGCGACGACGACTCCCGCACCGACGCCGTCGCGCACCACTTCGTCGCGGTGTCGACCGCCCTCGACAAGGTCGCGGCGTTCGGCATCGATCCCGTCAACGCGTTCGGGTTCTGGGACTGGGTGGGCGGCCGCTACTCGGTCGACTCCGCGATCGGCCTCTCGCTCGCCATCGTGCTCGGACCGGATGCGTTCCGCGACCTGCTCGCCGGATTCCACGCGGTCGACGAGCACGTGCGCACCACCCCGCTCGAGCGCAACGTCCCGGTGCTCATGGGGCTGCTCAACGTCTGGTACGTCAACTTCTTCGGGGCCCAGTCGCACGCGGTGCTCCCCTACGCGCAGCAGCTCAGCCGCTTCCCCGCGTACTTGCAGCAGCTCACCATGGAGTCGAACGGCAAGTCGGTGCGCTGGGACGGATCGCCGGTCACGACGGACACGGGCGAGGTGTTCTGGGGCGAGCCCGGCACGAACGGTCAGCACGCGTTCTACCAGCTCATCCACCAGGGCACGCGACTGATCCCCGCCGACTTCATCGCGTTCGTCAACCCGGCGTACCCGCTCGAGGACGGCGAGCAGGACGTGCACGAGCTGTTCCTCGCGAACTTCCTCGCCCAGACGAAGGCGCTGGCGTTCGGCAAGACGGCGGAGGAGGTCGAGGCGGAGGGCACCACCGGCGCCCTCATCGCCGCCCGCACGTTCGCGGGCAATCGGCCGACGACCTCGATCTTCGCGCCGGCCCTCACCCCGCAGGTACTGGGTCAGCTCATCGCGCTGTACGAGCACATCACCTTCACGCAGGGCACGATCTGGGGCATCAACTCGTTCGACCAGTGGGGTGTCGAGCTCGGCAAGCAGCTCGCGATGCAGATCGCGCCCGCCATCGGCGGAGATGCGGATGCCGTCGCCGCGCAGGACGCGTCGACGAGGGCGCTGCTCGCGTACTACGCCGCGAACCGGACGTAGGGGCGGCCGGCGTCATGCATGACGTGGTCGTGATCGGCGCCGGACTCGCGGGCCTGCGCTGCGCGGGGCTCCTCGCCGACGCCGGGCTCGATGTCGTGGTGATCGATGCGGGCGATGCGGTCGGCGGACGCCAGCGCACTGACCTGGTTGACGGCTTCCGGGTGGATCGCGGCTTCCAGGTGCTCAACCCGGCGTACCCGGCACTCCGTCGCAGCGTCGACCTGGACGCCCTGGCGCTCGGGAGCTTTCCCGTCGGAGTGCGGGTGCGCACCGACCACGGGATGGCCGAGCTGCGGCATCCGTTGCGGCATCCGCTGTCGATCCTCACCACGCTGCGCAGCGGCCTGCTGAGCACTGCGGATGCCGTCGCACTTGCCCGCTGGGCGGCGCCGGCGCTGGTACAGCCGCTGTCGCGCCTCGCCCAGGATGACGTGTCCCTCCGCGAGGGATGGGACGCGGTGGGGCTCCGGGGCCCGCTGCGCACCGCGGTGCTCGCGCCGTTCCTCGCCGGGGTGATCGCCGAGGACCGCGGCACGACGTCGAACGCGTTCGCTCGGCTGCTCCTGCGGTACTTCGCCCTCGGTCGCCCCGGCCTCCCCGCCGAGGGGATCGCCGCGGTGCCCGAGCAGCTGGCCGCACGTGCGCGCACAGCCGGCGCCGACATCCGTCTCCGCGCTCGGGCCGAGCGGGTGTCCGTGGTCGGCGAAGGCGTTCGGGTGGACCCGCGCGGCGGCGATGCCGTCCGCGCCCGTCGCGCCGTCGTCGCGGTCGGACCGGATGCCGTCGCCGACCTCACCGATCTGCCGCGACCGGCGACGAACGGCCTGCAGACGTGGTGGTTCGCCGCCGACGAGCCGCCGACCGCCTCCGCGCTGCTCGCCGTCGACGGCCGCGGCCGCGGTCCCGTGGTGAACACCGTCGTGATGACGCACACCGTTCCGTCGTACGCTCCGGCCGGACGCCACCTCGTCGCCGCGACGTGCCTGCTTCCCCACGACGGCACCCTTGCGACGGAGGAACAGGTGCGTCGGCATCTGCGCGAGATCTGGGATGCCGATGTCGGCGCCTGGGACCTGCTGCGGAGGGACGACATCGTCGACGCGCTGCCGGCCCAGCCGGCGCCCCTGCAGCCGGCGCGATCGCCGCGCCACGCGGAACGCCTCTACATCGCCGGCGATCACCGCGACACCGCCTCGATCCAGGGTGCTCTCGCGTCGGGCGAGCGTGCCGCACGCGCAGTCCTCGCCGACGCGGGGTCAGCGCGACGCGCCGCACCATGACGATGCATCCGCACAGCCTGGCCAGTCACCCGTTCATCAGAATGAGCATGACGCCCATGCCTGCGGCCATGACGATGTGGCAGGTGGCGTGCAGGCGGTGGTGGCGGCTGCACGCCAGCCGGTAGAGCCACCAGAGCATGGTCGCGGCGCTGAGGGCGACGAAGAACACGTTGACGATATCGGCCCACATGGGGGTGCCCATCATCATCGGACCGACCGTGGTGTCATCCATGGGCATCTGTCCGCCCATGTCCATCCCGGAGTCCATGTCGTGGCCCATGTTCATTCCGGCCATCAGCAGCGGCATCGCGGCGAGCATCCAGATCATCGCCGCGTTCAAGATGAGATGCCCGAGCAAGCCGATGCGGGCGGGAGCATTGCGAGTGCGCCCCAGGAGCGGCAGGAGGGCGAGGGTGAGGGCTGTGAACACGGCGACCTGGATCCACAGCGCCAGCTCGGATTCCATCGACCATGACATCCAGATCATCGCAGCGGACATCAGGATGTGATTGACATCGACGAGGATCTCGCCGTCGAACGGTCCCTTCCGCCCACGGGCACGCGCGAGTCGAGGCATCAGGTCGATCAGGCACACCAGGCCGGTGAACACGAACGCGATGGTCAGGATGAGATTCCATGGAGCAGCGATCACTCCGCCAGTGTACTACAAGTTGTAGATATAGCTGCGCCTGTTCCCGCGCGCGGCGGCCTCAGTCGCCGCCGCTGCGGCGAAAGTTCTGCAGGCGGAGACTGTTGTAGACGACGAGGACAGAGGACAGCGCCATCGCGCCGGCTGCGATGAGGGGGTTGAGCAGTCCGGCGGCCGCGATGGGAATCGCGGCGATGTTGTATCCGAAGGCCCAGCCGAGGTTGGTCTTGATGGTGCGCAGTGTGCGGCGGGAGAGTCCGATGGCGTCGGGGATGACGGCGAGGTCATCACGGACGAGGATGACATCGGCGGACTTGAGGGCGATGTCGGAGCCGGAAACCACGGCGAGTCCCAGGTCGGCGGCGGCGAGGGCGACGGCGTCGTTGATGCCGTCGCCGACCATCGCCACTCGCTCCCCCTTCTCTTGCAGGCTGCGGATCGCATCGGCCTTCTGGGCGGGCATCACCCCGGCGAGCACGGTGTCGATGCCGAGGCGGGCGGCGACGCTCGCGGCCGCGGCCGGGGTGTCGCCGGTGAGGAGGACCGTCTTCATCCCTTGGGCATGCAGGGCGCGGACAGCGGTGCGGGCGTCGGGTTTGATGGCATCCCGCAGCCCGATCCGGCCGAGGTGGACGCCGGCACGGGCGACGTGCACGGACGTCTCAACGGCCTGGTCGACGCCGCCGCCGTCGAGCGCGTCCGCCTCAGCCGGCACGGCGATGCTCTGCTCGAGCAGGAATGCACGGTTGCCGACGAGAACCTCCTCACCGCGGATCTGGCCGGAGGCGCCGCGGCCCGGATGCGCCGTGAACCCCTCGACCGGATCGAGCTCGATGCCGTGCCTCTCGGCCGCGGCTGTGATCGCACGGGCGATGATGTGCTCCGAGCCGCGCTCGATCGCCGCCGCGGCGCCGAGGAGCTCCAGCTCGGCGACGCCATCCGCGGGGGTGAGCTGGTGGGCGGTCATCGCTCCGGTGGTGAGGGTGCCGGTCTTGTCGAGGACTACGGTGGTGATCGTGCCGCTGGCCTCGAGGGCGTCCTGTCCCTTGACCAGGATGCCGAGGGTCGCGCCCCGGCCGATACCGACCATGAGAGCGGTCGGGGTCGCCAGTCCGAGCGCGCACGGGCAGGCGATGATGAGCACCGAGATGCCGATCCCGAACGCGTGCTCGAAGGAGGTCCCCGCGAGCATCCATCCGGCCACGACGAGCATCGCCAGGACGATCACCGCGGGTACGAAGTAGCTCGTGACTCTGTCGACGAGGGTCTGCACTCGAGCCTTGCGCGCCTGGGCCTGCTCGGCCAGCGCGGCCATCTGCGCGAGCTGGGTGTGCGCACCTACCGAGGTCGCCCGCACCTCCAGGCGCCCGTTGGTGCTGATCGTGCCGCCGACCACCGCATCACCGGGTGCGAGGTCTGCGGGAACGGGTTCGCCAGTGAGCATGCTGGTGTCCACGGCTGCGGCCCCTTCGAGGATCACGCCGTCGGCGGGAACGGTCTCCCCCGGCAGGACGACGAAGACGTCGCCTGCGTGCAGCGTCGTGGCGGGCTGGACGGTCTCGGTGTCGCCGGTGCGGATGCGGACGTGAGTGGCGGCGAGCTGGTTCAGCGCGCCGAGCACGTCGCCGGCCTTGCGGCGGGAGCGGGTCTCGAAGTAGCGGCCGGCGAGCTGGAAGGTGGTCATCCCGGCGGCGACGTCCAGGTAGATGGAGTTCGCCCCCTCGGGCGTGACGCCGAACCCGAGCCAGTACCCGGCGCCGTCCTGTCCCAGACCGAACAGGAGGGTGGCGACCGCCCACCCGAACGATGCCGCGATACCGAGGGAGACGAGCGTGTCCATGCTCACGGTGCCGTGTCGCAGGTTGCGCAGGGTCGCCTTGTGGAATGGCCAGGCCGCCCACCCCACGATCGGCAGTGCCAAGAGGAGACACACCAGTTCCCAGCCGGGGAAACGCCATCCCGGGACCAGGGCGAGGACGATGGTGATGTCCATCAGCGGGACGGTGAGGATCGCCGAGATCAGCAGTCGTCGTCGCAGCGAGCTGATTCGGACCTCGGTGGCACGACGGGACCAGGCGTCGTCCGCCTCATCGTGCGGATGCGCTCCGTAACCGGCCTTCTCCACCCGGGCGACCGCCTCGTCGATGCGATCCGGGGACAGCCCGGCGACCAAGGCGCGTTCGGTGGCGTAGTTGACGCTCGCGCTCACCCCCTCCAATCCGTTCAGGGCGCGTTCGACCCGACCTGCGCAGGCGGCGCAGGTCATTCCGGACACGTCCAGCTGCACGGCCTCGATCACAGGCGCCGGCGTAGTGGTCATGTGTCGTTCTCCTCGGCGTTCCCTGGCGAGGGTCGCGCGGCTCCTCGCGCGGCCAGCTGCTCCAGCATCCGGTTGTACTGGTCGAATTCGTCGTCGCGACCGGTGTCCAGGTGCCGGTCCTTGCGGCGGGCGTCTTTCGCATCCTGTCTGGACCATTGGATTCCCAGCGCGATGATCACCAGCAGCAGCGGGATCTCGCCCCCGGCCCACGCGACCCCGCCGGCGAGATACTGCGCGGCGCGCAGGTCTGACCAGGGCAGACCGAAGTACCGGTAGAAGTTCTCCGCGATCAGGATGTCGCCGGTCATGAGGATCACCCCGAAGAACGCGTGGAACGGCATCGCGGCGAGCACGAAACCGAGCTTGCCGATGTGCGGCAGCGGTCGCGGGGGACGGTCGACGCCGATGACGAGCGCATAGAACAGGTATCCGGCGATCAGGAAGTGCACGTTCATCAGCTGGTGCGCCCAGTGGAAGCGCATGTACTCCCCGAAGATGCCGGTGAAGTACAGCCCGTAATAGGAGCCCACGAACAAGATGAATACGACGAGCGGGTTGAACAGGATCCGCAGCACCGGCCAGTGCAGCGTCCACGTGATCCAGTCGTGCAATCCGGCCGGCCGGGTCGGATCGGAGCGGGTCGCGCGCAGCAGCAGCGTGATCACTCCGCCGAGGACGAGGAGGATCGGGGCGGCCATGTTCAGGCTCATATGCACGATCATGTGCACCCCGAAATCCGGGGCGGAGTACTTCCCGAACCCCGAACTGGTCACGAACACCACCACGGCCCACCCGGCGATCCACGCGACCGTCCGCCCCACCGGCCATGCGTCCCCCCGGCGGCGCAGGCTGCGCACGGCCCACAGATACACGGTGATCGCGGCGATCGCAGCGGCGAGGAACAGGATGTTCGGCCGCCACTGCGTGAAGAGCACCCACGCGGTGGGCGGATCGGGAACATCGAACCCGAGGAACACCTGTGAGATGCTCGTCGGAACGAAATACTGCGGCGGAGGGATCCGGGTCATCGCCGCAGTGACGCCCAGCCACCCGCCGATCGCGATCGTCGCCACGGTCAGGAGCCCCGTGATCCGCCGTGCGGTCAGCCGGCCCCGCCGGCCCCACACCCACCCGGTCGCGGTCGCTGTGACCACGATCAGCAGACACAGTCCGCGTACGAGGATCTGCCACCCGGTGACCGAGTCCAGCAGCCCGGAGCCGGCGAGCTTGAACCAGGCCAACAGCAGATCGCTGGCCATGATCACTGGCAGCATCACGATCAGCGTCTTTCCCAGCCGGGCCAGGATCGCGGGTTCGATCAGCCTGCCCGTGAGGACACGGACGCTCCCGACGAGCAGCAGCCCGAATGCCGCGCTGGCCAGCAGTGTCTGGTAGATGCCCCCGTCGCTGCCGAGGTCATGGTTCGGCCCGACCAGGATCTGCCCCACCACCACCGGCGCCAGCACGCCGAACACCGATGTCCACAGAGGAATCAGCAAACCCGTCCACCGGTCAGCGAACATGCTGGCCGCGAAAGTCACCGACGCCGCGACGAATGCCACCGTCCATGCTTTCGGGAACGCGCTCGCGTCGTACAGGAACGAGATCGCACCTGGCTCTCCCAGGCGCGAGAACGGAATCCCAGTGCTGTCCAGCATCTCGAACAGCACCATCGCGCCGGCCGATGTCGCCCATGCCGCCGAGGCGACCTGCAGCACGGTCAGCTCGACCGTCTCCTGGATTCGCGCCGCGTCCCGCCCGCGCACGTTCCGAAAGAACAGGATCCACAGCACCGCGCCGACGGTGATGGTCGACGTCAGGTCGGCGATACCCTGCCCGATCGCGGTGGAGATCCCCACGTCCATGCCAGGGAAACTGGTGAGCAGTCGGTCATAGGGGGCTTCCCCGGCGATGATCGTGGTGACCACCGCCGGTGTTATGGCGAGTGCCGCCACGAGCGCGGTGATCAGGATCAGCGGCCGCCACACGGGACGGGTGATCCGGCGGTCAGACGGGGAGGGCGCGGCGAGTGCGGGCGGGGTCGGGGTCGGATCGGTCACAGTCGGTCGGTTGTCCCTGACATCACCGGATAGCCGGCATCGGCGACCCCGATCACTCCCGGCACGCCGCCGAGTTCTGCCCGCAGCGCCTGCGCGCAGTGCGCGCAGGTCATCCCATTCACGACGGATTCGGACTCATCCATACCCACCATGCCCTTATCGTCACGCACCTTTCAACTCTACAAGATGTCCGAGAAGACGATGCTGGGAGGAGGTCATGCATCGTGGCGCGATCGAGGTGTCAGGCGGCTGCGATCCGAATCGCCTGCGGCAATCGTCGATGCCGAGCCGACGGCCAGCGCCGGGAGGTGAGTCGTACGGCACGCAGGTGCATGCTCTCATCGCCGGTGGTGTTCGCGAGGATGGTCAGTGCGTTGGCAAGATGGGCGGCGCCGGCCTGCCGGGCGGCTGTGTCGTCCGCCGCCAGTTCGATCAGCAGCACGGTGGCACGATGCAGCGCGCGTCCGGGGCGGGTACGGGGCAGGGACAGTGCGTTGATCTGCGCGATCCGGAGGGCCCACCCGTGCCGTTGCCTGAGGTGCGCGTATTCGTGCGCGAGCACTGCCTGCAGCTGCGGCTCCGAGAGGGCGTCCTCGATTCCGGAAGAGACCAGGATCTCCGGGCGCTGTCCTGGGACGGCACAGGCGATGAGCCGGTCAGAGCGGAACCGGACCAGGGTGAATCCCTTCCGCTCCTCCCGCGAACGCGACAACGCGACCCCGGCGTCTCCTGTCGGTTCGACTCCGGTCGATGCGGCGGCCGACGTGGATACGAACGCGATCATCGCCCCCAACACCCCGAGACCGAGCCATCCGCCGCCGGTCAGCAGAACTGCTTGGCCGGGCGAGCTGACCTCTGAAGTTGTCACCGCTGCCGCGACGCTGCCGGCCACCGCGGCGAAGGCGAGGCTGACGCCGAGAAAGAATGCGGTGAACCAGGCGGTCAGCGCGGCTCGCGGGTGCAGCAGCTGCCACCGGCCCACGGTCAGCGCCACCGGGCTCAGCACTGCTGTCAGGATCGCAGTGCCCGCGCACCCGGCCGCGAACAGGAGCATTCCCTGGGCTGTCACGGTGTGCGGCCCGTGCCCGAGAACGCGGAACGCAACAGCGCGATGTCCTGCGCATCGAGGTTGCCCGCGAACGCCAGTAGCGCTGCCTTCCGATCCTCCGCCTGGTCGAGGGCGGAGATCATCGTTGCTCCCGCATCCTGACCGGCCTGCCGCGGCGTGGCGAAGCGCACTTTCCGCGGCGACTGCTCGATGCGCACCACTCGCCCCTTGCGCTCCAGGCGGGTCAGCGCGGTCATCAGCGTCGTATACGCCGGTATCTGCCCCGAGAACAGCTCCTGCAGTTGACGGGCGCTGACCGGTTCGCTCTGCTCCCGCAGCAGCTGCAGCAGCTCCCGCTCGAGCTCGCCCCATTCCCTGGTCCGTGCACCCGTCATCGCTCACCTCCACCCCCACGGTAACGCACCGTAAGGCTAGACCGGACCGAGCGCAGTGCCTGCCCTGGCAATGCTGCGAGGAGTAGACGGATCCGTCCTGGTTGCGGCCGCCTGGGTTGCACATCGTCGCAGCCTCGTGCTTCCCTCGAGCGCCACCTCGTCGATACCCATCCCGAAATGCGCGAAGTTCACCATCGTGGTCGTGCCGACGAGCTTGAGCACGCTCGGGTCGGCGATCGGTCCGGGTAGCGGCCCACCGTCCAGAACACCGAATTCGGCGCGCACAAGCGGTTCGCCGAGATCATCGGCCAACCACTCGTCGAGCGTATCCATGCGGGTGAGCGTCTCGCGAACCCCGTTGCCGGGCAGTACCAGGTCGTCACCAAAGCCGGCTGACACCAGAAAAGCACTCTCCGGACATGCCGGGGCGATTCATTGGGTGTGGGATGCGGCTTGTTCGGCCTCAGCCTTCCACCCCACTCCCAATGGTTTCTAGCGCCAAGTACCGAATCAGTGCCAGGCCCTATGACGCGTGCCAACTTCAACGTGTGGCGGCGCCATAATGCGTGACGCCGCACAGGACCTCAGAAGTCCCAGTCGTCGTCTTCCGTCGCCTCGGCCTTGCCGATGACGTAGGAGGAGCCGGAGCCCGAGAAGAAGTCGTGGTTCTCGTCGGCGTTCGGCGAGAGAGCCGACAGGATCGCCGGGTTCACGTTCGTCACGGTCGAGGGGAACATCGCCTCGTAGCCGAGGTTCATCAGCGCCTTGTTGGCGTTGTAGTGCAGGAACTTCTTGACGTCCTCGGTCAGCCCGACGCCGTCGTAGAGGTCCTGCGTGTACTGCACCTCGTTGTCGTAGAGCTCGAACAGCAGGTTGAAGGTGTAGTCCTTCAGCTCCTGGCGACGCTCCTCGGTCTCCTTCTCGAGACCCTTCTGGAACTTGTAGCCGATGTAGTACCCGTGCACGGCCTCGTCACGGATGATGAGGCGGATCAGGTCGGCCGTGTTCGTGAGCTTGGCCTTGGACGACCAGTAGATCGGCAGGTAGAAGCCCGAGTAGAACAGGAACGACTCCAGCAGGGTCGACGCGACCTTGCGCTTGAGCGGGTCGTCGCCCTGGTAGTAGTCCATGATGATCTGAGCCTTCTTCTGAAGGTTCGGGTTCTCCGTGGACCACCGGAACGCCTCATCGATCTCCTTCGTCGACGCGAGGGTCGAGAAGATCGAGGAGTAGCTCTTCGCGTGCACCGACTCCATGAAGGCGATGTTGGTGTACACGGCCTCCTCGTGCGGGGTGATGGCGTCGGGGATCAGCGACACGGCGCCGACGGTGCCCTGGATCGTGTCGAGCAGCGTCAGTCCGGTGAACACGCGCATCGTGAGGAGCTGCTCCTCCGGTGTCAGTGTGTTCCACGACTGCACGTCGTTCGACAGCGGCACCTTCTCGGGCAGCCAGAAGTTGTTCACCAGACGGTTCCAGACCTCGAGGTCCTTATCGTCCTGGATGCGGTTCCAGTTGATCGCCTGGACCTCGTTGACAAGCTGAAGCTTCTGCCCGGTCATTCGTCTTTCCTCATTTCGTCCTAAGTATTCTGACGGTCTTCGACGCAGTATGCGCACGTGTCTTTGAACACGTCCTTGTTGGAGTGATATCTGGTGTGAGCGCTGCGGCGGCTGGACGGCATCTTCTTACCCTTGCGGGCGATCGACATCCTGGTTCGGGTCTCGGCGCTCGCGGACTTGCCGAAGTTGGGGTTCAACTCACCTTTCCGCATCTCCGAGAGTCTTGCCTTCGACTCTTCGGACATCCGGTGTCCGAACTTTGGATGCTCAGGGCCGAACTTTCCGAAGTTTGGATTCCGCTCCCCCGCATTCATGCCCTTGCGCTGAACGGACCATTTCGCTCGCTGCTCATCGGAGCGTCGAGTCCCCCAGCTCGGATGATCCGAACCAGATCCGATATCGGGCCGTGTCCGTCCCCGAGATCGTTGTCCCGCCGCTGCACGCTGTGCTTCTGTCCATACGTACCCTCGAGGCCCAAGGCCGCCATCTGAGAGGTTCAGGAGTCGGTGGCCCTCCGCTCGCAGCTTCGCGATCCACCGCTGCTCCGCGAGACCCAGGTCGACAAGCCGGTCACCCGCCACGAGCTCGACGGGTTCGAAGTAGACCTCTTCACTCTCTGAATCGTGCGCCCGGATCCAGTCGCAGAAAGGTGTCTTCCGCCCCGCCCGCGCCGACTTCAGATGTTGCCTGCTGCGGATGCCGACAGTCTTCGTTGTGATCCCGACATACCGGTACTCGGAGGCTGCGTAGCGACGGACCGCGTAGACGACACCGATGATCGGCGACTCGCCTACGCGATCCTTCACTTCCGGCATGTTCGTCTCACCCGACTACAGCATGCAGCTGACGCATTCCGCCATGTCGGTGCCCTCGAGCGCCAGCTGACGCAGACGGATGTAGTAGATCGTCTTGATGCCCTTGCGCCATGCGTAGATCTGCGCCTTGTTGATGTCGCGCGTGGTGGCGGTGTCCTTGAAGAACAGCGTCAGCGACAGGCCCTGGTCGACGTGCTGCGTGGCGGCGGCGTACGTGTCGATGACCTTCTCGTAGCCGATCTCGTACGCGTCCTGGTAGTACTCCAGGTTGTCGTTCGTCATGAACGCAGCCGGGTAGTAGACGCGACCGAGCTTGCCTTCCTTGCGGATCTCGATCTTCGACGCGATCGGGTGGATCGACGACGTCGAGTTGTTGATGTACGAGATCGAGCCGGTCGGCGGCACCGCCTGCAGGTTCTGGTTGTAGATGCCGTGCTCCTGGATCGACGCCTTCAGCGCCACCCAGTCCTCCTGCGTCGGGATGTGCTTGCCGGCGAACAGCTCCTTGACCTTCTCGGTCTCGGGCACCCAGGCGCGCTCGATGTACTTGTCGAAGAACGTCCCCGACGCGTACGTCGAGTCCTCGAACCCGTCGAAGGCCTGCTTGCGCTCGATCGCGAGGTTGTTCGACGCGCGCAGCGCGTGGAACAGCACCGTGTAGAAGTAGATGTTCGTGAAGTCGATGCCCTCTTCGGAGCCGTAGTAGACGTGCTCGCGAGCGAGGTAGCCGTGCAGGTTCATCTGGCCGAGACCGATCGCATGCGACCGGTCGTTGCCGTCCTCGATCGAGCGGACCGAGCGGATGTGGCTCTGGTCGCTCACCGCGGTCAGCGCGCGGATGGCCGTCTCGACGGTCTGGCCGAGGTCGTCGGCATCCATCGACAGCGCGATGTTCATCGAGCCGAGGTTGCAGGAGATGTCCTTGCCGATCTGGTCGTACGACAGGTCGTCGTTGTACGTGGTCGGCGTGTTCACCTGCAGGATCTCGCTGCAGAGGTTGGACATGTTGATCCGGCCCTTGATCGGGTTGGCCTTGTTCACCGTGTCCTCGAACATGACGTACGGGTAGCCCGACTCGAACTGGATCTCGGCGATGGTCTGGAAGAACTCGCGCGCGTTGATCTTCGTCTTCTTGATGCGCGGGTCGTCGACCATCTCGCGGTACTTCTCGGTGACGGAGATGTCGCCGAACGGCACTCCGTAGACCTTCTCGACGTCGTACGGCGAGAAGAGGTACATGTCCTCGCCGTTCTTGGCGAGCTCGAACGTGATGTCCGGCACGACGACGCCGAGCGACAGCGTCTTGATTCGGATCTTCTCGTCGGCGTTCTCGCGCTTGGTGTCGAGGAAGCGCATGATGTCGGGGTGGTGCGCGTTGAGGTACACCGCGCCCGCACCCTGACGCGCGCCGAGCTGATTGGCGTAGCTGAAGCTGTCTTCGAGGAGCTTCATGACCGGGATGATGCCGGACGACTGGTTCTCGATCTGCTTGATCGGAGCGCCCGCCTCGCGGATGTTCGAGAGCAGCAGGGCGACGCCGCCGCCGCGCTTGGAGAGCTGGAGGGCGGAGTTGATGCCGCGGGCGATCGACTCCATGTTGTCCTCGATGCGCAGCAGGAAGCAGCTGACGAGCTCGCCGCGCTGCGCCTTGCCGGCGTTGAGGAAGGTCGGTGTGGCCGGCTGGAAGCGGCCGGAGATGATCTCCTCGACCAGGGCCACGGCGAGCTTCTCGTCGCCGTCGGCGAGGCCGAGGGCGGTCATGACGACGCGGTCCTCGAAGCGCTCGAGGTAGCGCTTGCCGTCGAAGGTCTTGAGCGTGTAGCTCGTGTAGTACTTGAAGGCGCCGAGGAACGTCTCGAAGCGGAACTTCTTGCCGTAGGCGAGGTCGTTGAGCTTCTGGATGAACTCCATCGAGTACTGCTCGATGACGGCGGGCTCGTAGTACTCCTTCTCGACGAGGTAGTCGAGGCGCTCCTTGAGAGAGTGGAAGAAGACGGTGTTCTGGTTGACGTGCTGCAGGAAGTACTCCCGCGCCGCCCGCTTGTCGGCGTCGAACTGGATCTTGCCGTTCGCGTCGTACAGGTTGAGCATCGCGTTCAGGGCGTGATAGTCGAGGCCCTCGTATGCCGGGTTCATCTTGAATGTCGCCGTGTCGGTCACTGCGTGCTCTTCAATTGCGTTGCCCACCGTCGTTCCAATCCGTCGCTCACGCGATCAACGTCGTCCTGTGTGCCGAAGATTTCGAGCCGGTACAAGTGAGGCACGTGGCACTTGCGGCTGATGATGTCGCCGGCGAGACAGAAGGACTCGCCGAAGTTGGTGTTCCCCGCGGAGATGACCCCGCGGATGTGTGAACGGTTGCGCTCGTCGTTGAGGAACCGGATGACCTGTTTGGGCACGGCTCCGCGCTCGACGCCCCGCCCCTCACCCCCGCCGTACGTGGGGGTGACGAGGACGAAGGGCTCGTCGACGACGAGATCCTCCTCCTGACGGTGGAGCGGGATGCGTCGGGCGGGGAACCCGAGCTTCTCGATGAAGCGCGCGGTGTTTCCCGACGCGCTCGAGAAGTAGACCAGGAGCGGCGCTGCGGTCGCGACGGCAGTCATCTCGTCAACCCCGCTTCGCTGCTCGGGATCAAGCCAGACGAGAGGCGAGCTCGTCGATCTTGTCGGGACGGAAGCCCGACCAGTGGTCCTCGTCGGTGACGACGACCGGTGCCTGCATGTACCCGAGCGACTTGACCTGCTCGAGCGCCGCCGGGTCCTCCGACAGGTCGTGGATCTCGTACTCGATGCCCTTGGCATCGAGGGCGCGGTAGGTCGCGTTGCACTGAACGCAGGACGGCTTCGTGTAGACCGTGATCGACATCTCTCGGCTTCCCCTCACATCTCTCTGGGCCTGGCTCCCACCAGGCGATTTCCGGTAGACCCTCACCGGGATCTCAATACTACATATGGGGACGGACATTCGGGGTGACCACAAGGGGTAGTAGTTACATCCGTGTAGTTTTCCACTGCTCTCCACTGATACAACACAGGTTCTCCACCGTTTCTTCCACAGGCGGAGCACCCTCGGAGAGCTCTCCGAACCGCGGGAAATCGCGGCTGGGAGAAACCTGAACGCGATCCATCCACAGGCGGGACGATACGGCGGGTCTCCGACATTCGGATTCCTGTGGAAACTGCGTTCCGGCGTGTCGCGGCGTGTCGGCGATCGCCCCCTTTCCTCGGGCGCCCGCCGGTCCCGGTAGCGTTGACCCGTGGCGGGATATCAGGACCTTCTTCGCACGCCCGGCGTGGCGCGCATGATCGCTGCTCAGCTGACGGCTCGCTTCCCCAACGGGATGAGCTCCCTCGCGATCCTGCTGCACGTCGAGCAGCAGACGGGGTCGTACGGATCCGCCGGCCTCGTGCTGGCGGCCACCAGCGTGGGCCAGGCCGTCGCCGGCCCGATCACGAGCCGGTGGATGGGGGCGTGGGGCATGCGGCGGGTCCTCACGCTGACTCTCAGCGTGTGCGTCGTGGCAATCCTCGGCCTCGCGCTCCTCCCCCTGAACGTCCCCGGATACATGGTGCTCGGCATGATCGCCGGCCTCTCGACCCCGCCGATCCAGGCGGCGGTCCGCACCATCTACCCGAAGCTCGTCAACGCGAAGCAGCTCACGCCGCTGTTCTCGCTCGACGCCTCCCTGCAGGAGATCATCTGGGTCATCGCGCCCGTCGTGATCACCCTCGTGTCCACGCAGGTCGGCACGGCGGAGGGCCTGCTCCTCGTCGCGATCGTTCTCGTCGGCGGGGGCGCGTGGTTCATCCTCTCCCCCGAAGTGGGTCGGGTGCGGATCCCCCGCAGCCGCAACGCCCTCGGCACGGTCGTCCTCAAGCCGCCGGTGATGCTGGCCACCGTGGTCGGCTTCCTCCTGATCGGCGCCTGCTCCGCGGTCGAGGTCGGCGTGGTCGCGACCTTCGAGCACGGCAGCCTCGCGGCGGGACTCGTGCTCGCCGTGTTCTCCGTCGGCAGCCTCGCCGGAGGCCTCGCATTCGGTCACATCCCGATCGGGCCGTGGGCGATGGCGCGGCGACTGCTCATCGTGACGGTCGGCCTCTCGCTCACCATGTTGTCCCTCAACGAGTTCTGGCTCGGCGGCACGCTCATCGTCGCCGGCATCGGCATCGCACCGGCCCTGGCCGTGCTCTTCGCCATCACCTCCGCGAGCGTCAAGTTCAGCGAGACCGCCGAGGCCTTCGGCTGGGCCGGAACGGGCCAGCTCATCGGCGCCGCCGCGGGTTCGGCGGTCGCCGGCTTCCTCGTCGATGCGACCGATCCCCGCGGTGCGTACCTCGCCGCCACCCTGTTCGCCGCGGTCGGCCTGATCGTCTCGATCGTCTTCGTCCGCTCCTTCCCCGATCTGCGTCACCGCGACGCGAGCCCCCACCCCGACACCGAACCCCTGGCGGTCACCCCTTCATGAGCATCGCTCCGTCGTCCTCCCCCACCTCCCCCTCCGCCTCGGCGCCCGACGTCGTCTGCGTCGGCGAATCCATGGGTCTCGTTACGGCCCTCGGCGCGCCGCTCGCGGAGACCGACACCGCCGCACTCGGACTCGCCGGGGCCGAGGGCAACGTCGCGGTGGGACTCGTCGCGGCCGGACGCACGGCGGCGTGGGCGTCCCGTCTCGGCGACGATCCGATCGGCGCGCGGATCCGCACCGAGCTCGAGCGCCGCGGGGTCGAGCTCTGGGTGACGACCGACCGCGACGCTCCGACCGGCGTCATGTTCAAGGACCCCGGCGTCGAGTCGTCGTCCGTGTACTACTACCGCCGCGGATCCGCGGCCTCCCTCATGGCCCCGGGCTTCCTCGGCGCCTCGCGCCTCACGGGTGTCCGCATCGTGCACACCACCGGCATCACGCCGGCCCTGTCGGCGTCCTGCCGCGCCATGGTCGACCAGCTCTCGATCGACGCGCGGGCCGCCGGCGCGATCGTCTCGTTCGACGTCAACGACCGCAGGGCCCTGTGGACGAAGGAGGATGCGGCCGAGACGCTGACGGGGCTCGCGGATGCCGCGGACATCGCGTTCGTGGGGCGCGACGAGGCCGAGCGGATCTGGGGCACCGTCACGCCGGCGGAGATCAGGGCGTACCTCCCGCACTGCGGGCTGCTCGTCGTGAAGGACGGCGACGTGGGGGCGACCGCCTTCACCGGCGAGGACGAGCCGGTGTTCGTCCCGGCACCGCGCGTCGAGGTCGTCGAGCCGGTGGGCGCGGGCGACGCGTTCGCCGCCGGCTTCCTCGCCGCCACGCTCGAGGGAGCCGCGGTCGCCGAGCGGCTCGCCGCGGGGCACGCCGCGGCCGCCCGGGTGCTCACGACCCACGGCGACATGCCGCCGCTCGACTGAGGGACGTCGTCCGGAGAACCGCCTCGCGCGCGGCGCCGGTCGTAGGCTGAGGACATGCCCGCTCCGCTCACGCTGCCCCGGATCTCGTGGGGCGACCCGTCGTCCGATCGTCGCGCTCTCCTGGTCCACGGGCTCGGCTCGTCCGGTGCTCTCATGTGGCGGCTCGGCGATGCGCTCGCGACCGAGGGATGGCATGCGACCGCCGTCGATCTCCGCGGACACGGCGACGCGCCGCGCGCGCTCGACTACAGCGTCGATGCGTACGGCGCCGACCTCGCCGCGACCCGGCCGCCGCACGATCTCGCCTGGGACGCGGTGATCGGACACTCCCTCGGCGGTGCCGCGAGCACGGTCGCCGCGGCATCCGCGCCGGGATGGACCCGTCGCCTCGTGCTCCTCGACCCCGCCCTCCTCGTCGGAGGCCGCGACGCGAGCATCGTCCGCCGGAGCCAGGAGCGCGCGTTCGCGGACAACCGCATCGAGCTCGTGCGGCAGGAGCACCCGCACTGGCATCCGCAGGACTGGGAGCTGAAGGTCGACGCGGTGCACCGGACGAGCGCCTGGGCGGTCGAGCAGACGAGCGCCCAGAACACGCCGTGGGACGTCACCGCCCACGCCGCGCGGCTCACCGTCCCCACTCACATCATCGGCTCGGACCCCGCGGTGTACAGCATCTTCACCGGCGAGGTGGCGGCGTCGGTGCTCGCCGCCAATCCCCTCATCACGCTCTCGGTCGTCGAGGGAGCCGGGCACTCGCTGCACCGGGACAAGCCCGACGAGACCGTCCGCCAGCTGAGAGAGGCGCTCGCATGAGCATGTTCGACCCGACCACCCACCTTCCCGACGAGCTGCTCGAGCGCATCCGCGAGCGCGCGCCGATCCACGACCGCGAGAACACCTTCCCCGAGCAGGACCTCGCGGAGCTGCGGGATGCCGGCTACCTCTCGATCCTCGTGCCGGCCGAGCGCGGCGGCGCCGGGCTGAGCCTCGCAGAGGCCGCGATCCTGCAGCAGCGCCTCGCGACGGCCGCACCGGCCACTGCCCTCGCGATCAACATGCACCTCGTCTGGACCGGAGTCGCGAAGGTCTTCTCCGACCGTGGCGTGACCGGCCTGGAGTTCGTGCAGGACGGCGCGGTCGCGGGCGAGGTCTTCGCGTTCGGCATCAGCGAGGGCGGCAACGACCTCGTGCTGTTCGGCAGCGACACCGAGGCGATCCCCGCGGGCGACGGCGGCTACTCCTTCACCGGCACGAAGATCTTCACGTCGCTCGCCCCCGTGTGGACGAGGCTCGGCCTGCACGGCCTGGACACCACGAGCGCCGACGCGCCGAAGCTCGTCTTCGCCTTCGTCGACCGCACCGACGCCGTCGTCACCGGCGACGACTGGGACACCCTGGGCATGCGGGCGACGCAGAGCAGGACGACCCGCCTGCACGGCGCGACGGCGGATGCCGCCCACGTCGTGCGCCGCATCGATCCCGGCCCCACCCCCGACCCGATCGTGTTCGGCATCTTCTCGGTGTTCGAGATCCTCCTCGCATCGGTCTACACCGGCATCGCCCGGCGCGCGCTCGACCTCGCGGTGCTCACCGCGCGGACGCGGCGGTCCAAGAGGACGGGCACGACGTACAGCCAGGATCCCGACATCCGCTGGCGCATCGCCGACATGGGACTGTCGTATGACGCGCTGCCGCCGCAGATCGCCTCGCTCGCGCGCGACGTCGACGAGAGCGTCGACCACGGCGCCCGGTGGTTCACCCTGCTCTCGGGCGTCAAGCACCGCGCGATCACGACGGCCAAGCACGTGGTCGATCAGGCGATGCTCGTCGCGGGCGGCGGATCGTACTTCTCCTCCTCCGAGCTGTCGCGCCTGTACCGCGACGTCCTCGCGGGCGCCTTCCACCCCTCCGACCCGGAGTCGGCGCACGCGACGGCGGCGAGCGCGTGGCTCGGACCCGTCGAGGCCTGATCCCTCCGTTTTCGACACTGACCGACCGCGATTTCTGCGGATCCGGTTGCCGCGAGCGCCTGTGAGTGCGAGGATCGCATCATGCCGACCTCGAAGAAGCATCCCCCACTGGATGATGTGGCGAAGACCATCATCGAGCTGCTGCAGGAGGACGGGCGCCGCTCCTACTCCGACATCGGCCGTGTCGTGGGACTCAGCGAGGCGGCCGTGCGCCAGCGCGTGCAGCGGCTCACCGAGTCCGGCGTCATGCAGATCGTCGCCGTCACCGATCCGATGCAGCTGGGCTTCCCGCGACAGGCGATGATCGGCATCCGCGTCTCGGGCGACACCCGGGTCGTCGCCGAGGCGATCGCCGAGATCCCGGCGATCGACTACGTCGTGATCACCGTCGGCTCGTTCGACATCCTCGCCGAGGTGGTCTGCGAGGACGACGAGGACCTGCTGGCCATGATCAACGACCACATCCGCCCGATCGACGGGGTGCTGTCGACCGAGACCTTCATCTATGCCAAGCTGCAGAAGCAGCTCTACAACTGGGGGACCAGATGAGCACGCACCGCACCACTCCGTCCGAGGCCGAGCTGCAGGCGATGGCCAAGGATCACCTCTGGATGCACTTCACGCGCCAGTCGACGATGGAGAAGAGCGGCGTGCCGATCATCGTCAAGGGCGACGGGCACCGCATCTGGGATGCGAAGGGCAAGGAGTACATCGACGGGCTCGCCGGGCTCTTCGTCGTGAACGCCGGTCATGGTCGGCGACGGCTCGCCGAGGCCGCCGCGGCGCAGGCATCCGAGCTGTCGTTCTTCCCCCTGTGGTCGTACGCGCATCCGGCGGCGATCGAGCTCGCCGACCGGCTCGCCGCCGAGGCCCCTGGCGACCTGAACCGGGTGTTCTTCTCGACCGGCGGCGGCGAGGCGGTCGAGACCGCGTTCAAGCTCGCGAAGCACTACTGGAAGCTGCAGGGCAAGCCCGCCAAGCACAAGGTCATCTCGCGCTCGGTGGCGTACCACGGCACCCCGCAGGGTGCGCTCGCGATCACCGGCATCCCGGCGATGAAGGCGATGTTCGAGCCCGTCACGCCCGGAGGTTTCCGGGTGCCGAACACGAACTTCTACCGCGCCGCCGAGATGGGCGCCCCGAGCGACGATCTCGAGGCCTTCGGGCGCTGGGCGGCCGACCGCATCGAGGAGATGATCCTCTTCGAAGGCGCCGACACGGTCGCGGCGGTCTTCCTCGAGCCGGTGCAGAACTCGGGCGGATGCTTCCCGCCGCCCCCCGGGTACTTCGCCCGCGTCCGTGAGATCTGCGACCGGCACGACGTGCTGCTCGTCTCGGACGAGGTCATCTGCGCGTTCGGACGGCTGGGACACACGTTCGCCTGCACGGGGCTCGGCTACGTGCCCGACATGATCACGTGCGCGAAGGGCATGACCAGCGGATACTCGCCGATCGGCGCGACCATCGTCAGCGACCGCATCTACGAGCCCTTCTCGCACGGCGACGTGTCGTTCCCGCACGGGTACACCTTCGGGGGGCACCCGGTCTCGGCGGCCGTCGCCCTCGAGAACCTGGCCATCTTCGACGAGGAGGGCCTCAACGCCCACGTCCGCGAGAACTCGCCGCTGTTCCGCGCGGAGCTCGAGAAGCTCCTCGACCTCCCGATCGTCGGAGACGTGCGCGGCGACGGCTACTTCTTCGGCATCGAGCTCGTGAAGGACACCGCGACGCGCGAGACCTTCGACGACGCGGAGTCCGAACGCCTGCTGCGCGGCTTCCTCTCCCCCGCGCTGTTCGAGGCCGGCCTGTACTGCCGCGCCGACGACCGCGGCGACCCCGTGATCCAGCTGGCGCCGCCGCTCACGGTCGGCCCGGCGGAGTTCCGCGAGATCGGCCAGATCCTGCGCGGCGTGCTGACCGAGGCGCAGTCGGTCCTCTGACGCCCACTCCGGGGGCCGACACACCGACGGTCGGATGCGTCGCGTCCGCGCGTCCGCCGCGTGGCGTGTCGGCCCCCGGAACGGAACAGCACCTGCGCTCCACCCCCGCACACCCCCTTCGAAGGAGAACCGTGGACACCGTCCGTCACTTCATCAACGGCGCCGAGCGCGCCGAGGCCGCCCGCACCGGCGAGGTGTTCGACCCCGCCACCGGCGCGGTCGCCCGGCATGTCGCGCTGGCGTCGGCGGCCGAGGTCGATGAGGCCGTCGCGGCGGCCGCCGCCGCCCTGCCCGGGTGGCGCGAGACCAGCGTCATCAAGCGCGCCGACGTGTTCTTCCGACTCCGTCAGCTGCTCAAGGACCGCACGCCCGAGCTCGCCGCGATCGTGACCTCCGAGCACGGCAAGGTGCTGTCGGATGCCGCGGGCGAGGTCTCTCGCGGCATCGAGAACGTGGAGTTCGCGGCCGGACTCGTGCACCTACTCAAAGGCGAGCGGAGCGAGCAGGTGTCCCGAGGCGTCGACGTGCACTCCGTCAAGCAGCCGGTCGGGGTCGTCGCGGCGATCACCCCGTTCAACTTCCCCGTGATGGTGCCGCTGTGGATGGTGGCCTCGGCGATCGCGTGCGGCAACACCGTCGTGCTCAAGCCCAGCGAGAAGGACCCGTCGGCCGCGATCTGGCTCGCGAGGCTGTTCCAGGAGGCGGGGCTGCCCGACGGCGTGCTCAACGTCGTGCACGGCGACAAGGAGGCCGTCGACGCCCTGCTCGACTCGCCGCGCGTGAACGCGGTGAGCTTCGTCGGCTCGACCCCCATCGCCCGCTCGATCTACCAGCGCGCCGCAGCGGCCGGCAAGCGGGTGCAGGCGCTCGGCGGCGCGAAGAACCACATGGTCGTGATGCCGGATGCCGACATCGACGCGGCCGCGGATGCCGCCGTGTCCGCCGCCTACGGGTCGGCCGGAGAGCGCTGCATGGCGGTCTCGGTGCTGGTCGCCGTGGGCGACATCGCGGACGACCTGGTCGCGGCGATCGCCGCGCGCATCGACGGACTCGTGATCGGCCCCGGCACGGACGCCGCCAGCGAGATGGGTCCGCTCATCAGCCGCGAGCACCGCGACCGCGTCGCGTCGTACGTGACGGGCGCGGCGTCCGAGGGAGCCGCGGTCGTCGTCGACGGCACGCAGAAGCGGTTCGACTCCGACGGGTTCTTCATCGGGGTGTCGCTCATCGACCGGGTCGCGCCCGGCATGTCCGTCTATGACGACGAGATCTTCGGCCCGGTGCTGAGCGTCGTGCGGGTCGACTCGTACGCGGAGGCCGTCGATCTCGTGAACGCCAACGCCTACGGCAACGGCACGGCGATCTTCACGCGAGACGGCGGAACCGCACGGCAGTACGAGTTCGACATCGAGGTCGGCATGGTCGGCGTGAACGTGCCGATCCCCGTGCCCGTCGGCGCGTACTCGTTCGGCGGCTGGAAGGATTCGCTGTTCGGTGACGCGCACATCTACGGACCGGAGTCCGTGCACTTCTACACTCGGTCGAAGGTGGTCACCACGCGCTGGCCCGATCACACGCCCTCGCAGATCGACCTGGGCTTCCCGAGCAACCACTGAGCAGCGGAGGCACCGAGACATGACGAACTTCACCGACCGCCACGGCGTCTCCCACCCGCTGCCGGCACCCGAGGCGGAGGCGCAGGTCCGCGCGGACGACCGCGGACACGTGTTCCACTCGTGGAGCGCGCAGGGGCTCATCGATCCGCTCCCCGTCGCAACCGGCAAGGGGTCGACGTTCTGGGATTACGAGGGCAACGCCTACCTCGACTTCTCGAGCCAGCTCGTGAACCTCAACCTCGGGCACCAGCATCCCGACCTCGTCGCCGCCATCCAGCAGCAGGCGGGGAGACTCACGACGATCCAGCCGGCGATCGCGAACGACGTGCGCGGCGAGCTCGCCCGCCTCATCGTCGAGGTCGCCCCGGAGGGCTTCGAGAAGGTGTTCTTCACGAACGGCGGGGCCGAGGCGAACGAGTACGCCGTGCGCATGGCCCGCCAGTCGACGGGCCGGCACAAGGTGCTGTCGATGTACCGCAGCTACCACGGCTCCACCTCGACCGCCATCTCGCTGACGGGCGATCCGCGGCGATGGGCGAACGGGACGCCGGACTCCGGCGCCGTGCGCTTCTTCGGGCCGTACCTGTACCGCTCGCCGTTCCACGCCGAGACACCGGAGCAGGAGTCCGAGCGCGCGCTCGCGCACCTCGAGCAGACGATCCAGCTCGAGGGACCGCAGACGATCGCGGCGATCATCATCGAGACCGTCGTCGGCACGAACGGCGTGCTCGTGCCGCCGCCCGGCTACCTGCGAGGCGTGCGCGAGCTGTGCGACCGCTACGGCATCCTCTACATCGCGGATGAGGTCATGGTCGGCTTCGGCCGCCTCGGAGAGTGGTTCGGCATCGACGCCTACGACGGCCGCCCCGACCTCATCACCTTCGCGAAGGGCGTGAACTCCGGCTACGTCCCGCTCGGCGGCGTCGTGATATCCGAGCGCGTCGCCCGGGCGTTCGACACGACGCCGTTCGCGGGCGGGCTCACCTACTCGGGCCACCCGCTCGCGTGCGCCGCAGGTGTGGCCACGTTCGAGGTCTTCCGGCGCGACGGCATCCTCGAGCGCGTGCGCGACCTCGGCGAGCGCGTCGTCGAGCCGACGCTGCGGCGCTGGGCCGACACGCACCCGAGCGTGGGAGAGGTGCGCGGGCGCGGCCTCTTCTGGGCGGTCGAGCTCGTGCGCGACAGGGAGACGCGCGAGCCGCTCGTGCCCTTCAACGCCAGCGGGCCGGATGCCGCGCCTGTCGCCGCCTTCGCCGCCGCCGCCAAGAAGGCGGGCGTCTGGCCGTTCACGCACTTCAATCGCGTGCACGTGGCGCCGCCGCTCGTGATCGAGGAGGACGAGCTCGTGCGCGGCCTCTCCGTGATCGACGAGGCTCTCGCCGTCGCCGACGCGCACGCCGCCGGCTAGATCAGGAATCCGCGCAGCAGCGCCTCGGACCCGGCCAGGTGGTCGCGCATGGCGGCCTCCGCGGCATCCGGCCGACCGGCCAGGATCGCCGTGACGATGCTCTCGTGCTGCTCGCCGGAGTGCTGGATGTTCCTCGGCAGGAGCGGGAAGGTGTCGAGCCACGCGTTGACGTCGGCGCGGTTCTCGGCGACGAGTGCGACCAGCGACGGGATGCCGGCGGCCTCGGCGATCGCGAGGTGCAGCAGCGTGTCGAGGCGCCGGTACTCCTCCGGGCCGGCCGGCAGCGCCGCCTCGTGCCGCGCCCAGAGGTCGGCCCGGGTCGCGGCATCCAGCGGACGGCCCGCAGCGGCGCGCGCGGCGCCGGTCTCGAGCACCCGGCGGAGCCCGAGCACGTCGTCGATCTCCTGCACGGTCACCGCTCCGTCGTCCGCGGGCTGCGGGAGTGGGTCGGCGACGAACGTGCCGCCGTACCGACCGCGCTTGGGGACGAGATAGCCGGTGTCCGCGAGCTCCCGGATGGCCTCGCGCACGGTGTCGCGACTCACTCCGAAGGACGCGGCGAGCTCGCGCTCCGGCGGCAGCGACTCCCCCGGCGCCACCACGCCGAGGCGGATGGTCTGCACCAGGCGGGCGACGGCATCCTCCAGGGCGTTGCCCCGGCGCAGCGGACGATAGACCGCGCGACGCACCTCGACGAGATCGCCGTCGCTCGGGTGCTCGCTCATGCGTCTCAGCCTGTCACAGCGACATGATCCCGCTTCACAGCGGGGTGACGTAGGCGTTCGTGATGCCGCCGTCGACGACGAAGGCGCTCGCGGTGATGAACGACGAGTCGTCCGACGCGAGGAACGCCACGGCCGCGGCGAGCTCCGACGGTTCGGCGAATCGCCCCATCGGCACGTGCACGAGGCGACGCTGCGCCCGATCGGGATCCTTCGCAAAGAGCTCCTGCAGCAGCGGAGTGTTCACCGGCCCGGGGCAGAGCGCGTTGACCCGCACGCCCTGACGGGCGAACTGCACCCCGAGCTCGCGCGACATCGCCAGCACGCCGCCCTTCGACGCGGTGTAGCTGATCTGCGAGGTGGCCGACCCCAGCAGTGCGACGAACGACGCGGTGTTGATGATCGACCCGCGACCTGCCCGCACCATGTGCCGCAGGGCGGCTCGGCTGCAGAGGTAGACGCTCTTGAGATTCACGTCCTGCACGCGGTCCCACGCGGGGAGCTCGGTGGTCTCGATGGAGTCGTCGTCGGCCGGCGAGATCCCGGCGTTGTTGAACGCGATGTCGATGCGGCCGAACTCCTCGGCGACGCCGTCGAACAGCGTGTTCACCTTCGTCTCGTCCGCGACGTCGACGGGACGGAACGCACCGCCCACCTCCGCGGCGGCCTTCTCGCCGGTCGCGGGGTCGACGTCGGCGATGACGACGAAGGCCCCCTCCGCGGCGAAGCGCTGGGCGGTCGCGAAGCCGATGCCGCTCGCTCCGCCGGTGATGATGGCGACGCGGTCCTTCAGTCGCTGGGTCAGATCGATGCTCATGTGGGTACTCCGTTGCAGGGTGGGATGCGGGAAGGAGGTGTCGCGGTCAGTCGTCGGTCGCGAAGAACACGTTCTTGGTCTCGGTGAAGTGCTCGGCGGCGTCCGGTCCGAGCTCGCGCCCGAGACCCGAGGCCTTCATGCCGCCGAACGGGGTGGCGTAGCGCACCGACGAGTGCGAGTTCACCGACAGCACGCCGCTCTGGACTCCGCGCGAGACACGCACCGCCCGGCCGAGGCTCTCGGTCCAGATCGACCCGGCGAGCCCGTAGATCGTGTCGTTCGCCAGCCGGATCGCATCGGCCTCGTCCTCGAACGGCAGAACGGCGACCACGGGGCCGAAGACCTCCTGCTGAGCGATGCGGTCGCCGGGCTGCGCGAGCACCACGGCCGGCGCCATCCAGAATCCGTCCCCCGTCGGAGCGGTGCCCCGGAACGCGATGTCGGCGCCGTCGAGGAACGACGCGACGGTGTCGCGGTGCCCGGCCGAGATGAGCGGACCCATGTCGGTGTCCGTGTGCGACGGGTCGCCGACGCGCCACGCCGAGACCGCGGGCTCGAGCAGCTCGAGGAACCGGTCGTACACCGAGCGCTGCACGAGCAGGCGACTGCGGGCGCAGCAGTCCTGGCCGGCATTGTCGAACACCGATCCCGGGACGGCGGCCGCAGCCTTCTCGAGATCGGCGTCCTCGAAGACGATGTTGGCGCTCTTGCCGCCGAGCTCGAGAGTCACGGGCTTGAGGGCGCGGGCGCATCCGGCGGCGACCCCGATCCCGACCTCCGTGGAGCCGGTGAAGACGACCTTGCGCACATCCGGATGCTCGACGAGACGCTGACCGACGACCGAGCCCGATCCGGTGACGACCTCGAAGAGTCCCTCGGGAAGCCCCGCTTCGAGGGCGAGCTCGCCGAGCCGGATCGCGGTGAGAGGGGTGAGCTCTGCGGGCTTCAGCACGACGGCGTTGCCTGCGGCGAGCGCGGGCGCGAACGCCCAGGCGGCGATCGTCATCGGGAAGTTCCACGGCACGATCACACCGATCACGCCGTACGGATCGTGGAAGGTCACATCCAGACCGCCGGCGACCGGGATCTGCCGACCGGACAGCCGCTCGGGGTCCGCCGAGTAGTAGTTCAGCACCTGCGCGACGTGCGCCGCCTCCCATCGCGCGGAGCCGATCGGATGCCCGGAGTTCCGCACCTCGAGCTGCGCGAGCTCCTCGACCGCCGCCTCCACCGTGCGGGCGAACGCGCGCAGCGCATCGGCCCGGGCGACGGGGGCGAGCGCCGCCCACCGGCGCTGGGCCGAGACGGCGCGCGCGATCGCGGCATCCGTCTCCCCGACTCCCGCGCGGGCGACCTCGCGGATCGCGGCTCCGGTCGACGGGTCGATCACTGTGAACGCGCTCATCGGGCGTCCTCCTTCCGCCGCGCGGCGAAGGCGCGGGACTGGGCGATGAGGTCGGCGAACAGCCGACGGTCCTCGGCGTTCTCCTCCGGATGCCACTGCACCCCGACCACGTGGCCGGAGGAGGTGTCGACGACGGCCTGCACGAGGCCGTCGTCGGAGTGCGCGGCGGCGACGAGGCCGTCGCCCAGCCGGTCGACGCCCTGGTGGTGGTAGCTGTGCACGCGCATCCCCGTCTCTCCGATGATCTGCGCGAACGGGGTGTCGGTCGAGACGTCCACGTCGTTCTCGGCGAAGACTCCGCCGCCGATGCGGTACTTCTCGGTGCCGAGCGACTCCGGGAGGTGCTGTTGCAGCGTGCCGCCGCGCGCGACGTTCACGAGCTGCAGTCCGCGGCAGATCGCGAGCACCGGGATGCCGCGCCGTTCGGCTGCCCGGAACAGGGCGAGCTCCCAGGCGTCGCGGTCGACGCGCGCCGGGTCGGTGAGCGGATGGCGATCGGCGCCGTACAGCTCGGGGGCGACGTCCGCTCCGCCCGAGAGCACGAGACCGTCGAGGCCCGCGATCGCGGCGTCCGCGGCATCCGGGTCCTGCGGCGGGAGGAGCAGGGCGATGCCGCCCGACGAGGTGACCCCCGTCAGGTACTGCTCGGGGAGGAACGCCGCCCGCACGTCCCAGACCCCCTGCTGCGCACGCTCGAGGTAGGTGGTGACGCCGATCAGCGGCGCGGTGTCAGAGGCGCTCGAAGCCACGGATGCGCTCCCAGTCGGTGACGGCGGCGTCGTAGGCCTCGAGCTCGATGCGCGCCTGGTTGAGGTAGTGCTCGACGACGTCGTCGCCGAACGCCGCGCGGGCGACGGTCGACTCTCGGAACAGCTGCGCGGCCTCCCGCAGCGTCGTCGGCAGGTGGTCGACCCCGGCCTCGTAGGCGTTGCCGGTGAAGCGCTCGGGCAGCGGCAGCTCGTTCTCGATGCCGTGCAGACCGCCGGCGATGATCGCGGAGATCGCCAGGTACGGATTGACGTCGCCGCCCGGCACGCGGTTCTCGACTCTGAGGGCGGACCCCGAGCCGACGACCCGCAGGGCGCAGGTGCGGTTGTCGATGCCCCACGCCACGCCGGTGGGCGCGAAGCTGCCCTTCGCGAAGCGCTTGTAGGAGTTGATGTTCGGCGCGAACAGCAGGGTGAACTCGCGCAGCGTCGCGAGGATGCCGGCGATCCAGTGCTCCATGACGGGGCTGAACCCGTGCTCTCCCTCCCCCGCCATCACGGGTGCGCCCGACGCATCGCGCAGCGACAGGTGGATGTGGCAGCTGTTGCCCTCGCGCTCGTTGAACTTCGCCATGAAGGTGAGCGCCTGCCCGTGCTGCCCCGCGATCTCCTTGGCGCCGTTCTTGTAGATCGCGTGCTGGTCGGCCGTCTCGCGCACCTCGGCGTAGCGGAAGGCGATCTCCTGCTGGCCGAGGTTGCACTCGCCCTTCACGCCCTCGCAGTACAGCCCCGCTCCGTCCATGCCGTTGCGGATGTCGCGCAGCAGCGGCTCCATGCGGGTCGAGGCGAGCAGGTTGTAGTCGACGTTGTAGTCGGAAGCGGGCGTGAGTCCCTCGTAGCGTCGGGCCCAGGCGTCGCGATACGTGTTCTCGAACACGATGAACTCGAGCTCGGTGCCGGAGTACGCGGTCCACCCGCGTTCCGCGAGCCGGTCGCGCTGCCGGTCGAGGATCGCGCGCGGGGACGGGCCGACGGGCTCGCCGTTCTGCCAGACGAGGTCGGCCATCACGAGCGCCGTGCCGGGCAGCCACGGGATGCGGCGCAGCGTCTCGGCATCCGGGCGCAGCACCATGTCGCCGTACCCGCGGTCCCATCCCGACATCGCATACCCGTCGACCGTGTTCATGTCGACGTCGACCGAGAGTAGGTAGTCGCAGGCCTCCGCACCGTGATGCAGGATGTCCTCCTGGAACAGCCGGGCCGACACGCGTTTGCCGACCAGACGCCCCTGGGCGTCGGCGAAGGCCACGATCACCGTGTCGATCTCGCCGGCGGCGATGCCGGCGTCCAGCTGCTCGATGCTGAGGTTCCCCGACATCTGACGCTCCGTTCTCGTGCGGTGAGGCGATCGGCCGACCGGCTTCGCCCTCAGAGTAGATCACCGCGCCGTCTAAAGGTAGACGAAACCACCATTGACTGTCACAATCATCCGCAAGGTGCACACCCGGCGCCCGCATGCATGCGAACGGAGAGCGGATGTCTGAGCAGAGCAGTGAATCCCGCAAGGTCGCCGGAGCGACCTATACACGTGCCGGGAGCGAGTACTTCGAGAAACGCACCCTCAAGAGATCCGCCGGAGTCTGGGGGCTCTGGGGTCTCGCCGTCGCCGCCGTCATCTCGGGCGACTTCTCCGGCTGGATCTTCGGCATCGACTTCGCCGGCTTCGGCGGGATGCTGATCGCCTTCGTGATCCTCGTGGCGATGTACTACGGCATGATCTTCGCGATCGGCGAGATGGCGGCCGCGATGCCGCACACGGGCGGTGCGTACTCGTTCGCACGATCGGCGATGGGCCCCTGGGGCGGTCTCGTGACCGGCGCCGCCGAGACGATCGAGTATGTCGCGACCACCGCGGTGATCGTCTACTTCTCCGCGTCGTATGCAAACGGCATCACGAGCGAGCTGCTCGGTCTCGAGCTGCCGGGGTGGGCCTGGTACCTGATCCTCTACGTCGTGTTCATCGCGTTGAACTCCGCGGGAGCCGCGATCTCCTTCCGGTTCGCGATCGTGGTGTCGGTGATCTCCATCGGGATCATCCTCGTCTTCTCGGCGATGGCCCTCTTCTCAGGCGCCTTCTCGTGGGACGCGCTGTGGGACATCGTCCCCGATGAGGGGCAGACCGCCTTCCTCCCGCACGGCGTGCTGCCGATCCTGTTCGCGCTGCCGTTCGCGATGTGGTTCTTCCTCGGGATCGAGGAGCTGCCGCTCGCCGCCGAGGAGTCGCACAACCCGACGCGCGACATCCCGAAGGCCGGCTTCTGGGCCCGCGGCACCCTCATCGTGACGGGCCTGCTCGTGCTGTTCCTCAACACCGGCGTGATCGGGGCGGAGGCGACCGGCGTCGCCGGCGAGCCGCTGCTCGACGGGTTCCGCGCGATCGTCGGAGACCAGCTCGCCGCCGTCCTCGCCCTATTCGCGCTGATCGGTCTGCTCGCGTCGCTGCAGGGCATCATGTTCGCCTACGGACGCAACATGTACTCGCTGTCGCGTGCCGGGTACTACCCGCGCTTCCTCTCGCTCACCGGAAAGCGGCAGACCCCGTGGGTCGCGCTCACCGTCGGCGCCGCCATCGGCTTCGTCGCGCTGATCGTGCTCGACGTGCTCACCGCGGTCGACTCGGAGGGCGCGGGCACGGTCGCCGGCGCGATCGTCCTGAACATCGCGGTCTGGGGCGCGGTCGTCGCCTACGGCCTGCAGCTCGTGTCGTTCATCATCCTGCGCAGGAAGTTCCCGAACGTCGACCGTCCGTACGTGTCTCCGTGGGGCGTTCCCGGAGCGGTCATCGCCCTCGTGATCGCCGCCCTCATCTTCGTGGGCTTCCTGCTGAACCCGACGTTCGGTCCGGCGATCATCGCGATCGCCATCGTGTACGCCGTCATCCTGCTCGGGTTCGGGCTCTTCTTCCGGCATCGGCTCGTCCTCTCCCCCGAGGAGGAGTACGCGCTGTCCGGAGGTTCGCACGGAGACCCGCAGGCCGAGGGCTACGACGCCATGGAGGGCGAGGTCTTCGACGGCACGCGGTGACCGACGACGGGGAGGGCGCTACCTGCGGTCGAAGTCGAACGCCTTGAGCAGTTCGTCGACGGCCTTGTCGCGCTCCTCCCCGCCCTCGTCGAACATGTGGGTCACGTGCGTGCGGAGGTGGTTCTCGAGCAGCAGACGGTTCAGCGACTCCAGCGAGCGCTGGATCGCGCGGGACTGCGTGATGATGTCCATGCAGTACTCCTCGTTCTCGATCATCCGCGCGACGCCGCGCATCTGCCCTTCGAGGATGCTGGTGCGGTGCAGCGCGCGCTTCTTGATGTCTTCGATCACGTGTCGAGCGTAGTCCGCGTGAAAGGATGGCGTCATGCCGCGAACACCGATGGCGCTCCTCTCTCCCGCAGATCAGGTGCGGCTGCGCGCCCTCCGGCGCATGAAGGCGGTGGCGCTCGGCGCGCTGATCTTCATGGCGGTGGTCTTCGTCGTCGCGTTCTGGCTCCAGGAGCGACAGCCGTGGCTGGGCTACGTGCGCGCGGCTGCGGAGGGCGGCATGGTCGGCGCCCTCGCCGACTGGTTCGCCGTCACCGCGCTGTTCCGTCGGCCGCTCGGACTCCCGATCCCGCACACCGCGATCATCCCGAACCGCAAGGACGAGATCGGCCGGACCCTCGGCGAGTTCGTCGAGACGAACTTCCTCGAAGCGGGCGTCGTGCGCACCAAGCTCGCCAGCACCGCCATCGCGCAGCGAGCCGGCGAGTGGCTCCGAGAGCCGGCGCACGCCCAGCGCGTCGGCACGGAGGGCGCGGCGATCGCGACCGCCGTGCTCAACGCCCTCAGTGACGACGACGTGCGCGACCTCATCACGGACCTCGCGCGCGAGCACCTCGTCACACCCGAGTGGGGTCCTCCGGCCGGCGCGTGGCTGGAGAAGATCGTCGAGGCCGGCGCGCACCACGGTGCGGTCGACCTCGCCGTCGACAGCGTCGGACGCTGGCTCGACGCGAATGCGACGTCGTTCGCCGGACTCATCTCGCGCAGACTGCCCGGGTGGGTGCCGAAGCTCGCGCACCGCTTCGTCGACGACACCGCGTACAACGAGGCGGTCAAGTTCGTGCGCGCGATGCAGGCCGATCCGCAGCATCCGGCCCGTCTCGCCGTCGACGGCTACCTGGTGCGGCTCGCCGACAGCCTGCAGAACGATCCCGCGACGAGGGCGAAGCTCGAGAACGCCAAGGCGACGCTGTTCGACAGCCCCCGGGTCGGAGCCCTCGCCGCCGAGGCGTGGAACACGGCCAAAGCCGGTCTGCTCACAGCCCTCGCCGATCCCGAGAGCGGACTGCGGGTCCGTGCGGCGCAGGCGCTGCAGGAGATCGGCGAGCGCCTGACGACGGATGCCGCGCTGCAGCGCCGTGTCGACACCTGGGTCTCGGACGCCGCCGTCTTCGTCGTCGACCGGTACCGCCACGACATCGCCTCGATCATCACCGACACCGTCGAGCGGTGGGATCCGGTCGAGACGACCGAGAAGATCGAGCTCATGGTCGGTCGCGACCTGCAGTACATCCGGCTGAACGGCACGTTCGTCGGCGCGCTCGCCGGTCTGGCCATCTTCACGGTGGCGCACCTGCTGATCCCCGGCGCCTGACGCGCCGGGTGATCAGCGCCCGGCGAGGGCCGCGAGCATCTCGAGCACGCACAGAGCCGCCAGCCGCACGGTGCGCAGGTCGTCGGCATCGGCGGTCGCGTCGACTTCGGCGATGTCGGCGCTGACCACGCGCGGATCCGCGACGATCGCCCGCACGAGCGCGCGCAGCTCCCCCGCGGCGAAGCCGCCGGGGACGCTCGCCGGGCATCCGGGCGCCGCCGCACGGTCGGCCGCGTCGACATCGACGTCGAGATGGACGCGGGCCGCGGCACCGGATCCCGCGACGCCGATCGCCTCGGCGACCACCTCTGGGGTGCCCCGTCGTCGGACCTCGTCGAGGGTGATCACACGGATGCCCCACTCGGCGGCGCGCGCCGCGTAGGCGGCGGAGTTCGCGAAGTCGGCGATGCCGATCTGGACGACCCGCGTCGGATCGATCCGCTCGCCGTCGGGAGCATCCTCGATCAGTCGTCGCACGGGCGATCCGTTCGAGACGCCGTCGCGCAGGTCGAAGTGGGCGTCGATGGTGATGAGTCCGGTGGCCCGGGCTCCTCGAGCGACCGGGTAGGTCAGTGCATTGTCGCCCCCGAGCGCGATCACGAGACGAGCGTCCTCGGCGATCTCCCGCACGCGAGCGACGGTGGCCGAGATGCCGGCGTCGCCGTCCGGTTCCGTCACATCGCCGCCGTCGACGACCCGCAGGGCCTCGTTCAGATCGACGGCCGGCGGGCCCATCAGCGTCGCGCTGTACCGGGTCAGCGCCTCTCGGACGGCTGCGGGCGTCGCGTGCGCGCCGGTCGGGGAGAGCGAGGTGCGCCAGGTCGGCACGCCGAGCAGCGCCGCATCCGCCTCCTGTCCCGAGGCGTGATCCGGCCAGGATCCGGCGCGCGGCCAGAGGTCATCGTGCGACAGCGCCATGGCCCTCCGTCCCCGATGTCTTCGCAGCGACCGCGACACCGTCCTTCCAGACCCCGTCGATCAGGGGGACACCCGGACGGTACGCGAGGTGGATGCGGGTCGGCGCCGACAGCAGCACGAGGTCGGCGCGCGCGCCGGGTGCGAGGACGCCGATGTCGTCGCGGCGCAGCGCCCGCGCTCCCCCGGCGGTCGCCGCCCACACCGCCTCGGCGGGCGTCATCCCCATGTCGCGGACCGCCAGCGCGATGCAGAACGGCATCGACGAGGTGAAGCTCGATCCCGGGTTGGTGTCGCAGGCGATCGCCACCGTGACGCCCGCGTCGATCAGCCGACGGGCGTCGGGGTACGGCTGACGCGTCGAGAACTCGACCCCCGGCAGCAGCGTGAGCACCGTGTCGGATCCGGCGAGCGCCGCGATGTCCGCATCCGTCAGGTACGTGCCGTGGTCGACGGATGCCGCGCCGAGCTCGACCGCGAGGCGCACGCCGTCGCCGGGGCCGAGCTGGCTCGCGTGCACTCGGGGGACGAGACCCTCGGCGATGCCCGCCTCGAGCACGCGCCGCGACTGCTCGACCGTGAACGCGCCGGTCTCGCAGAACACGTCGATCCACTTCGCGTGCGGAGCGCATGCGTCGAGCATCGGACCGGTCACCAGGTCGACGTACTCGTCGGCACGGTCGGCGTACTCGGCCGGCACCACGTGCGCACCGAGATACGTGACCTCGGATGTCACCTCGGCGGCCAGGCGCACGAGGCGCTCCTCGGCGGCGACGCTCAGGCCGTAGCCGCTCTTGATCTCCACCGTCGTCGTACCCTGCGCGAGCATCTCGTCGACGAAGCCCCGCAGACGCGTGCGGAGGTCGTCGTCGCTCGCGGCCCTGGTCGCCGCGACCGTGGAGCGGATGCCGCCGGCCGCGTACTTCTCGCCCGCCATCCTGGCCTCGAACTCGGCCGCTCGATCCCCGGCGAACACGACGTGGCTGTGGCTGTCGACGAAGCCGGGCACGACCGCCCGCCCTGCGGCGTCGACCGTGGTGTCCGCGGTCGGGGCGCCCTGAGTCGTTCCGACCCAGGCGATCCGGTCGCGGTCGATGAGGACCGCCGCATCGTGCAGGGTGCCGAGGCGGTCGCCGTCGGTCGACGGCACGTTCGTCGTCAGCTCTCCGATGTTCGTGATCAGCGTGGTGCTCACAGCATCGGCACCTTCAGGCCGCGCTCGCGCGCGATGTCGCGGGCGTGCTCGTACCCGGCGTCGACGTGGCGCATCACGCCCGTGCCGGGATCGTTCGTGAGCACGCGCTCGAGCTTCTCGGCCGCGAGAGCCGACCCGTCGGCCACCGAGACCTGGCCCGCGTGGATCGATCGGCCGATGCCCACGCCGCCACCGTGGTGCAGAGACACCCAGGATGCGCCGGATGCCGTGTTCAGCAGGGCGTTGAGCATGGGCCAGTCGGCGATGGCATCCGATCCGTCCTTCATCGCCTCGGTCTCGCGATACGGAGACGCGACCGAACCCGAGTCGAGGTGATCGCGGCCGATGACGATCGGTGCGGACAGCTCGCCGGATGCGACCATCTCGTTGAACTTCAGCCCGGCGAGGTGACGCTCCTTGTAGCCGAGCCAGCAGATGCGCGCGGGCAAACCCTCGAAGTGCACCGCCGACCCCGCCTTGTCGAGCCATCGGTGCAACGCCTTGTCCTCGGGGAAGAGCTCGGCGATCGCTCGATCGGTCCTGTGGATGTCCTCCGGGTCGCCCGAGAGGGCGGCCCAGCGGAACGGTCCCCGCCCCTCCTCGAACTGCGGGCGGATGTAGGCGGGGACGAACCCCGGAAACTCGAAGGCACGGGCGAATCCACCCAGCTGCGCCTCGGCGCGGATCGAGTTCCCGTAGTCGAAGACCGCGGCTCCGGCGTCCTGGAACGCGACCATCGCGGCGACGTGCTGCGCCATCGACTCCCGCGAGCGGTGGGTGAACCCTGCCGGGTCGCGGCCGGCTTCGGCCTTCCACTCGGCGAGGGGGATGCCGACCGGCAGATACGCGAGCGGATCGTGCGCGCTCGTCTGATCGGTGACGATGTCGATCGGCACTCCGCGTCTGTGCAGTTCCGGGAACACCTCCGCCGCATTGCCGACGACGCCGACCGACAGGGCCTCGCCCGCCTCCTTGGCGGCGACGACCCGGGACACGGCCGCGTCGAGATCGGTCGTGTACTCGTCGAGGTACCCGTGCTCGACGCGGCGGGCGAGCCGGGATTCGTCGACATCGACGATGAGCACGGCGCCTTCGTTGAGGGTCACGGCCAACGGCTGCGCGCCTCCCATGCCGCCTGCGCCAGCCGTGAGCGTCAGGGTCCCCGCGAGGGAGTCCCTGCCGAGCGAGCGCGCGACCGCGGCGAAGGTCTCGTACGTGCCCTGCAGGATCCCCTGCGTGCCGATGTAGATCCAGGAGCCGGCGGTCATCTGGCCGTACATCATGAGGCCGAGCTCCTCGAGCCGGCGGAACTCGGGCCAGGTTGCCCAGTCCCCCACGAGGTTCGAGTTGGCGATCAGCACACGCGGCGCCCATTCGTGGGTGCGGAACACGCCCACCGGCTTGCCCGACTGCACGAGCAGCGTCTCGTCGGGCTCGAGCTCGTCCAGCGTGCGCACGATCGCGTCGTAGGCCTCCCAGCTGCGGGCGGCCTTCCCGGTGCCGCCGTAGACGACGAGGTCCTCCGGATGCTCGGCGACCTCGGGATCGAGGTTGTTCATCAGCATCCGCTTCGCGGCCTCCGCGCCCCAGCTCTTCGCGGTGCGCTGGTTGCCGCGCGCTGCGCGCACGACGCGCGGACCCGCCGGGCTCGGGGTGGTGATGTCAGTCATGCGCATGCTCCTTCGCGATACGGGCGACGGCGCCGGACTGCACGAGCGCGGTCACGGCCTCCATCTCGGGTGAGAGGTGTCGGTCGGGGCCGGGCCCCGCCGCGACGGTGCGCACGAGATCGCGCACCGCGCCGGTCGCCGGCCCCGCCTGCAGCGGCGCCCGGAGGTCGAGAGCCCTGGCTGCGGTGAGGATCTCGATCGCGAGCACGCGTGCGAGTCCGTCGATCGCCCGGCGCAGCTTGCGCGCGGCGGCCCACCCCATCGACACGTGGTCCTCCTGCATCGCCGACGACGGGATCGAGTCGACGGATGCAGGGACGGCGAGTCGCTTGAGCTCGGACACGATGCCGGCGGCGGCGTACTGCGCGATCATCAGCCCGGAATCGACGCCCACCTCGTCGGCGAGGAACGGCGGAAGACCTCGGCTCCGCGAGGGGTCGAGCGCACGGTCGGTGCGTCGCTCCGACACGGAGGCGACGTCCGCCACCGAGATGGCCAGGAAGTCGAGCACGGCGGCCACCGGGGCGCCGTGGAAGTTGCCGTTGGACTCGATGCGTCCGTCGAGGGTGATCACCGGGTTGTCGATCACGCTGGCCAGCTCGCGCCCGGCGACGGTAGCGGCGTGGGCCATCGTGTCGCGCGCGGCGCCGTGCACCTGCGGCGAGCAGCGCAGCGAGTACGCGTCCTGCACCCGGCCGTCCTCGGGACCCTTGTGACTGTGGACGAGGGGCGAGTCACGCAGGAAGGCGCGGAGATGGGCGGCGGACTCCCCCTGACCCGTCTGAGGCCGCAACGCCATGAGGTCGGCCGCGAACACCGCGTCCGTGCCCAGCTGCGACTCGATCGACATCGCGGCTGCCGCGTCGGCGGTCAGGAGCAGAGCCTCGAGGTCGTGGAGCGCGAGCACCAGCATCCCCAGCATCCCGTCGGTGCCGTTGATGAGGGCGAGGCCCTCCTTCTCGACGAGAGTGAGCGGCACGATGCCGGATGCCGCCAGCGCTGCGGATGCCGGCACGAGCTCCCCCGTGCGATCGCGGACCTCGCCCTCGCCCATCGCGGCGAGGGCAATGTGCGCGAGGGGCGCGAGATCTCCCGAACACCCGAGCGAGCCGTACTCCCGCACGACAGGAGTGATGCCGGCGTTCAGCAGAGCCGCGTACGTCTCGACGACGACCGCGCGCACGCCGGTGCGGCCGGATGCCAGGGTCTGGAGTCGGAGGAGCTGGAGTCCGCGGACGACCTCGCGCTCGACCTCTGCTCCGGTGCCGGCCGCGTGCGAACGGATCAGACTGGCCTGCAGCTGCAGGCGACGCTCGCCGGGGATGAACGTCGTCGCGAGGGCGCCGAAGCCGGTGGACACGCCGTAGTGCGGATGCGGGTCGGCGGCGAGCCCGTCGACCACCCGACGCGTCTGCTCCACACGATCGAGAGCGGCAGGGCTGATGGTGACCGCGGCGCCGTGGCGTGCGACCGCGACGACGTCGGCGGTGCTCAGCGGGCTGTCGCCGATGACGACGGGGGAAGCGTGACTCATGTCTCGATTCCACACCCGTCCGGTCGCATCGGACAGGCGATCGTGACATCCTGTGTCTGTGATCCCAGACAATTCGACGACAGTCGGCCAGGTGCCGGCGGCAGACGGAACTCTGCGCATCCTGCGCTATCTGGCGGGACGCCCGGCACCGGTGGCAGCGTCCGCGATAGCCCGCGAGCTCGGGCTGCCCCGGTCGACGGTCTACCATCTGCTGACGACGCTCGCCGCGCACGGCTTCGTCCTGCATCTCCGGGAGGAGCGGCGCTGGGGTCTCGGCACCTCCGCGTTCGAGCTCGCCGGCGGGTACGCGCGTCAGCAGCCGCTGGCACGGATCGGACGGCCGCTGGTGGCCGGTCTCTCCGATGCGCTCGGTGAGAGCGCGCACCTCGCCGTCATGAGCGGAGGCGATGTCCTGTACATCGTCGAGGAGCGCGCCCCCCGACGTCCGGCGCTCGTCACCGACGTCGGCGTGCGCCTTCCGGCACACCTCACCGCGTCGGGACGCGCGATGCTCGCCGCTCTCCCCCGTGAGCAGGTCCGGGCGCTGTATCCCGACACCTCCGCGTTCCCGGATCGCACAGGGCTCGGCCCTCGCACCCCGCGGGAGCTGCGAGAGCTGTTGCGCACCGTACGGGCACGGGGCTTCGCGACCGAGGACAGCGAGGTCGCCGACGGCCTGCGCAGCGTGGGCGCGGCGGTCCGCGACCACACCGGCTGGCCGATCGCCGCTGTCGCGGTGACCTGGGCCGACCAGGAGCTCGACGAGAAGGTGCTCGCGGAGGCCGTCGCGGAGACGGCATCCGTGCTCGAGTCCCGCCTCAAGCGGTAGACGCGTTAACGCAGAGAAGCCACCCAGCATTGGGTGGCTTCTCTGTCTAAAAGGAGTCCGGCGGTGTCCTACTCTCCCACAGGGTCCCCCCTGCAGTACCATCGGCGCTGTGAGGCTTAGCTTCCGGGTTCGGAATGT
>NZ_LWCU01000012.1 GCF_001650405.1 Microbacterium sp. H83 | reverse complement strand
GTGATGTGGTGTCGTATGAGTTCGGGGTGTCGAATACCGGCAATGTGACGGTGTCGGGTGTGGTGCTCTCGGATGCGGTGCCGGGTGTGGTGGTGTCGGATGTGGTGTGGCCGGTGGCGGGTGCGCCGGGTGTGATCGCTCCGGGGCAGACGGCGACGGCTGTGGGTGAGTATGTGATCACGCAGGCGGATGTGGATGCGGGTCGTGTGGTGAACACGGCGTCGGCGTCGGGTGTGCCGGCGCGGTCGGGGCCGATCTCGGCGGTGTCGCCGGAGAGTGTGGTGGCGACGGAGGCGGCTGCTCCGGTGGTGTCGGTGTCGGATCGTGGTGTGCTGGCTGCGGGGGCGACGGGTCGGGCCGGGGATGTGGTGACGTGGACGTATGTGCTGACGAACCAGGGCAATGTGACCCTGACCGGCGCCGCTCTCTCGGATGCTCTTGCCGGGGCGTCGGCTCCTGCGTATGTGTGGCAGGGTGAGGCGGGTGTGCTGGTTCCGGGGCAGTCCGTGACGGCGACCGCGACGTACGTGCTGACCCAGGCCGACGTCGATGCCGGCAGCGTCACCAGCCTCGTCACCGGAACAGGCACCCCGCCCGCGGGCGCGCCCGCGAGCCGCACAGCGCCCGCCACGGTCTCGCTCGCTCCCGCTCCCGGCCTCGTGTTCGAGAAGACCGGGTCGCTCGACGTGCCCGGCGCGTCCGCCGCCGGCGACGGCGTCACGTTCGACTTCCGCATCGAGAACACCGGAACCGTCAGTCTGACCGACGTGGCCATCGCCGACGAGCTCGTGGGGATCGGCCCCATCACGGTGGACTGGCCCGGTGCGGCCGGCGTCCTCGCACCCGGACAGATCGCCACGGGCACGGCGCCGTACGCGATCAGCCAGGAGGACGTCGATCGCGGCTCCGTGCAGAACACGGCCACCGTGCGCGCCACGACACCGAGCGGTCAGGAGCTGGCGACCAGCTCGACCATCGCTCCGCTGCCGACAGCCGATCACGCTCCCTCGATCCGGACGGTCAAGGGCGGGTCCTACGTCAGCGGCACGGGCGGTGTCGGCAGCATCATCGAGTACAGCTTCGACATCACGAACACCGGGAACGTGACGCTGCGGCTCGTCCGCCTGCAGGACGACCTGGAGGGGCTGGGCACGCCGCAGATCGAGTTCCCCGCGACCACCGGCATCCTGCCCCCGGGCGGCTCGGCGAAGGGCGTCGCCCGATACACCGTCACGCAGGCCGACGTCGACGCCGGGTCGATCACGAACGTCGCCACCTCGTTCGGCACCTCTCCCCGCGGGGTCGTCGTGTCGGACAGCTCGGATCCGTTCACGATCGACACCGACGCCCCGACGAACCCCACGCAGACCATCCGCACGACGCAGACGGCGCAGCTGGCTCCCGGAGACGCGGGAGTCGTGGGCGACGCGATCGACTACACGTTCACGATCCAGAACATCGGGAACACGACCCTCACGGGCGTCAGGCTCACCAACACCGTGGACGGCCTGACGGATCTGGTCTTCGTGTGGCCGGATGCCGCGAACCCCGGCCGTCTGCTGCCGGGCCAGACCGTCACGATCACCGGCTCGCGGCCGGTGAGCCAGGCGGATGTCGACGCCGGCACGGTGCGCAACATCGCCACCGGCACCGGGACACCGCCGACCGGAGCCGATGTGAGCCACCGCACACCGGTCACGGTCGTGCCCCTCGTCGGGGGCACCGGCGCGCTCCAGGTGTCGAAGACCGGCACCGCGCAGGGCGACGGCGGTCTCGGCACCGAGGTCTCCTACGACTTCGTCGTCACGAACACCGGCACCCTGACCCTGTCGTCCGTCGCGCTCTCCGACGCGCTCGACGGTCTGTCGGACATCGCCTACGGGCCGTGGCCCGAGAACGAGGGCGTGCTGGCGCCCGGGCAGTCGGTCGCCGCATCCGCGACCTATTCGGTGCGGCAGGCGGACATCGACGCCGGCGCCGTGCGGAACACCGCGAGCGCGGGCGCGCTGACGCCGGGCGGCGACGCGGTGACCGCCGAGTCGCCCGAGTCCGTCGTGCCCACGATCGGCGCTGCTCCGTCGATCGACGTCGAGAAGACACAGTCCCTCGCGGGCGGCGCGACCGGGCGCCCCGGCGACCGCGTGGAGTACGTCTTCACGATCAGCAACACCGGCAACGTCACCCTCCGCGGCGTCTCCCTCGCCGACGGGCAGCTCGGCCTCGCCGGCCTGCAGATCACGTGGCCGGGCGAGCCTGGTGTGCTCGCGCCGGGTCAGGTGGCCTCCGCGACCGCGTGGTACGAGCTCACGCAGGCGGATGTCGACGCGGGACGCATCGCCTCCGCGGTCGTCGCGACCGGCACCGGCTCCGGAGTCGTCGTGAGCGACGAGGACCCCGGTGAGAACCTGCTCGCCTCGGCCCCTGCGCTCGAGGTCGTGAAGACGGCGGCTCTCACCGGTGCGGCCCAGCAGGGCGGCGGAGTCCGCTACACCGTCGCGGTCACCAACACCGGGAACGTCACGCTCTCGGACGTCGCGGTCGTCGACGAGCTCGCAGGACTCGGGTCGCCGACCGTGGTGTGGCCGGGCACCCCGGGGATCCTGGCCTCGGGCGAGACGGTCACGGTCGCCGCAGACTACGTGATCACCACGGCGGACGTCGCTCGAGGACACATCGACAACGTCGCGAGCGCCACCGGGACGGCCCCGGACGGCACGGTCGTCGGCGCCGAGGACGCGGCGCGCGTCGACGTGCCGAACGAGCCGAGGATCCACCTCGGCATGAGCATCTCGCTCCAGGACGGTCAGCAGGGCTATGCGGGCGACCGCCTCGTCTTCCGGTACACGGCGACCAACATGGGGACGACGACGCTGACCGGCGTCCGGATCGACGACCCGTTCCCCGGACTCTCGGGGCTGACGTACACGTGGCCCGGCGAACCGGGAGTGCTGCTCCCCGGCCAGAGCGTGACGGCCGTCGCCACGGTCGTCATCACGGCGGCGATGGAGGGGACGGTGGTCACCTCGAGGGCCGTGGTGACGAGCGTCGAAGCGGGATCCGGCGTCCCGGTGCTCGATGCGGCCTCCGATGCGCTGACCCTGCCGGACCCGGGGCCGACCGGAATCCTGCCCTTCACGGGAGGCGGCGACGCGCTTCCGCTGGTCGGCGGTTCGACAGTCTTCCTCCTCGCAGGCCTCGTGCTGCTCCTCACCGGACGTCGCCGCCGGTCGACGCGGCCTCAAAACCTCTCCTCCTAGCACTCCGCACTGAAAGGCGACACGATGCAGATCATCCGCACCTCCCGCTCGACCACCGCAGGGCGCCGTCCGGCCGCCACGGGGGTGGTCGCGGCGGGCATCGCCGTGGCCCTCGGGCTCGCCCTCGCCGGCTGCACGGACGGCGGTCCCGAGCCTTCCCCCACTCCCACCGCCACCGAGACGGAGGCGGCCGAGGCGGGCGTCACCGACATCGTGGACACCCCGGGCTCGGGGGAGGGACTCGTCGGCGCACTCGCCGACGCCGAGGTGACCACCTGCGAGCTCAGCGACGATCACTGGGAGGTGGCGGGCACGGTCACGAACTCGAGCGATGCGGCCGCCTCGTACCGCATCTACGTCTCCCTTCTGACAGAGGGCGGCGACACACGCTCGCTGACCCAGGTGAACGTCGACCCGACGGATCCCGGTGCGAGCGCCGAGTGGGCGACGACGGTCGCCGTCCAGGACGAGGCGCTCGACTGCGTGCTCCGGGTCGAGCGCTACGCCTCGTGACTAGCCGCCCGCTCAGCGGGATCCGAGGAAGCGGTCATCACGCGTCGCGCGGTGACCGCTTCACCACGTCGTAGGCGGCGAGCGCGGCGCGCCGGGTCTCGCCGAGGTCGACGATCGGCTCTGTGTGCGCCGTGCTCGCCCACTCGGAGATGTAGAGCCCGTGCGGGTCGAACTTCTTCGCCTGCAGCTCCGGATTGAAGATCCTGAAGTACGGCGCGGCATCGGCTCCGGACCCGGCGACCCACTGCCAGTTGAACGGGTTGTTGGCGCCGTCGGCGTCGACGAGCGTGTCCCAGAACCACTCCTCGCCGCGCCGCCAGTCGATGAGCAGGTTCTTGATGAGGAACGACGCGGTGACCATCCGCACGCGGTTGTGCATGTATCCCGTGTGCCACAGCTCGCGCATCCCGGCGTCCACGAGCGGGATGCCGGTGTTCCCGTGCTGCCAGGCTTCCAGCCGGGACGGATGCAGCCGCGGCCAGGGGAAGGCGTCGAACTCGCGGCGCAGGTTGCGGGTGGCGAGGTCGGGGAAGTGGAAGAGCGTGTGCCAGGCGAATTCGCGCCAGCCGAGCTCCGAGAGGAATCCCGCCGCGCCGTCGGCCTCGACGGCTTCGTGCCACACGGTGAACGGACTCAGCTCGCCCCAGCGCAGCCGCGGCGAGAGCAGGGAGGTCGCGCCCGCCGACGGCTCGTCGCGCGCCCGGTCGTAGGTGGGCAGGTCGTCGCGGAGGAAGTCCCGAAGACGCGCTCGGGCCGCCGGCTCGCCGGGCTCCCAGGTGTCGCGGAGCCCTCCTGCCCAGTCCGGCGTCGTGGGCAGGAGATCCCAGTCGTCGAGATCGTCGGATGCCGGCGGGCGGGAGAGGCCGTCGAGGCTGCGCGGGCTCGGCAGTGGTGCGCGCGGTGCGGGGAGCGCGAGGCAGGCGCGCCAGAACGGCGTGAAGACGGAGAAATGGGTGCCGCTGCCCGTCGTGACCGTCCAGGGCTCGTGCAGGAGGGAGCCGTCGAAGGACGCGACCTCCCGCCCCTCCTCGCGCAGCGCGGTCTTGAGGGCCGCATCGATCTCGCGTTCGGGGCCGCCGTAGCGGCGGTTCCAGAAGACAGCGGCCGCGTCGATCCCGTCCGCCGTCTCGCGCACCACCCGCTCGGCGGGGCCGCGGCGTAGGACGAGGGTGGCGCCGAGCTCGTGGACCCTGTCGCGCAGCGAGGCGAGAGAGTGGTGCAGCCACCAGCGGGCCGCGCCGCCGAGGGGGCGGATGCCGGGGGACTCCTCGTCGAGGACGTAGAGGAGGACGAGCGGCTCGTCCCGGTCGATCGCCGCTCTCAGCGCCGGATTGTCAGCGAGGCGCAGATCGTCGCGGAGCCAGACGAGCGAGGGGGATGCCATGCCCCCATTGTGACCCACCGGACGTTTCCCGCCACGGGGGTTGCGAGAGGGCGGGTCTCTGCGCTCATCGGCGGGGGGAGCCGCGGAAGCGGCGGATGCTCCCGTTCGTCGCCCACAGCGCCCATGCCACGAGCACGGGCTGCAGGAACAGCCGCCCGAAGCGCCGCGCATCCGTGTCGAGTCCCGGGGTCGATCGCTGCGTGCGCCACTGATGCACGTTGCCGGGGAACACCGCGACGAAGAAGGCCGCGGTGGCCCATCCGATCCGCCGGCGCTCGGCGGGAAGGGCGACCAGCCCCGCGGCGAGGGCGATCTCCGCGGCACCGGAGGCGAGGACGATCGCATCCTTGTCGAGATGCGAGAGGCGCGTCGCCCACTCGGGCACCACGACGCGGAAGCCGCGCGTTCCGGTGAAGTGCAGCACGCCGATCGCGCCGAGGGCTGCGGCCAGGATCCACCGTGCGACTGCTCTGCTCATCCGCTCACGCTACCTCGGCGACGACCGCGCCGAGTCCGTTTGGGAGGATGGGCGCATGACCGTGCTCCGCATCAGCATCCTGTTCGTGCTCGCCGCCGTCGCCGAGATCGGCGGCGCGTGGCTGATCTGGCAGGCGGTCAAGGAGAACAGGGGATGGGTGTTCGCCGTGCTGGGGATCATGGCGCTCGGCGCCTACGGGTTCCTCGCGGCGCTGCAGCCCGACGCGAACTTCGGCCGCGTCCTCGCGTCGTACGGCGGTGTCTTCATCGCCGGGTCCCTGGCCTGGGGCATCATCGTGGACGGCTTCAGGCCGACCGTCTGGGACTGGGTCGGGTCGGCGGTCGCCCTCGTCGGGGCGGCGATCATCATCCTCGCGCCGGCGGCCGCGAGCGCCGCGGCCGAGGACGGGGCGTGACGGTCGGTGCGTGCCGCGCATACGAGTAGCCTGGATGCAGACCCAGATGGAGTGTTCCGTGCCTGAAAATGCCCAGCCGAAAGACGGCTTCGCCCTGTTCTCCGACCGAAACGTCGTCGCGATGCGCGTCAACGGCGACCTCAAGGATCTCGCCGCGACCGTCACGGACGCCGACGAGGTCGAGCCGGTCACGATCGACAGCCCCGACGGCCTGAACATCCTCCGCCACTCGGCGGCGCACGTTCTGGCGCAGGCCGTGCAGCGGATCAACCCGCAGGCGAACCTCGGCATCGGCCCGCCCATCACCGACGGCTTCTACTACGACTTCGGCGTCGACACCCCGTTCACGCCCGAGGACATCAAGGCCATCACCAAGGAGATGCAGCGCATCGTCCGCGAGGGTCAGCGCTTCGTCCGTCGCGTGGTCACGGACGACGAGGCGCGCGCCGAACTCGCCGACGAGCCGTTCAAGCTCGAGCTCATCGGCCTCAAGGGCGGCAAGGAGGCGGCCGAGGGAGCCTCGGTCGAGGTCGGTGAGGGCGAGCTCACGATCTACGACAACACCACCCGCGACGGCGAGGTGGTCTGGAAGGACCTCTGCCGCGGCCCGCACCTGCCGAACACCCGCATGATCGGCAACGGCTGGGACCTCACCCGCATCGCCGCGGCCTACTGGCGCGGCAGCGAGAAGAACCCGCAGCTGCAGCGCATCTACGGCACCGCGTGGCCGTCGAAGGACGAGCTGCGCGAGTACCAGCACCGGCTCGAGGAGGCCGCGAAGCGCGATCACCGTCGGCTCGGCAAGGAGCTCGACCTGTTCTCGTTCCCCGAGGAGATCGGCTCCGGGCTCTCGGTATGGCACCCGCGCGGCGGCGTGGTCCGCGGGGAGATGGAGCAGCACGCGCGCAGGCGCCACATCGAGGGCGGCTACACCTACGTGTACACGCCGCACATCTCGAAGGAGGACCTCTTCCTGACCTCGAACCACCTCGTCACGTACAAAGAGGGCATGTACCCGCCGATCGTCATGGACGAGGAGCGCGACGACGAGGGCAACATCACCAAGCAGGGCCAGGACTACTACCTGAAGCCGATGAACTGCCCGATGCACATCCTCATCTACAAGGAGCGCGCGCGCAGCTATCGAGACCTGCCGCTGCGCTTCGCCGAGAACGGCACGGTCTACCGCAACGAGCTCTCCGGCGCGCTGCACGGTCTGACCCGCGTGCGCGGATTCACCCAGGACGACTCGCACCTCTTCGTCACCCCCGACCAGCTCGAGGGCGAGGTCGCGAAGGTGCTGGAGTTCATCCTCTCGATGCTCCGCGATTTCGGCCTCACCGACTTCGAGCTCGAGCTCTCGATGAAGGACGACGAGAAGTCGAAGTGGATCGGCTCGGACGAGTTCTGGGAGTCCTCGACGGATGCCCTGCGGCGCGTCGCCGTGGCATCCGGTCTGAAGCTCACCGAGGTGCCCGGAGAGGCCGCGTTCTACGGCCCGAAGATCGACCTCAAGACCCGTGATGCGATCGGACGCACCTGGCAGCTCTCGACCGTGCAGGTCGATCCGAATCTGCCCGAGCGCTTCGACCTCGAGTTCATGGACAAGGACGGGCAGAAGAAGCGTCCGATCATGATCCACCGCGCGCTGTTCGGCTCGATCGAGCGGTTCTTCGCGATCCTGCTCGAGCACTACGCCGGCGACTTCCCCGTGTGGCTGTCCCCGGTGCAGGTCGTGGGCATTCCGGTCGCCGACGACTTCGCCGACTACCTCGGCGAGGTCGTCGACACGCTGCGTTCACAGGGCGTGCGGGCCGAGCTCGACACATCCGACGACCGGATGCAGAAGAAGATCCGCACGCACACGACGGGCAAGGTCCCGCTGCTGCTCATCGCGGGGGAGAAGGACCGCGATGCGGGCACCGTCTCGTTCCGGTATCGCGACGGCACCCAGGAGAACGGCGTGCCGATCGCCGACGCCGTGGCTCGCATCCGCGCGGCCATCGACTCCCACGCGCTCGTGCAGACGGCGGGGGACCTGGCGTGACCGACGAGCACTCCTCCGTCGAGGACGCCGGCCTCCTGGTCGGCGTCCCCGACGAGTTCCAGCGGCTGTGGACCCCGCATCGGATGGCGTACATCCAGGCCGGTCCCGAGCCGCTGCGGGAGGAGTGCCCGTTCTGCGAGGCGCCGAAGTACCCGGATGCCGAGCGGCTCATCGTCGCTCGCGGCGAGACGGCGTTCGTCGTGCTGAACCTCTTCCCGTACAACTCGGGCCACCTGCTCGTCTGCCCGTACCGCCACATCGCGACCTACGACCAGGCGACGCCGGAGGAGGTGGCCGAGATCGGCGCGCTCACCCAGATCGGCATGCGGGTGCTGCGCGAGGTCTCGCGGTGCGACGGCTTCAACCTCGGCATGAATCAGGGCGCCGTCGCCGGAGCCGGCGTCGATGCGCACCTGCACCAGCACATCGTTCCGCGATGGAAGTCGGACGCCAACTTCTTCCCGATCATCGCCAAGACCAAGGCGCTGCCGCAGCTCCTCGGCGAAGTCCGCGAGGCCGTCGCCGAGGCGTGGCCCCGCTCCGAGGACTGATCGCCCCGCTCAGCGCACCTGTCGCGCGGTGAACTGCATCCGAGGGTTCGCGTAGAACTCCTGCGCCTCGATGAGCTGCAGCTCGCGCTCGCCCGATTCCAGCGTCAGCGACAGCAGGTCGAAGACGCTCGACGCGGTGCGCTCGAGCGCCGTGCGGGCGTCGCCCGTCGCGACGTAGTGCGCCGTGAAGAGCGCCGCGGTGACGTCGCCCGATCCGTTGGCCTTCATCGGAAGCCGCGGGGTCTGCACGATCCACGCCCCGGACGGGTCGGCGACGAGCATCTCGATCGTGCCCTCCTCGCGGTCCGGCCGCTCGACGCTGGTGACCAGCACGGTGCGGGGACCCATCGCCATGGCGAGGTCGACGGAAGCCAGCGTCGTCTCGAGCGTGTCGGGCTCGGTGTCGGTGAGGAAGCCCAGCTCGAACTGGTTCGGCGTGATGATGTCGGCGACGGGCACCACGCGCTCGCGGAGCAGCACGGGGATCGCCGGGGCGACGAAGCATCCCGACTTGGCGTTGCCCATGACCGGGTCGCACGCGTAGACCGCATCGGGGTTGGCCGCCTTCACGCGCGCGACGGCGTCGATGATGACGTCGCCGATGCCCTCGCCGCCCTGATAGCCGCTCAGCACGGCATCGATCTCCCCGAAGACCCCGCGTTCCTCGATGCCCGTGATGACCTCGCGCACGTCGTCCGGCGCGATGAGCGGCCCGCGCCACGACCCGTATCCGGTGTGGTTCGAGAAGGTCACCGTGTAGACCGGGAGGACCTCGACGCCGATGCGCTGCAGCGGGAAGACGGCGGCGGAGTTGCCGACGTGTCCGTAGGCGACGGCGGACTGGATGGAGAGGACCTTCATTCCCCGATCCTTTCGTTCGGAGCGGGCGTGGTCCCGCTGTGGGTGGTCATCGCACGGCCGCGACGAGGTCGGCGATCAGCGTGTCCGCATCCTCGTCGGTGAGGTCGTGCACGGTGAGGCGCAGATGGTGGGAGGGGTCGGCTCGTTCGTCGAGGGCGAAGTCGTCGCCGGTCCGCGCCAGCCAGCCCCGACGCATGAGCCTCTCCGCGACGTGGCGCGCAGGACGGGGCAGTTCGAGCCAGAGGCTGAGGCCGTCGGGGGTGGGGGAGTCGAGACCGTGAGCGCGCAGTCGATCGGCGAACGCGGCGTTCCGGCGGGCGTAGTGCGCGCGGGCGTCGTCGATCTGCGACAGCACGACGGGGTCGGTCAGCTGCGTCAGCGTGAGCCGCTGGAGCAGGTGGCTGACCCACGTCGTGCCCGGGCTCAGCCGCATCGCGAGACGCTCGGCGGTCGTGGCGTCGGTGGCGGCGATCGCGAGGCACATGTCGGGGCCGAGGAACTTGGACACCGAGCGCACGAGCGCGAAACGGCGATGAGCGGGCCCGATGAGCGACTCGTACGACCTCTGCGAGAGCATCGAGAAGTGGTCGTCCTCGATGATGAGCACGTAGGGGTGATCCGCGAGGACCGCACGCAGCTCCGCGGCCCGCGTCGCGGTGAGACTGGCGCCCGTCGGGTTCTGGGCTCTCGGCGTGCAGATCACGGCGCGGACGCCGGCGTCCAGTGCGGCGCGCAGACCCGCCACCGTCATGCCCTCGGCGTCGACGGGAACCGGCACGGCACGGTAACCGCCGAGACGGACGGTGTGGATGCTGGCCAGGAAACAGGGGTCCTCGAGCGCGACGGCGTCGTCGCGCATGAGCGCCTGGGCCAGCAGGCGCTCGACGGCGTCGACCGCGCCGCTGGTCACCGTGATGCGGAAGTCGGCGTCCGCGAGGTCTGCGGCGACCCATTCGCGGGCCCAGCGATCGAGACCGCGGTCGATCACCGGCTCGCCGTAGAGCACCGGGCGACCCGCGACGGTCGCGAGCGCTGCCGACGGGTCGGGGATCAGACGGGGGTCGGGGTTGCCGGTGCCGACGTCGCGCAGCACGGTGTCGGCCGCGTACCCCTCCTGTGCCACGGACTCGAGGCCGGCGACGACGGTGCCGGCGCGGCCGCGCGAGACGACGAGTCCTGCCTGCGCGAGCTGGCGGTACGCCGCGACCGCGGTGTTGCGATTCACCCCGAGCGTCGCCGCGAGCTCCCGTACGGGCGGAAGCGCGCTGCCCGCCTGGAGGACGCCGCGGTCGCGGAGGTCGCGGACGCTGTCGGCGATGTCCGCTGCGGTGGTTCCGGTGATCTGGTCGGTCATGGTCCTCTGCACCGATTCTAGGTCGTCGCGGACAGTGCTACTGTTTGGCATAGATCAAAGAGATCGTTGTCCGATCTCGCACACGCTCACCCGACAGGAGCCCGCATGTCCGCACAGCCCATCACCGGATCCCCCCGCGTCAAGCGCGGTCTCGCGGAGATGCTCAAGGGAGGCGTCATCATGGACGTCGTCACCGCCGAGCAGGCGCGGATCGCCGAGGACGCGGGCGCCGTCGCCGTGATGGCTCTCGAGCGGGTGCCCGCCGACATCCGCGCGCAGGGAGGCGTGTCGCGGATGAGCGACCCCGACATGATCGACAGCATCATCGACGCGGTGTCGATCCCCGTGATGGCCAAGGCGCGCATCGGCCACTTCGTCGAGGCTCAGGTGCTGCAGGAGCTGGGCGTCGACTACATCGACGAGTCCGAGGTCCTCTCGCCGGCCGACTACGTCAACCACATCGACAAGTACGGGTTCACAGTCCCCTTCGTGTGCGGGGCGACCAACCTCGGCGAGGCGCTCCGACGCATCAACGAGGGGGCGGCGATGATCCGCTCCAAGGGCGAGGCCGGCACCGGCGACGTCTCGGAGGCGATGAAGCACATCCGGAAGATCCGCGGCGAGATCGCGGCGCTCACGGCGCTGCCCAAGGACGAGCTGTTCGTCGCCGCGAAGGAGCTGCAGGCGCCCTACGAGCTCGTGGCCGAGATCGCCGAGACCGGGAAGCTCCCGGTCGTGCTGTTCGTCGCGGGCGGGGTCGCGACCCCTGCGGATGCCGCGATGATGATGCAGCTCGGCGCCGACGGCGTCTTCGTCGGGTCGGGCATCTTCAAGTCCGGCAACCCGGCCGAGCGGGCGAAGGCGATCGTCAAGGCGACCACGTTCTTCGACGACGCCGCCGTCATCGCCGAGGTCTCGCGCGGGCTCGGCGAGGCGATGGTCGGGATCAACGTCTCCGACCTGCCCGCTCCGCACCGCCTCGCCGAGCGTGGCTGGTAGCCCCCGGGTCGGCGTCCTCGCGCTGCAGGGCGACGTGCGCGAGCATGTCGCCCTGCTCTCGGGACTCGGCGCCGAGGTCGCGCTGGTCCGACGGCCCGAGGAGCTCGCCGCGGTGCACGGCCTCGTGCTGCCCGGGGGAGAGTCGAGCGTGATCGACAAGCTCTCGCGCTCCTTCGGCATGCAGACGCCGGTCCGCGAGGCGATCGCCGGCGGCCTCCCCGTCTACGGCACGTGCGCGGGGCTCATCCTCCTCGCGGACGAGGTGCTCGACGGCATCCGCGGCCAGGAGTCGTTCGGCGGCCTCGACGTCGCCGTGCGACGGAACGCGTTCGGACGTCAGACCGAGTCCTTCGAGACCGAGCTCGCGATCGCCGCCCTCGGGGAGCCGCCCGTGCGGGCGACCTTCATCCGCGCACCGATCGTCGAACGCGCGGGGGAGCGCGTCGAGGTGCTCGCAACCCTGGCGGACGGCGGCATCGTCGCGGTCGAGCAGGGCCGCCTGCTCGGGACGAGCTTCCATCCCGAGGTCGACGGCGAGACCCGCTTCCACCAGCGGTTCCTCGCCCACGTCCGTGCCTTCGCCGCCGAGGCGGCCTAACCCGCGGATGACACCAGCGAGCGGATCGCGGCGACGGTGCGCTCGACGTCATCCGGGGTCGTCGCCCAGGACGACATCGAGCATCGCAGGGTCGCGCGGCCTCGCCATTCGGCGCCCGTGACGGCGGCCGTCCCCTCGGTCAGGATCGCCTCGCCGAGCGCTCGGGTCGCGTCGTCGGAGGCCAGCCGGAACATGACCTGGGTGTAGTCGACGTCGTTCACGACCTCGACCCCCGGCACGGACGACAATCCGGATGCCATGGCGACGGCGTTCGCGTGCAGTCGGTCCAGGAGTGCGGCGACGCCCGAGCGGCCCAGACCGCGCAGGGCCGCCCACGCCGGCACCCCCCGGGCGCGTCGGGACAGCTCGGGGGTGACGTCCCAGGGATCGAGGCCCGTGTACATGAGGTAGTCGCCGCCGGTGCGGAACGCGGCGATCGAGTCGGCCGGGTCGCGCACGATCGCCATGCCGCAGTCGTAGGGCACGTTGAGGGTCTTGTGCGCATCGGTCGCCCACGAGTCGGCGTCGGCCATCCCGGCGCAGAGCCGGGCGAGGCGCGGAGACGCCGCGGCCCAGAGCCCGAACGCGCCGTCCACGTGCACCCAGGCGCCGTGCTCCCTGGCTATCGGAAGGAGAGCGGCGAAGTCGTCGAACGCTCCGGTGTGCACCTCGCCGGCCTGCAGGCACACGATGAGCGGTCCCGATCCCGCGTCGAGTTCCGCGCTCAGGGTGTCCGGCCGCATCCGACCGTGATCGTCGGACTCTACGACGGTCATCTCCGCGCGTCCGATCCCGAGGAATCGGGCGGCGCGGTCGATCGAGCCGTGGCGGTCAGCGCCGACGACGAACCGCACGGCGGGGGAGCCGCGCAGCCCGCGGTCCGTCAGGTCCCATCCGGCCCGCGCGAGCACGGCGTTGCGGCCGGCCGCGAGGCACGTGAAGTTCGCCATCTGACCGCCGGTGACGAACCCGACGCTCGCGGTCGCCGGCAGACCGAGCAGCTCCAGCATCCATCGTCCTGCGATCCTCTCCAGCGCGACGGTGGCGGGTGTGAGCCGCGACGAGCCGGAGTTCTGATCCCACGCCGACACCAGCCAGTCGGCGGCGAGGGCGGCGGGATGGGTCGCGCCGATGACGAAGCCGAAGAAGCGTCCGCCGGGGATCGCGACGAGTCCCGGGTCGGCTCTCGTCCCCATCTCGTCGATCACGGACGCCGCGTCGGTCCCGTCGTCCGGGAGGGCGTCGCCGAAGGCGTCCAGCATGTCGTCGAGGCTCGCGCGCGGCCACACGGGCCGGTCGTCGATCGAGGCCAGGAATCCGGTCGCCGCCCGGTGAGCGGCCGCGAGCCCGCGGGCTCTGTCGTCCAGCGCACTGTCATCCATGCGTCCAGGCCTACACCCGCGTCGACGACGGCACCAGAGGCGGTGCCGGCGCTCGGCACCGGGCGCGAGCGCGGGGATTCGATAGAATGGACGACGCGCTGGGCGCGAGCCCCGAGCAGATCGACGAGCGGAGACTTATGTCCGGGCATTCCAAGTGGGCCACGACCAAGCACAAGAAGGCCGTCATCGACGCGCGCCGTGCCAAGTCCTGGGCCAAGCTCATCAAGAACATCGAGGTCGCGGCGAAGCTCGGCGGCGCCGACCTGGCGGGCAACCCGACGCTGTTCGACGCCGTGCAGAAGGCGAAGAAGACCTCCGTCCCGAAGGACAACATCGACCGCGCGGTGAAGCGCGGGGCGGGCATCGGCGGCGAGGCCGTCGAGTACACCTCGATCATGTACGAGGGGTACGGCCCGAACGGCGTGGCCCTCATGATCGAGTGTCTGACCGACAACAAGAACCGTGCCGCCGCCGAGGTGCGCACGGCGCTCAGCCGCAACGGCGGCACCCTCGCCGACCCCGGCAGCGTGGCCTACAACTTCAGCCGCAAGGGCGTCATCGTCGTCGGATCCGAGGGCACGACCGAGGACGACGTGATGATGGCCGCGCTCGAGGCGGGGGCCGAGGAGATCGAGCCGCACGCCGAGGGCTTCGAGATCGTGACCGAGGCGTCGGATCTCGTCGCCGTCCGCAGCGCGCTGCAGGATGCCGGGATCGACTACGAGTCGGCGGACGTCGAGTTCGTCCCGAACCTCAAGGTCGAGATCGACGCCGACACGGCTCGCAAGATCTTCCGCCTGATCGACGCCCTCGAGGACAGCGAGGACGTGCAGAACGTCTTCACGAACTTCGACCTCACTGCCGAGGTGCAGGCGGAGCTCGAGAACGACGACGCGTAGGCGCGCCGGACGACCGACGGTCGACGACGCCCATAGCCTGGAGGAGTGACCTCCTCCTCGCTCCGCGTGCTCGGAATCGACCCCGGCCTCACGCGCTGCGGCGTCGGCATCGTCGACGTCGACAGGTCCCGTCGCGGCACGCTCGTGCACGTCGGCGTGATCCGGTCGGCGCCCGACCTGCCCATCGGAGAGCGCCTCGCGATCGTGGCCGCGGGGATCCGCGAGGTGATCGGGACGCATCGGCCGGACGCGGTCGCGGTCGAGCGCGTGTTCGCCCAGCAGAACAGCCACACCGTCATGGGCACGGCGCAGGCCAGCGGCGTCGCCCTCCTCCTGGCCGCGGAGTCCGGACTGCCCGCCGCCACGCACACCCCGAGCGAGGTCAAGGCGGCGGTCACCGGGTACGGATCGGCGGACAAGAAGCAGGTGCAGTCGATGATCGCCCGGATCCTGCGCCTCGAGGCGCCGCCGCAGCCGGCGGACGCCGCCGACGCGCTCGCGATCGCGCTCTGCCACGCCTGGCGGCGCGGTGCGGCGAGCCCGACCGGTCAGGATGCGCTGACTCCCGCGCAACGGGCGTGGGCCGATGCGGAGCGTGTCGCTCGAACATACCTACGACCCGGCGCGTAGGCTCGGAGGATGATCTCCTCGCTGCACGGCACGGTCCTGCACTCGTCGTCCGATCAGGTCGTCGTCGATGTGGGCGGGGTCGGGTTCGCCGTCGCCGTGCCCGGCGACGTCGCGCACACCGCCACGGTCGGCGAGCGGCTGATGCTCCACACGAGCCTCATCGTGCGGGAGGACGCCCTCTCGCTCTACGGCTTCGCGGACCGCAGCGAGCTCGAGATCTTCGGCCTGCTGATCAGTGTGACCGGCGTCGGCCCGAAGTCGGCCCTCGGAGTGCTGTCGCACCTCACGGTCGATCAGATCGCCGAGGCGGTCACGGCGGAGGACGACGCACCCTTCCGTCGGGTCTCCGGCATCGGACCGAAGACCGCGAAGCTCATCGTCGTGCAGCTCGCGGGCAAGGTGCATCCCGTCGCGGTCGCCGCGAAGCCCTCGGCGGGCGCGGCGTCCAGCGTCGTCGATCAGGTGACGGCCGCGCTGGTGGGCCTCGGCTGGTCCGAGAAGGTCGCCGCGGAGGCGGCCGCTCAGACGGCGGCCGACGCCTCCGAGGCGGAGCGCTCCGCCGTGGCGCCTCTGCTGCGTCGCACACTGGCGATGCTGGGGCCGGCGCGTGTCTGACGCCCGCGACGCGACGGAGCCGGCGGACGAGACCGAGCTCGCGATCGAGGGCGCCCTGCGTCCCACGAGCCTCGGCGAGTTCGTGGGCCAGCAGAAGGTCCGCGGCCAGCTGCAGCTGCTGCTCGACGCGGCACGCATCCAGAACCGCTCTCCCGACCACATCCTCCTCGCGGGCCCTCCGGGACTCGGCAAGACCACGCTCGCGATGATCGTCGCGCACGAGAGCGAGCGTCCGCTGCGGATGTCGAGCGGACCCGCGATCCAGCACGCGGGCGACCTCGCCGCGCTGCTGTCGAGTCTGCTGCCCGGCGAGGTGCTGTTCATCGACGAGATCCACCGCATGGCGCGGTCGGCGGAGGAGATGCTCTATCTCGCGATGGAGGATTTCCGCATCGACATCATGGTGGGCAAGGGCGCAGGAGCCACCAGCATCCCGCTGGAGCTGGCGCCGTTCACCCTCGTCGGCGCCACGACCCGCTCCGGTCTGCTCCCGAACCCGCTCCGCGACCGCTTCGGATTCACCGGGCACCTCGAGTTCTACGAGGAGTCCGAGCTCGAGCGCGTCATCGCGCGGTCTGCTCTGGTGCTCGGCGTGGGCCTGCCGGACGACTCGCTGTCGGAGATCGCCCGGCGCTCCCGCGGCACGCCTCGCATCGCGAACCGTCTGCTGCGTCGAGTGCGGGATTACGCGCTCGTGCACGGCGGCGGCTCCGCATCGCTGCACGACGTGAACGCCGCCCTCGACCTCTACGACGTCGACCCCATCGGTCTCGACCGTCTCGACCGAGCGGTGCTGGAGGCCCTCGTGCGCCGCTTCCGCGGGGGACCCGTCGGTCTCAGCACGCTCGCCGTCGCCGTCGGCGAGGAGGCGGAGACCGTCGAGAGCGTCGTGGAGCCGTATCTCGTGCGCATCGGGTTCCTCGGACGCACGCCGCGAGGGCGGATCGCGATGCCGGAGGCGTACGCCCATCTGGGCATGGCGCACCCGGACGGGGTGCTTCGCCTCGATGACCTATAATCGCTGAAGACTTCCCCCGATAGAACTGTGCGCCCGGTCCCTGGTGCGCGCACCTGAGAAAGGCCCACTGCCACCATGCCCATGGAAATCCTGCTCTTCGGCCTTCTCGCCGTCCTCGTCGTCTTCATGTTCGTCAACGGACGCAAGCGCCAGAAGCAGATGAAGGCGGAGCAGGAGGAGAAGGCGACGAAGACCGTCCCCGGAGTGAAGGTCCTCCTGCAGGGCGGCATCTACGGAACCATCGTGGCCTACGACCACGACGACCTCGACTCGCCCGCGCTCGTCGAGATCGCGCCCGGCACCGTCATCGAGGTGCACAGCCAGGCGATCCTGCGCATCGTGGAGCCGAAGGACGTCGTGGACGACGAGGTCGTCGCGGCCGACGTCGTCGCAGAGGACGCGCCCGTCGTCGACGAGGCGCCCGCCGCGCTCGAGACCCCCGAGGAGACGCGTCGCCGCCTCGAGCGCGACGCCGACGACAAGTAAACCCGTCCGGCAGCACGGCGCTGCCCTCGGACATCCGGCATCTCAGAAAGCTGATCTCACGTGGCTTCATCCTCTCCGGTCCGTCACGCCTGGCGGGTCCTCCTCGGCCTCCTCCTGGTGACGGGCGTCCTGTTCGGAATCAACGCCGCGGGCGTCTACGTCTTCACGCAGAGCTCGTGGACGCCTGAGCTCGCCCTCGACCTCCAGGGCGGCACGCAGATCGTGCTCAGCGCGGAGACCGAGGACGGCGCGGCGCCGACCCAGGAGCAGATGGATCAGGCCGCGGCGATCATCCGTCAGCGTGTCGACGCGTCGGGTGTCGCGGAAGCCGACATCACGACCGAGGGCGGCTCGAACATCGTCGTGCAGATCCCCGGCAAGGCGGACGAGCAGACGCGTGAGCGCATCCAGTCGAGCGCGCAGCTGGAGTTCCGACCGGTGCTGGCGACCACGGCGGCGGCGACGTCCTTCGTCGGCGAGGACGGCAACGAGACGCCGTTCCCGACGCCGGACGACTCCCTGAGCGACACGCCGACGGCCGAGCCCACCGATGCGAGCGACCTCGCGTGGGTGACCGACCGGCTCGCGGCGGAGTTCCAGGCGTACGACTGCGCGAATCCCGACAACGATCCGGCCCGCGCGCCCGAGGACCAGCCCCTCATCGCGTGCGACCCGCTCAACCAGGCCAAGTACCTGCTCGGTCCGACCGAGCTCACGGGTGAGGCCATCACGGATGCCACCAGCGGTCGCGACCCCCGGTCGGGCGCCTGGCTCGTGCAGCTGACGATGAACGCCGACGGCACGGACGCGTTCGGCAAGGTCAGCACGCGCCTGAACCAGAACCGTCTGGACAATCTCTCGCCGCGCGACCAGTTCGCGTTCGTCCTCGACGGCTCCGTGATCAGCGCTCCGCGCATGAACGGTCAGATCCTCGACGGGCGCCCGAGCATCTCGGGAGACTTCACGCAGGAGAGCGCGACGACCCTGGCCGACCAGCTCAAGTTCGGTGCTCTGCCGCTCAGCTTCACCGTGCAGAGCGACGACACGGTCTCTGCGACGCTCGGAACCCAGCAGCTGCAGATCGGCCTCATCGCCGGTCTCATCGGACTCGTGCTCGTCGCCGTCTACTCGCTGATCGTGTACCGGGCTCTCGGGTCGGTGATCATCGCGTCGATCGCGGTGATGGCGGTCCTGACCTACATCGTCATCTGCATCCTGGCCTGGCGCCTGGGCTTCCGCCTCTCACTCGCGGGTGTCGCCGGACTCATCGTGTCCATCGGCTTCACGGCCGACTCGTTCATCGTGTACTTCGAGCGCATCAGGGACGAGCTGAGAGACGGCAAGTCGATCACGTCCGCGGTCGAGGACGGCTGGGGGCGCGCGAAGCGCACGATCTACATCTCCAAGTCGATCAACATCCTGGCCGCCGTGGTGCTCTACATCCTCGCCGACTCGACCGTGAAGGGCTTCGCGTTCACGCTGGGCCTCACCACCGTCATCGACGTCTTCATCTTCGTGATCTTCACCCACCCCGTGATGCAGCTGCTCGCCAGGACGAAGTTCTTCGGCGGCGGACACAAACTGTCGGGGCTCGATCCCGAGTCCCTCGGAGCCGTCTACCGCAGCCGCTCGCAGTTCCGCGAGGTCGTCACGGCGTCCGCGGGCCGGGGCGCGAAGAACGCCCGTTCGCGCGGCGAAGCGGATCGCCGCCAGACCATCGCAGAGCGCAAGCGCGCCGAAGCACTCGCCGGTGACAGATCCACCAGCACCGGAAGTGAGGGGGACGCGTGATGGCTTCCATGAACGAGTTCGGAAACAACCTCTACTCGGGCAAGACGTCCTTCCCGTTCGTCGGCAAGCGTCGCCTGTGGTTCATCATCGCGATCGCCCTCGTGGTGGCATCGGCCCTGGTGCCGCTCATCCGGCCGATCCAGTTCTCCATCGAGTTCACGGGCGGATCGCAGTTCACGGTGCAGGCGCCGGACAGCCTCGACCAGGAGACGGCGTCGAACGCCGTGCAGTCGGTCGTCGACGGCGCCGCCACGAAGGTCGTCGTCGTGAACGGCACGGACATCCGCGTCCAGACCGATCAGATGAGCTCCGAGGAGACACAGCAGGTCGCGAACGCCCTCGCCGACGCATACGGCGTGGAGCCGGACAGCGTCGCATCGTCCTTCATCGGTCCGCAGTGGGGCGAGAGCGTCACCCGGCAGTCCCTGTGGGGACTCGCGATCTTCCTCGCGCTCACCTTCCTGATCCTCGCGATCTACTTCCGCACCTGGAAGATGTCGGCCGCGGCGATCCTCGGTCTGCTCGACGTGCTCGTCATCACGGTGGGCGTGTACGCCCTCGCCGGCTTCGAGATCTCGCCGGCCGCGGTGATCGGCTTCCTCACGATCCTCGCGTACTCGCTGTACGACACCACGGTCGTGTTCGACAAGATCAGGGAGAACACCACGGAGGACGGGGAGCAATCCGCCCGGACCTTCGGCGAATCCGTCAACCTCGCGGTCAACCAGACCCTCGTGCGGTCGATCAACACGTCGGTCGTCGCCGCCCTGCCGGTCGGTGCCGTGCTCTTCATCGGCGCGTTCTGGCTCGGCGCCGAGTCGCTCACCGACATCTCGCTCTCGATCTTCGTCGGCATCCTCGTCGCGACGTACTCGACGCTGTTCGTGGCCGCGCCGCTGTATTCGCTGTTCCGCGAGAACGAGCCGCAGATCGCGGCCCGCGACGCGCGGATCCGCGAGGCGCGCAGCCGCGCCTCCGTCGAGGCCTGATCGTCCCGCTCAGCGGGGCCGCCCCCCGCTGAGCACGCGTAAGCTGTTGTGATTCGGGAGGTGAGCGGATGGCGGAACCGCAGACGACGTCGCAGGGATCGAGCCTGAGGCGCCTGGTTCCCCGCATCTTCTCCCGTGCGCCCAGGGTCAACGACCTCGACAACCTGACTCGCACCGTGCGCGCCAATCACCCGCGCGGTGACCTCGCCGTGATCGAGCGTGCGTACGCGGTCGCCAAGGTCAAGCACGAAGGGCAGAAGCGTCAGAGCGGCGAGCCGTACATCACCCACCCGCTCGCGGTCGCCCAGATCCTCGCCGAGATGGGCCTGGGTCCGCGCGCCATCGCGGCCGCGCTGCTGCACGACACCGTCGAGGACACCGGCTACGCGCTGGCGGACCTGACCGCGGAGTTCGGCGACGAGGTCGCGATGCTCGTCGACGGCGTGACCAAGCTCGACAAGGTCAAGTACGGCGAGAGCGCCCAGGCCGAGACCGTCCGCAAGATGATCGTCGCGATGTCGAAGGACATCCGCGTCCTGCTCATCAAGCTCGCCGACCGCCTGCACAACGCCCGCACCTGGGGATTCGTCCCGCCCGAGAAGGCCGCGAAGAAGGCCAAGGAGACGCTCGAGATCTACGCGCCGCTGGCCAACCGCCTCGGCATCCAGGCGATCAAGTCGGAGCTCGAGGATCTGTCGTTCGCGGTCCTGCATCCCAAGATCTACAACGAGATCCACAACCTCATCGCGCAGCGCACGCCGCAACGCGAGAAGTACCTGACGCAGGTCGTCGAGGAGATCGACGAGGATCTCCGCGATCTCCGCATCCGCGGCAAGGTCGTCGGTCGCCCGAAGCAGCTCTATTCCGTGTACCAGAAGATGGTGGTCCGGGGCCGCGAGTTCGACGACATCTACGATCTCATCGGCATCCGCGTGCTCGTCGCCTCCGTGCGCGACTGCTACGCCGTGCTGGGCGCGATCCACGCACGCTGGACACCGCTTCCCGGTCGCTTCAAGGACTACATCGCGACCCCGAAGTTCAATCTCTACCAGTCGCTCCACACGACCGTGATCGGTCCGTCCGGCCGCACCGTCGAGATCCAGATCCGCACGCACGAAATGCATCAGCAGGCCGAGTACGGTGTCGCGGCGCACTGGATGTACAAGGAGCGGATGAACGGCGGCAAGGCCGAGGTCCGCGCAGCCGACGCGGACATGGCCTGGCTCGCGCACATCTCCGACTGGCAGGCCGAGACCGCGGATCCCGGCGAGTTCCTCGACTCCCTCCGGTTCGAGATCGGCGCGAAGGAGGTCTACGTCTTCACGCCGAAGGGCAGGGTCATCGGCCTCCCCGCCGGTGCCACCCCGGTCGACTTCGCGTACGCCGTGCACACCGAGATCGGTCACCGCACGATGGGCTCCAAGGTGAACGGGCGGCTCGTGCCGCTCGAGTCTGAGCTCAAGAGCGGCGATGTGGTGGAGGTCTTCACCTCGAAGAACCCCGACGCCGGACCGAGTCAGGACTGGCTCGGCTTCGTGAAGAGCACTCGCGCGCGGAACAAGATCCGTGGCTGGTTCACGAAGGAGCGCCGCGAGGAGGCCATCGAGCAGGGCAAGGAGTCCATCGCCCGGGCGATGCGCCGGCAGAACCTGCCCCTGCAGCGGCTGATGAGCCAGGACTCGTTCGCCGAGGTCGCGCACCAGCTGCGCTATGAGGACGTCTCGGCCCTCTACGCCGCCGTGGGAGAGGGGCACGTCTCCACCCAGTCGGTGCTCGAGAAGGTCACCGCGCTCGTCTCGGCCGACGATCCGGCCACGGGGCCGATCGACGTGCAGGGCAGCATCCCCACCCGTGAGCCTCGCGCCGGCGACTCGGGCGTGCTGGTCCGCGGTGCCGCCGACATCCTCGTGAAGCTGGCGAAGTGCTGCACCCCCGTGCCCGGCGACGACATCGTGGGCTTCGTGACACGGGGCAGCGGCGTCTCCGTCCACCGGTCGGACTGCGTCAACGTCAAGGCGCTGGCGAGCGAGGAGGACCGTTTCGTCGACGTCTCCTGGGCTCCGACCACGAAGAGCGTCTTCCGGGTGCAGATCCAGGTGGAGGCGCTCGACCGTTCCGGCCTGCTGTCGGACGTCACGCGCGTTCTCAGCGAGCATCACGTCAACATCCTGTCGGCGACGGTGACGACGACGGACGAGCGTCTCGCTCTCAGTCGCTTCGTGTTCGAGATGGGCGACGCCGTGCACCTCGACCGCGTGCTGAACGCCGTGCGGCGCATCGACGCGGTCTACGACGTCTACCGGGTCACCTCGTCCTGACGCTGATCCGGGTGAGCGCGGCCCGGCCCGCGCGCTTGCCCGGCACGCGACCGAGGGAGGCGAGCACGTCGATCGCGTCGCTCGGGAGAGCGGGGTCGACATGCGCGAGCCCGATCATCCAGCGCATCAGCGACTCGTCGCGGTGCAGGCCGAGCGCGAGGTCGACCATGGTGCGCAGAGGCGTCAGGACGGCGACCCCGCCGAGGCGGACGAGCTCCGGGTCCGGAACGTGCACGTCGTGCATCGTGACGCGACGATCGAGCGCGGGGCGGATCCGACGACGGGCGACGCGACGGACGTGATGGAGCGCCGGGGGAGCATCTCGCGCGCCGTGGATCCACGCGGCTGTCGGCCCCGAGGCCACCGTGCCGGCCGGGATGAGGCGGGCGAGGGAGGTCGCCCTGGTGCTCGGACCCTCGACGAGGTCGGCCGGGATGAAGCCCTCGCCCACCGCCACGACGTGGCCGTCGAGCGCCGCCGCGCTCAGCTCGGGCAGCGCGAGGCGGTCACCGGGCAGATACAGGAACGCGGGATGCATCCCGCCAGTGTGGCGTGGAGCATCCCGCGTCCGTGGTCGTGAGACCGATCTGTGGAGACCTCAGCCGCCCAGGGCGTTGAGCCAGGCGCGGCGCGCCTCGAGTGCGTCGGCGGCATCCTTCGCCGCCTTCTTGTCTCCGGCCTTCTCCGCAGCGGCGACCTCGGCCTCGAGCTTCTCGATCGCCTCGACGAGCTGGGAGCTCATGTCGTTCGCGCGCGCCTTGGTCTCGGGGTTGTTCTTCTTCCAGTCGACGTCCTCGCGCGCCTTCAGCGCCTGCTCGATCACGCGCAGGCGGTCGTCGAGAGCGCGCTCCTTGTCGCGCGGGAAGATCCGCCCGATCTCATCCCACTGCCGCTGGATGCGGGTGAGCAGCGCGCGGGCGCGCTTGATGTTCGACTCGTCGGCGACGGCCTTGGCCTCTTCGAGAAGCGCCTGACGCGCCTCGATCTTGGGAGCCGAGTCGGCCTCCTCGGCGGCGGACTGCTCGGCGCGAGCCGAGTACAGCGCGTCGCCGGCCGCCTTGAACCGCGCCCAGAGGGCGTCGTCCGCCTTGCGACCCGCTCGTCCCGCCGCCTTCCACTCGTCGAGCAGGGTGCGGTACGAGGGGATGCCGTCGACGCCGCGCGGGGCCAGGGCCTCGGCGCGCTCGACGAGCCGGGTCTTGGCGTCGCGAGCGACCTTGTGCGCGTCGTCGAGCTCGGAGTAGAACGCGCGACGGGCCTTGTCGACCGTGCCCCGGGCGTCGCGGAACCGCTTCCACAGCTGCTGCGAGACGCCCTTCGAGAGGCGGGGCCCGTTCTGCTGGTGCGCCTGCCAGGCGTCGAACAGCTCGCCGAGCTCGGCGGTGACCTGCTTCCACTGGACCTTCGACAGGTCGCGGGACGCGATCGCCTCGGCGCGCTCGACGAGGGCGGTGCGCTCGGCGACGGCCTGGTCGACGAGCTCCTTCGCCTGCTGCGCCTCGTGCGCCGTGGCCTCGGACAGCGACGAGGTCAGGGCGTCGAGGCGGCCGCGGAGTCCGACCAGGTCGCCGACCGCCGCGGCATCCGTCGTCTCGGAGACGAGGTGCGCCGCCTGCTTCGCGAGATCGGTCGCCGAGGCGCCGCCCGCCTGGTGGCGCTGCTCGAGCGCGGTCACCTTGAAGGCGATGTCGTCGTACTTGCGCACGAAGTAGGCGAGCGCCTCCTCGGGCGTGCCGTCGGGGTACTGGCCGACGACGCGCCAGGCGTCGCCCTCGCGGACCTCGACGGTGCCGTCGTCGGCGACGCGACCCCACTCGGCGGCGTCGCTCGTCGACGTCGTCGATGCGGGCGCGGCCGGCGCGACGGTCGCGGGCGTGGGCGCCTTGCGGGGCATCGGCACGGCCGGGGGCGTGGGAACGGGGGGAGTCGGCTTCGACGGCTCGGTGGCAGACACGGTGATTCTCCTTGCGCGGTAGGGCCCGCGGGAGGCGGAAAGGACGATGTTCAGCCTAGTACGAGCAGCCCGGTCTCAGTGTGGCCCCGGCATCTCACAACAGCCGTTACCGTTCTGTGAGCAGATCGTTCGACGCAGGAAACACCGCGCGTCACATGCGGGAAACACCGCGCTCCTATCGTCGCCAGCACGGCATCCGTCGATTGGAGCAGCATGAGCGAGATCGCACTCACCCCCGCAGAGATCGTCGTGGTCGGCGCCGGCATGGTGGCCCACCGGTTCGTCGAGAGCCTGCTCGCCCGCGCCGAGACCCCGCTTCACGTGACCGTGATCGGCGACGAGGGCCGCCACCCGTACGACCGCGTCGGCCTCACCGGGTTCTTCTCGGGATCCACGCCGGAGGACCTCGAGCTCGACCGCTCGATCTTCGACGACTTCCGGGTGCGGATGCTGCCGGACGACCGGGTGCTCCGGATCGATCGGGTCGCGAGGACGGTGACCACCCGATCCCGTCGGGTCGTGCCGTACGACACCCTCGTGCTCGCGACCGGGTCGTATGCCGCGAAGGTCGCCGTCGACGGCGCCGACCTCCCCGGATGCTTCGTCTACCGCACGCTCGACGACGTGCAGAGCCTGAAGGCCTTCGTCGAGAACAGGGCGCGCCGCCTCGGCCGCCCTCTGCGCGGCGCGGTGATCGGCGGCGGACTGCTCGGACTCGAGGCTGCAGGGGCGCTGCAGGGCATGGACGTCGAGGCGACGGTGGTGCAGTATTCGGACCGCCTGATGTCGTCTCAGCTCGACGCGGCCGGCGGAGCGATGCTGCGGAGACTGCTCGAGGCCCGAGGCATGACCGTGCGCACGGAATCGCGGACGACGCGGCTCGACCCGGACGCCTCGGGGATGGTCACGGCGCTCGAGTTCCAGGACGGGTCGATCGAGCGCGCCGACGTGGTCGTGTTCACGGTCGGGGTGCGGCCTCGCGATGAGCTCGCCCGCAATGCGGAGCTGGACGTGGAGCCCCGCGGGGGCGTCGTCATCGACGAGCGCTGCGGAACGTCGGACCCGCACATCCTCGCGATCGGCGAGGTCGCCAGCTTCGGCGGCCGGTGCGTGGGACTCGTCGCCCCCGGCTACGCGATGGCCGAGGTCGCGGCCACCCGGATCCTCGGCGGCGAGGCGGCGTTCCCCGGGTACGACGACTCCTCGAAGCTCAAGCTGTCGGGGGTCGACGTGGCGAGCTTCGGCGACGCTCTGGCCGCGACGCCGAACGCGCTCGACGTCGTCTACGCCGATCCGATCGCCGGCGTCTACAAGAAGCTCGTGCTCTCGGATGACGCGCAGACGCTGCTCGGCGGCATCCTCGTGGGCGACGCCGCCGCGTACGGTGCGCTGCGTCCGCTCGTGGGGGCGGCGCTCGGTGCGGATCCCGCGGCGTTCCTGCTGCCGGAGGGCGGCGTGGAGGCGCCCGGCGGCGAACTGCCCGACGCGGCCGTGGTGTGCTCGTGCTCGAGCGTGACGGCGGGGCGCATCCGCCAGGCCGTGCACGAGGAGGGCTGCACCGACGCCGCGGCGGTCAAGGGCTGCACCAGGGCCGGTGCCACGTGCGGTTCGTGCGTGCTCATGGTGAAGAAGGTCGTCGGCCAGGAGCTCACGAAGCTCGGTCAGACGGTGTCGCATGCTCTGTGCGAGCACTTCGACCTGTCGCGGCGGCAGCTGTTCGACGCCGTGCGCGTCGCCGAGCTCACGACCTTCAGCGCGATCGTCGAGCGGTTCGGCCGTGGCAGAGGCTGCGACATCTGCAAGCCGGCGATCGCGAGCATCCTCTCGGTCCTCGTGGGCGCCCACGTCCTCGACGGCGAGAACGCGACGCTGCAGGACACCAACGACCATGTCATGGCCAACATGCAGAAGGACGGCACGTACTCGGTGGTCCCGCGGATGCCCGGCGGCGAGGTGACGCCCGAGGGCCTGCTCGCGATCGGCCAGGTGGCGAAGGACTTCGCGCTGTACACGAAGATCACGGGCGGGCAGCGGATCGACATGTTCGGGGCGCGACTCGAGCAGCTCCCGCTCATCTGGCAGCGGCTCGTGGATGCCGGCTTCGAGTCGGGGCAGGCCTACGGCAAGTCGCTGCGCACGGTGAAGTCGTGCGTCGGATCCACCTGGTGCCGGTACGGGGTGCAGGACGCCGTCGGCATGGCCGTGCGGCTGGAGCTGAGATATCGAGGACTGAGAGCGCCGCACAAGCTCAAGCTCGGGGTGTCCGGCTGCGCCCGCGAGTGCGCCGAGGCGCGCGGCAAGGACGTCGGCGTGATCGCGACCGAGACCGGGTGGAACATGTACGTCGGCGGCAACGGCGGCTTCTCGCCGCGGCACGCCCAGCTGCTCGCCTCCGACCTCGACGACGAGGGTCTGATCCGGGCGATCGACCGGTTCTTCATGTACTACATACGGACGGCGGACCGTCTGCAGCGCACCGCGCCGTGGTGCGAGGAGCTCGACGGCGGGATCGACGGCCTTCGGAGCGTCATCCTCGACGACAGCCTCGGCATCTGCGCCGACCTCGACGCGGCGATGGCGCTGCACGTCGACCGCTACGAGGACGAGTGGGCGGCGACGCTCCGCGACCCGGTCAAGCTCGAGCGCTTCCGCTCGTTCGTCAATGCCGCGGACACCCCCGACCCGTCGCTCGCCTATGTGGCCGAGCGCGGGCAGATCCGCCCCGCGACGACCGAGGAGCGGCGCGGCGGAGTGCTCATCGCGGGCACCGCGCTGGAGGTGCGGCGATGAGCGTCGTGAGCGCCGCTCCGGGCGTCCGGGTCTGCACGATCGACGACCTCGAGGTCGAGCGGGGCCGCGCCGCCCTGATCGACGGCGAGCAGGTGGCCCTGTTCCTGCTGGCCGACGGCTCCGTGCACGCGGTCGACAATCTCGATCCGTACAGCGGGGCGCAGGTGATGTCGCGCGGCATCGTCGGCTCGCGGGGCGACGCTCCGACCGTCGCGTCGCCGCTGCACAAGCAGGTGTTCGATCTCCGCACCGGCATCTGCCTCGAGACGCAGGGCCGACCGGATGCCGCGCTGCGCGTGTGGCCGGTGAGCGTCGTCGACCGCGCGGTCCATGTGCGCCGCGTCCGAGGGGAGGACGCATGAGCCCGGCACTCGTCGGACGCGTCGACCTCGTCGGCGGCGGGCCGGGACCGGTCGATCTGCTGACCCTCCGGGCGCATCGGCTGCTGATGGCCGCCGACGTGGTGGTCGCGGACCGGCTGGGCCCCTTCGAGGAGCTGCGTTGCGCGCTGGCTCCGCACGTCGAGGTGATCGACGTGGGCAAGAGCCCTGGAGACCACCCCGTTCCCCAGCACGAGATCAACCGGCTGCTCGTCGACCGGGCTCGCGCCGGCAAGAGGGTCGTCCGCCTCAAGGGCGGCGACCCGTTCGTCCTGGGACGCGGGGGAGAGGAGGTGCTCGCCTGCGAGGCCGCGGGCATCCCGGTGTCGGTGACTCCCGGCATCAGCAGCGCGATCTCGGTTCCCCAGGCCGCGGGCATCCCCGTGACCCACCGTGGCGTCGCGTCCGCCGTGCACATCGTGAACGGCCACGGAGACCTCTCCATCGGCGCCCTCGCGTCGCTCGCGGACCCGACCGCGACGACCGTGATCCTGATGGGGGTGGCCGCTCTGCCGCGCATCGCCCGCGCCGCCCGCGCGCACGGCGCGGACGGCGGCCTGCCCGTCGCGATCGTCGAGAACGGCCACACCGAGCGCCAGCGCACGATCCGCTCCACGCTGGCGACCGTCGAGGCGGATGCCGCCGCGGCCGCCGTCGTGAACCCCTCCGTCATCGTCTTCGGCGAGGTGGCGCGTGCGGGGCTGCTGCTGCCGACTGCCGGAATGATCGCCGAGAGCATCGTCTGATGCCCGTGCGGACGCTCGATTCGGCTCTGGCCGGATGCACGATCATCGTCGCCGCCGATCGTCGCTCCGTCGATCTGGCGACCGCGCTGGAGCGGCGGGGCGCGGTCGTGCATCGAGCGCCTGCGTTGAGCATCGTGACCGGAGCGGACGACGTCGAGATGCTCGCCCGTACGGAGCGGGTCATCGCGGACCCGCCGGACATCGTGGTCGTGACGACCGGAGTCGGCTTCCGCGGATGGATGGACGCGGCGCACGAGCACGGTCTCGACGAGGCGCTCGACGCCGCCCTCCGCGATGCGCACTTCGTCGCCAGGGGACCCAAGGCGCACGGCGCCATCCAACAGGCGGGCTTCACCGCCGACTGGGTGGCCGAGAGCGAGACGTCGGCAGAGGTCGCCGAGTATCTGCGCGCCTCGGGTGTCGCCGGCAAGCGCATCCTCGTGCAGCACCACGGTGCCGGATCCGACGGCCTCGACGAGGTGCTGACGGATGCCGGCGCCGACGTCCTCAGCATCACGGTCTACCGCTGGGGCCCGCCTCCCGACCCCGAGGTCGTCCGCCGCTCCGCGATGCAGGCGGCCGGCGGCGAGGCCGACGCCGTGCTGTTCACGTCGGCACCCGGCGCCGCCTCGTGGATCGCCGTCGCGCAGGAGGCGGGCGTGCTCGACGGCATCCGCCGCCGCTCGCATTCCGGGCGCCTGCTGCTGGCGTCGGTCGGGCCCATCACCGCGGCGCCGCTCCATGCCGCGGACCTCCACACCGTGATCGCCGACCGCGGGCGCCTCGGCTCTCTCGCGCGCACCGTGATCTCGCACTTCGGCGGGGGCCGTGCGCCCTCGCTGCCGACCGAGCCGGGGCGCGTCGAGGTGCGCAGCGGAGGGGTCGTGGTCGGCGGCGAGTTCATCCCGCTGTCGCGGTCGGCGGCCGCGCTGCTCGAAGCCCTCGCATCCGCCGGCGGCCGGGTGCTCTCGCGTGCGGACCTGGGCGGAGTGCTTCCGGGCGCGGAGCGCAACGCGCACGCGGTGGAGGTGGCCGTCGCCCGGCTCCGCGAGGCGCTCGGCGGTCGGGAGCTCGTGCACACCGTGGTCAAGCGCGGCTACCGACTGGCGGTGACCGAGGACTGATCCGCATCCTCCCTCATCTGCGCCATGACGTCGACGGGCCCGGTGAGCGGTGCGCTCACCGGGCCCGTCGACGTCCGCGGCGTCAGACCACGCCCGCGGGCTCGGGAGTGCGCTCCGCCGCGACGGCGCGAGGGGCGCGGCTGACGCGGACGCGCGGGGTCCTGACACGACGCGTCGCCGGTCGGCCGTACGTCAGGTACAGCGGCAGCCCGGCGAGCAGCAGGCCGCCGACGAGGTTGCCGATCACCGTGGGGATCTCGTTCCAGATCAGGTAGTCCATGATCGTGAAGTCGGCACCGAGCAGCAGGCCCGAGGGGAACAGGAACATGTTCACGATCGAGTGCTCGAATCCCATGTAGAAGAAGAGCGAGATGGGCAGCCACATCGCGACGATCTTGCCCAGGACGTTGTCGGACACCATCGCGAGGATCACGGCGGTCGACACCATCCAGTTGCACAGCACGCCGCGGATGAAGAGCGTCAGCATTCCCGCCGCGCCGTGATCGGCGTATCCGACGGTGCGGCCGTGGCCGATCTCGCCGATCGCGAGCCCGACGGCGCTGGGCTCGGTGGAGAAGCCGTACGTGAAGTAGATCGCCATCAGGACGGCGACCAGGAACGCTCCGCCGAAGTTGCCCAGGAACACGAGGCCCCAGTTGCGGAGGACGGCTCCCGTCGTGGCGCCGGGGCGCTTGTCGAGCACGGCGAGCGGCGCCAGGGTGAACACCCCCGTGAGGAGGTCGTAGCCCAGCAGGTACAGCAGTACGAAGCCGATCGGGAAGAGCAGCGCGCCGAGCAGCGGCTGCCCGGTCTGCGTCGAGACGGTCACCGCGAAGGCGGCGCCGAGCGTCAGGATGGCGGCGCCCATGAAGGCGCGGATCAGGGTGTCTCGCGTGGACAGCTGGATCTTGTAGGCGCCGGCGTCCACCATGCGGGTGACGAGCTCGGCGGGCTTGATGTACGACATGGGCGACCTCCAGGGGACGAGGGGAGCGGCGTGCTCACTGCGTCCATGGTCGCGGCGACCGGTTTCGGGCGATCGCGCGGTGCGTTACAGGTCTGGTGCGAAGCGCTCACACGCCGCAGGCGCGGTGTGTGAGATCGGGGACGGGCCCGCGTCAGCCGGCCGGCGTCTCCTCGACAGGGGACTCCTCGGCGGGCGTCTCGGTCGGAGCAGGCTCCGGCGCCGTGGTGTCCGTCGGGGCAGGGGCGTCCGTCGGCTCGACGGTGGGCGTCGGCTCGGGCGCGGGAGGCGCGACCTGCGCGTGCACCACCTGACTGCCGACGGCGGCGAGCACGATGACCGCGCCCGCGATGCTCGCGATCGTGTTGTCCCTGACCCGGCGTCGGATGCGGCTGTCGTGCCACTCCGTGCGGGCCGCGTGACGTCGAGCGCGCTCCGCCTCGGTGCGCTGCTGCGCGCTCTTCGATCCGCGTGCGGCCATGCCGTGCTCCCTTGCTGAGGTGGAGGTGCGGCGCTCGGGGGCCGTGCGCCGGGGGAAACGTCGCCTGAGAGCCTACCCGTCACGATCCGGGGCTCCCGCCACGCCCGGTGTCGGCGACCGGCGATAGCCTGGAGGGATGACCTCCGCATCCGCACTGCTCTCCGGCCAGACGCCGCTCGCCGTGCGTATGCGTCCGGTGTCGCTCGACGAGGTCGCAGGGCAGAAGCACCTCCTCCGCGCGGGATCCCCGATCGTCGCACTCGCCGACCCGGCGGCCGCATCGCCGGGCGCCGTGTCGATCATCCTCTGGGGTCCGCCGGGGACGGGCAAGACGACCCTCGCGCAGGCGATCGCACGCTCGTCCGGCCGCCGGTTCGTCGAGCTCTCGGCCATCACCGCCGGCGTCAAGGACGTCCGCGAGGTGATGCAGGAGGCCATCACGCAGCGCGATCTGTACGGGCAGACGACGATCCTGTTCCTCGACGAGATCCACCGCTTCACCAAGGCGCAGCAGGACGCGCTGCTGCCGGGCGTCGAGAACGGATGGGTGATCCTGATCGCCGCGACGACCGAGAACCCGTCGTTCTCCGTCATCTCGCCGCTGCTCTCGCGCTCCCTGCTCCTCACGCTCCAGCCGCTGACCGACGAGGACATCGCCGTGCTGGTCGACCGCGCCGTGCAGGACGCGCGCGGTCTCAACGGCGCCGTGACGCTGGCCGACGACGCGCGCTCCGCACTGATCCGGCTCGCGTCGGGCGACGCGCGCCGCGCGCTCACGGGACTCGAGGCGGCCGCCGCCGTCGCGCTGTCGAACGCGGGGGAGGGCGCGACCCCGGAGGCGACCGCCGACGACGTGGCGCAGGCCGTCGACAAGGCGCTGCTGCGCTACGACCGGCAGGGCGACGAGCACTACGACGTGATCAGCGCCTTCATCAAGTCGATCCGGGGCTCCGACCCGGATGCCGCGCTGCACTATCTCGCCCGGATGATCGAGGCGGGCGAGGATCCGCGCTTCATCGCCCGCCGGCTGGTGATCTCGGCCTCCGAGGACGTCGGCCTGGCCGATCCGCAGGCGCTGTCGATCGCCGTGGCCGCCGCCGACGCTGTGGCGTTTATCGGCATGCCGGAGGGGCGCATCCCGCTCGCGGAGGCGACGGTCTACCTCGCGACCACCGCGAAGTCGAACGCGGCGTACACGGGCATCGACGCGGCGATCGCGGACATCAGGGCCGGCGGCTTCGGCCGTGTGCCCCTGCACCTGCGCGACGCCCATTATCCGGGCGCCAAGCGACTGGGCCACGGACGCGGTTACGCCTACCCGCACGACAGCGAGTTCGGCATCCTTCCGCAGCAGTACCTCCCCGACGAGCTGCAGGGCCGGCGTTACTACGCGCCGAAGAACCTCGGCGCTGAACGCGACATCTCGGCCCGGCTGGAGCGCATCCGCCGCATCCTCGACGGCGGCTGAGCCGCATCTGTTAGACTTGAGCGGCTCGAAACCGAGTTTTCGGGCATCTCCTCGTTCACACCACACCTTGCTGGCGCCCCGGCGTGCGCTCCAAGGCAGAACGCGGTGATACGTCCGCGAGTCGCGAAAGTCGCGACCGCGTCATCGGAAGGATAGCTTCGTGACCACGAAGTCTCAGGACCGCCGCAAGGTGCGCCTCAGCCGCGCACTCGGCATCCCGCTCACCCCGAAGGCCGCCCGCTACCTCGAGAAGCGTCCCTACGCTCCGGGTGAGCACGGCCGCACCAAGCGCAAGGCTGACAGCGACTACGCCGTCCGTCTGCGTGAGAAGCAGCGTCTGCGCGAGCAGTACGGCATCCGCGAGAAGCAGATGCGCAACACCTTCAACGAGGCTCGTCGCACCGAGGGCCTGACCGGTGAGAACCTCGTCGAGCTCCTCGAGATGCGTCTCGACGCCCTCGTGCTGCGTTCGGGCTTCGCCCGTACGACCGCACAGGCGCGCCAGCTCGTCGTGCACCGTCACATCCTCGTCGACGGTCAGCTCGTCGACCGCCCGTCCTTCCGCGTGAAGCCGGGTCAGCTCATCCACGTCAAGGCCAAGAGCGAGGGCACCGAGCCCTTCCAGGTGGCAGCGGCCGGCGGTCACGCCGAGGTGCTTCCCCCGGTTCCCGGCTACCTCGAGGTCGAGCTCGACAAGCTCCAGGCTCGCCTGGTCCGTCGTCCGAAGCGCGCCGAGGTCCCCGTGACCTGTGAAGTGCAGCTCGTCGTCGAGTACTACGCAGCTCGCTGAGTCCAGCTGTTCCGCAGAAGGCGTCGGGGTCATCCCGACGCCTTCTGTCGTTTCCGCATACGATGGAGACACCGCGCCCTCGCGGGTCCAAGGCAAGGATGACGACATGAAGAACGTGCTGTGGTTCCTGATCGGCGTGATCGGCGGCTTCGTCGCGGCGCATTTCATGAACAAGGACCCGCGCGGTCACGACATCCTCGCCGAGGTCGACGCCCGGTTCAACGAGTTCACGGCGATCATCGGCGACGCGTACCGCGAGCAGCAGGCGCGCCTCACCGATCCCGCCGACGACTGACCTCGCCCGACGCGCGACCCTCTTCCACACCCTGCACGCAAGGACACCCGGCACCCCATGAACACTGCGGACATCGCGCAGCGCTATCTCGACTACTTCGAGAAGAACGACCACCTCATCGTCCCGTCCGCGTCGCTGGTCAGCGACGACCCGTCGCTGCTCTTCACCGTCGCCGGCATGGTGCCGATGATCCCGTATCTCACGGGTGTCGTCCCCGCTCCGCATCCTCGCATCGCGGACCTGCAGAAGTGCATCCGCACCAACGACATCGAAGAGGTCGGCCGCACGGCCCGCCATGGCACCTTCTTCCAGATGCTGGGCAACTGGTCGTTCGGCGACTACTTCAAAGAGGGCGCGATCCGCTACGCCTGGGAGCTGCTCACCAGTGCTGAGTCCGACGGCGGCCTGGGCTTCGACGAGAAGGACCTCTGGGTCACCGTGTACGAGACGGACGACGAGGCCGAGGCCATCTGGCGCGACATCATCGGCCTGAAGCCCGAGCGCATCCAGCGCCTGGGTCGCGCCGACAACTACTGGAACACCGGTCAGCCCGGCCCCGGCGGCCCCGACTCGGAGATCTTCTTCGACCGCGGTCCCGCATACGGTCAGGACGGAGGCCCCGCGGCCGATGACTCGCGGTTCCTGGAGATCTGGAACCTCGTGTTCATGCAGGACTTCATCGAGAACATCCGCGGCAAGACGGAGTTCGACATCGTGGGCGAGCTCCCGATGAAGAACATCGACACCGGCATGGGACTCGAGCGCGTCGCGTTCCTCAAGCAGGGCGTCGAGAACATGTACGAGACCGACCAGGTGCGTCCGGTCCTCGACCGCGCGGTCGAGCTCTCCGGCCGCCGCTACGGCGCCGTCCACGAGGACGACGTCCGCTTCCGCGTCATCGCCGACCACGTGCGCTCCTCGCTGATGCTGCTCTCCGACGGCGTGCGTCCGTCGAACGAGGGGCGCGGCTACATCCTGCGCCGTCTGATGCGCAGGACCGTCCGGGCGATGCGGCTCCTCGGCGTCGACGAGCCGGTCTTCCCCGAGCTCTTCGCGACCTCGAGGGACGCCATGAAGTCGGCCTACCCGGAGCTCGAGACCGAGTGGTCGACCCTCTCCGCATCCGCCTTCGCCGAGGAGGAGACCTTCCGGCGCACCCTCGCGCAGGGCTCGACGATCCTCGACCTCGCGCTCGACGAGACGAAGAAGAAGGGCGACTCGGCGCTGAGCGGTCGAGAGGCGTTCCTCCTCCACGACACTTACGGCTTCCCGATCGACCTCACGCTCGAGGTCGCGGAGGAGGCCGGGCTGAACGTCGACCGCGCCGCCTTCGACTCCCTGATGCAGGAGCAGCGCACCCGCGCCAAGGAGGACGCCCGCAACCGCAAGCGCCAGCTGGCCGACGTCTCGGTGTACCGCGACCTGCGTGCGCTGGGAGAGACCGGATTCGACGGCTACTCCGAGCACGAGGTCGACTCGCGCATCCTCGGGATCCTCGTCGACGGTCAGGTCGTGCGCAGCGCGTCGGAGGGCCAGATCGCCGAGGTCGTGCTCGCCGAGACGACCCTCTACGCCGAATCCGGCGGGCAGGTGGCCGACAAGGGCGTCATCGTGGGCCCGGGCTACGAGCTCGACGTCCTCGACGTGCAGAAGCCCGTGCCGGGGCTCATCAGCCACACGGTCGAGGTGACCCGAGGGTCCGTCGCCGTCGACGACGCCGCCACCACGATCGTCGACGCGGCGAACCGCCGCGCGGCGCGTCAGGCGCACTCGGCGACGCACCTCGTGCACGCCGCGCTGCGCGACACCCTCGGTCCGACCGCGACGCAGTCGGGCTCCCTCAACCGCGCCGGCTACATGCGCTTCGACTTCGCCTGGTCGCAGGCGCTGTCCGGCGAGACGCGCACCGAGATCGAGGACATCGCGAACCGGGCGGTGCAGGACGCGCTCGAGGTCACGACCCGCATCGTCTCGCTCGACGAGGCGAAGGAAGCCGGCGCCATGGCGCTGTTCGGCGAGAAGTACGGCGACGTCGTGCGCATGGTGGACATCGGCGGCCCGTGGTCTCGTGAGCTCTGCGCCGGTACGCACGTCGGCACCAGCGCCGAGATCGGTCTCGTCAGCGTGGTGGGGGAGTCGTCGGTCGGCGCCTCGAACCGACGCATCGAGGCGCTCGTCGGACGGGATGCCTTCCGTGAGCTCGCCGCCGAGCGCGCTCTCGTCTCGCAGCTGACCTCGTCGCTCAAGACGCCGCGCGACCAGCTCGTCGAGCGGATCTCCGACCTCTCCGCGAACCTCAAGGCCGCGGAGAAGCGCATCGCCCAGTTCGAGGCCAGGGAGCGCGCGGGCCAGGTGCCCGCCATCGCCGACGCCGCGGAGCGGGTCGGCGCCTTCCGCGTGGCCGCGCAGTCCCTCGGCGACCTCGCCTCCGCCGACGACGTGCGCGAGCTCGTGCTCGGCGTCCGCGACCGCCTGGGTGCGGACGCGGCCGTCGTGGCGCTCGGAGCAGTCGTCAACGGACGCCCGGTCGTGGTCGTCGCGACGAACGACGCCGCCCGTGCCGCGGGTGCCAAGGCGGGTGCGCTGGCGAAGCGCGCGGCGTCGGTGCTCGGCGGCGGCGGCGGCGGTCGGGATGACGTCGCCCAGGGAGGCGGAACGGACGCGGGGGCGCTGCCCGCGGCGCTCGAGGCCGTCGCGCAGGAGCTGCGGACAGCGTGACGGGCTTCCGTCGCGGAGTGCGTCTCGGCATCGACGTCGGACGGGCGCGAGTCGGTGTCGCCCGGTGCGATCCGGACGGCATGCTCGCGGTGCCGGTCGAGACGGTGCCTCGTGACGCGCGATCCGTCGACCGTCTCGCCGAGATCGCCTCCGAGTACGAGCCGCTCGAGTTCGTGGTGGGTCTGCCTGTCAATCTCCGCGGCTCCGACACCGCCTCGACGACCGATGCCCGCGATTTCGCGGTGTCCCTCGCAACACGCACGGGCATCCCGGTGCGGCTCGTGGACGAGCGTCTGAGCACGGTCACCGCACACGCCGCACTGCGATCCTCGGGCAGAACACAGAAGAACTCTCGTAGCATTGTGGATCAGGTCGCCGCGGTGGTTCTGCTGCAGCAGGCGATAGACACGGAGAAGAGCACCGGAAACCCGCCCGGAGCCACTGTTCCGCTCGACGAGGAGTCACCCTGACCATGCCCGAACGAGAGAGTGCGTCGCCGCAGCACGACCCGCACGCCCGCCTGGGTGATCTGTTCGAGAATCTGCCGGACCCGACGCAGCAGATCCCGACCGTGGACGAGACGCCCCCGGCACCGGGATCCCGGCGCGCCGCGCGCGAGGCGGCCGCGACGAGGTCCAACGGCGGATCGACTCCGCGGACGCCCGCCGCTCCGTCGCGAGGGACCTCCGCGGAAGACGGAGCCGCAGACGCGCCCGTGACCCGCGCGTTCCCCGTCACCGTCGCCGAGCCCGCGCCCGAGCGTGCGGCCGAGGCCGAGGCCGCGCCTGCGGCTCGGCAGTCCGCCGTCTCGCAGAGCGGGGAGCCCGAGGCCATGCCTCCCGCACCCGCGACGACGCCTCGGACGGCATCCGAGGAGCCTGCGCCCGTGAGGGACGCCCCGGCGTCGGGCGGGCGCCTCGAAGACCTCTTCCACGAGCACGCCGACGACGGGTCGGGTGCGAAGCCGCCCGCGCGCAAGCGCCGGACCGGTTGCCTGGTCGCGCTGATCATCGTGCTCGCCGTCGTCGGCGGCATCGCCGGTGCGGGAATCTGGGCGTGGAACACCTACGGCGACCGGATCAGCGAGACGCTCGGCTGGGGCGACCCGAAGGACTGGGAGCCGGGTCAGGCGACCGGCGAGGTGCTCGTGACGATCAAGGAGGGCGACACCGGCGGTCCGGTGTCGACCGCGCTGTTCGAGGCCGGTGTCACCCGCACCGAGGACGTCTTCTACGACTACCTCGTCGACGAGGGCATCGCCGTCACCTTCTACCCGGGCAACTATCGCCTGCAGGAGAAGATGACCGCGGAGGCGGCCCTCGCCGCACTCAAGGATCCCGCGAACAAGCTCGAGAACTCCGCGAGCGTCGGAGAAGGGGCGACCATCGCGTCGTCGCTCCCCGGCATCGCCGACTCGCTCGCGATCCCGATCGAGGACCTCGAGGCGGCCGTGGCGGACCCGGCAGCCTACGGCGTCACCGCCCAGTCCCTCGAGGGATGGCTCTTCCCGGCGGTCTACACGTTCGACCCGGGAGTCACCGCGCAGCAGGTGATCCAGCGCATGGTCGACCGCACGCGCGAATCGCTCGACGGCGCCGGCGTGCCGGCCGAGGACGCGCAGCGAGTGCTGACGATCGCCTCGATCATCCAGCGCGAGGGTCTCACCGCCGACTTCCCGAAGGTCTCGCGGGTGATCCAGAACCGTCTGGACATCGACATGATGCTGCAGATGGACTCCACGGCGCAGTACGGATACGGTTCGCTGCACGAGGGCGTCGTCTCGAGCTCGGCGGAGGCCCTCGAGGATCCCAACCCCTGGAACACCTACGTCCACACGGGGCTGCCCGTCACCCCGATCGCGAGCCCGAGCGACGCCGCGATCAAGGCGGCCATGAGCCCTGCGGACGGTCCCTGGCTCTACTTCGTCACGGTCAACCTCGCCACCGGCGAGACGCAGTTCTCCGAGACGTACGAGGAGCACCTGAAGGGCGTCGAGAAGTGGGATCAGTGGTGCAAGGAGAATCCCGACGGCGGCTGCTCGGCGGGATGACGCGTCGCCGGCTCGCGGTCTGGGGCGACCCGATCGCGCACTCCCGATCGCCGCAGCTGCATGCTGCGGCGTACGGCGTGCTCGGCCTCGACTGGGAGTACACACGGGTCCGCGTCGACGAACCGGCCTTCGCCGCCGAGCTCGCCGCGCTCGACGACACCTGGCGCGGGCTCTCGCTGACGATGCCGCTGAAAGAGCGGGCGCACCGGGCGGCGGCGACCCTCGACGGGCATGCCAGATCCACCGGGGCCGTCAACACGCTGCTGCTCGGCGAGCGACCTGCGGGCTTCAACACCGACGTCGGCGGCATCGTCGACGCACTCGCGGAACAGGGGATCGCCGAGGCGCGGCGCGTGCGCATCCTCGGTGCGGGGGCGACCGCGGCGTCGGCGCTCGTCGCCGTGGCGGAGATGGGAGCGCGGAGCGTCGATGTGCGTGCGCGGCGGCCGGAGCGGGCGGCCGCGCTCTCCGCGCTGGGGGAGCGACTCGGCGTCGTCACCTCCATCGACGATCTCACCGCCGATCCGAGCCCTGTGGACCTCACGGTGGCCACGCTCCCGAGCGGTGCCGCCCTCGATGCCGACACCTCGGCGCGGCTCGCCGCGGTCGGGGGCGAGCTCTTCGACGTGGCGTACGCGCCCTGGCCGTCCGCGCTCGCGACGGTCTGGGGAAGCGATCGTGCGATCTCGGGTCTGGGCATGCTGCTCCACCAGGCCAAGCGCCAGATCCGCATCTTCCTGCACGGCGACCCGCTGCTGCCCCTTCCCGACGAGCAGGCGATCGTCCTGGCCATGCGCAGCGCCCTCACGACGTAGGACGACACGCGGCGGAGAGTCGTCGGAACCCGTGGGAGACTGGAGCAATGCTCCGCGTGCTCACGGCCGGCGAATCGCACGGCCCAGAACTCATTGCCGTCATGGAGGGTCTGCCCTCGGGCGTCCCGGTGTCGTCCGAGGCGATCCAGGCCGATCTCGAGCGCCGCAAGCTCGGCTACGGCCGCGGCTCGCGCATGAAGTTCGAGCAGGACGAGCTCACCATCTCCGGCGGGGTGCGCCACGGGCGCACCCTCGGCAGCCCCATCGCGCTGCGCATCGGCAACACCGAGTGGCCGAAGTGGATCGAGGTCATGAACCCCGAGCCCGTCGAGCTCACCGACAGGTCTCGGGGCCGCGGGGCGCCGCTGACCCGCCCGCGCCCTGGGCACGCCGACCTCGTCGGCATGCAGAAGTACGACTTCGACGAGGCGCGTCCCATCCTCGAGCGCGCGAGCGCCAGGGAGACCGCCGCGCGCGTGGCGCTGGGCGCGGTCGCGCGGTCGTTCCTCGGCGAGCTGGGCATCCGTCTCGTCAGCCACACCCTCTCGATCGGACCGGTGCGGGTCCCGGACGGAGCGGCGCTGCCCACCCCGGACGACGTCGATGCGCTGGACGCCGACCCGCTGCGGTGCTTCGACGCCGACACGTCGGCCCGGATGGTGGCGGAGGTCGACGACGCGAAGAAGGACGGCGACACCCTCGGCGGCATCGTGGAGGTGCTCGCGTACGGGCTCCCGCCCGGACTGGGCTCGCACGTGCACTGGGACCGACGGCTGGACGCGCGCCTCGCCCAGGCGCTGATGAGCATCCAGGCGATCAAGGGCGTGGAGGTCGGAGACGGCTTCGAGACCACGCGCCGCCGCGGCTCGGCCGCGCACGACGAGCTGTTCGCCACCGCCGACGGGATCTCCCGCGCCTCGGATCGGGCGGGCGGCACCGAGGGCGGCATGTCCACCGGGACCGTTCTGCGCGTCCGCGCCGGGATGAAGCCCATCGCGACGGTCCCGCACGCGCTGCGGACCATCGACGTCGCGACGGGGGAGGACGCCACGGCCCATCACCAGCGCTCCGACGTCTGCGCCGTGCCCGCGGCCGGGGTCGTCGCCGAGGCCATGGTCGCGATCGAGCTGGCCCGCGCGGTCCTCGAGAAGTTCGGCGGCGACAGCGTCCGGGAGACGCGCCGCAACCTCGCGGGCTACCTCGACGGCATCCCCGAGGAGCTGCGGACGACCCCTGCGTCCGAGGCGGCGCTCATCGCGCATGACGAGCGAGGCTGAGCGGCTGACGCTGGTCCTCGTCGGCCCGATGGCGGCGGGCAAGACCAGCATCGGACGTCGGGTGGCGCGTCGGCTCGGCGTGCCCTTCGTCGACACGGACAAGCGGGTGGTCGCCGAGCACGGACCGATCCCGGAGATCTTCGCCGCGCACGGCGAGGCGCGCTTCCGGGAGCTGGAGCGGGCAGCCGTCGCGGCGGCTCTCGCGGAGGACGGCGTGATCTCCCTGGGCGGCGGCGCGGTGACGGACGCCGGCACGCGGGCGCTGCTCCAGCGGCATCCGGTGGTCTTCCTCACGGTGACTCCGGAAGCCGTCGCCGACCGCATCGCCGGGGCCGGACGTCCACTGCTGGCGGGCGAGGATCCGCTGAGCCGGTGGACGGCCATCTTCGAGGAGCGTCGTGCCTGGTACGACGAGGTGGCCACGGCGACGTTCGACACGTCCCGGAGGCCCATGCAGCGCATCGCCGAGGACATCGCGTCATGGAGGAGAGAACTGAGATGAGCACCACCACCATCAGCGTCACGGGCGACACCCCGTACGACATCCGCATCGGCCGCGGGATCCTCGACGAGGTGTCCGCCGCGCTGGATCCGGGAGTGCGCAAGGTGCTCGTGGTCCACCCGCCGACACTGGCGGCACGGGCCGCGGAGCTTCGCGACCGGCTCCTCGCCGACACCGCGAACGGTCCCCGCGAGGTCCTGCTCGCCGAGGTCCCGGATGCCGAGCAGGGCAAGCGCATCGAGGTCGCCGCGTTCTGCTGGCAGGTCATGGGGCAGGCGGACTTCACGCGCACGGACGCCGTGGTGGGCTACGGCGGCGGAGCGGTCACCGACCTCGCCGGATTCGTCGCGGCCACCTGGCTGCGCGGAGTCCAGGTCGTGCAGGTCCCCACCACCGTGCTCGGCCTCGTCGACGCGGCGGTCGGCGGCAAGACCGGGATCAACACCGCCGAGGGCAAGAACCTCGTCGGCGCCTTCTGGGCTCCGCGCGCCGTCATCGGCGATCTCGACGAGCTCGCCAGCCTCAGCCCCAACGAGGCGACCGCCGGCTTCGCGGAGGTCGTCAAGGCCGGGTTCATCTGGGCGCCCGAGATCCTCGACATCGTCGAGGCGGACCCGGCGCGCGCCGTCGACACGACGACGGACGAGTTCCGTCGCACGGTGGAGCTCGCCATCGACATGAAGGCGACGGTCGTCTCGGAGGACTTCCGCGAGGCCGGTCAGCGGAAGATCCTCAACTACGGCCACACGCTCGGCCACGCCATCGAGCACGCCGAGCGCTACCGCTGGCGCCACGGCGCCGCCGTCTCGATCGGGATGCTGTACGCCGCCGAGCTGTCGCGCCTCGCCGGTCGGCTGTCCGACGCCGCCGCGGAGCGCCACCGCACCGTCCTCGAGTCCCTCGGGCTCCCGACGTCGTACCGAGCGGGCGCCTGGCCGCAGCTGCTCGCGACGATGCAGCGCGACAAGAAGAGCCGCGGCGGGATGCTGCGCTTCATCCTGCTCGACGACATCGCCAAGCCGACGGTGCTCCAGGCGCCCGACGAATCCCTCCTGTTCGCCGCGTACCAGGAGGTGGGGGAGTGACCCGCCGGCGGATCCTCCTCGTGAACGGGCCGAACCTGAATCTGCTGGGCAGCCGTGAGCCGGACGTCTACGGCACGGCGACTCTCGCCGACGTCGAGCGGCTGACCGCGGACGCCGCCGCAGCAGAGGGGTTCGACGTGCGCGCCATCCAGAGCAATCACGAGGGCGTCCTCATCGACGCGATCCACGCCGCGCGCGAGGACTGCGCCGCCGTCGTCATCAATCCCGGGGGGCTGACCCACACCTCGGTCGCCCTGCGCGACGCGCTGACGGGCGTCGCCCTGCCGTTCGCCGAGGTGCACATCTCGGATGTGTACGCACGCGAGGAGTTCCGTCACCACTCCTACCTCCACGACGTCGCCGCGGTGCGGGTGATCGGCGAAGGCGTCGAGGGGTATGCGAGCGCCGTGCGGCAGCTCGCGGCGCTCATCCCGTAGAATCGACTCTCGGCCCACCCAGTCCACCTGGTTCGAGCGGCCCCGCAGACTCACGAAACGGAACCTTCAGCGCATGGCATCTACCGCAGACATCAAGAACGGCGTCGTCCTCAGCATCGACGGGCAGCTCTGGAGCGTCATCGAGTTCCAGCACGTCAAGCCCGGCAAGGGCGGCGCGTTCGTGCGCACCAAGCTGAAGAACGTCGTCTCGGGCAAGGTCGTCGACCGCACCTACAACGCCGGCGCGAAGATCGACATCGAGAACGTCGACCGCCGCGACTTCACGTACCTGTACACCGACGGCGACGGCTACGTCTTCATGGACCAGACGGACTTCGACCAGATCACGGTCGGCGCTCCCACGGTCGGCGACGCGAAGAACTTCCTGCTCGAGAACCAGCAGGTCACCATCGCGCTGAACAACGGCAACCCGCTCTACATCGACCTCCCCGCCTCGGTGATCCTCGAGATCACGTACACGGAGCCGGGTCTGCAGGGCGACCGCTCGTCTGCCGGCACCAAGCCCGCGACCCTCGAGACCGGCTACGAGATCCAGGTGCCGCTGTTCGTCGAGGCCGGCACCAAGGTCAAGGTCGACACCCGCACCGGTGACTACCTCGGCCGCGAGAAGTAAGGCGTGAGCGCCCGCACGAAGGCGCGCAAGCGCGCACTCGACATCCTGTTCTCCGCCGACGTCCGCGGCGACGAGGTCGCCGTCGCACTGGCGGCCGAGGCCAAGCGCGCGGCGTCCGAGCCCGCCCGCGAGGCCTCGTGGCTCTACGCCCGAGAGGTCGTCGACGGCATCATCGACAACCGCGACGAGATCGACGAGCAGATCACCACGCACAGCCGCGACTGGAAGCTCGAGCGGATGCCCGCGGTCGATCGTGCGCTCCTGCGCATCGGCGTCTGGGAGATCCTGTTCAACGACGAGGTGCCCACCGCGGTCGCGATCGACGAGGCCGTGGAGCTCGCGAAGGAGTTCTCGACCGACGACTCCGGCGCGTTCGTGCACGGCGTGCTCGCCCGCGTGGCTCGCGCCGCCTGACGACGACCCGAGGCGCGGCATCCCGGATGTCGGATGCCGCGGGAAGGATGGGGCCATGCCCGCGCCGCACGTCGATCTCCGCGAACTCATGCAGATCACGGACGCCGGCGGCTACAAGCGCGGCCTGGCGTACTTCCGCGAGGGGAACGTCCTCGACGTCGTCTGGCACGAGGACCTACTCGAGCTCGAGGGCCATGTGCGCGGCAGCAATGACGCGCAGTACCTGACCGAGGTCGTCTTCGTCGACTCCAACGGCCGACGCCGACTCCGCACGACCGGGTGCTCGTGCCCCGTGCGGTCGGGGTGCAAGCATGTCGTCGCGACGCTCCTGGCGTCGAACGTGCACGAGTACTCCCAGCAGGCGGCTGCGCTCGAGGCGCCGTCGGCGCCGTCGGCGCAGCCGGCTGCCGCGCCCTCCGCTCCGATCCCGGCCGCGTCCTGGCGGACCCTGATGGACCCGGCGGCCGGTCGGCACACGCTGCCGCTCGCGCTGGGCGTCGAGCTGCGCCACCGGGCGAGCCGGGCCGACACGAACTGGGGGCCGCGCCCGGTGCGCCCCGCGACGCCCCGCGATCTCGCGAAGGCCGACGGGGAGCTGCTGCTCGCCATCCGTCCGCTGATGCGCAGCGCGCAGACCGGTGCCTGGATCCAGGGGCACGCCGGGTGGGACGCGGTGCGCCGGGACGCCGCGCAGTTCGGACGCGTGCAGAACCGGTGGTTCGGCGATCTCCTGAGCATCTCCCGCGATTCGCTGCTCTCCGGCAACGCCGGGGAGTGGCTCGTGGTGGACCAGATCGAATCCGCGCTCCTCTGGGCGCACCTGCGGACGGGACCGGATCTCGGCATCCCGATCGTGTCCAGTCAGAAGAGCGCCGCCGTGTCTCTGGCATCGACCGCGGAGGTCACGGCGCGCATCGCCCGAGCGGACGACGGCTCGCTCTCCGTCGCCGCGGAGGTGCGGGTGGACGGTCGCGAGGTGCCGGAGGGGCTGGCGCACCCGATCGGGCGCACCGGTCTGTACGTCGCCGAACTCGTCGGCCGTCGCATGGAGCTCACGCTGGCCGAGGCACCGCTCAGCGAGCAGACCAGAGCCCTGCTCGCCAGCCCCGCCCCGCTGGTCGTCCCGGCGGCCGAGGAGCAGGCCTTCATCGACTCGGCGTATCCACTGCTCGCCCGGCGCTCGGCCGTGCGCACGGTCGGCCCGGTCGCACTGCCCCACGTCCCGTCGCCGACGCCGGTGCTCACCATCGCGTTCGAGCGCGGCGACGTGGTGAGCTACACGTTCGAGTGGTCGTACGGGACATTCGGCACGGTGCCGTTCGCATGGAGCGAGTCGGCCGTCCGCGATGTCGCTGCCGAGGCGGCGATCCGCGCCGAGATCGAGTCCGTGTGGCAGGAGCATCGGCCGACCAGCTTCCGGCCCGCCGGGTCTCTGCACGACATCGACGCGGCGGCCTTCGTGGCCGAGGTGGCTCCCGCCCTCGAACGCATCGGCGTCACGGTCACGACGACGGGCGAGCGCAAGGAGTACCGCGAGCTCACCGGCTCTCCCGATGTCACCGTCACCACCGTCGAGACCACCGACTCCGACTGGTTCGACCTCGGCATCCTCGTGACGATCGACGGTCGCCGCATCCCCTTCGGGCCCCTGTTCACGGCGCTGAGCAAGGGCAGGAAGAAGCTGCTGCTCGCCGACGGCGGCTACTTCTCGCTGAGCCATCCGGCCCTGGATCGCCTGCGGGACCTCATCGAGGAGGCCGGGGAGCTCGACGAGTGGGAGACCGGCCCTCGCATCAGCCGCTATCAGACCGACCTCTGGGAGGAGTTCGAGGACCTCGCCGACGAGGCGCAGCCCGCGGTCAGCTGGCGCGCCACGGCCCAGGGCCTTCGCGAGGCGACCGGAGTGCCGGCGACCGCGCTCCCGGAGGGCGTGCGGGCCGAGCTGCGCCCGTACCAGAAGACGGGGTTCGACTGGCTCGCGTTCCTGTGGCGCCACCGTCTCGGCGGCATCCTCGCGGACGACATGGGCCTGGGCAAGACCCTCCAGCTGCTCTCGTTCGTGCAGCACACCAGGGAGACGGGGGAGACGCGTCCCTTCCTGGTGCTGGCGCCCACCTCGGTGCTCAGCACGTGGCGGTCCGAGGCCGCGCGGTTCACCCCGGGGCTGCGCGTCACGATCGTCGACAGCACGAGCGGAAAGCGGGCGGGAGCACTGACCGCGGCCGCGGCATCCGCAGATCTGGTCGTGAGCTCCTACACGGTCGCCCGGCTCGACGAGGACGCGTTCCGACAGGTGGAATGGGCGGGTCTCATCCTCGATGAGGCGCAGTTCGTCAAGAATCCGCAGACGAAGCTGCATCGCGCGATCGCGACCTTCCGCGCCGACGTGACCTTCGCGGTCACGGGCACGCCGATGGAGAACAGCCTCTCCGAGCTGTGGGCGCTCCTGAAGCTGGCGGCCCCCGGGCTCTTCCCCTCCGCGCGCAAGTTCCGGGACCGCTACATCCAGCCGATCGAGAAGGGCAAGGTGCCCGAGAACGAGGAGGGCGGCGAATACCGGGCCCGGCGGCTCGCGCAGCTGCGCCGGCGCATCAGACCGCTCGTCCTCCGGCGCACGAAGGAGCTCGTCGCGTCGGATCTCCCGGAGAAGCAGGAGCAGCTCCTCGAGGTCGAGCTGGGAGCCGAGCATCGCGCTCTCTACGACGTCGTGCTGCAGCGCGAACGCCAGAAGGTCCTCGGACTGCTCGACGATCTCGACCGGCATCGCTTCATCGTCTTCCGGTCGCTCACGCTGCTGCGGATGCTGAGCCTCGCCCCCGGCCTCGTGGACGAGAACGACGCCGAGATCGGCTCCGCGAAGCTCGACACGCTGCTCGATCGCGTCGTCGAGCTGCAGGCGGAGGGCCACCGCGCTCTCGTGTTCAGCCAGTTCACATCCTTCCTCGACATGGCCGCCGATCGACTGCGGGCCGCCGGCATCCCGTACGCGCACCTCGACGGGTCGACGCGGCGTCGACAGGATGTGATCGACGGGTTCAAGACGGGGGAGCAGCCGGTGTTCCTCATCAGCCTCAAGGCCGGCGGCTTCGGTCTCACCCTGACCGAGGCCGACTACGTGTTCCTGCTCGATCCCTGGTGGAACCCCGCGGCGGAGGCGCAGGCCATCGACCGCACGCACCGCATCGGTCAGACGAGTCAGGTGTTCGTCTACCGGATGATCTCCACCGGCACGATCGAGGAGAAGGTCCTGCAGCTGCAGCAGCGCAAGGCGCGGCTCTTCACGGCCGTCATGGACGACGAGGAGCTCTTCGCGCAGTCGCTCACGGCCGACGACATCAAGGGCCTCTTCGACGAGGGATGATTTCTCCCGGCCGGTCCCCGCGGCCCTTCAGGAGGCCGCCGTTAGACTCGTACGGTTCACTTCAGGAGGAATGCATGCGGATCACGGGACTCGGCCACGCCGGGATGTTCATCGAGACGGTCGGCGGGAACATCATCTGCGACCCGGTTCTCGGGCCGTCGTTCTTCGGCTCCTGGTTCCCGTTCCCCGACAACCGCGCCCTCGACTGGGAGCGCTTCGGTCGGGAGGCGGACTTCCTCTACATCTCGCACCGGCACCGCGACCACTTCGATCCCGCGCTGCTCGAGCGCTACATCCGCAAGGACATCGAGGTGCTCCTGCCCGAGTACCCGATCGACGATCTCGAGCAGGACATCCGCGCGCTCGGCTACACCAACATCACGTACGCGCCCGCCGGCGAGATCATCGAACGCGGCGACCTCAAGATCATGATCACGCCTCTGCGCGCGCCGAGCGACGGACCGATCGGCGACTCGTCGCTGAGCGTCGACGACGGCACCGGATCGGTGCTGAACCAGAACGACTCGCACCCCCTCGACCTCGAGAAGCTGCTGCACTTCGGCAAGCCCGACGCGTACTTCACGCAGGTCTCCGGCGCCATCTGGTGGCCCATGGTCTACGACCTTCCGCTCGACGCCAAGCAGAACTTCGCGGGGCTCAAGCGCGATGCGCAGAACAAGCGGGCCATGTACTACATCGACAAGGTCGACGCCCCGCACGTCTTCCCGATGGCGGGGCCGCCGATGTTCCTGCGCGACGATCTGTTCGACTTCAACGGCATGGGCCGCAACGGCGAGTCGATCTTCACGGATCAGAAGCAGTTCCTCGCGCACATGAAGGAGCTCTCGCCGCAGTACGACGGGCACCTCTTCGTGCCGGGCACGGTCGTGACCGTCGACGGCGGTGCGGTGACCACCGAGCAGTCGCTCTACACCGAGGACGAGCTCGCCCACATCTTCGACGACAAGTGGGCGTATCTCGAGGAGCAGCGCGCCTCCCGTCAGCAGGAGATCCTTGACGAAGAGGCATCGCGGGCGGAGGTCCTCCCCGCGGCGGAGATCCTCGACGCGCTGAAGACCTGGTGGGAGCCGCTGCTGAAGAAGTCGCGCACGATCCGCCTCGGCGTCGGAGGATGCGTCCGCTTCCGGATCGGCGACCTCGACATGGTGGTCGACTTCCCGCGCGCCAAGGTGCGCGAGTACGCGGGGGAGGAGTGCATCTACTGGTACACCATCCCCGCCGACCTCGTCTCGACGAACATCCGCGACCACGAGATCGACTGGTCGAACTCGATCTTCCTGTCGATGCAGTTCAGCGTCGGCCGCAGCGGCAAGTTCAACGAGTTCCTGACGACCTTCCTCAAGTGCCTCTCCGTCGACCGGATCGAGTACGTCGAGAACTGGTATCAGGAGCAGACGGATCAGACCGAGGATGCCGAGATCGGCGACTGGGTCGTGCAGCGTCGCTGCCCGCATCTCCGAGCCGACCTGACCCGTACGGGGACGGTCGACGGCGAGGGCATCCTCACCTGCAGCATGCACGACTGGAAGTGGGATCTCGCGACAGGGCGCTGCCTCTCGACCACCGGCCACCCCATCCGCTCCACGCGACGCTCCGAGCCGCTCGTGCACCCCGACGGCGTGGACGAGGAGCTGCAGGCCGCTTCCTGACCGTCGTCCGCTACGCTGGCTGTCGATAGAACCAGGGGGGGGGACCATGGACATCATCCTGTCGAACATGTCGCTGGCGACGCAGGTGCTCGAGCACCAGGAGGGGCACGCGCAGGCGGTGCGGGAGCATCTCGCCCAGTACGCCCGGCTCACGAACGGCGACCTCGGCCTCATCCTGCAGCTGCTGCAGCCGTTGAACGAGGCCGTGGTGGACGCCGGCGACAAGGTCGCGGAGTTCTCGGGCAAGGCCTTCGGCGCGGGCGCCGAGAAGATGACGCAGACCAGAGAGATCTATCTCGAGGCCGATCGTGCGGCGTACGAGGCCGCGAGTGCGGTGGCCGGCACGCTGGGCGCGACCATGCCGGGCTACATCGCTCCGTCTGCTCCGACGCTCGGCGGCGCGCAGCAGTCCGCTCCGTCGCGCTATGACGACGCCGACGGCAACGTCTTCAACCAGGCCTTCTGGGACGGCTACTCGATGGCGGAGTGGGCCGACGGCACCGGCGACCAGGCCGGGCGCCGCGTCGCCGACGGCCTGTCGTCCTCGCGATCCGTCTCGGAGATCGTCGACGTGCGCTCCTACCTGCCGGCGCCGCACGCCGAGGACCCCGAGATCGAGAGCATCCGCTGGAAGGCCGGCGTGATCTTCGGCTCGGTGGACTGGCTGTTCGAGCAGCTCGCCGGGTTCTCCCTGCTGGAGGAGGCGACGAAGCCGTTCGCGGGCAACTGGGTGCGCATGCGCGAGGCATCCTTCGCCTGGACCCACACCGGCGACGCGCTCCGCGGCCTCGGACAGAACGCGATGGGTCTGCTGCCCCCGATGGCGTCGTGGACCGGCAAGGGCTCTGAGGCGTTCCTCGCCGCCGCCGGCGTCGTCTCGCAGGCGCACACCGTCGCCGCCGGCCCCGCGGGGACGGTGAGCAGCGCGCTCAAGGCGATCGTGATGCTGAGCAAGGAGATCGCCGGTCTGATCCTCAAAGTCCTCAAGAACCTCGAACGCAAGCTCATGCGAATGGCGGCGGAGGCCGCCGTCCCGCTCGTCGGCTGGGCCGCCGCGGCCGTCGAGGCCGGCTTCGCGGTCTACGACCTCATCAACTACGCGATGAAGATCTACAAATGGCTGAACCGCATCTACGACCTCGTCTCGGGCATGGCCTCGAGCGTGGCGGACATGGCGGACAACTACTTCCGCATGGCCGACCTCTACGAGGGTCTCGTGCGCGGCGCGACGGCGAGGGTCTGACATGGCGCACGGATACATCCCCGACGAGGCGCCCCTGCCGACCGACTTCGCCGAATACGCCATGGAGCTGATGCGACGTGTGCAGGCCGAGCACGCGCTCCTCGACGCGCAGGAGCTCGAGGACCGGGCGGAGGAGGAGCGGGCCGACGAAGAGCGGGCCGAGCGCGCTCGGAGCGGCGAGCTCGGACCGGAGTGGCGCACGGTGCAGCAGCGCATCGATCTGCACCAGACGACACTGGAGGACGTGTTCTCCGGAGCCGACGAGACCACCGCCGCCCAGACCCTGCGGGGCCGCGCACGGGACAACCTCTCGCAGCTCCGCGAGCTGTGGGAGGAGCAGGAGGACGAGGCCGAGGAGCCGACGCCACTCGACATCCTGAACGGCGCGCGCGGAGAATCGGCCGCTCATCTGCGCGCCGCGGCGGAACGAATCCAGACGGTGATCGCCGACGTGCAGCGTCGACGGGACGAAGGGAACCTCGCATGACCGACTACTCCGTGGAGCCCCCGCAGGTCGAGGCGCTCGGCGCGGCGCTCGAAGCGGCCGCCAGCGGGATCGAGGACCGGCTGTCGGGGCTCTCGCGCGCCGCGGGCACGCTCGCCGGGCAGTGGCAGGGTGACGCGTCCACCGCATACCAGGGGCGTCAGTCCGGCTGGCTGCAGGAGATGGGAGCGCATGCCGCCGCCCTGCACGGAGCCGCGGACGCGGCGCGCACGGCCGCCGAGGCGTATCGGAACGCGGACGACCGAGTCGGCGCGCTCTGGAGCATCTGATGGCGGTGTCGCGTCGCGACGGAATGGGTGCGGACGCACGCTTCTCTCGGCTGGCGTACAGCGGACCCCTCCGCGGCGCACGGCTGACCGTCCGCTACTCTCCGGACGACGCCCTGCGACTCGCCGTCGACCAGCTGGTGGCCCAGGGATTCGTCGTGCGGCAGGACGGCTTCGACGAGCGCCTGCGCGCGGAGGGGAGCGCCTGGCAGGCGGTGTCCCTCGAGATCGGCGACGCCAAGCGATCGAAGCGGACGTTCTGGACGGGCCTCATCGCCGACGAGTTCCCCTTCCCGCTGCCGAAGGCTCTGCAGCACAGCATCCCGCCGACCCTCGTCGTGGCCACGGCCCGTCAGGCGGCGGACGGCACCACCGAGCTCGTCGTGTTCCCGCACGCGTCTCGTGACGGCGATCCGGAGTACTCCTGGGCGGCCGCCCCGCGGATCTCGGCAGCCGTCGAAGCCATGACCGCCACGGCGACCTCGTCGGCCGCGCTCGTCGACCACGAGACCATGCGCGGCATCGCCAACGACGGATGCCCCGCCTCCCAGCAGGTGGTCCGCGACCTGCTCGGCTGGCGCTGACGGCCGCACGGCCGGAGAGCAGCGCCCGGCACCGCTAGACTGGAGCAATCAAGCAACCTTTAACACCGTCCTGTGAGGCGGAGAAGGGAGCGGCTGATGAGTGCACGCACGGTCCTGCACGAAGCCGATATCTCGCGGGCTCTGACCCGCATCGCGCACGAGATCCTCGAGTCCAACCGGGGAGCGGAGAATCTCGTCCTGCTGGGGATCCCGACCCGCGGCGTCACTCTCGCCCGGCGCCTCGCCGCGGTCATCGGCGACATCGCCCGGACGACCATCGCCGTCGGCGCGCTCGACGTCACGATGTTCCGCGACGATCTCGCGAAGCATCCGACCCGGACGCCCCGACCGACCGACATCCCCGCCGGCGGGATCGACGGCAAGACGGTCGTCCTCGTCGACGACGTCCTCTTCTCCGGTCGCAGCATCCGCGCCGCGCTCGATGCGCTGCAGTCCATCGGCCGCCCCGCGGTCGTGCGTCTCGCCATCCTCGTCGACCGCGGGCACCGCGAGCTCCCCATCCGACCCGACTTCGTGGGCAAGAACATCCCGTCCTCCCGGCAGGAGCGCGTCAACGTGCGCCTGACCGAGGACGACGGCGCCGAGGAGGTGACGATCGAGGCATGAGGCACCTGCTCGACACTCGCACGCTCGGCCGTGAGACCGCCCTGCGGATCCTCGACGTCGCCGAGGACATGTCCGACACGCAGTCCCGTGAGGTCAAGAAGCTCCCGACGCTCCGGGGCAAGACGGTCGTCAATCTGTTCTTCGAGGACTCGACCCGCACCCGGATCTCGTTCGAGGCGGCTGCGAAGCGCCTCTCCGCCGACGTCATCAACTTCGCCGCCAAGGGGTCGAGCGTCTCGAAGGGTGAGAGCCTCAAGGACACGGCCCAGACCCTCCAGGCGATGGGAGCGGATGCGGTCGTGATCCGCCACCCCGCCTCGGGCGCGCCGCAGACGCTCGCCACGAGCGGGTGGATCTCGGCCGGTGTGGTGAATGCCGGAGACGGCACGCACGAGCATCCGACACAGGCGCTCCTCGACGCGTTCACGATCCGCAAGCGCCGTTTCGGCGCGGACAGCCGGGGTCGCGACCTCCGGGGCATCCGTGTCGTCGTGGTCGGCGACGTGCTGCACTCCCGGGTCGCGCGCTCGAACGTCTGGCTGCTGACGACGTTGGGCGCGGACGTCACTCTCGTCGCGCCGCCCACTCTCGTGCCTCAGAACGTCTCGCTGTGGCCGGTGCGGGTCGTCTACGACCTCGACAGCGCGCTCGCGGAAGGCCCGGACGCCGTCATGATGCTGCGCATCCAGCTCGAGCGCATGAGCGCCGCGTATTTCCCCACTGAGCGGGAGTATTCCAGGCGGTGGGGTCTCGACGCACGGCGAGTGGCCGGTCTTCCGGACGGTAGCATTGTGATGCACCCCGGACCCATGAACCGCGGGCTGGAGATCTCCTCCGAAGCCGCCGACTCCCCACGCTCGACCGTGCTGGAACAGGTGACGAACGGGGTGTCCGTCCGCATGGCGGTGCTGTACCTGCTGCTGGCAGGAGAACGAGACGACGAACGAGGGGGAGACCAGTGAGCGAGACCCTCGTCATCACCGGCGCACGGCTTCTCGGTGCCGAGAGCGCCGACATCATCGTGCAGGACGGCCTGATCGCGGAGATCGGGGCGGGTCTCAGCCGTTCCGGCGCGCGTGTGATCGACGCCGCAGGGCTCATCGCCCTCCCCGGACTCGTCGACCTGCACACCCACCTCCGCGAACCCGGATACGAGGCCTCGGAGACCATCCTGACGGGGACGCGCGCTGCGGCGGCCGGCGGCTTCACGGCGGTGTTCGCCATGCCGAACACGTCTCCCGTCGCCGACACGGCCGGTGTCGTCGAGCAGGAGCTCGCCCTCGGGGAGGCGGCGGGGTACGCCACCGTCCAGCCGATCGGCGCGGTGACCGTCGGGCAGAAGGGCGAACGACTCGCCGAGCTCGGCGCCATGGCGACCTCCCGGGCGCAGGTGCGCGTGTTCAGCGACGACGGCTTCTGCGTGTTCGACCCGCTCATCATGCGCCGCGCACTCGAGTACGTGAAGTCGTTCGATGGCGTCATCGCGCAGCACGCCCAGGATCCGCGGCTCACCGAGGGGGCGCAGATGAACGAGGGAACCGTGTCTGCCGAGCTGGGTCTCGCCGGGTGGCCCGCCGTCGCGGAGGAGTCGATCATCGCCCGCGACGTCCTGCTCGCCGAGCACGTCGGGTCGCGTCTGCACGTCTGCCATCTCTCCACCGCCGGATCGGTCGACATCATCCGCTGGGCGAAGAAGCGGGGGATCGGGGTGACCGCCGAGGTCACCCCGCATCACCTGCTTCTCACGGACGAGCTCGTCCGCGGCTACGACGCCCGGTACAAGGTCAACCCGCCGCTGCGCCGCGAGGAGGATGTTCTCGCGGTGCGCGAGGGCCTCGCCGACGGCACGATCGACATCGTCGCGACCGACCACGCCCCGCACCCGAGCGAGCACAAGGCGTGCGAGTGGCAGGCGGCGGCGAACGGCATGGTCGGCCTCGAGAGCGCGCTGCGCGTGGTGCACCAGTCGATGGTGCAGACCGGGCTCATCGGCTGGGAGGACGTCGCTCGCGTGATGAGCTCGGCGCCCGCCCGGATCGGACGGCTCTCCGGGCACGGCACCCCGCTCGCCGTGGGCGCGCCGGCGCAGATCACGCTGTACGACGCGTCCGTCGCCGGTGTCTTCACCGAAGCCGACCTGCACGGCCGCAGCGTCAACTCGCCGTACCTCGGCCGCGACCTGCCCGGACGCGTCGAGTACACGGTGCACGGCGGCACGCTCACCGTCATCGGCGGCTCGGTGGTGGAGGAGCTGGACGCATGATCCCCCGTGACCTGGCCATCGCCCTCATGATCGCCCTGGCGGCGTTCGTGCTGCTCAGCATGCTCTTCGCGTGGCGACGACGACTCCGGCGCGACGCGGGTCTCGCGGCGCCGCTCGGCGTCCCCGAGCACGCGGAGGTCCGGGACCGCCACGAGGTCCTCTACGTGTCGACCACGAAGCACGATCAGCCCCTCGAGCGCCTCACGATGTCGCCGCTGGCCTACCGAGCCAGGGGCGAGGCGGCCGTCACCGACCGCGGCCTCGCCCTGTGCCTCGACGGCGCGCCCACGGTCTTCCTCGCGTCCTCGCGACTCGTCGACGTCGGACGCGCGACCGTCACGATCGACCGGGTCGTGGAGCCCGGCGGACTCGTCCGGATCGCCTGGAACGCGGACGACGCGACCGTCGTCGACTCCTACCTCCGTCTGACCGACGGCGACCCGAAGAACTTCATCTCAGAACTGCAGCGTCTCGTCCCCGCCTCCGGGCCCTCGGACGACAGCGCCGCCCCCGACACAGGAGCACAGTCATGACCCCTTCGACCAGCTCGGGGACTCGACTCCCCGAACCCGCCGTCCTCGTCCTCGAGGACGGGACGCGCCACGTCGGCCGCGCCTACGGCGCGCTCGGGACCACGCTCGGCGAGGTCGTCTTCGCGACCGGGATGTCCGGCTACCAGGAGACCCTCACCGATCCGTCGTACGCCGGCCAGATCGTGCTGCAGACCGCGCCGCACATCGGCAACACCGGCATGAACGACGAGGACACCGAATCGCGACGCATCTGGGTCGCCGGCTACATCGTGCGCGACCCCTCGCGCGTCGTGTCCAACTGGCGGGCGAACGCCTCGCTCGACGAGATCCTCGTGCAGGACGGCATCGTCGGCATCAGCGGGATCGACACCCGTGCGATCACCCGCCACATCCGCTCCGCCGGCTCGATGCGCGGCGGCGTCTTCTCGGGCGAGGCCGCGCGCCTCGACGACGAGGAGCAGCTGCGCATCGTGCGCGAGGCTCCCCAGATGGCGGGGCAGAACCTGTCCGCCCAGGTGTCGGTCGCGTCGCCCGAGGTGACTCCCGCGGTGGGCGACCGGATCGGCAACCTCGCGGTGCTCGACCTCGGGGTCAAGCAGGCCACGGTCGACAACCTCGCCGCCCGTGGGTTCGAGGTGCACGTGCTGCCGCAGGACGTCTCGATCGACGGCATCCGCGCGATCGACCCGGTCGCGGTGTTCTACTCCAACGGTCCGGGCGACCCCGCGGCCTCCGGCGACCACGTCGATCTGCTTCGATCCGTTCTCGACGACGGCCTGCCGTTCTTCGGCATCTGCTTCGGCAACCAGCTGCTCGGGCGTGCGCTCGGCCTCGGCACCTACAAGCTGCCCTTCGGCCACCGCGGCATCAACCAGCCCGTGCTCGACAAGTCGACCGGGCGTGTGGAGATCACCGCCCACAACCACGGCTTCGCCGTCGACGCTCCGCTGGACGGCTCCTTCGACAGCCCGAACGGCTACGGCAAGGTCGAGGTCAGCCACGTCGGATTGAACGACAACGTCGTCGAGGGACTCCGCGCCCTCGACATCCCCGCGTTCTCGGTGCAGTACCACCCGGAGGCCGCGGCCGGCCCGCACGACGCCAACTACCTCTTCGACCGGTTCCGCGACGTCGTCGTCGCCCACCTCGCACAGAAGGACGCCAAGTAATGCCCAAGCGCGACGACATCAACTCCGTTCTCGTCATCGGCTCCGGCCCGATCGTCATCGGTCAGGCCTGCGAGTTCGACTACTCCGGCACCCAGGCCTGCCGTGTCCTCCGCGAGGAGGGCGTACGGGTGATCCTCGTGAACTCGAACCCGGCCACGATCATGACCGACCCGGACTTCGCCGACGCGACGTACATCGAGCCGATCACCCCCGAGGTCATCGAGACGATCATCGCCAAGGAGAAGCCCGACGCGATCCTGCCGACGCTCGGCGGCCAGACCGCCCTCAATGCCGCCATGGCCCTGCACGACCGCGGCATCCTCGAGAAGTACGACGTCGAGCTCATCGGCGCCAAGGTCGACGCCATCCGCAAGGGCGAGGACCGCCAGATCTTCAAGGAGCTCGTGCTCGAGGCGGGCGCCGACGTCGCGAAGAGCGTCATCGCGCACACCATGGACGACCTCCTCGCCGGGGCGGACAGGCTCGGCTACCCGCTCGTGGTGCGCCCGTCGTTCACGATGGGCGGGCTCGGCTCCGGCTTCGCGTACGACGAGGAGGACCTGCGCCGCATCGGCGGTGCGGGTCTGCGCGACTCGCCGACCACCGAGGTACTCCTGGAGGAGTCGATCCTCGGCTGGAAGGAGTACGAGCTCGAGCTCATGCGCGACACCGCCGACAACACGGTCGTGGTCTGCTCGATCGAGAACGTCGACCCGGTCGGCGTGCACACCGGCGACTCCATCACGGTCGCCCCCGCCCTCACGCTGACCGACCGCGAGTACCAGAAGCTGCGCGACATCGGCATCGACATCATCCGCGCGGTGGGCGTCGACACAGGCGGCTGCAACATCCAGTTCGCCGTCGACCCGGCCACCGGCCGCATCATCGTCATCGAGATGAACCCGCGCGTCTCGCGCTCGAGCGCCCTCGCGTCGAAGGCCACCGGCTTCCCGATCGCCAAGCTCGCGGCGAAGCTCGCGCTCGGCTACCGCCTCGACGAGATCCCGAACGACATCACGGGTGTGACCCCGGCGAGCTTCGAGCCCACGCTCGACTACGTCGTGGTCAAGGTGCCGCGCTTCGCATTCGAGAAGTTCCCCGCCGCCGACGCCACCCTCACGACCACCATGAAGTCGGTCGGCGAGGCCATGGCGATCGGCCGCAACTACGCCACCGCGCTGCAGAAGGCGCTCCGCTCGCTCGAGAAGCGCGGCTCCAGCTTCCACTGGGGTGCGGAGGACCGCACGGTCGAGGAGCTGCTCGAGGTCGCGAAGACCCCGACCGACGGTCGCATCGTCACGCTGCAGCAGGCACTGCGCAAGGGCGCCACGGTCGAGCAGGCGTTCGACGCGACCGCCATGGACCCCTGGTTCCTCGACCAGATCGTGCTCATCAACGAGGTCGCCGAGATCGTGCGCACTGCCGCCGAGCTCGACGCCGCGACGCTGCGCTACGCCAAGGAGCACGGCTTCTCCGACGCCCAGATCGCCGAGCTGCGCGGTGAGGAGGAGGCGGAGATCCGCGGCGTGCGCCACGGGCTCGGCATCCGTCCGGTCTACAAGACGGTCGACACCTGCGCCGGCGAGTTCCCCGCGCTCACGCCGTACCACTACTCGAGCTACGACTTCGAGACCGAGGTCGCTCCCTCCGACCGCACCAAGGTCGTCATCATCGGCTCCGGACCCAACCGCATCGGCCAGGGCGTGGAGTTCGACTACTCGTGCGTGCACGCGTCGTTCGCGCTGTCGGATGCCGGCTTCGAGACCGTCATGGTCAACTGCAACCCCGAGACCGTGTCGACCGACTACGACACCTCCGACCGCCTGTACTTCGAGCCGCTGACGCTCGAGGACGTGCTCGAGGTGCTCGACGCGGAAGCCGCGAGCGGCACGATCCTCGGCGTCGTCTGCCAGCTCGGCGGCCAGACCCCGCTCGGTCTCGCGAAGGGCATCGAGGCGGCCGGCTACACCGTGCTCGGCACCAGTCCCGCCGCGATCGACATCGCCGAGGAGCGGGAGCTGTTCTCGCAGCTGCTCGATTCCGCCGGACTCCTGGCCCCGCGTCACGGCACCGCCGTGGACGTCGACGGCGCGGTGGCCATCGCCGAGGAGATCGGCTACCCGGTGCTCGTGCGCCCGAGCTTCGTGCTCGGCGGTCGCGGCATGGAGATCGTGTACGGCACCGAGGCGCTGCGCGACTACTTCGTGCGCACGGCGGGCGAGGTCGTGATCGAGGAGGGCAAGCCGCTCCTCGTCGACCGCTTCCTCGACGACGCGATCGAGCTCGACGTCGACGCGCTGTACGACGGCACCGACCTGTTCATCGGCGGCGTCATGGAGCACCTCGAGGAGGCCGGCATCCACTCCGGCGACTCGAGCTGCACCCTGCCCCCTGTCTCGCTCGGACGCACCGACATCGACCGCGTGCGCGAGGCGACGCTCGCGATCGCCGAGGGCGTGGGCGTGCGCGGTCTGCTCAACGTGCAGTTCGCGATCAGCGCGGGTGTGCTCTACGTGATCGAGGCCAACCCGCGCGCCAGTCGCACCGTGCCCTTCGTGTCGAAGGCACTGGGCATCCCGATGGCCAAGGCCGCCAGCCGCATCATGGCCGGCTCCACGATCGCCGAGCTGCGGGCCGAGGGCATGCTGCCGGAGCAGGACGGCTCCCGCGTGCCGCTCGACGCCCCCGTCTCGGTCAAGGAGGCCGTGCTGCCGTTCAAGCGGTTCCGCACCGCCGACGGCAAGACGGTCGACTCCGTGCTCGGCCCGGAGATGCGCTCCACCGGCGAGGTCATGGGTATCGACCGCGACTTCCCGACGGCGTTCGCGAAGAGCCAGGCCGCGGCCTACGGCGGGATGCCGACGTCGGGCACCGTGTTCATCTCGGTCGCCGACTCCGACAAGCGCGCGGTGATCCTGCCGGCGCACCGTCTGCAGCAGCTCGGCTTCACGATCGTGGCCACCGAGGGCACCGCGGAGATCCTGTCGCGCAACGGCATCGCGGTCACCGTCGTCGAGAAGTACAGCGAGACGCAGGAGTCCGGAGCCCGGAACATCGTCGACCTCATCAACGACGGGGAGATCGACATCGTCGTGAACACGCCGTCGGGCGGTGCGGCGCGTGCGGACGGCTACGAGATCCGCGCGGCGGCGGTGGCCGCCGACAAGGCGCTGTTCACGACGATGGCAGTGCTCGGCGCGGCGGTCAGCGGCATGGACGCGGCGCACGACGGCTTCGAGGTCAAGAGCCTGCAGGAGTACGCCCTCGACCGCAGGGCCGCAGTGTGAGCGGACGCTTCGGTGAGCGGGTCCGCGCCGTCCTCGACGCGCGCGGACCGCTCTGCGTCGGCATCGACCCGCACGAAGGGCTGCTGCACGAGTGGGGGCTCGGTGCGGATGCCGAGGGCGTCCGCACCTTCGGCCTGCGCACGGTCGAGGCGGCTGCGGGTCGGGTCGGCATCGTCAAGCCGCAGGTGTCGTTCTTCGAGCGCTACGGATCGGCGGGCTTCGCGGCGCTCGAGGACGTGATCGCCGCGGCACGTGCCGCCGACCTCGTCGTGATCGCGGACGCGAAGCGCGGCGACATCGGATCGACCATGGACGCCTACGCCGCTGCGTGGCTCACGCCCGGCTCGCCGCTCGAGGCGGATGCGCTGACGGTCAACCCGTTCCTGGGCGTCGGCGCCCTGGACGGGGCCTTCGCCCTCGCGGAGGCCCACGACAAGGGCCTGTTCGTCCTCGCTGCGACGAGCAATCCCGAGGCGACGGTGCTGCAGCGCTCGGTCTCCGTCAACGGCCGCGCGGTGTCCGCCGACATCGTCTCCGTGGTCTCCGCCCGCAACGCGGAGCACGGAACGCCGGGGGAGTGGGGGAGCTTCGGGTTCGTCGTCGGCGCCACCGTCGACTGGACGGACGCCGGCATCGCGGCGTTCACTCCGCCCGCGCCCATCCTCGCACCGGGCTTCGGCGCCCAGGGAGCCACGCCGGCGGACCTCCGTCACCGCTTCGGGGCGATGAGCCGGACCGTGATCGCGAGCGAAAGCCGCAGCATCCTCTCGGCCGGCCCCGAGCGGCTCGCCGATGCCATCGACGCGCGCGTCGTCCAGTACAGGGAGGCCGATCGTGGCTGAAGCTCGTCCGGTACCCGAGGTCGACCGGGCCGCCGCCGCTCGCAAGGCGGTGGAGCGCCGTCGCGCCCGCGCGTCGCTCAAACGCGATCTGACGACGCGCGTCGTGACCCCCCAGAAGGTCCTCGAGCGGGCGACGGCCGACGCCGACTCGGTCGAGGGCTCGATGCGGATCACCGACTTCCTCCTCGCCCTCCCGGCGATCGGCGCGGGCAAGCGCGACCGCATCCTCGATGAGCTCGGCATCTCGCCTGTCAAGCGACTCGGCGGGCTCGGCGTGCGACAGCGCGTCTCGCTGTCGCGCTGGCTCGACAGCCGCTTCCCGGTGCCCGAGCCGCGCGGCGCGCGCAGCCGCCTGCTCGTGCTCGCCGGCCCGACCGCGGTGGGCAAGGGGACGGTCGCCGCGCACATCCGCGAGCACAACCCCGAGATCCACCTCTCCGTGTCCGCCACGACCCGCCCGCCGCGCCCGGGCGAGATCGACGGAGTGCACTACTACTTCGTCGACGACGCCGAGTTCGACCGTCTCATCGCCGACGGCGAGCTGCTCGAGTACGCCGTGGTGCACAACCGCTCCCGGTACGGCACGCCGCGCGCGCCGATCGACGCCGCGCTGGCGGACGGCAAGACCGTGCTGCTGGAGATCGACCTGCAGGGCGCGCGGCAGGTGCGCAGGGCCGAGCCGTCGGCCACGCTCATCTTCCTGCTTCCGCCCACCTGGGACGAGCTCGTGCAGCGGCTGGTCGGACGAGGCACCGAGGAGGCCGAGGAACGGGCTCGCCGACTGCGCACCGCGAAGGTCGAACTGGCGGCTCAGAACGAGTTCGACCACCTCATCGTGAACGAGGACGTCGCCGCCGCGGCCGCCGAGGTCGTAGAATTGTCTTCAAGCTCTGCGCGCTGAGCGTCTTCGCGCGCCCATTGCACCGTCTTCGCGACGATCCCGTCGCCTGATCAGGAGGTCTCATCATGGCCGGACACCACAACAAGGGCATCATCGATCCCCCCATCGACAACCTTCTCGACCGGGTCGACTCCAAGTACGAGCTCGTGATCTACGCGGCCAAGCGCGCGCGCCAGATCAACGACTACTACTCCGACCTGCACGAGGGCAACCTGTTCGACAACGTCGGCCCGCTCGTCGACTCGTCCGTCGAGGACAAGCCGCTGACCATCGCCCTGCACGAGATCAACGAGGACAAGCTCCGCCTGCGTCACGCGGAGTGACCTCCGATGACCGTGCCGCCTCGTGATGTCGGCGGCACGGTCCAGACTGGGGATCACCCCCTTCCGTCGACCGATCCCGTTCTGGAGCATTGATGAGCGCCCTGCGACTGTTCACGTCCGAGTCCGTCACCGAGGGGCACCCGGACAAGATCTGCGACCAGATCTCGGACAGCATCCTCGACGGGCTCATCGCGAAGGACCGGGGCTCCCGCGTGGCGGTCGAGACCCTCGTCACGACCGGACTCGTGCACGTCGCCGGTGAGATCCGCACCGACGCGTACGTGGACATCCCGACGATCGTGCGGCAGGTCGTCAACGGCATCGGCTACACGTCGAGCGACACGGGCTTCGACGGCGACTCCTGCGGAGTGAGCGTGTCGGTGGGCGAGCAGTCGACGGACATCGCGCACGGTGTCGACAGCGCGCAGGAACATCGCGACGGCTCGTCCGTCGACCCGCTCGACGGTCTCGGCGCCGGCGACCAGGGCATCATGTTCGGCTTCGCCACCAACGAGACCCCGCAGCTGATGCCGATGGCCGCCTGGACCGCGCATCGCATCGCGGAGCGCCTGACCGAGGTGCGTCGATCGGGTCTGCTGCCCTTCCTGCGACCCGACGGCAAGACGCAGGTCACGCTCGGCTACGACGGCTTCACCCCGAAGACGGTGGATGCGGTCGTGCTCTCGACGCAGCACAACCCCGAGATCTCGCAGGACGACCTCAAGGCCCAGGTCCGCGAGCACGTGATCGATCCGATCCTCGCGACGACGGGTCTCGACCTCGACGACCTGACCTACTACATCAACCCGGCGGGGCCGTTCGTCACCGGCGGGCCCAAGGGCGATGCGGGCCTCACGGGACGCAAGATCATCATCGACACGTACGGCGGCGCGGCGCGGCACGGTGGGGGAGCCTTCAGCGGCAAGGACCCGTCGAAGGTCGACCGCTCCGGCGCCTACGCCACCCGCTGGGTCGCGAAGAACGCGGTCGCCGCGGGACTCGCGGATCGCCTCGAGGTGCAGGTGGCCTACGCCATCGGCGTGGCGCGCCCCGTCGGCCTGTACGTCGAGACCTTCGGCACCGGCAGAGTGTCGGACGAGGTGATCACCCGTGCGATCGGCGAGGTCTTCGATCTGCGCCCGCAGGCGATCATCGAGCAGCTCGATCTGCTGCGCCCGATCTACGCGCAGACCGCGGCCTACGGGCACTTCGGTCGCGAGCTGCCCGAGTTCACCTGGGAGCGCACCGACCGCGCCGAAGAGCTGCGGCGCGCTGCCGGTCTCTGACGGGCCGGGGCCGTCATGACGCTGAGCCGGCGCATCGCGCGCGTGCTCCTCGACTCCCCGCTCCCGCAGCTCGACAGGCTGTTCGACTACGCCCTGCCTGCGGAGCTCGGCGACGTGCCGCTCGGCGTGCGCGTGCGCGTCCCTCTGCGGACGGCGGGGAGAGTGGTCGACGGGTACGTCGTCGAGCTCGATTCCGAGGACGACGCGGATCGTCCGCTGTCCGAGGTGGAGAGCGTCGTGTCGACCGTGCCCGTGCTCCCCGACCAGTTGCACCGGCTCGCTCGCAGGGTGGCCGATCGCGCGGCCGGATCGGAGTCCGACATCCTGCGTCTGGTGATCCCGAAGCGCCAGGTCCGCGTCGAGAAGTCCTGGACCGGCGACTCGGCGCCGCTCGTCCCCGCGGATTCCGCGCTGACGGCGGCCGATCGCGTGATCGCGACGTACGACGGCCTGAGCGACGTGCTGGGCGACGGAGGGCGAGCGGCGGTCGAGGCGATCCCCGTCGCCCACGAGGACGCGCGGGGCTGGGCCGCGCTGCTGGCGTCGGCGGCCGCGCGGACGCTGGGCGACGGGCGCTCCAGCATCCTCGTGGTCCCCGATCATCGCGATCTGGATCGGCTGCTCTCGGCGCTGGATGGGGCGGGCATACCTCCGGAGACCGTGGTCCGCTACGACTCCCGCCAGACCAACCCCGAGCGGTACCGCGCGTTCCTGCGCTCGCTCGAGGACGCGCCGTGCATCGTGGTGGGAAACCGGTCCTCGGTGTACGCCCCGGTCCGCGCCGGCCTCGTGGCCGTCTGGGACGACGGGGATCCCCTGCTCGGCGAGCCCCTCGCACCGTACGTGAACGCCCGGGACGCCGCGCTGATCCGCCAGGAGCAGGAGGAGTCGGCGCTGCTGTTCGTCGGGCACACGCGGACGACGGACGTCGAGCGCCTCGTCGCACGCGGGTGGCTGCGGGATGTGCGCGCCGCGCGCCGGGTGCTGCCGAGGGTCGTGCTGAGCACGCCCCAGGAGATGGAGCAGCCGACGGCGCAGCGGATGCCGTCGTCGGCGTTCCTCTCCGCACGCTCGGCAGCCGCCGAGGGTCCCGTCCTGGTGCAGGTCTCCCGTCCGGGCTTCGCGCCCTCCCTCGTGTGCGCGGAATGCCGTGCCCCCGCCCGCTGTCCGCACTGCGGGGGTCCGCTGGGGGCGAAGCACCGCGGGGCGGTGCCCGTCTGCGGATGGTGCGGCAGGGGAGCGCGCGCATGGTCCTGTCCGGTCTGCTCGTCGACGAAGCTGCGTCTCGCGTCGTCGGGCAGCGAGCGCACCGCCGACGAGCTGGGCAAGGCGTTCCCGGGCATCCGCGTGATCGTGGCCGACAGTGCGCACCCGGTGGAGCGCGTGGCCGACAAGCCCGCCCTCGTCGTCGCGACGAGGGGTGCCGAGCCGATCGCCGACGGCGGATACCGAGCGGTGGTCCTCCTCGACGGACCCCGGATGCTGCAGGCTCCCGACCTCCGCATCGGAGAGGCCTGCCTGCGATGGTGGTCCAACGCCGCTGCCCTCGCCGCGCCCGGTGCTCCCGTGCACCTCGTCGGCGTGGACGGCGGGGTCGCGAGAGCCCTGGCGACCTGGACCCAGTCCGCGTACGCGCGGGCCGAGCTCGCCGAGCGGGCGCCGCTGCACATGCCGCCCGCCGCGCGCGTCGCACTCGTCGAGGGCACCGCGGCGTCCGTGGCGCGCGGCCTCGCCGCACTCGACGAGCTCGCGCTTCCGGCCGATGCGGTGCTCGGGCCCGTGCCCGTCGAATCGGACGACTACCCGCCACGCGTGCGGGCCCTCGTGCGTTTCGACTACGGCGCGGGCGCCCGGGTGGCGGCGACCCTTCGCGCCGCCGTCGTCGCGGAAGCCGTGAACACGCGGCGCGGAAAGGGCCGGTCCGCTCGGAGCGCGCTCACGGTTCGCCTCGATATCCTCGACCCAGAGCTCTGATCGCCGTCCGCGGCCTGAGAGCCTCCTGATCCACCCCTCGCATCCCTCCGGAGCACCTTCATGCGCCTCGTCTTCGCCGGCACACCCGACGCCGCCGTCCCCACCCTCCGCCGACTCGCGGCCGAGCACGACATCGCCGCCGTGGTGACCCGACCGGATGCGCCGCTCGGCCGGAAGAGGATCCTCACGCCGTCGCCGGTGGCCCAGGCCGCGCTCGAGCTCGGGCTGCCGGTGATCAGGGCCGCGCGACTCGACGACGACGCGACGGCGCAGATCGCCGCTATGGACGCGGAGCTGGGCGTGATCGTCGCGTACGGCGCCCTCGTCCGAGAGCCCCTGCTCTCCACTCCCGCGAACGGCTGGATCAACCTGCACTTCTCGCTGCTGCCGCGATGGCGCGGCGCCGCGCCCGTGCAGCGCGCCCTGATCGCGGGCGACGAGGAGCTCGGCGCCAGCGTCTTCCAGCTCGTCCCGGCGCTCGACGCCGGTGACGTGTTCGCGATGCGGACGGTCCGCATCGCGGCCGACGCGACCGCTGACGTCGCGCTGGGCGCACTGGCGGTCGACGGATCGGACCTGGTGGCGGACGTCGTCGCCTCGATCGCGGCGGGTACCGCCGTGGCCGTGCCGCAGGAGGGCGAGCCGACGCTCGCGCCGAAGCTGACGTGGGACGACGGCCTCCTCGACTTCTCGCAGACCGCGTCCGAGGTGTTCGCGCGCTTCCGCGGTGTCACGCCGGAACCCGGCGCGCACACCACGGTCGGCGGCCAGCGCCTGAAGATCCTCGACGCCGCTCCCGACGCCGAGCATCCTGCTCTCGCACCGGGCGAGATCACCGCCACGAAGACCGCCCTGCTGATCGGTACGGCGTCCGCTCCGCTCGCGGTGCGCCGAGTGCAGCCGGCGGGCAAGGGGGCGATGACCGCCGTCGACTGGTGGCGGGGACAGCGCGGCACCGAGGGACTGCGAGCCGGCTCATGAGCGGCTCCCGCAACGACAGGCGCGCCGCCTCGCGTCCCGATCGTCCCGGCGCCTCGCGTACGGATCGTCCCGACGCCTCGCGTTCTGATCGTCCGGGCGCCTCGCGTACCGTGCAGCCCGCTCGCCGCGTGGCCTACGACGTGCTGCGCGCGGTGTCCGACTCGGACGCCTATGCGAACCTGATCCTCCCCTCCGCCATCGCGGACGCGGGCCTCTCGGCGCAGGACGCGGCGCTCGCGACCGAGCTGGCGTACGGCACCCTCCGCCGGCGCGGCACGTACGACGCGATCATCGCCCTCGCGGCGGACCGCTCGGCACAGGAGATCGACGGGGCCGTGCTCGATGCGCTCCGTCTCGCGACGCATCAGCTGCTCGCCACCCGAGTGGCGTCGCACGCCGCAGTCAACGAGTCCGTGAACCTCGTCACCGCGGCGCAGGGTCGCGGAGCAGGGAGCTTCGCGAACGCGGTCCTGCGGAGGATCTCACGGGAGACCCCCGGGCAGTGGCAGGAGCGGATCGAGGCCGCAGCGAGATCCGACGACGAGCGACTCGCGTTGCGCTCGGCGCATCCGGTCTGGGTCATCCGCGCTCTGCGACGCGCCCTCGCCGCGGAGGGGAGGGGCGACGAGCTGGACGCGCTCCTCGAGGCCGACAACGCGTCGCCCGAGGTCACCCTCGTCGCTCTGCCGGGACTCGCCGAGCCCGGTGAGCCGCGGCGCCCCTACGCCCCGACGGCCTATGGCTCTCCCGGCGGCGACCCGCACCGCGTGATCTCCGCCAGCGGCGGCACCGTGCGCGTGCAGGACGAGGGATCGCAGCTCGTCGCGCTGGCACTCGCGGGCGCCGCCCCGATCCGCGAGGGCGAGCGGTGGCTCGACCTCTGCGCGGGCCCCGGCGGCAAGACGGCGCTGCTCGCGGCGATCGCGCGTGAGAGCGGCGCGGCGCTGGAGGCGAACGAGGTCGTGCCGACCAGAGCGCGACTCGTGCGCAACGCGCTGCGCGCCGTGCCCGGCGACGTGGCGGTGCACGTGGAGGACGGTCGGACGTTCGCGTCCTCGCGTCCGGGCGAGTTCGACCGCATCCTCGTCGACGCGCCGTGCACGGGTCTCGGCGCGCTCCGGCGCCGCCCCGAGGCGCGCTGGCGCAAGTCGCCGGCCGACGTCGCCGAGCTCGTGCCGCTCCAGGTCGAGCTGCTCACCGCGGCCCTCGATGCACTCGCCCCCGGCGGGATCGTCGCGTACGTCACCTGCTCGCCCCATCTCGCCGAGACGACCGGCGTCGTGCATGAGGCGCTGCGCGGGCGGACCGATGTGTCCGAGATCGATGCGCGGACGGTCGTCCAGGAGGCGGCCTCCTCGCCGATGGATCTCGCGGACGACGGCTCGGGTCGCGTGCAGCTGTGGCCGCACCGTCACGGGACCGACGCGATGTTCCTCGCGCTGCTGCAGCGCAGCGCACCCCGGCTGGACGGCGGCGCCGCCGCAGAAGGAGACTAGACCCGTGGAACTCCCCGGCGCACCGCGCATCAACCCCAGCATCCTGGCCGCCGACTTCGTCAACATGCAGCGAGATCTCGCGAAGATCGCGACCGCCGATTTCGCGCACGTGGATGTGATGGACAACCACTTCGTGCCGAATCTCACCTTCGGACCGCAGATGGTGGAGCGGATCCAGGCGACGAGTCCGATCCCTCTCGATGTGCATCTCATGATCACCGATCCGGATCGCTGGGCACCCGGCTACGCCGAGCTGGGGGCGGCGAGCGTGACCTTCCACCTGGAGGCGGCGGCCGACCCGATCTCGCTCGCTCGGAGTCTGCGCAGCATCGGTGCGCGAGCCGGTGTCGCCATCAAGCCCGACACGCCCGCCGAGGGACTGTACAGCGTGCTCGACGAGTTCGACCAGATCCTCGTCATGACCGTCGAGCCGGGCTTCGGGGGGCAGGGCTTCCTGTCGGAGACCATGCCGAAGCTCCGCGCCCTCGCCGACGAGGCCCGTCGCCGGGGCTCGACGGTCTGGCTGCAGGTCGATGGCGGGATCTCCGACTCGACGATCGAGCAGGCGGCGGCCGCGGGGGCCGACACGTTCGTCGCCGGGTCCGCGGTGTTCGGGTCCGACGACGTCGAAGCGGCCGTCACCCGGCTCAGAGAGCGCGCGAGAGCCGCTAGCCTGGAACTGTGAAGACTTTCGACGAGCTGTTCGCCGAGCTCAGCGTCAAGGCCGAGACCCGACCCGAGGGATCGGGCACCGTCGCGGAGCTCGACGGCGGTGTGCACACGATCGGCAAGAAGATCGTCGAGGAGGCCGCCGAGGTGTGGATGGCCTCGGAGTACGAGTCCGACGAGGCCGCCGCCGAGGAGATCTCCCAGCTGCTGTACCACCTGCAGGTCATGATGATCGCGAAGGGTCTGACGCTGCAGGACGTGTATCGACATCTGTGACGCGCTCCGTCACCTTCGAATCGATCTGAAAGCCGTTCATGCTGCGCATTGCCGTTCCCAACAAGGGCTCCCTCTCGGAGACCGCCGCCGACATGCTCGCGGAGGCCGGATACGCCGGTCGTCGCGACCCCAAGACCCTCCACGTCGTCGACTCCGACAACGACGTCGAGTTCTTCTTCCTCCGCCCCCGTGACATCGCGACCTACGTCGCCTCGGGCGCGCTCGACGTCGGCATCACCGGTCGCGACCTGCTGCTCGATGTGCAGCAGCCGGCGCGCGAGATCGAGCAGCTCGGCTTCGGAGGCTCGACCTTCCGCTTCGCCGGCGAGCCCGGCCGGTTCGCGACGATCCAGGATCTCGACGGAGTGCGCGTCGCCTCCGCGTATCCGGGACTGGTCGGCGCCTTCCTGCGTGAGCACGGGGTCTCCGCCGAGCTCGTCCAGCTCGACGGTGCCGTGGAGTCCGCCGTGCGGCTCGGCGTGGCCGACGCCGTGGCCGACGTCGTCTCGACCGGCACGACGCTGCGTCAGGCCGGGCTCGAGATCTTCGGTCCCGTCATCCTCGAGTCCGAGGCCGTGCTCATCAGCCGTCCCGGTGACGCCGAGGGCACCGAGACGCTGCTCCGCCGTCTGCGCGGGGTGATGGTCGCGCGCCGCTACGTGCTCCTCGACTACGACCTTCCGGCGGACCTCGTCGACCAGGCATCCGCGATCGCTCCGGGGCGCGAGTCGCCGACGATCTCCCCGCTGCGCGATCCCGCCTGGGTCGCGGTGCGCGTGATGATCCCGCGTCCGCGGGTGAACCAGGTGATGGACGACCTGTACGCGCTCGGCGCGCGGGCCATCCTGGTGACCGCCATCCACGCGGCGAGGCTCTGATGACGCTCGCCAGCCGCGTCATCCCGTGCCTGGACGTCGCGGCGGGGCGGGTCGTGAAGGGCGTGAACTTCGAGAACCTCCGCGACATGGGCGACCCCGTCGAGCTGGCCCGCCACTACGCGGCGCAGGGCGCCGACGAGATCACCTTCCTCGACGTCACCGCGACGGTCGACGCCCGGTCGACGACCTACGACGTGGTGCAGCGCACCGCAGAGCAGGTGTTCGTCCCGCTGACCGTGGGCGGGGGAGTCCGCAGCGTCGACGACGTGTCGCGACTGCTGTCGGTCGGCGCCGACAAGGTGGGCGTCAACTCGGCCGCTATCGCGCGTCCCGACCTCGTCGGCGAGATCGCCGATCGGTTCGGGGCCCAGGTGCTCGTGCTGTCGCTCGACGTCAAGCGCGCGGACACCACGCGATCCGGCTTCGTCGTGACCACCCACGGCGGACGGACGCAGACCACGCTCGACGCCCTCGACTGGGCCCGCGAGGCCGCCGAACGCGGGGCGGGCGAGCTGCTCGTCAACTCGATCGACGCCGACGGCACCAGAGACGGCTTCGATCTCGAGCTCGTGTCGCTGATGCGGGAGACCTCGTCGGTGCCCGTGATCGCGTCGGGCGGCGCGGGCAAGGCCGCGGACTTCGCGCCCGCGATCAAGGCGGGAGCGGATGCGGTCCTCGCCGCCAGTGTGTTCCACACCGGCGCGCTGACCGTCGGAGATGTGAAGGATGCGCTGCGCGCAGAGGGAGTGCTGGTCCGATGAGCGATGCCGAACGTGAAGCCTCCGCCCCCGGGCCTCAGGACGCCGTCGAGCAGCGCATCGCGCAGGTCTCTTTCAACGACGACGGGCTCGCTCCGGTCATCGTCCAGCAGTGGGACACGCAGGAGGTGCTCATGCTCGCCTGGGTCGACGCCGAGGCCTTGCGCCGCACGCTGACCACCGGGCGTGCGGTGTACTGGTCGCGCTCGCGCCGGGAGTACTGGCGCAAGGGCGACACCTCCGGACACATCCAGGTCGTGCACGAGGCCCGTCTCGACTGCGACGGCGACGCCATCCTGCTCAGGGTCGATCAGACGGGCCCCGCCTGTCACACGGGCACGCGGACGTGCTTCGACACGACCGACCTCGAGGCCGTCGACGGACGGTCCGGCGCATGACGCTGGTCCGCCGCGGTCGGTCCATCGCCGTCCTCGGCTTCCTGCTCGCGGGGGCGATCGGCATCATCGCGTCGACCCAGACGTGGCTGACGGTGCAGCGCGCGGATGCCGGCGAGGCGATCCCGGTCCCTGGCGCCTCCGCGCTTCCGCTCCTCGCGCCCCTCAGTCTCGCCGTGCTCGCGCTGGGGCTCGCGCTGTCGATCGTCGGACCCCTCGTGCGACCGGTCCTCGGGGTGCTGGCCACCGCCTCGGCGCTGTTCCTCGGCTGGACGACGATCCAGCTGCTGGTCGCAGAGCCGATCGCCGCGGTCGGGCCGACCGTGACGGAGACCACCGGACTCGCGGGTGATGCCGCGATCGCGGACGTCGTGCAGGGGATCGAGCTGTCCGCCTGGCCGGTCGTGACGCTGATCGGGTGGATCGTGCTGCTCGCGGCATCCCTCCTCGTCCTCGCCACGGGACGGTCGTGGCGATCCGGCGGGCGTCGCTACCGCACGGATGCGGCGCACGAGGCGCAGACCGCCGGCCCGGTCGACGCGATCGACTCCTGGGACGACCTGTCGCGCGGAACCGATCCGACGCGCTGACCCCGATAGACTGAATCCGATCCCGCACGTCGTCCCCGGAGGAGACCATGACCAACCCGATCGCTGACCCCGGCCACGGACACTCGCCTGCGGCCTGGACCGCCGTGATCATCATGCTCGCCGGCTTCACGCTCGCGACGCTGGCCTTCTGCCTCGCCGAGTTCAGCCCGATCTGGATCACCCTGATCTACGTCTTCGCCGCCCTCATCCCGATCGGCGCGATCGTGGGCTGGGCCCTGGCACGGGCCGGCTACGGCGTGAAGGGCCCCAAGTACCAGCCGAAGGCGCACTAGTGGTCCTCGCCGACCTCACGGCCGGCGCAGTCGCAGACGCGGAGCGTCGCGCTCTCACCCGGCCGCTGGCCGAGGTGGAGCGCGACGCTCTCGCGCGCCCCGCCGCCCGCGACGCCCTGTCCTTCCTCTCCCGCGCCGACCGCGTCAAGATCATCGCCGAGGTCAAGCGCGCCAGTCCGTCGCGCGGTGCACTCGCCGAGATCCCGGACCCCGCGCACCAGGCCTCGCTGTACGAGACGGGCGGAGCCTCCGCGATCAGCGTCCTCACCGAGGAGCGCCGCTTCGGGGGCAGCCTGGCCGACCTCGAGGCCGTCACCGCGCGCGTCTCGCTGCCGGTGCTCCGCAAGGACTTCATCGCCACGCGGTATCAGGTGCTCGAGGCGCGCGCGGCGGGCGCCGACCTCGTGCTCCTGATCGTCGCCGGGCTGGAGCCTGCGGTGCTGCACGACCTCTTCGGCTTCATCACCGACCTCGGCATGACGCCGCTCGTCGAGACGCACGCGGCCGACGAGCTCGAGGCGGCGATCGACCTCGGCGCGCCGCTCATCGGGGTGAACGCCCGTGATCTGAAGACGCTCGAGCTCGACCGCGACCTGTTCGGCCGCCTCGTCGACCGCATCCCCGAGTCCGCCGTGAGGATCGCCGAGTCGGCGGTGCTCACGCCCGCCGATGTCGCGCATTACCGCTCCGCGGGCGCCGACGTCGTCCTGATCGGGGAGGCCCTGGTGACGGGCGACCCCGTCGCCACACTGAAGAGCTTCCTGGAGGTCTCATGAGCCTGCGCGATCAGCACGGTCCGATGTTCGGCGAGTACGGCGGACGGTACATGCCCGAATCGCTGATCGCGGCGATCGACGAGCTCTCGGCCGCCTATGCGGAGGCCATCGTCGATCCGGCCTTCCGCGACGAGCTCGCGTCGCTGCTGAGCTCGTACGCCGGACGCCCGTCGCCCCTCACCGAGGTCCAGCGCTTCGCCGAGCACGCCGGGGGAGCGCGGGTCTTCCTCAAGCGGGAGGACCTCAACCACACCGGATCCCACAAGATCAACAACGTTCTGGGTCAGGCGCTGCTCACCAAGCGGCTCGGCAAGACCCGCGTGATCGCCGAGACCGGAGCGGGACAGCACGGCGTGGCGACCGCGACGGCTGCCGCCCTGTTCGGACTCGACTGCACGATCTACATGGGCGAGGTCGACACCGAGCGCCAGGCGCTCAACGTCGCCCGGATGCGGCTGCTCGGCGCCGAGGTCGTCGCGGTCACCTCGGGTTCGCGCACCCTGAAGGACGCGATCAACGACGCGTACCGCGACTGGGTCGCCTCGGTCGAGACCACCAACTACATCTTCGGGACCGCGGCCGGGCCGCATCCGTTCCCGGCGATGGTCCGCGACTTCCAGAAGATCATCGGCGAAGAGGCCCGTCAGCAGCTCCTCGACGAGGCCGGACGCCTGCCCGACGCGGTCATCGCCTGCGTCGGCGGAGGCTCGAACGCGATCGGCATGTTCGACGCGTTCCTCGACGACGACGGCGTGAAGCTGTACGGAGTCGAGGCCGCCGGCGACGGCGTCGACACCCCGAAGCACGCGGCATCGATCGAGCGCGGGCGCCCCGGCATCCTGCACGGCGCGAAGACCTACGTCCTGCAGGACGAGGACGGCCAGACCGTCGAGTCGCATTCGATCTCCGCGGGGCTCGACTACCCGGGCGTCGGCCCCGAGCACTCGTGGCTCGCGGACATCGGCAGGGCCGAGTACATCCCGGCCACGGATGACGAGGCGATGCAGGCGCTGCGCCTGCTGAGCCGCACCGAGGGCATCATCCCGGCGATCGAATCGGCGCACGCTCTCGCCGGCGCTCTGCGACTGGGCAGGGAGCTCGGGCCGGATGCCGTCCTCGCGGTGTGCCTCTCCGGTCGGGGAGACAAGGACATGGACACGGCGGCCCGGTACTTCGACCTGTACGACAGGGAGGCCCTCGAGCACGACGTCGCCGAGGAGACCGCGGAAGAGGACGCCGTGTCGAAGGGGGAGCCTCAGCTATGAGCCGCGTCGAAGAGGCGATCCGCAGGGCGGAAGCCGCGGGTCGCAGCGCCTTCGTCGGGTACCTGCCCGTCGGCTACCCGGATCTCGACACCAGCATCCGCGCCGCGATCACCCTCGCGGAGAACGGGGTCGACATCATCGAGCTCGGGCCGCCGTACAGCGACCCGGTCATGGACGGCGCGGTGATCCAGGAGGCGACGACCGCGGCGCTCGCGAACGGCTTCCGGATGGCCGATCTGTTCACCGCCGTGCGGGCCATCACCGAGGCCACCGACGTGCCGGTGCTCGTGATGACCTATTGGAACCCCGTGTTCCAGTACGGCGTCGACCGCTACGCCGACGACCTCCTCGCCGCCGGCGGTGCCGGACTCATCACCCCCGACATCACGCCCGAGGTCGCCGACGAGTGGATCGCCGCGAGCGAGCGCACGGGCCTGGACCGGGTCTTCCTCGCCGCGCCGACGTCGTCGGACGAGCGTCTCAAGCTCGTCGTCGAGTCGTCGACCGGCTTCGTCTACACGGTCTCGACCATGGGCATCACGGGGGAGAGGGCCGAGCTCGACCGCGCCGCACGCACGCTCGTCGGCCGTCTGCGCGCCCAGGGTGCCACCCGCGCCTGCGTGGGCATCGGCATCTCGACCGCCGAGCAGATCGCCGGCGTCTCCGAGTACGCGGACGGCGCGATCGTCGGCACCGCGCTCGTCCGCGCCCTCCGCGACGGCGGCATCCCCGCCCTGGCCGAGGTCACCCGAAACCTGGCCGTCGGCACGTCGTCGGCGCGCCCCGCACACGAGAACTAGAATCGCACTCATGTCCCACGCGCTCCACAGCACCCTCAGCGGCGTGCTCGCCAGCATCCCCAGCCCTCCGGTCTCGTACATCGACCTCGGCCCGCTGCGGATCCACTTCTACGCGCTGTGCATCATCGCCGGCATCATCGTCGCCGTGCTGCTGACGAACCACCGTCTGACCAGACGCGGGGCCGAGCCGTGGGTCGTCATCGACATCTCGATCCTCGCCGTGCCGCTCGCCATCATCGGCGCGCGCATCTTCCACGTCCTCACCCACCCCGGCTTCTACTTCGGCGAGGGCAAGAACACGTGGAACCCGTTCGAGCCGGGCTCGGTGTGGGCGATCTGGGAGGGCGGCATCGCCATCTTCGGCGCCCTCATCGGCGGCGCCGTCGGCGCCTACCTCGGCTGCCGCTGGACCGGGATCCGCTTCTGGACGTTCGCCGACGCGCTCGCGCCGGGGCTCCTGCTCGCCCAGGCCATGGGCCGCTTCGGCAACTGGTTCAACGCGGAGCTCTACGGACTCCCGACCGACCTGCCCTGGGGTCTCGAGATCCCGTCCGACAACGCGGCGTTCCCCCCGGGGCTCCCCGAGGGCACGCTCTTCCACCCCACGTTCCTCTACGAGGTCATCTGGAACGGGCTCGGCGTCATCGTGCTGCTGTGGCTGAGCCGCAAGGCCACCTCCCTGCAGTGGGGTCGGCTCTTCGCGATCTACCTGATCTGGTACAGCGCCGGTCGCATCCTGTGGGAGTCCATCCGCATCGATCCGAGCGAGATCATCCTCGGCCTCCGCAGCAACGTCTGGGCCGCCATCATCGGCGTCGTCGTGGGTCTCGCCATCCTCGTCGTGCAGTCGCGTCGGCACCCGGGACTCGAGCCCTCGCCGTACCAGCCGGGCCGCGGAAGGAAGGATGTCGACGCTGATGTAGAATCGCAGGACAATCCCTCCGACTTCGTGGACCTGAGTGAGCCTCCGTCCGACGTCGTCGCCGCAGGAGCCAGCGCCACAAGCACCGCTCCCACGGACCAGGAAGGCTCCCGATAGCCGACCGCTCCGTGCGGACCCCATCGCATCCACCCGGCCAATGACGTCCCCGGGTCATCCGAAGATCTGAGGACGGTACAGGTGTATTTTCAGCCTCCGTACGGCGCGTCCGGCGCCTACCCCCCGAAGCAGGGCATGTACAACCCCGCGTTCGAGAAGGACGCCTGCGGCCTCGCCATGGTCGCGACCCTCCGCGGCGAGGCGGGCCACGACATCATCGCGCTGGCGCTCGAGGCGCTGCGCAACCTGGAGCACCGCGGTGCGATCGGCTCCGACGCCGGCACCGGTGACGGCGCGGGCATCCTGACCCAGATGCCGGACGCGTTCCTGCGTGCGGTCGTCGATTTCGAGCTCCCCCCGGTCGGCGAGTACGCCGCGGGACTCGCCTTCCTGCCGCGCGACTCCAGCGTCCGTCGCGAGCAGAAGGCGGGGATCGAGAAGATCGCCCGCTCCGAGGGGCTTCGCGTCCTCGGCTGGCGCGAGGTCCCCACCGTCAACGAGCACCTCGGCAAGCTCGCCGACGAGGCGCGGCCCGCTTTCGAGCAGCTGTTCGTGAGCGCCGGCGGGGCGACGCACTCCGACGCCCCTCTCACCGGCATCGCACTGGACCGCATCGCCTACCGGCTGCGCAAGCGCGCCGGCCATGAGCTCGGCGCCTACTTCGTGTCGCTCTCGGCCAGGACCCTCGGCTACAAGGGAATGGTCACGACGCTCCAGCTCGAGCCGTTCTACCCCGACCTGCAGGACGAGCGCTTCATGTCGGAGCTCGCGGTCGTGCACTCCCGCTACTCGACCAACACGTTCCCGTCGTGGCCGCTCGCGCAGCCGCTGCGCATGCTCGCCCACAACGGCGAGATCAACACGGTCGGAGGCAACCGCAACTGGATGCGTGCGCGCCAGTCGCAGCTCGAGTCCGAGCTCCTGGGCGACGTCGCACCGCTCCTCCCGATCTGCACCGACGGAGCGAGCGACTCCGCCTCGTTCGACGAGGTGCTCGAGCTGCTGACGCTCACGGGCCGCAGCCTCCCGCACGCCATCATGATGATGGTGCCCGAGGCGTACGAGAAGCAGTCGGACATCTCGCCCGAGCTGCGCTCGTTCTACGAGTACCACTCCAACCAGATGGAGCCGTGGGACGGCCCGGCCGCGCTCATCTTCACCGACGGCACGCTGGTCGGCGCCACGCTCGACCGCAACGGCCTCCGCCCCGGACGCTGGACCGAGACGACGGACGGCCTCATCGTCATCGGGTCGGAGACGGGCGTGCTCACGTTCGAGCCCGAGCGCATCAAGCGTCGCGGACGCCTGATGCCGGGCAAGATGTTCCTCGTCGACACCGCGCAGCAGCGCATCATCGAGGACGAGGAGATCAAGCACGACCTCGCGACCCTGCACCCGTGGCAGGAGTGGCTGGATGCCGGATCGGTGCGTCTCGCCGATCTCCCCGAACGCGAGCACATCGTGCACCCGCCGGCGTCGATCACGCGACGTCAGCGCACCTTCGGCTACACCGAGGAGGAGGTGCGCATCCTGCTGACCCCGATGGGTCAGAACGGTGCGGAGCCGCTCGGCGCCATGGGGTCGGACACCCCGATCGCCGTGCTCAGCAAGCGGCCGCGTCTGCTCTTCGACTACTTCACGCAGCAGTTCGCGCAGGTCACGAACCCGCCTCTCGACTCGATCCGCGAAGAGGTCGTCACCAGCCTCAAGCTCGGTCTCGGACCGGAGAGCAACCTGCTGACGTGGGGACCCGACCACACCCGCACGGTGTCGCTCGACTTCCCCGTCATCGACAACGACGAGCTCGCGAAGATCCGCCACATCGACAAGGCGCTGCCCGATCGTTCGAGCGCGACCATCAAGGGGCTCTACCACTTCGACGCCGGCTCCAACACGCTCGAGCAGCGTCTCAGCGAGATGTGCGACGAGGTCGACGAGGCCATCGCCCAGGGTGCGGAGTTCATCATCCTGTCCGACCGGGACTCGAACAAGGATCTGACCCCGATCCCGTCCCTGCTCATGGTGTCGGCGATCCACCACCACCTCATCCGTCGCGAGAACCGGATGAAGGTCGGCCTGATCGTCGAAGCCGGGGACGTGCGCGAGGTGCACCACGTCGCGACGCTGATCGGCTACGGCGCCTCGGCGATCAACCCGTACCTGGCGATGGAGACGGTCGAGCACCTCGTGCGCACCGGGTACATCACCGGGATCAGTCCCGAGAAGGCCGTCAAGAACCTGATCTACGCGCTCGGCAAGGGCGTGCTGAAGATCATGTCCAAGATGGGCATCTCGACCGTGTCGTCGTACGCGGGCGCACAGGTGTTCGAGGCCGTGGGCCTGAGCGAGGAGTTCATCGACAAGTACTTCACGCGCACCGAGTCGAAGCTCGGCGGCATCGGCATCGAGGAGATCTTCCGCGAGAACCAGGCGCGTCACGACTACGCCTACCCGGAGGACGCCGCGGCCCGTGCGCACGAGCGCCTGTGGTCGGGCGGCGAGTACCAGTGGCGCCGTGACGGATCGCCGCACCTCTTCAGTCCCGAGACGGTGTTCAAGCTGCAGCACTCCACCCGCGAGCGCCGGTACGACATCTTCCGCGAGTACACGAAGCTCGTCGACGACCAGGCGTCCGAGCTGAAGACGCTCCGCGGTCTGTTCAAGCTGCGCACGGGTACACGCAAGCCCGTGCCGCTCGACGAGGTCGAGCCGGTCTCGGCGATCGTCAAGCGCTTCTCGACGGGAGCGATGAGCTACGGCTCGATCTCCCGCGAGGCGCACGAGACGCTGGCCATCGCCATGAACCGGATCGGCGGCAAGTCGAACACCGGAGAGGGCGGCGAGGATGCGGACCGCCTCGTCGACCCGGAACGGCGCAGCTCGATCAAGCAGGTCGCCTCCGGACGATTCGGAGTCACGAGCCTCTACCTCACCGAGGCGGACGACATCCAGATCAAGCTCGCCCAGGGCGCCAAGCCCGGCGAAGGCGGTCAGCTGCCGCCGCAGAAGGTGTACCCGTGGGTCGCCCGCACGCGCGGTGGAACTCCCGGCGTCGGCCTGATCTCCCCGCCGCCTCACCACGACATCTACTCGATCGAGGACCTCAAGCAGCTCATCTTCGATCTGAAGAGGGCCAATCCCGAGGCGAGGATCCACACGAAGCTCGTCAGCCAGTCGGGCATCGGCGCGGTCTCGGCGGGTGTGGCGAAGGCGCTCAGCGACGTCATCCTCGTGTCCGGGCATGACGGAGGCACGGGCGCGAGCCCGCTGAACTCGCTCAAGCACGCCGGCACGCCGTGGGAGCTCGGCCTCGCCGAGACCCAGCAGACGCTCATGCTCAACGGCATGCGCGACCGGGTCGTGGTGCAGGTCGACGGCCAGCTCAAGACCGGGCGCGACGTCATCATCGGCGCGCTGCTCGGAGCCGAGGAGTTCGGCTTCGCGACCGCGCCGCTCGTCGTGAGCGGCTGCATCATGATGCGCGTCTGCCACCTCGACACCTGCCCGGTGGGCGTCGCCACGCAGAACCCCGCGCTGCGCGAGCGGTTCACCGGCAAGCCCGAGTTCGTGGTCAACTTCATGGAGTTCATCGCCGAAGAGGTGCGCGAGCTCCTCGCCGAGCTCGGCTTCCGCTCGATCGACGAGATCGTCGGCCGCGCGGAGCTCATCGAGGTCGACGCCGCGGTGGAGCACTGGAAGGCGGACGGTCTCGACCTGAGCCCGGTGCTCGACGGGCCGGCGTTCCCCGCCGGGGAGGCGCGGCGCAGCCGACGGACGCAGGATCACGAGCTCGAGAAGCACTTCGACGTGCAGCTCATCGACATCGCCAAGGGTGCGCTCCTCAACGGGGACCCCGTGGTGGTGGAGCTGCCGATCGCGAACACCGAGCGCGCCGTGGGCACGATGCTCGGCCACCAGGTGACCTCGCGCCACGGCGCGGCGGGTCTTCCTCGCGGCACGGTGGATGTCACGCTGCACGGCACGGCGGGACAGTCGCTCGGCGCGTTCCTCCCGTCCGGCATCGTCCTGCGCCTCGAAGGAGACGCGAACGACTACGTCGGCAAGGGCCTGTCCGGCGGCGACATCTCGATCCGACCGGCGCGCGGCGCCGAGATCGCTCCGCACGAGAACGTCATCGCGGGCAACGTGATCGGCTACGGCGCGACCGCGGGGACCATGTTCCTGTCCGGCGTCGTCGGCGAGCGGTTCCTCGTTCGCAACTCCGGCGCGACGGCCGTGGTCGAGGGCGTCGGAGACCACGCCCTCGAATACATGACCGGAGGCGTCGCGGTGATCCTCGGCTCGACCGGTCGCAACCTCGGGGCCGGCATGTCCGGGGGAGTGGCGTACATCCGCTCCCTCGACACCGGCAAGGTCAACGCGCAGTCGCTGGGAAGCGGCGAGCTCCTGCTCGAGCCGCTCGACCGCGCCGATCTCGAGGTGCTGCGCAGCCTGATCGCGGAGCACGTGGAGCGGACGGGCTCACCGCTCGGCTCCGACATCCTGGCCGGGTTCGACGACATCGCCGGTCAGTTCACGAAGGTGCTCCCGCGGGACTACGCCGCAGTGCGCAGCATGCGCGAGGAGGCCGTCGCCGAGGGGATCGACCCCGACGGCGACATCGTCTGGAACCGCATCCTGGAGGTGACCGGTGGCTGATCCCAAAGGTTTTCTGAAGGTCACCGAGCGTGAGCTTCCCCAGCGGCGCCCCGTGCCGGTGCGCATCATGGACTGGAAGGAGGTGTACGAGCCGGGAGACCAGGCCGTGCTCCGCCGCCAGGCCAGCCGGTGCATGGACTGCGGCGTGCCGTTCTGCCACTCCGGATGCCCGCTGGGCAACCTGATCCCGGAGTGGAACGACCTGACGTGGCGAGGGGAGGGACGTGCGGCGATCGACCGCCTGCACGCCACCAACAACTTCCCGGAGTTCACCGGTCGTCTGTGCCCGGCGCCGTGCGAGAGTGCGTGTGTGCTCGGCATCAACCAGCCGCCCGTCACGATCAAGCAGATCGAGGTCTCGATCATCGACGAGGCGTTCGCCAAGGGATGGGTCGAGCCCCAGCCGCCGGCCCGTCTCACCGGCAAGACCGTCGCGGTCGTGGGGTCCGGCCCCGCGGGTCTCGCGGCTGCACAGCAGCTGACGCGCGCCGGTCACACCGTCGCCGTGTTCGAGCGCGACGACCGCATCGGCGGACTCCTGCGCTACGGCATCCCCGACTTCAAGATGGAGAAGGGACAGCTCGAGGCCCGCCTGCGCCAGATGCAGGAGGAGGGCACCCGCTTCCGTGCGGGCGTCTCGATCGGCAAGGACATCTCGTGGGCGGACCTCCGCGCGCGCTACGACGCGGTCGTGATCGCCACCGGCTCGACGGTTCCCCGCGAGCTCGCGATCCCCGGCCGCGATCTGGACGGCGTGCACTTCGCGATGGAGTACCTCGTCGAGTCGAACCACGCGGTCGCCGGCGACAAGGTCACCGACCAGATCACGGCGGAGGGCAAGCACGTCATCGTCATCGGCGGTGGCGACACCGGCGCCGACTGCATCGGCACCGCCCACCGCCAGGGCGCACTGAGCGTGACCAACCTCGCCATCGGCAAGCGGCCGGGCGCCGATCGGCCCGGCCACCAGCCGTGGCCGATGATGCCCACCGTCTTCGAGGTGTCGTCCGCGCACGAGGAGGGCGGCGAGCGTGTGTTCCTCGCATCGACCGTCGAGTTCCTCTCGAACGAGGTCGGCGAGGTGCGGGCGCTGCGCGTGGCCGAGACCGAGTACATCGACGGACGACGCGTGCCCAAGAGCGGCACGGAGCGCGAGATCCCGGCCGACCTCGTGCTGATCGCGATGGGCTTCACCGGCCCGGAGCAGGACGGGTTCACCGACGAGACGCGTCCTCAGGTGACCGACCGGGGCGCATTCCAGCGCGACTCGTCCTACGAGTCCACGGTGCCGGGCGTCTTCGTGGCCGGCGACGCCGGACGCGGGCAGTCGCTCATCGTGTGGGCGATCGCGGAGGGCCGCGCGGCCGCGGCGAACGTCGATCGCTTCCTCATGGGAGAGACCGTGCTGCCCGAGCCGGTGCGCCCCCACGATGTCGCGATCGGCCTTCAGCCCGCGTAGGCTGAGCCAGGCATCGTCGCCCTGATTTCTATCCCCCTCTACCCTGGAGAATCTGTTGAGACGCGCGAAAATCGTCGCCACCCTGGGCCCTGCAACTTCGACCTATGAGACCGTTCGTGCCCTCATCGACGCCGGAGTGGACGTCGCTCGCCTGAACCTCAGCCACGGCGACTACTCCGTCCACGAGAACAACTACGCGAACGTCCGCCGTGCCGCGGACGACGCCGGCCGTGCCGTCGCCATCCTCGTCGACCTGCAGGGGCCGAAGATCCGTCTCGGCAAGTTCGAGGGCGGCCCGTACGACCTGGCCGAGGGCGACATCTTCAAGATCACCACCGAGGACATCGTCGGCAACCGCGAGATCAGCGGCACGACGTTCAAGGGCCTCCCGCAGGATGTGAAGCCCGGCGACTTCCTCCTCATCGACGACGGGAAGGTGCGCGTCGAGGTCGTCGAGACCGACGGCGTCACCGTCACCACGCGCGTCATCGTCGCGGGCGCCGTCTCGAACAACAAGGGCATCAACCTGCCCGGCGTCGCCGTCAACGTCCCGGCGCTCAGCGAGAAGGACGAGGACGACCTCCGCTGGGGTCTGCGCACCGGCGCCGACCTCATCGCGCTGTCGTTCGTGCGCAACGCGGAGGACGTCACGCGCGTCCACGAGATCATGGCCGAGGAGGGCGTGCGCGTCCCCGTCATCGCCAAGGTCGAGAAGCCGCAGGCCGTCGACGCGCTCGAGGGGATCGTCGACGCGTTCGACGGCATCATGGTCGCCCGCGGCGACCTCGGCGTGGAGCTCCCGCTCGAGGCCGTGCCGATCGTGCAGAAGCGGGCGGTGGAGCTCGCACGTCGCAACGCCAAGCCGGTCATCGTCGCGACGCAGATGCTCGAGTCGATGATCAACAGCCCGGTGCCGACCCGCGCCGAGACCTCCGACGTCGCGAACGCCGTCCTCGACGGCGCCGACGCCGTGATGCTCTCGGGCGAGACCAGCGTCGGCGACTACCCGGTCGTCGTCGTCGAGACCATGGCCCGGATCATCGAGTCCACCGAGGAGCACGGCCTGGAGCGCATCGCGCCGCTCACCAACAAGCCGCGCACCCAGGGCGGCGCGATCACGCTCGCGGCTCTCGAGGTCGCCGAGTTCGTCGACGCGAAGTTCCTGTGCGTCTTCACGCAGTCCGGCGACTCCGCTCGTCGCCTGTCGCGTCTCCGGTCCCGCATCCCGATGCTGGCGTTCACCCCGGAGCCCGACATCCGCCGCCGCATGGCGCTGACGTGGGGCATCCGCTCGACGCTCGTCGACATGGTGCAGCACACCGACCTCATGTACCTGCAGGTCGACGATTATCTGCTGAAGAGCGGTCTCGCCGTCGAGGGCGACAAGGTCGTCGTGATCTCCGGATCCCCTCCCGGGATCGTCGGGTCGACCAACGACATCCGCGTCCACAAGGTCGGCGACGCCGTGAACGGCGCAGCGCCCATCTACAAGGAGGCGACCGTCTGATCGGACGGTGAAGCGAGGGTGGGGCGAGAGCCCCACCCTTTCTTCGTCTCCCGCCGGGACGACGATCGGAGGATCCATGCGCCGGCTTTTCGACCACTGGAGACCGCAGATCGACGAAACCTCACTCCGCGACGAGGTGCACGTCCGTGACGCGAGCCGCTCAGCGGCACCGGCCCGGTGGCAGCCCACCCTGCTCGCCGTCGTGATCCTCGTCCTCGGTCTGGCACTCCTCTCCGGCGCGGTCCTCATCGGCGTCCATGTCGACGGGAGGCTGGCCGAGACGATCTCGACGCGTCGCAGTGAGATCTGGGCCTGGGTCCCGATGCTCTTCATGTCGCTCGGGGGAGTGGGGCTCGCCCTCTTCGCCGTCGGCCTGCTCCGCGGGATCAGCAGCTCATACTCGACGACCCGGAAGCGTCGCTGAGCGACGAATCGGGCCGAGTGACCGCCCGCCGGTGGCGTTGTCAACCCGCTCTCCCGGAGGGGACGAGGTCGATATCGTGACGCCATGACGACTCGACGACGCCTGGTGGTCGACGGGTTCGCCCTGCGTCTGCATGAATCAGCCGACCGCGTCGCGTCGGACACCCCGACCTACGTCCTGATCCACGGCGTCGGCATGTCGCATCGGTCCTTGGCTCGGCTGCACGCGCAGCTCGCCGTGCACGCGCGTGTGCTGTCCGTCGACCTGCCCGGCTTCGCCGGCCTTCCTGCTCCCGCTCGTGATCTCGACATCGCAGCGATGGGTGGCGTGCTCGGTCGCCTGCTCGCGATGACGGGGGTGACGGAGGCGATCCTGGTCGGACACTCGATGGGCGCGCAGTGGGCGATCGAGACGTCTCTCGCGGCTCCGGACCGTGTGATCGGCGTGGTCCTGATCGGGCCCGTCGTCGACGATCATCATCGGTCGCTCCCGGCCCAGGGCCGCGCGCTCGCGGTCGACACGCTGCGGGAGTCGCTCGCCGCGAACGCCATCGTCTTCACCGACTACATCCGCTGCGGCATCCGGTGGTATCTCCGTCAGGTGCGGCACATGGTGGAGTACCCGACGCAGGAGCGCCTCCGTCGGTCGAGCGTCCCGGTGCTGCTCGTGCGAGGCGGCGACGATGCGGTCGCCGGGGCCGACTGGTGCCGCCGTCTGGGCGACGCGGCGATGGTCGACCTCGTCGAGCTGGCCGGTCACGCCCACAACGTGCAGCACTCCGCGCCCGCAGCGGTCGGGGCGGCAGTCTCCGCCTGGGCGGCCGGTCTCCTTGCGAAGGGCCCCACGCCGATGCGACCGAGGAACGGGAGGGCATCATCGGCGCGCTGAGGAACGCGGCCTGGTGGCTCGCTGATTACGTCTACGCCGCGTACTGGCAGGTCAGAGCGGCTTTCGACCGAGGGGATCCCGCGGCGTTCCGGAGCGGCGCCGGCGTGCCCGTCCTGATCATCCCCGGGGTCTACGAGACGTGGCGGTTCCTGCAGCCGCTGATCACCACGCTGCACGGTCGGGGCCATCCCGTGTTCGTGCTCGATCAGCTCCGCCACAACCGGAAGCCGGTGGCGGACGCCGCACGCCTCGTCGAGGCGTTCCTCGAATCGGAGGGTCTGGACGACGTCGTGCTCGTGGCGCACAGCAAGGGCGGACTCGCCGGCAAGCGCGTCATGAGTGGCCCGGCCGGCTCGCGGGTGAGGGGCATGGTCGCGGTGGCGACCCCCTTCGGCGGATCCCGCTATGCCCGGCTGTTCCTGGTGCCGTCCCTGCGCTCGTTCTCGCCCACCGACCCGGGGATCCTCGAGCTCGGTCGCAACACCGGGGTGAACGACCGCATCGTGTCGATCTACGGGGAGTTCGATCCGCACATCCCCGAGAGCAGCGAACTCCCGGGGGCGCGCAAGAACGTCCGGCTCGAGACCGGAGGGCACTTCCGGGTGCTCGCCGACCCTCGGGTGATCGCCGAGGTCGTGGCCCTCGCCGAGGGATGAGTCGCGGTCACCGAATGGTGAGTCGCGGTCACCGGCAGTCGCTCGGGGGCTTCGCGCCGGCGGTCACCGTCGAGAGCCAGGTGAGCATGTCGGGCAGCGCCGCGTAGGCGGCGAAGCCGTGGTCCACGTCGGTGTACCGGAGGAACCGGACATCGGCACCCTGCGTGCAGAGCAGCTCGACGTAGTCTTCCGTCGCCTCGGGGCGGACGAGCCGGTCGGCGAGCCCCTGGCCGACGAACACGGGGACCTCGATCGGCGAGCCGCCGGCGCTGTTCTCCTCGAGCAGGGTCCGCCACGGTTCGGTCGTCGCCGGATCACTCGTCACGAAGCGGCCGATGAGGGGATCCGCGATCGCGTGGATGCGGGCGTTCTCGGACAGCAGGCACAGCGCCGCCATCTCGGGCGTCGCCGAGGCCCCGGCCGGCGTGAGGATGGCGGCGAGCTCCGCGGGGGAGTACCGGTCCGCGTACGCCGCCTGGTATGCCGGAATCGCGTAGGACGCGATCGTGACGCCGGAGACGTCGATGATGTCGTCGCTCATGAGCTCCGTGAGATCGGCCGCGGGCGCGGCGACGGCGACGCCGAGGAGATCGAGCTCCGGCGCATACTGCGCCGCCCGTTCCGCGGCGAAGAGCACGGCCTGACCCCCTTGGGAGTGCCCCCAGAGCACGAACTCGTCGCCGATGCGGGTCTCGGGGATGGCCCTGGCCGCACGCACCGCATCGAGGACGCTGTTCGACTCCGGGATGCCGAGCAGGTACGAGGACGCCGCAGCGACGCCAAGGCCGGGATAGTCGGTGGCGACCACGGCATAGCCCTCGAGCAAGAACTCGTGCACGCCCTCCATGAGCTGGAACGGATCGAGATCGAGCGAGGGCGCGCACGTCACGGCGGCGCCGGTCGTCGGGTGCCCCCAGGCGACGACCGTGCGCCCGTCGGCGGGTGGGGGCGCGTCGGGCACGATCACGATCGCGGAGACCGGGACATCCTCCCCGTCGAGGTCGCGCGAATGGTAGAGGAACCGCCAGGCGGTGGATCCGAGAGGAGCACTCGCGATCTCCTCGACGCGGATGACCTCTCCGGGTTCGCCGGCGGGCAGCGGGTCGGGGGCGCGGTAGAAGGCGGCGTCGGTCCGAAGGTCCGCCTCCTCCTCTACGTGCCGACGGATGGCATCGACGGAGAGGACGCCGGCGACGATCGCCACGATCGCGAGAATCGCCAGGAACACGCGCCGCCGGCCTCTGGTCCGATTCCAGATGTCCGGTCTGGCGCGAGCGCTCATGCCCTCTGTCTAGTGCATGAGGTGCGCACGGGCCAGTGGCGGAGGCGGTTCAGGACTTCAGCTTCCGCAGCGCGGACCCCTTGTGCGCCGCCTTGTCGCCCGACTTCTCGGACTCCACGATGTACGCGGGTTCGTCGGCGGATGCCGTGAAATGCTGCCCCGCGAAGGTGAAGTCGCGCGTCTTCCGTTCGACGACCTTCCCCCTGGTGCGGCCCTGAGAGGTGTTCCAGCTGACGCGATCGCCTGTCGAGATGTCTGCCATGCCTGGAGACTAGGGGACTCAACGGCGGTCGCAGGATGGGGTTGACGACGCGGCCGCCGTCGTCCCGCTCGCTCGTCGACCCTCGGTGCCGGCGGTGGGACTCGAACCCACACGCCCTCTCGGACAAAGCATTTTGAGTGCTCCGCGTCTGCCATTCCGCCACGCCGGCTCGTGTGTCGCGCCTTCGACTGTATCGCAGAGCCGATCGGGACGACGCCCGCGCGAAGCGTCTCGGAGTCCTCCGAGACGCTCTCCACTAGGATGGTGGTGTGACCGAGCAAGAACAGGCAGCTGAGCAGCCCACGGCATCCGCACCCCGACGCGTCGTCGTCGCCGAGGACGAGTCGCTGATCCGTCTCGACATCGTCGAGATCCTCCGCGACAACGGCTTCGACGTCGTCGGCGAGGCAGGAGACGGCGAGACCGCCGTCGCCCTCGCGACCGAGCTGCGTCCGGATCTCGTCATCATGGACGTCAAGATGCCTCAGCTCGACGGCATCAGCGCGGCCGAGAAGCTCCACAAGGGCAACATCGCCCCCGTCGTGCTCCTCACCGCGTTCAGCCAGAAAGAGCTCGTCGAGCGTGCGAGCGAGGCGGGTGCGCTGGCCTATGTCGTCAAGCCGTTCACGCCCAACGATCTGCTCCCCGCGATCGAGATCGCCCTGGCCCGCCACGAGCAGATCATCACGCTCGAGGCCGAGGTCGCCGACATGGTCGAGCGCTTCGAGACCCGCAAGCTGGTCGATCGCGCGAAGGGTCTGCTGAACGAGAAGATGGGGCTCTCGGAGCCCGAGGCGTTCCGCTGGATCCAGAAGGCGTCGATGGACCGCCGTCTCACGATGCAGGACGTCGCGAAGGCGATCATCGAGCAGCTCGCTCCGAAGAAGTAGTCGGTGCTGCCGCTCGACGCGGAGCACACCCTGCGTCCGGTGCGTGCCGGCGACGGCGCGGAGCTCGCGAGGGCGTATCTCGCCAATCGCGAGCACCTGGCTCCCTGGGAGCCGCTGCGCGACGAGGACTTCTTCACGGTCGCGGCTCAGGAGCGTCACGTCGAGCACACCCTGATGGATGCCGCCGACGGACGGGCCGTGAGATTCGTGATCGAATCCTCGGACGGTCGCATCCGCGGCCGGATGAACCTCAACAACATCGTGCGCGGCGCCTTCCGGAGCGCGGACCTCGGCTACTGGGTCGACCGCACCCGTCTCCGCCGTGGGATCGCCGCACGGGCGGTGTCGCAGGTCGCCGCGTACGCGACGACCGAGATCCGGCTGCACCGGCTGCAGGCCGCGACACTGCTGCACAACGTGCCGTCGCAGCGGGTGCTCCTCGGCGCGGGCTTCGAGCGCATCGGCGTCGCTCCGCGATACCTGCACATCGCGGGGGAGTGGCAGGACCACATCCTCTTCCAGCTGCTGCTGGAGGAGCCCCTCAGCTCGCCGCGGGAGCGTCCTTGATCATGTTGGTGATCCGGATCGTCGAGCAGCGCCGCCCCTGATCGTCGGTGACGACGATCTCGTGCACGGTGATGCTGCGGCCGAGGTGCACGGGCGTGCAGACGCCGGTCACCACGCCGGACGTGGCGGATCGGGTGTGCGTGGCGTTGATGTCGACGCCGACCGCGAGGCGTCCGGGGCCGGCGTGCAGGTTCGCGGACATCGATCCGAGCGACTCGCCGAGGACGACGTAGGCGCCGCCGTGCATGAGGCCGACCGGCTGCGTGTTGCCCTCGACGGGCATGGTCGCGACGCTGCGCTCGACGCTGAACTCGAGGAACTCCATGCCCATCTTCTGGGCCAGGGCGCCCATGCCGCGGGCGGTCGCCCAGTCGAGTCCGGGGCTGGTGGCGGTCTCGCTCATGGTTCTCCTCTGCGGGTGTCAGTGGTCCTCGTTAGGCTGACAGGGTGACGGACTCCGCAAAGCCTACCCTCATGGTCGTCGACGGCCACTCGCTCGCCTACCGCGCCTTCTTCGCCCTCCCGGTCGAGAACTTCACGACGAAGGACAACCAGCACACGAACGCCATCTACGGCTTCCTGTCGATGCTGGTGAACCTGATCAAGGCCGAGCAGCCGACCCACATGGCGATCGCCTTCGACACCTCCCGTCATTCCTTCCGCACCGACGAGTACCCCGAGTACAAGGCCACCCGGTCCGAGACGCCGCAGGAGTTCCGCGGTCAGATCCCACTCCTCCAGGACTGCCTCGCGGCGATGTCGATCCCCGTGCTCACGAAAGAGGGCATCGAGGCCGACGACATCCTCGCCACGCTGTCGACGCAGGGCGCCGAACAGGGCTACGACGTGCTCGTCGTGTCGGGCGACCGCGACACGATCCAGCTGGTCACCGACGACATCACCCTCCTGTACCCGAACGTCCAGGGGGTCTCGCAGCTGAAGCGTTACGACCCGACGACGGTCCAGGAGCGCTACGGCGTCCGCCCCGAGCAGTATCCGGACATCGCGGCGCTGGTCGGCGAGACCAGTGACAACCTTCCCGGCGTCCCGAAGGTGGGGGAGAAGACGGCCGTCAAGTGGCTCACCCAGTTCGGCTCCCTCGACGATCTGCTCGACCGGGCCGAGGAGATCAAGGGGGTCGTCGGCGGCAACCTCCGCGACCACATCGACGACGTGCGTCGCAACCGCAAGCTCAACCGTCTACTGCGCGATGTCGAGCTCCCTGTCGCGCCCGACGATCTCGCAGTGACCCCGATCGACGCCCAGGCGGTGCGCGACATCTTCGCCCGCCTCGAGTTCCGCACGCTTCTTCCGCGGGTGTTCGAGGCCGTCGGTGCCGGCGAGGTCGCCGACGACCCGGCCGCGGTGGTCGAGATGCCCGTGCCGGTTCAGTCGACGCCCGCCGAGATGCTCGCATGGGCGGAGGCGCAGCAGGGTGAGGTCGCCCTCCGGCTCCTCACCCAGGGCGGAGCCCCGACCCGTCTCGGAGTGGCGACGGAGACGGAGCTGCGCGAGGTCGACTGGAGCGACGATGCCGCATCGACGCTGCGGAGCTGGATCGAGTCCGACAGCCCGAAGGTGCTGCACGACGCGAAGCCGCAGGTGAAGGCGCTCGGGCGTCTCGGCATCCGCGTCGGCGGCCTTGCCTACGACACGAGCCTCGCCGGCTGGCTGCTGCGTCCGAGCTTCCCCGACAAGACCCTCGGTGACCTCGTCGAGCGCTACCTGGGTGAGAAGCTTCCCGAGGCCGACCCCTCGCAGCTGGTGCCCGAGACCGAGGGCGCCACGCCGTCCCAGGAGGCATGGTTCGCGCTGCGTGTCGCGGCCGCCCTCCGGGACGACATCCCGGAGTCCGTGGCCAGGGTGCTGACCGAGATCGAGCTCCCGACTGTGCTCACCCTGGCGGACATGGAGGTCGCCGGCGTCGCCGTCTCCCACGACATCCTGTCGACGTTCTCGGGCGAGCTCTCCACCAGAGCGGATGCGATCGCGCAGGACGCGTTCGGCATCGTCGGACGCGAGTTCAACCTGGGCTCGCCCAAGCAGCTCCAGGAGGTGCTCTTCGACGACCTGCAGCTCCCGAAGACCCGCAAGACCAAGACGGGGTACTCGACGGATGCCGCGGTGCTGGCGGATCTCCAGGAGTCGCACCCGCATCCGTTCCTCGGGCTGCTGCTGCAGCACCGCGAGGCCACGAAGCTGCGACAGATCATCGAGTCCCTCGACACCGCGATCGGCGCGGATCACCGGGTGCACACGACCTACGTGCAGACGGGCAGCCAGACGGGTCGGCTGTCGAGCACCGACCCGAACCTGCAGAACATCCCGGTGCGCACCGAGGAATCGCGTCGCATCCGCAGCGCGTTCCGCGTCGGCGACGGGTACGAGTCGCTCCTCACCGCGGACTACTCCCAGATCGAGATGCGGATCATGGCTCATCTCTCCGGTGACGAAGGCCTCATCGAGGCGTTCAACAGCGGCGAGGACCTCCACCGTTTCGTCGGCGCTCGGGTGTTCGGGGTGGACCCCGCCGACGTCACCGCCGCGATGCGCACGAAGGTCAAGGCCATGTCGTACGGTCTGGTCTACGGTCTCTCGGCCTTCGGCCTGTCGAAGCAGCTGCGCATCGAGCAGTCGGAGGCCAAGCAGCTCATGGTCGAGTACTTCGCCCGCTTCGGCGCGGTGCGCGACTATCTCCGGGCATCCGTCATGAAGGCGAAGGAGGTCGGCTACACCGAGACCATCTTCGGCCGCCGCCGTCCGTTCCCCGACCTCGCGAGCCCCAACCGCGTGCTGCGGGAGAACGCGGAGCGCGCCGCGCTCAACGCGCCGATCCAGGGCAGCGCTGCGGACATCATGAAGATCGCGCTGCTGCACATCCATGACGACCTGCGCCGCGAGGGCCTCGGATCACGCGTCCTGCTGCAGATCCATGACGAGCTCGTGGTCGAGGTGGCTCCGGGGGAGTGGGACGCCGCCGAGAAGATCGTGCGGTCGCGCATGGGCGACGCCGCCGATCTCTCCGTGCCGCTTGACGTGCAGGTCGGCCGCGGCGACGACTGGAACGAGGCAGCGCACTGATCGCTGACTCGCACGGATCGGCGACGCGGACGGGCCGATATGTTGCGTGTGGGGAGGCGGGCTACGCTGAAGGGATGACGTCTTCTCCGCGTACCCCCTCCGCCATCGACAAGGTCGCCGACGACTGGGTCGACACCATCGCGGTGCTCGCGCCCACGCTCGGCACCTACATCGGTCGCGACGAGGTCAACGACCGGTTCGGCGATCTGAGCCCCGCCGGACACGATGAGATCGCGGCAGCCACTCGGAAGACGCTCGCCACGCTGTCCGCCCTCGAGCCCACGGACGCGATCGACGAGGTCACGAAGGCCGACCTCTCCGCCGAACTCAGCCTCGACCTCGAGCTGCACGACGCGCAGTGGCACCTGCGCGAACTCAACGTGATCGCGTCCGCGGCGCAGGACGTGCGTTCCGCCTTCGACCTCATGCCGACCGCGTCCGCGGACGACTGGTCCGTCATCGCCACCCGCCTCGCAGCCGTGCCCGACGCTCTGCGCGGCTACACCGAGACGCTGCGGGCCGGCATCGCGGCCGGCGTGACGCCGGCCCGCCGACAGGTGGTCGAGGTCGCGACCCAGATCGACCGGTACACCGCCGACGACGGCTTCTTCGCGGCGTTCGTCGCCGACGCCGCGCCGGAGGACGGCAACCTGCCCGCATCGCTCGCCCGCACCCTCGCGGACAACTCCGCCGCCGCACGCGTCGCGTACCACGAGCTACGCCGGTTCCTCGCCGAGGAGCTGGCCCCGGCCGCGAACGAGCAGGACGCCGTCGGCCGGGAGCTCTACGCCCTCAACTCGCGGCGGTTCCTGGGCGCGACGATCGATCTCGACGAGACCTACGAGTGGGGTCGCGAGGAGCTCGAGCGCATGGTCGCCGAGCAGACCGCGATCGCGAGGGAGATCCTCCCGGGCGCTTCGGTCGAAGAGGCCGTGGCTCACCTCGAGGCCGACCCCTCGCGCAAGCTCGTCGGCACCGAGGCGCTGCAGCGCTGGATGCAGGAGACCAGCGATCGTGCGGTCGCCGAGCTCGGCGCCACGCACTTCGACATCCCGGAGGCGATCCGCACGCTCGAGTGCATGATCGCCCCGACGCAGGAGGGCGGCATCTACTACACCGGTCCGACGGACGACTTCTCGCGTCCTGGCCGCATGTGGTGGTCGGTGCCCGAAGGCGTCACCGAGTTCGACACCTGGCGCGAGCTGACGACGGTCTATCACGAGGGTGTCCCCGGACACCACCTGCAGATCGCGCAGGCGGTCTACAACCGCGCCGAGCTCAACAGCTGGCGCCGCCTGCTCGCGGGCACCTCCGGTCATGCGGAAGGGTGGGCTCTGTACGCCGAACGCCTCATGCAGCAGCTCGGGTATCTGGACGACCCCGCGGATCGACTCGGCATGCTCGACGGCCAGCGGATGCGCGCGGCTCGAGTCGTGCTCGACATCGGCGTGCACCTCGGCAAGCCCCGGCTCGACGGCCAGGGCACGTGGGACGCGGACTATGCGCTGGAGTTCATGCGCAGGAACGTGAACATGTCGGATCAGTTCGTGCAGTTCGAAGTCAACCGCTACCTCGGCTGGCCCGGACAGGCACCCTCGTACAAGGTCGGCCAGCGCATCTGGGAGCAGGTGCGTGACGCGTATCGGGCGGAGAAGGGCGCTGACTTCGACGTCAAGCAGTTCCACAAGCGTGCGCTGGACATGGGCGGGGTGGGCCTCGACACACTGCGCACCGCGCTGCTGACGCGCTGAGGGAATGCTTCCATCCGACCCGGTGTTCATTCGTGTGAATAGAAAGAGGCGCACATGGACATCGAGTTCGGACTGGACACGTTCGGAGACATCACCCGCGGTGAGGACGGCGAGCTGCTGTCCGGGGCGCAGACGATCCGCAACGTCGTGGAGCAGGCGGAGTTGGCCGACCGCGTCGGCGTCGACTTCTTCGGGGTGGGGGAGCACCACCGCAAGGAGTTCGCGGTGTCGTCGCCGGAGATGGTACTCGCCGCCATCGCAGCGCGGACGAAGAACATCCGTCTCGGCACGGCGGTCACCGTGCTGTCCTCCGACGATCCGGTGCGCGTCTTCGAGCGGTTCTCCACGCTCGACGCGCTGTCCGACGGGCGCGCCGAGGTCGTTCTCGGACGCGGATCCTTCATCGAGTCGTTCCCGCTGTTCGGGTACGACCTGCGCGATTACGACGCGCTCTTCGAGCAGAAGCTCGAGCTCTTCGTCGAACTGCTGAAGGAGCAGCCTGTCACGTGGTCGGGCACCATGCGGCCCTCGCTCGAGAACGCCGAGGTGTTCCCGAAGACCGAGAAGGGCTTGCGCACGTGGGTCGGCGTCGGCGGCAGCCCGGAGTCGGTCGTGCGTGTGGCGCGCCATGGACTCGGTCTGATGCTCGCGATCATCGGCGGTCCTGCGGGGCGATTCCGTCCGTTCGTCGACCTCTATCACCGATCCGTCGGTTCGTTCGGGACGACGTCGCACCCGATCGCCGTCCACTCGCCGGGCCACATCGCCGACACCGACGAGGAGGCCTGGGAGCAGGCGTACTCCGGTTTCGAGGCGATGAACAACACGATCGGCAGGGAGCGCGGGTGGCCGCCCTACAGCCGCGCGCGGTTCCAGAACGATCTCGGCCCCGCCGGCGCTCTCTACGCCGGATCGCCCGATCGTGTGGCAGCGAAGATCGCCGACACGGTCACCACGCTCGGGATCGGACGCTTCGACCTCAAGTACGCCACGGGAACGCTGTCGCACGAGGCGATGATGCGCAGCGTCGAGCTCTACGGCTCCGAGGTCATCCCGCGGGTCCGCAGGCTGCTCGCCGACCGCGACTGAGCGCGTCGGGCGGCGTCCCACGAGCCCTACGATGAGGGAATGGCCCACACCTCGTTGCCGAGCCGCGCCTCTCTCGCGGGACGCCTCGACGATCTGACCTTCACCCGACGCCATCTCCGGCTGCTGACGGGCTCGGGTGTCGGGTGGGCGCTCGACGCGATGGACGTCGGCCTCATCTCGTTCATCCTCGCCGCACTCACTCAGCAGTGGGGCCTCACGAAGACGGATGCCGGCTGGATCGCATCCGTCGGCTTCCTCGGGATGGCTCTCGGCGCGACCATCGGCGGACTGCTCGCCGACCGTCTCGGCCGCCGCCAGGTGTTCGCCCTCACGCTGCTCGTCTACGGGGTCGCGACAGGAGCGAGCGCTCTCGTCGGCGGCATCGCCGCGCTGCTGGTGCTGCGGTTCCTCGTCGGTCTCGGTCTCGGCGCGGAACTGCCCGTCGCCTCGACGTATGTGAGCGAGTTCGCGCCCGCACGCATCCGGGGGCGGCTGATCGTGATCCTCGAGGCGTTCTGGGCAGTGGGATGGACCGCCGCGGCACTGATCGGATACTTCGTCATCCCGGCATCCGCGGACGGCTGGCGCTGGGCATTCGCCCTGGGTGCGATCCCCGCCGTCTACGCGCTGATCGTGCGCTGGGGACTGCCGGAGTCCCCCCGCTGGCTCGCGTCCCGCGGACGGATCGCGGAGGCCGACCGGATCGTCTCGACGTTCGAGGCGGATGCCGGCGTCGTACCCGCGCCCGCGATCCGCCGCGAACCGGCATCGCGAGCGATCGCCGTGACGTCACGCGCGCGTCTGGCCTCACTGTGGAACGGGGAGTTCCGCGTCCGCACGCTGTGTCTGTGGGTGGTCTGGCTCTGCGTGAACTTCGCGTACTACGGCGCCTTCATCTGGATCCCCAGCATCCTCGTCGATGCGGGGTTCGACCTGGTGCGGTCGTTCGGCTTCACCCTGATCATCACCCTCGCGCAGCTTCCCGGGTACGCGGTCGCCGCCTGGCTGATCGAGGTCTGGGGGAGGAGGGTCACCCTGTCGGTCTTCCTGGTCGGCTCCGCCGTGTCTGCGGTGTTCTTCGGCACGTCCACGGTCGAGGCGGCCATCATCGCCTCCGGGATGGCGCTGTCGTTCTTCAATCTCGGCGCGTGGGGCGCCCTGTACGCCGTGACCCCGGAGATCTATCCCACATCCCTGCGCGGCACCGGGGCAGGTTGGGCCGCCGGCATCGGGCGCATCGCGTCGATCGTCGCCCCTCTCGCCGTGCCGGTGATGCTGGTCGCCGGGGGAGCGCCCCTCGTCTTCGTCGTGTTCGGGGCATGCTTCATCGTCGCGGCCGCAGCCGCGTGGGGCCTCGTCGACAGGGGCGGGGAGGCCCTCGACGACCGTTGAGCCTCCGGTGTCGGTGCAGCGCAATAGGCTGATGCGGTGACAGACGTACGTTATGTGGCGATCGGCGACTCCTTCACCGAGGGCGTCGGCGACGTGCTGCCCGACGGCCGGGAGCGGGGTTGGGCCGATCTCGTCGCGCAGGGCTGGGCCGATGCCTCCGGCCACAGCATCCACTACGCGAATCTCGCCATCAGAGGCAAGCTCGCCTGGCCGATCGTCGAGCAGCAGCTCGAACCGGCGCTGGCGCTGCGGCCCACGCACCTCTCCTTCAACGGCGGCGGCAACGACATGCTCCGTCCGCGCACCGACCTGGAGCACATCGCGGATGCCTTCAGCCGGGTGCTGCGGCGGTGCGACGAGGAGGGCGTGACGCTCATCCTCCTCTCCGGTGCGAACCCGAGCGGTCAGCTGCCCATGGGGTCGCTCGTGCAGAAGCGCGGCGACCTGCTGTCCGAGGCGGTTCTGCGCCGCATCGAGGGCCGGCCGGACGTCGTGCGGGCCCTGAACTGGCCCGACCGTGAACTCGCGCAGGCGCCGTACTGGTCCGAGGACCGACTGCACATGAACGCCGCCGGTCACCACCGCGTCGCCGCGCGCGTGCTCCATGCGCTCGGATTCGAGCCCGACGCGACGTGGTGGTCGCCGACCGCTCTGAGCGCGGCAGGGCCTGCGGGCCTCGCCTATTACCGCGAGTTCGTCGGGCCGTGGGTCCGGCGCCGCGTCACCAGGACCTCGTCCGGCGACGGCCGCGCGGCCAAGTACCCCGACTGGGTCGAACGGACGCCCCGTCCATGACGGACATCGAGCTGCGGCGCATCCCGCCCGGGCGGGTGACCCTGCACGATGCACGGCGCGCAGCGCAGCGGGTGGTCGATCTGGAGGGCTTCGAGATCGGCGTCTTCCCGATCACGGAGGAGCAGTTCGCCGAGATCCTTCCCATTCCGTCACGACATCCTCGACGGCCAGCGGCGGACGTCAGCTGGCTCCGCGCCGTGCACTTCTGCAACGCGGCCTCCGAATGGGAGGGCCTGGATCCGGTCTATCGCTTCGACGGGGAGGACGTCGAATGGGATACCACTGCCGACGGCTACCGCCTTCCCACCGAGGCCGAGTGGGAGTTCGCGTGCCGCGCCGGATCCGCGGGTCCGCACTATGCACCGCTTGCCGACGCGGCGTGGACGAGCGCCGACGGCGTCGCGACGCCGCAGGACGTCGGCGGAAAGCTCCCGAATCTGCACGGTCTCTTCGACACCCTCGGCAATGTGTGGGAATGGTGCTGGGATCTCCTCGATCCCGCGCGCTACGACGACTACCGTGTCTTCCGCGGAGGCGGTTTCGCCGACGATGCCTGGAGCGTCCGAGCGTCCGTCCGCCGGGGAGGAGCTCCGCGGATGCACCATGAGGACGTGGGACTGCGGGTCGCCAGAGGAGCCTTCGATGCCGTCGGCGCAGCCCAGGGATGGTCCGCGCGCGCGGACCAGGAGCGAGCTGTGGTCGACGGGCCCGTGCCGTTCGGATGGACCCCGCTCCGTCGTCCGCAACGCTGACGCGTCGCCACGCTCGCCACGTCGTTTTGCTCGCCACCTCGCCGGGGTGGAAAGCTGAGGGCATGACCTCTCCGTACTCGCTCATCGTCTCCCAGGGCCGCGTGGCCGACCGCACGGACGGCGCCCTCGTCGGCGCCCAACGCGTCGGCGCCGCGCTGTCGACCCTGCTCGGGCTCGACCAGACGGTGATCGGCACGCCTTCCCCGGCGGTCACAGATGACTGGTCGGCTGCGCTGCCGCAGGCGGAGGAGACGCTGCACGGACTCCGCGACGCGTTGCGGGCGGCGCTCGACGCGGGCGCGACCCCGATCCTCGCGACCAACACGTGCGCCGCGAGCCTCGGGACGCTCCCCACCGTCGCCGAGCGCCACCCCGACGCCGTCGTGCTCTGGATCGACGCGCACGGCGACTTCAACACCCCGGACTCGACGGACTCCGGGTACCTCGGCGGCATGGTGCTCGCCGCGGCATGCGGACTCTGGGACAGCGGTCACGGCGCCGGACTCGATCCCGCGCAGGTGATCGTGGTGGGCGGGCGCGACATCGACGCGACGGAGGGCGAGCTGCTCGAAGAGGCCGGCGTCACCGTGCTCGCGCCGGCGGACAGCACGCCCGAGCGCGTGGCCGAGCTGATCGCCGGGCGCCCGGTGTGGATCCACGTCGACTGGGACGTGCTCGAGCCCGGATTCATCCCGGCGGCGTACCGCGTCGCCGACGGCCTGCTGCCGCATGAGATCGCCGCCATCTTCGCCGCTCTGCCGGCGGGATCCGTCAAGGGCGTGGAGCTCGCCGAGTTCGAGGCCGGCGACGAGGAGGTCCCTGAGCGCGTGAGCGTCGAGCTGATCCTCGAGACCTTCCAGCACCTCGTGCGCTGACGCCCTGCGACGATCGGCTCAGCGTCGACGATCCGGGTCGAGTCCCATGCGGATGCGGGTGCGCTTGCGCTCGAGCACGATGAAGACGACTCCGAGGAGCCAGAGCGGGATCGGCATCAGGAACGCCACACGGAACGCCTCGAGGGAGTACGTCTCCGGCGTACCGGCTCCCTGCAGGTCCAGCGCGAGTCCGATGAGGAAGATCGCGATGAGGGCGGCGATGAAGCCGCCGGCGTTCGTGACGCCGGTCGCGGTGCTGAGGCGGTGCGACGGGTTGTGGGTGCGCGCGTGATCGAACGCGATCATGCTGGCGGGGCCGCCCGTCGCCAGGGCGACCGCCAGGACGTAGAGCATCCACAGCGGTGCAGGACCCGGCATCGCGATCACCGCCACCCACGCGACCAGCTGCACACCGACGGCCGGGAGCACGAGCGCCAGCGAGCGATGGTTCGGCAGCCGACGCGAGAGGTCGCCGATCACGGGACCGAGGGCCATGCCGGCGACGACGTAGACGGAGATGATCCCGGCCGCGTGCGCAGTGTCGAGGCCCTGGGCGGCGGTCAGGAACGGCATCCCCCAGAGGAGGACGAAGGCCGTTCCCGCGAACGGCGTCGTGAAGTGGGACCAGAACGCGAGACGCGTTCCCGGGTGGGCCCATGCTGCTCGAATGCCGACACCCGTGTCGATCGACGACGTCACGACGCGGATGACGCCGGTGTCGGTATCGACGGTGACGTCGGCCCCCCGCTCGACGGGGTGGTTGCGGATGAGCAGGAAGACGAGGACCGTGAACAGGACGCCGAGTCCCGCGACGCTGCCGAACGTGATCGTCCAGGTGGTGGCGTGCAGGAGCGCGGCGAGGGGGACGAGCGCGACGAGCTGACCGGCCTGGCCGATGATCCCGGTGAACTGGACCATGATCGGTCCGCGCTGAGCGGGGAACCAGGTGGCGACGAGGCGCAGGACCGCGGGGAAGATCGCCGCATCGCCCGCGCCCAGGAGGATGCGCGCGACGATCGCGATGCCGATGCTGGGGGAGAGTGCCATGGTGAGCTGCCCCGCGGCCATCAGCAGCATTCCGATCGTCATGATCGGGCGCGAGCCGTAGCGGTCGAGGAGGATGCCGATCGGGATCTGCATGCCGCCGTACACGGCCAGCTGCACGACCGCGAAGAGCGCGAGGGTCGACGCGTCCGCCTGGAATCGATCGGCGGCATCGACTCCCACGGCTCCGAGTGAGGTGCGGTTCGTGATCGCGAGCACGTAGGCCGCGACGCCGACCGACCAGATCAGCCAGCCTCTCCATCCCGGCGTCGACGCGGGGGAGGAGGGGATCGGACGCACCCCTCCACGCTACTCCTGCCGCGGTACAGGCTCGCGCCGGCACCCGAGGTCATGCGTCGCCGTGAGAGATATCGATGTACCCGAATGCTCCTTGAGCGTCCTCGGATGAGGTGTACGTGACTCCATTAGGCTCGAACTGCGAGCCATACATAGGCTCGCCTGACTCCGGAGGAAGGCGCGCCCATGACCGACTCACCCCGCACGCCCTGGGACGACCCTGTCTCGGCGCAGACGTCCGCCGGGATGCCGTCGCAGGAGAGGGGGTCGGCGACGAAGCTGCGGCCGCGTCACGTGACGATGATCACCCTGGGCGGGATCATCGGGGCGAGTCTCTTCGTGGGGTCGGGGAACGTCATCCGATCGGTCGGCCCCGCGGCCGTGCTGTCGTATCTGATCGGAGGTCTCCTCGTCTTCCTGGCCATGCGGATGTTGGGGGAGATGGCTGCATCGCGGCCGGCGGTCGGCTCCTTCATGGAGTACGCACGCCTCGGCCTCGGAGACTGGGCGGCCTATCTCGTCGGATGGCTGTACTGGTACTTCTGGGTCGGCGTTCTCGCATACGAGGCTGTGCTCGGCGGGGAGACGATGCACTCCTGGTTTCCGACAGTGCCCTCCGGAATATGGTCCGTGATCCTCCTCGGGGTCTTCGTCATCACGAACGTCATCTCGGTGCGCACCTTCGGCGAGGTCGAGTTCTGGCTCGCGAGCATCAAGGTCCTCGCGATCGTGGTGTTCCTCGTCGCCGGCGGGCTGTTCGCGCTCGGGCTATGGCCCAACACGAGCAGCTCTCTCGGCAATCTCTGGGAGCACGGCGGATTCGCGCCGAACGGCCTCGGCGCGGCGGTGACCGGCGTGGCGCTCGTGATCTTCTCGTACTTCGGCACGGAGATCGCCGTCATGGCCGCCGCGGAATCAGAGGACCCGGCCAGAGGTGTTCGGCAGTCCACGAGCACCATCATCTGGCGCATCCTCTTGTTCTTCGTCGGATCGGTGCTTGTGATCGTGACGATCGTCCCGTGGGACGAGCTTCCGGTACCCACCGATGTCGCGAATGCGCCGTTCACCTACGTGCTCTCACTGGTGGGGATGCCCGGCGCGAGCGTCATCATGCAGCTCGTGATCTTCACCGCCGTGATCTCGGTGCTCAACTCCGGTCTCTACTCGGCATCGAGGATGCTGTCAGCGCTTGCCGAACAGGGATTCGCACCTCGGGTGATCGCCCGGCGCTCGCACAGCGGCGTTCCGGTGTGGGCGCTGATGGCCTCCACGATCGGGGGACTGGTGGCAGCGCTGGTCAACGTCCTCACCCCGGGTTCAGGCATCTTCGACTTCATCATGAACTCGGCGGGCCTCGTCGCCCTCTTCGTCTACGTCTTCATCGCCCTGACCCAGATGCGGTTGCGCCGCAGGATGGCTCCCGAGGAAGTGAACGCCCTGACGTCGAAGACGTGGTTGTACCCGTGGGCGAACTACGCACTGATCGCCTGCATCGCGGGAGTGGTCGTGATCATGCTGACCACCGAGAGCGGTCGCACGCAGGTGTGGACGAGTCTGATCGCGACAGGGGCGCTCGTCGTCCTGTGGCCGTTGGTGCGTCGGACTCTCGGACGTCGCGATGCATCCGTACACGGTGCGGCCGCGCCTCGCACCGCCGAGGCGGATCATCAGGGTCCGTCGCGTGGCAGCGAGGGAGGAGTGGGCCCCGTTCCGTGAGCGACATCTTCATGAATTGATGGTGAGTCCATTGGGGGTATTCCAAGTTGCGTCCCGCGCTCACCGGAAGACGGCGGGGCAGGGGATGGTGACGCCGACTGATGCGCGGACGCCGTTGCGCTACGCGGGCGGTGGATCAAGCTGGTCTTGCGCAACGGCAAGACCAACCCCGCATCAGTAAGTGTCCACAGTTCAGGGGCGCATTTCCGACTGCTACGAGAGTCGCATCGAACACCGGTCAAAGGCGTCGTGTTGCACTGGTGGACAGGTGCACCGGAACTCACCGAAGACGCCGTCCGGCTCGGATGCCACTTCTCCGTTCCGCCTGCGATGATCTCCTCGAGAGGTGCACTCGAACACATACCCCTCAGGCCGAATCCTGTTCGAGACCGACCTCAAGGCACTCGGAGGCGACCGACCTGGAGCGGTCGCGCTGTCCGAATCCGGACGCGCAACGCTCTGGGGAGTTCAGCCGCAGAAAGCTCGGATCCGACCCTGGCGCACGCTGCGCGCGCTCCTGGATGACGTGGACGTCCGCACGGGACTTGATACGACTCGGCAGGCGGTATTCGAACACCTCAGCAGGCCCGTCGCGGCGGGGCAACGGGGCCGCTCTGCTCGAGCAAGCGGGCCTTCGCCGACGCTGACGCCTCGGCAATCCCGGTCGTCGCTGAAGACCACACGGTGCGATGAAAGTGAGTGTCCTTATCAGTTCCGGGCGAGGCTTGGTAGGCGATGCGAGAGCGGTCTATCATCGTCGCATGACGATGATAGACCGCTCTTTCAGCAGCGTGGACTCCGAGGCAACCGATGCCTACGCACATCTCTTTCATGCCTTCGCGGATTCCACAAGGCTCGCTATCGTCCAACATCTCGCATCGGGAGAGCATCGAGTGCGTGATCTCGTCGAGCACATGGGCTTTGCCCAGTCGACCGTGAGCAAGCACCTGAGCTTCCTTTCCGAATGCGGTCTGATCTCCGCCCGGCCCGACGGGCGCGCGACCTGGTACGCGCTGGTCCACCCTCAGGCGGTGCGCGATGTGACGGTGGCTGCGGAAGCGCTCTTGGGAGCAACGGGCAAGGACTTCGCGCTCTGTGCGCACCTCCGCAGCGAGTACCGAGGAGAGAACTGATGGGTGCAGGACACGAGCACGGCCCCGTTCTGACGGAGGTGGGCATGCCCGGCGACTACCGTCGTCGGCTCTGGATCACCTTCATCATCACCGCGGCAATCGTGACAGCCCAGGCCGTCGGTTCCGTCATCACCGGTAGCCTGGCGCTCCTCACCGATACGGCGCACGCGGTCACCGACGCCTCCGGTCTGCTGGTTGCGCTCATCGCCGCGAGTCTGATGTTGCGGCCTGCAAGCGCGAAACGCACGTGGGGCTTCCGGCGGATCGAGGTGATCGCGGCTCTCGCCCAGGCGGCGCTGCTGCTCGCTGTAGGAACCTACGCCGCGATCGAGGGGATCAGACGCCTGTTCGAGCCTCCCGAGGTGCCAGCCGGTGAGCTGCTCGTCTTCGGCATCATCGGGCTCGCTGCCAACATCATCGCCATCGTCGTTCTCGCATCCAGCCGTGGCGCCAACTTCAACATGCGCGCGGCGTTCCTTGAAGTCCTCAACGACGCGCTCGGCTCGCTGGGCGTCATCGTCGCAGCAATCGTGATCGCGACGACGGGATTCCAGCAGGCTGACGCCCTCGCTGGCATTCTCATCGCTGCGCTCATCGTCCCGCGCGCATTCGTTCTGATGCGAGAGACTGGAGCCGTCTTGATGGAGTTCACGCCGAAGGGATTGGATCTCGAGGAGGTGAGGGCTCATATCCTCCGCCAGCAGCACGTCGTCGACGTGCACGACATCCACGCCTCCACGGTCGCTACTGGGCTCCCGACATTGAGTGCCCACGTTGTTGTGAAGGACGAGTGCTTCGAGGACGGTCATGCCATGCAGGTGCTGAGCGACGTCCGAGAGTGCGTTGCGGAACACTTCGACGTCGCCGTCACTCACTCCACGTTCCAGCTGGAGACCGAGCAGGTGAGAGACGGAGAGTCCGCTTCGACCCGGCACGCGTAACGGACTGCAGACTCTTTCTTTGCGAGGCGTCTGTCCGATCTTGCTTGGTCCAGCTTCCTCGGGTGCAGATAGGGCATCGCCTTCGGGCAATCGCCTACGCGAGGACGGGCCGCCCAGCTGAAACCTTTAGAGTTGCGCGTCCGGTTCGTCGGGCGGCGCGGACACCGTTGAGGATCACGATGACTTCGGCCACCTCATGGACTAACACCACGCCCGCCAGGCCGAGCACGCCGAAGAGGGCCAGGGGGAACAGCACGATGATGATGGCCAGGGCGAGAGCGATGTTGACGGTCATTATGCGGCGTCCGCGACGGGCGTGGGCGAGGGCTGCGGGGATGAGGCGCAGGTCGTTGCCGGTGAACGCGATGTCCGCGGACTCGATGGCGGCGGCTGAGCCCTTCACCCCCATGGCGATGCCGACGGTCGCGGTTGCGAGGGCGGGGGCGTCGTTGATGCCGTCGCCGACCATCGCGGTCGGGCTCTCGGCGGCGAGTGACGAGATGGCGGCCGCCTTGTCTGCGGGGAGCTGCTCGGCGCGCACGTCGGTGACGCCTGCTTGAGCGGCGAGGGCGCGCGCCGTCCGCTCGTTGTCGCCGGTGAGCATGACGGTGCGGATGCCCTGCTCGTCGAGCAGGGAGATGGTCTCGGCCGCTTCGGGGCGCAGTTCGTCCCGCACGCCGATGAGGCCCGATACCCGACCATCGGTCTCGACGACGACGACGGTCATCCCGTCGCCGGCCATCTCGTCCGCGGGCCCGGCGAGTTCTCCCAGGTCTGACAGCCAGCGGGTATTCCCGACCCGCACTCGGGTCGGGCCGACGCGACCGGTGAGGCCGTGGCCGGCGTCTTCGACGACATCCGTCGCCGCGAAGGTGTCAGAGGCGGCGCGGGTAATGGCGGCAGCGAGCGGGTGGGTGCTGGTGTTCTCGAGCGCGGCGGCGAAGGCGAGGATGTCCTCGCGGGAGCGTCCCTGGGTGGTGGCCACGGAGACGACCTCCGGCTCGTTGCGAGTGAGGGTGCCGGTCTTGTCGAGCGCGACGGTGCGGATGGTGCCGAACTGCTCGAAGGCCTCACCGGACTTGATGACGACACCGAACTTCGACGCCGAGCCGATGGCGCTGATTACGGTGACCGGCACGGCGATGGCCAGTGCGCAGGGCGATGCGGCGACGAGGACGACGAGCGCCCGCTCGATCCAGAGACCGGGGTCGCCGACGATGAACCCGAACCCGGCGACGAGCGCGGCGATGATGAGCACGGCCGGCACGAGGGGGCGGGCGATCCGGTCGGCGAGACGTGCACGCTCGCCCTTGCGGGCGTGCGCCTGCTCGACCAGCTCGACGATCTGCGTCAGGGAGTTGTCGCGGCCGTCCGCGGTCGCTTCGATCCGCAGGGTCGCGGCGCCGTTCACGGATCCTGCGGGGACCGCGTCACCCGGCCCGACCTCGATGGGGATCGATTCGCCCGTCACTGCCGAGGTGTCGATGCCGGAGCGGCCCTCGACGACGACGCCGTCTGTCGCGACGCGTTCTCCGGCTCCGACGATGAGGATGTCGAGCTCGCGGACCTCCGCAGCAGGAATCGTCACGTCGCCGTTGAGGCGAGACACCCGAACCGTGTCGGGGATCAGCGACAGCAGGGCGCGTAGGCCTTCTTTGGCCCGGTCCATTGCCCGGTCCTCGAGGGCTTCGGCGAGGGAGAACAGGAAGGCGAGGGCGGCCGCCTCTCCGATGTGCCCGAGGGCTACGGCACCGATGGCGGCGATGGTCATCAAGAGGCCCACGCCGAGGCGCCCGCGTGCCAGGCGGCGGATCGCTCCGGGAACGAAGGTGTAGGCACCGGCGAGAAGCGCGACCGACTGCAGCACGAGCGCGGGGATCGGGAACCCTGTCCACTCGAAGAGATAACCGGCGAGCAGTGTCACTCCGCCGATAGCGGAGGGAAGGAGGGCGGTGTCGCGCCATAGTGGCGGTCGCACCTCGTGCTCGGCTTCGTCGTGCTCGCTTTCAGTCCCGGCTGGCCCGCAGCATGCATCGCCGTCGTGGCGTATGGACGATCCATGTGATGCTCTGGCCGTCGGTTCGGGGCTGCAGCACGCGTCACCGGGCGCAGAAGGCTGACGTAGCTCGAGTCGCCGAATGGTCTTCGTGGGGCGTGCGTCGTCGGGGCCGCAGCATTCCTCGCTCATCGGTTGTCCTCCGGGTTCGAGTCGGTCGGTGCGCAGCACAGGGGGACGTCGCAGTTTTCGTCGGTGCAGGGCTCACCGTCGTCGACGGCGAGCACCGTGTTCACCAGAATCGTGATCGCCTTCGTCACGTGAGGATCTGCGATCTCGTACCGCGTCTGGCGTCCTTCCGGGGTCGCGACGACGATCCCGCACCCGCGCAGACACGCCAGATGGTTCGACACGTTCGTGCGGGACAAGCCCAGCGATTCCGAAAGGCGGGCCGGGTACCCCGGCCCAGAAAGGAGTTCGAGCAGGATGCGCGAACGTGTCGGGTCGGCCATCGCCCGCCCGAGCCTGTTCATCACGTCGAGACGGGAGGCAATGGTCAGCATACAATGACTATACATCACCCACTGACATATCCTAGTGGTCGACCGTCCGAGGTCGGCCAAGTGCGTTGAGGTTGACGGCAGAAGGGGCGGTTAGACTGATAGAGATGATGCCGCCAACTGACTCCGATGGTTCGGCGCTCGTCCCGTTCCGCTCGTCGGCGACGCGATTCATCTTCAGCCTCATCGTTGCGCTGCTCGTGGTTCTCGGAATCGGAAGCAACCTTCATGCTGAGGCGACGGCTTCGGCGTCCGCCTCGACGACAATCTCGTACGTCGCCCACGAGCACACAGATGAAGACAGCTCCTCTCAAGCTTTGACAGGATCGTCCGAGATGGTCGCTGTCGCATGCATGGTCGGTGTGTTCTTCGGCATGCTGGTGCTCGGACGGTTCCTGAGAACCAGACCACTCACGTCTGTGCGCGCGGAGCAGTTCGCCCTGAGGGTCACGGTGCGCCCGAGCGTGCGTCATCTGCATCTGTTGCGACATGCTCCCTCCGAGTTGCAGGTGTCTCGAACCTGACTCTCCGGCTTTTATGCCGTTTTCGTCCGTGCGTTGACGCGGATGCAGATCGACGCGCGTCGTCGACAGCCTGGAGAGAAAACTTGAAGAACACCCCTTACCAACGCGCCGCCGAGGTCGTCTCGCATCGTCGCACCGCATTGCGGCAGACAGCGCGATGCATTGTGGCGTTCGTCGGATCGCTCGCGGTTCTGTCCGGATGCGCGGCAACTGTCGCAACAAAACCTGCCCCTGATGCGAACGCCCCAGAGTGCGCTGACGTATCGGTACGCCTTCCGGATGCTGTCGGCGAGCTCGAGAGCCGGACGACCGATGGCCAGGCGACGGCCGCGTGGGGAGACCCCACCGCTGTTGTCTTCGCCTGCGGCCTTGAACCGCCAGCGCCGACGACGTTGCAATGCGTGACTATCAATTCCGTCGACTGGATCGTTGACGACGAAGAACTGCCGAACCTGCGGTTGACGACGTACGGACGGGAACCTGCGGCCCAGGCGTACGTCGACACGACTCGCCTGTCTGCCGACACTGTGCTGCAGGCACTCGCGCCGGCGGTGCAGATGCTCCCGAAAACGGCTGCCTGTTCTGCGCCTGATGAAGGTGCATCGGACGACGACGACGCTCCCACGACAAGTGGCTCAGGAGACCTCCCATGAGCGTGCGAAGCACGCGCGTTATCGGTCCCGCGCTCTTGTTGACGGCAGCCGTTGTCGCTCTACTTTTGGGTCTCGTCGTCGGAGGGGGCGCCGACCCGCGCGTGGCCAGTGATCCCGGCGCCGTCGTTCGGTGGGGACTTCCGGCCGCCAAGTTCATCGTCAATCTAAGCGCCGCCGTCATGGCAGGATCGGTCGTTCTTGCCGCGTTCGCCCTGCGACGTGGCGAGAAGGAGTTCGACATCGCGCTGGACATCACGTCCATCGGCGCTGCCGCCCTCACCATCAGCAGCGGAACGACCGGGTACCTCACGTTCCTGTCGTCGTTCAACCCCGAAGTATCACTGGGTCCCGCTTTCGGACAGCAGTTCGGTCGGTTTCTCCTTGAAACCGAGCTCGGTCGTGTCTGGTTGATCACGACGGTGATGGCTGCCGTCATCACCGTGATTTCCTACGCCTTCCGCGGTTGGGGGGCCACGCTGGTCCTAGTCGTTCTCTCCCTCACATCGCTGGTCCCGATGGCGACACAGGGCCATTCGGGTAGTCTCGCGAACCACGACGCAGCCGTGATGGCCTTGGTGTTGCACATCACAAGCGCCGCCGTGTGGATGGGTGGGCTGATAGCGCTCGCGTACTTGAGGCCGAATCTGCGGGAGCATCGGTTGCGTGTGATTGTTGAGCGGTACTCAACCATCGCGCTCGTGGCGTTCGTCATTGTGACCGCCTCTGGGGTCGCTCGTACGATTGCCTCGGTGCGGGGCTGGAATGACCTCGCCAGTGCGTATGGTGTCGTGCTCATGCTCAAGGTGGTCGCGCTGACGTTGCTTGGGCTCGTCGGAGTGGCGCACCGACGTTGGTTCATCCGGCGGAGTGTCGGAGAGCGTGCGCCGTTCTGGACCTTCGTGGGCATCGAGTTTGCCATCATGGGCGTGGCCAGCGGTGCTGCAGCGGCGCTCGCGCGCACCCCTGCGCCGGCCGACACTACGGCCCCGGTGCTGACTACGCCGGCAGAGATTCTCACTGAGGCACCTCTGCCACCTGAGCTCACATTGGCTCGATGGTTTGCGGGCAACGATGTGAATGTGCTGTGGCTGCTGATTGCGGCGTTCGGGATCTTCTTCTATCTGGCGGGAGTTCGCCGGCTGCGGCAGCGTGGCGAGGAGTGGCAAGCGTCTCGAACGTCGGCGTGGGTGCTGGGTATGGTGTTGCTGGCGTGGGCCAACGGCGGGGCCGTCGCGGTTTACGCCGAGTACCTGCACAGTATTGACGCGGTGGGGCGAGTGCTGTTGCTGCTCGTGGTTCCCTTCTTCCTTGTTCTCGGTGCGCCTTGGCAGCTAGCGATGACGACGATCACCAGTCGTACTGATGGAAGTCGTGGAGTTCGCGAGTGGTTGCAGGCCGCTGCCGGATCGAGCGTCATACGCTTCATCGCACGCCCCGTTGCCACGGTCTGCGCCTTCGCGCTTGTTCTGTGGTCCACGTCGGCGACGGGCGTGCTCCGAAGCACCCTGGCTGACCCGTTGCTGCATGAGCTGCGCGTCGCTGGTCTTCTGTTCGTCGGGAGCCTTCTCTTTTCTCTGCTCTTTCGTCGAAGGGCTATGCGCGGTCATTGGACGTGGTGGACGGCCATCGTGGGTCCTGCCGCCGCGCTCGTCGGCGTCGGTGGCTGGGTCGCTCTGCAGAGCGGCCTGATTGCCGCCAACTGGTTCGGGGCGATGGGCCGCCAATGGGGTCTCGAGCCGATGGCGGACCAGCGAATCGCCGGCATCGTCATCCTGGTCTCCGGCCCGCTGTTGGTCTTCGTCGGGATCGCAGTCAGCCGCTCACTGTCTTCTTCTCCAACATTCTCAGCCTCGGGGCAGATCCTGTCCCACGCTTCTCGAAAGGTTCACTCATGACATCCCTGTCCGCTCGAATCCGCCGGATCGGGGGCGCCGCGTTCGCCACGGCCCTCGTCGTCACGCTGCTCAGCGCCGCCCCAGCAGTCGCTCATGACAACTTGACTGATGCCGTACCCGCTGCTGGCGAGACAGTGACCAGCTTGGATGCGGTCGCTCTCACCTTTAGCGGTGAACTCATCGACTTCAGCCAGACCAGCTTCGCGCAGGTTCAGGGGGCTGACGGGCTCTTCTACGAGTCCGCCTGCTCCACAATCGAGCTCAATGTGCTCACAACCCCCGTCGCCCTCGGTGCCTCGGGCACCTACACCGTGTTGTGGAACGCCGTATCCAGCGACGGGCACCCTATCTCCGAGTCGTATCAGTTCGAGTACGTGGCATCTCCGGACGCGTCCGTCGCACTCGGCTGGGATTCCCCGGCGTGTGGGAACGAGGACACGCGCACTCAACCTGCAGCGGCACCCACCAGCACCCCGGCCCCAATGGAGGACGATGTCACTTCGACACCGCAGCCGCTCGAGGACAGCGAAGCGCCGAACGCTTCCGGCGAGATCGTCGTCGTTCTTGGCATCGTCGCGGGGGTCATCGTTCTCGGTGGCCTGACAATCGCGACGATCTCGATCTTGAGCCGTCGACGGAAAAGGTCCGAGTGAGTTCGGTAGGACGGCTGATTCAAAGAATCGCTTCAACGCGCTGGCTACAATCGACGTGTGGTTCATTCGATTCGACCTGCCCGTGATGGGCTGTCAAGTCGGAGCCAATTGATAATGCGGCTCATTACCACCATCGGACTAGCGCTCTTGCTCGTTTTCGCAATCGGCGCCGCAGCGCACGGCAGCGCCGAACTCACCTCGCAGGCCGCGCCGAGTGTCGTAATGACGGCGTCCGGGGATTCGAGTGTCGTTGCCGATGAAGCGACGAGCGTCGCCGAGGAGTCGTCGCCCAGTTCGGAACTGGACCCCGCCACAGGCGCTGTACTGTGCGTCCTCGGAATTCTGTGCGGGCTCGTGGCGGCCGTCCTCCTATACCGCATGTTGTACCGTGACGCGGGTTGGGCGTTCTCGACAGCCGTCAGAACGATGCTGTCGTCTGCACCCACGGCTCGCCCCACTCCACGGCGAATGTCCTTGCCTCTAACGGCTCTCGGTCTCTCCCGCACCTGACACACCGAAGGACCGCGCAACGAGCGCGGGCCGTTTCTCGACCTTCGTCCGTGTCACCTGTCTGTGGAGTACCCAATGAAACCTGCCGTGAAAGCCGGCCTCGTTGCTGTTGCCGTTGCCATCGTCCTCATCGTTGTCGCTGTGATCTTCGTCCTCGTGAATCAAAGGAACTCCGCGCCGCCCGCGTCCGAGGACGGGGGAACCGCGCCTCAGGTGCTCCGAGACAACTCTTACGTACTCGATGACGGGGGAGAGGGGGCCGTGACCATCGTGGAGTTCCTCGACTTCGAATGCGAAGCGTGCGGTGCTTTCTATCCCGTGGTTGAAGATCTGCGGAAGAGGTACGACGGAGAGATCACGTATGTCATCCGGTACTTCCCGCTGCCCGGTCATCTGAATTCCCGGAACGCTGCGTACGCGGCGGAAGCAGCGGCTCAACAGGGCCGTCTCGAAGAGATGTACCGCATGCTCTTCGAGACCCAGTCGCAGTGGGGAGAAGCTCAGGAGTCCCGGGCGAGCGTCTTCCGAGGATTCGCGGAGGAGATCGGCCTGGACATGGCCGCGTACGACGCGGCGATCGCAGATTCGGGCACAGTCGAACGTGTCGACCTCGACTACAACGACGGCCAGGCGTTGGGGGTCAGCGGTACACCGACCTTCTTCGTCGACGGAGAGCCCGTCACACTCGAGCGGTACGACGACCTCGAGAACGCCATCGTTGCTGCACGCGAGGCGCAGTGACGCTAGCAGGGCTGTCTCACCGTCGGGTCATCATCGTGGGCTCGGGCCACGCCGGGCTCTCCGTCGCTTCGGAGCTCGCGCGAATGGGACTGGTTCCGCAGCGGGACTTCGCGGTCATCGACAGTGACTGCGATGGTCGACGCTCGTGGGGATATCGCTGGTCATCGATGAAGCTGTTGACCGAAGCGGGACGCAGCGCCGTAGCAGGACGTCATCTCGCCGGAGACCCCTACCGCCACCCCTCGCCGCGCGAGATCGAAGAGCATCTCCTGTCGGTGGAGTCCTCGCTGCGCATCACCACCACGTGGGGCGTTCGTGCGACCGGCGTGCAGCGTCTAGGCGACGGGTCGACCCTCCTCCTCTCCACCAATGAGGGGCAGGTTCAGACTCGCAATATCGTCTGCGCGAGCGGATCCGCAGGTCGCCCGCGTATTCCTAGCTGGGCCGTAGAGACGCAGGCGCCGGGCATAGTCCTACACAGCGCGGACTATCGTGGCCCGACACAGATTCCCGCGGGCGACGTTCTCATCATCGGGGCGGGTCACAGCGGACAGCAGGTTGCGCGCGAACTCAGCAGCTCCCACCGCGTCACGTTGTCGTCCAGGTCGCCGCAAGGTCACAGTCCCGGAGCGGGACGGGGCCGCTGGATGGGGCGGCAGTTGCGCGACGGTAGGGCATCACACTCTCCTAACTGGGAGGCGCTCGGCGTCACGTTGATGCCCGCTGCGGTGGCCGTCGACGGAGCACACATCATCTTCGAAGATGGTCAGCGAACCGCTCCGCAGTCGGTGATCTTCGCGACCGGCTATCTGCCCGCCGACACCTGGCTCCCGACTGACGTTCGAGACTCGCCTCGCGGACGCGGAACGACAGCGGTGCCTGGTCTGTTCATCGCCGGCATGCCGCTGTACAGCAAGCCGGACGCCGACACCTTCGACGGAGCACGTCGCGACGCGATGCTCATCGCACGGCGGATCATGAAACGCCCCTGAACAACGCCCACGTCAGTGAACCCCGGAATGAGGAAAACGCATGAGACATCAGAACATCACTAAGAGACTGGAACACGCAGTCGCTGCGGTGCTGCTGGTGGCGGCCGCGACCTTCATGCTGGGCTCGCAGGCAACGTCCGCGGCCGCGGCGACGGAAACCGTGCCGCCGGCTGTGTCCTCGACGCCGTCGCCGACCGCAAGTCCCAGCCCTTCGGAAGCACCTACCCCTTCGGGAACTCCGACCGAGACTGAGTCGGACAAGGAACGTCACGAAAGACAGAACGGGGAGCGACCAGTAGAGCGGGACGATCTCGGGTTCCTCGGGATCATCTTCGTAATCGGTATCGGATTCGTTCTCGCCGCGGGAGCCGTCGGTGTCGCAGTCGCCGGGCGGAAGCGACGCCGCGAAGACCGCGCGGCGGCGGACACCGAGATCGAAGGGTGATGATGAACGCCCGGATTCCGAAAAACGCGGTCGCCTTCGCGGTTGCAGGTGCGACGGTTGCCATTGACCAGGTGTCGAAGGCCATGGCCCTCGCGGAGCTGAGCACCACGGAGCGTATACCGCTGTTGGGTGACCTTTTCGGGCTGCAGCTCGCGTTCAACCCCGGCGCGATCCTCTCGTTCGGCTCCGGCGCGACCCCGTTGCTTACGGCGGTGGGCGTCATCGCAACGGTCGCCCTCTTCATCAGCGCCATCCGGTCCCGTACCGCATGGTGGGCGGTCGGTATCGGGTTCATACTCGGGGGAGCTATCGGCAACGTGCTTGACCGCCTCTTCGCGCCGCCGGGTTTTGGTCGCGGGTACGTGACGGACTTTCTCGCCTATTCAGACCTTTTCATCGGAAATATCGCCGACGTCGCGTTGGCGGTGGGGGCTGTTGTGCTCGCCATCGGCCTTTTACGCCGACGACGCAACACCCCTGAGGACCCTCAGAGTGTTTCCTCACATCTGAACGACAACGAGATGAGTGACCGGATATGACGCAGAAGAAGCGCACTCCCTCCACCTACCAGAGAAATGCGCTCGCGCCCAGCCTCATTGCCGCAGCGGTCCTGTTCCTCGCGCCTGTGCTGCTGACGACCGAATGGGCAGCTGTGGTGCTCTACGTGACGTCGATCCTGGCCATCATCGTGGGGTGGTTTGCTGTGCAGGCGCGTCACTGGTGGTGGGCGCCGGTGTTCGTCGCCATCGCGGTTCTGTGGAACCCCGTGGCACCATTCCCGTTCGAAGGACCGGTGTGGGTTGGGGTTCAGGCTGCTGCGGCGGTCGTGTTCCTGGTCGCCGGAAGTCTCATCAAGTTCCCGCGTCCATGATGTTCCTCTCACGTGCTCCACACCTCGACATCACGGAGAGCGCCCGTCGATGACGCTGTGGATCCCCGATGCCCCACCTTCCTTCCCCGACTACTTCGCCGTGGTCCCGGGGGCGCTTCCCGTGCTGCCTGCAGTCGCAGGGCTCCTTGCGGTTTTCTACTCCGTCGGCGCGATTCGGATGTGGGTGCACGGTCGGAGATGGTCAGTGTGGCGCACACTCAGCTTCCTCAGCGGGTGCGCAGGTCTTGCGGCGACGACCGGACTGGCGGTCGAGAACTACGGCTACGCGCTGATGTCGGTGTTCATGTTCCAGCAGCTCACCTTGATGATGGCGATCCCGCCACTGCTCGTCTTGGGATCCCCGGGGACGTTGCTGCTTCGCGCGACCCCGCACCGGGGAATGGGGCGTGTGGTTCTGACCATGGCTCATGCCGGCCTGCGCAGCAGACTCGCTCGGTGGACATTGAGCCCGTGGACCGCGCTCCCGCTCTACCTCGCGGCGTTCTATGGCTTATACCTAGCAGGGCTCGCGGACACGATCTTAGGCTCGACCACAGGTCACATAGCACTGGAAGTGGCTTTCCTCGCGGCGGGCATCATCTTCACCATCCCCATCCTCAGTTCCGATCCGCTTCCCGTCCGGCTCAGCCATGGCGGTCGCGCCCTGGACGTATTCGCCGAAGCCGCCCTGCATGCGTTCTTCGGCGTGTTTCTCATGATGTCGACCACCATGCTCATCACGCACTTCGTCGCTCCCACGCAGGCGATGGGCCTGGATCCCATCGAGGATCAGAGGCTCGCCGGGGGACTCGCATGGTCGTACGGCGAAGCGCCGACGCTGCTGATGTTGATCTACGTCATGCATCGATGGTTCCGGGACGACACGGCACGGTCCCAGGCGCAAGACCGCTACGAGGACCAGCACGGGTCCTCCGAGCTCGATGAGTACAACGCCTATCTCGAGAAGCTGCGCGAGCGGGACACCTGAACATGACTGAGACACTCACATCCACGCGCCTACGCAGTTCCCGCTCGACGGAGACCGATCCGATGCGTCCACTCATCACACTGTGGCTCGCAGTTCCGCTCGCCGCGGCCGCCGGGCTCGCGATGGACCTCGCGAGCCCAGAGCTCAGCTGGTGGCCGCTCGCATTCGTGAGCGTCATCGTCGCCCTGGCGACCACCGTCGGGCGCAGCATCGGTGGAGCGCTGCTCGTAGGTCTTGTGTTCGGCGTGACCTTCTACTCGCTGCACCTGGACTGGGTCGGTGAGTTTCTCGGCCCGGTACCCCGCATCGCACTGGTCGGGCTTCAGTCCATGATCTTCGGAATCGGTGCGATCCCCATAGCGCTGGCGTACAAGTGGACGAGTCGACTCCGACGCGGCGCCGTCCTTCACGTCATCGTCGTTCCCGTACTCATCGGCGTGCTCTGGGTCGGGCGGGAGATAACGCTGGGATCGTGGCCATACGGGGGATTCCCGTGGGCGCGCCTCGGGATGACACAGGTGGAGGGGCCCTTCCCCGAGGTCGCCTCCTGGGTCGGAGTGACCGGTCTCTCGCTCGTCATCGCGACGATCTCGGCCAGCGTCGTGCAGTGGTTGCGCATGGGGCTGCGATTTCTGCCCGCCACAGCGCCTGCTGTGCTTCTCCTCGTCGGGCTCACCGTCATCCCGCAGTTCCCGACGACGGATGCGGGCGCCTTCCGAGTCGGGTGGGTTCAGGGCAACGGCCCCTCCGGATACTTCGACGACCGATCCCCTGGAGAGCTGCTGAGCGCTCAAGTCGACGCGACGGAACCGCTCCTCGACCGGAAGACCGATCTGCTCGTCTGGCCGGAAGGATCGGCGGAGTTCGACCCCTTCCGAGACGAACGAGCCGGCGCTGTGCTGGATGAGATCGTGACCAGGTCGGGGAGCCCCCTCCTCGGCAATGCCGCGACGACGAGAGGCGCCGAGACGTTCAACACCTCGTTCGTCTGGACGCAGGACTCGCTCGATCCCCAGATCCACGACAAGGTCAATCCAGTCCCGTTCGGTGAGTACGTCCCCGACCGATGGTTCTATGAGCAGTTGGCGCCGGATCTCGTCGGGCTCATCCAACGCGAATACACACCGGGCACCAATGCGCCCGTCGTCACAGTGGGGAAGACCGCCATCGGGTTGGCGATCTGCTTCGACGTCATCTTCGACGGCGTCATCCGCGCCGGCGCCGAACGAGACGTGGGACTCTTCGTCTTTCAGACCAATAACGCCGACTTCCGTGGATCGGATGAGAACCTCCAACAGCTCGCCTTCGCTCGCATGCGCGCCATCCAGACCGGGAAGAGCGTGGTCAACGTGTCCACCGTCGGCACCAGTCAGGTCATCGCCCCGGACGGAAGCATCCTCGCGACCGCTGGCGTGGATGAGGTCGCCGCTGAGATCACGGACGTTCCCCTGCGCACCGGCACGGCACCGGGGATCTTCGTCGACCAGTGGACCGCGCCCGGCATCGTCATCCTCGGGATCGGGGCCATCGTCGGGCTCGCCATCCACTCTCGTCGGCGTTCGACTCGCCTTGCACACCTCTACGACGACCCAACCCGAAAGGTCGAACAGTGACCGCGCATGAAACTCGCCAGGCGGCGACTACTGACGCTCGACGTGAACCGGCCCTCACTCGCGCGGCCCTCCGATACCAGAGAGCCGCGGCCGCAACGGATAGGATTCCGCAACTCACTCGCGCAGAGCTCCGGCGCGCTCGCGAGTCCACACCACTCGGCGAGCCGGATGCGGCGGCGTCGACGGTCGCGATCCAGGGCGCGCCTGAGGACGACGCCCCACGTGGACAGCCCTCGCCTGCTGGGTCCCGCGCCCGGAACATCGGAAAGAAGCTCATCGCGGTCGGCACACTCGCAGTCGCTTCCTCTTTCATGGTCGGCATGACCATCCCCGCGGCGACCATCGAAGCATCCAGAGCCGATACCAACGCACGGTTCTCCTCCACTCAGAACCTGGCGAGCGACGACATCCAGGCCTTCGTGGTGCCCGGGGACACCGCAGCAGTGGACCTTCGTCGGGAGAACGACTACAGCGTCTCATCGGCTCCGCAACTCGCAGCTGCCGCCGGGATCCGCTACTTCAACGGATCACTGCAGTCGGCCCCGGATGCAGACGTCCAGTGGCCGTTCCCCGTCAGCGTTCCCACGTCGTCCAACTTCGGACCTCGATGGGGACGGATGCATGAAGGGGCGGACTTCACGCCAGGGGAGGGCTCTCAGATCCGGGCCATCGCGGGGGGAACGGTGCGCATCGCGACCGAGAACGGCGGAGCTTTCGGGGTGACCGTCTACATCGAGAGCACCGTGGACGGCCAGACGGTGTTCAGTCGGTATGCGCACATGCTGAACGGATCGCTCGGCGTCCGCGAAGGCCAGACCGTCTCGGCGGGGACCGTGGTCGGAAGAGTCGGCAACACCGGCCGCAGCTTCGGTGCGCACCTGCACCTCGAGGTGTCGACGAAGAACGGCAAGCTCGACCCCGTCTCCTGGTTGCAGGAGAAGACGAGTGGATGAGCGGCGGGGTCCTCTCGTCGGTGCCGGCAGCGCGAGAACGGCACAGGAGACACCCCTGACCATACCGGCTCATCCGCGTGCGCCCTTCTCCTCGAGTCTTGTCCTTCTCGTGCTCTTGTCGATGCTGCTGATGCTCGGCGTCGCGTGCGCGACGGTCAGCGCGGCGCCTGTCCCTCCGACGGCGGTCTCAGCCTCCGGCCCCGACCCGACAGCCCACTTCGGAGCAGCCGACGATCCATCCGAGGTGGTCTCCGGGGCATCCGGGAAGGCGGCCACCTCGCCGGGCGAGGGACTGGGCGCCGTTGTGTGCGCGGTCGGAGTCCTCTGCGGTGCCCTGCTTCTCGTTGTCACCGCCCGATGGCGTCGGCCATCGTCGACGAAGGACATCGTGTGGAGGTTCGCCACAATCGCCCCCGTGCTCCCGCGGATAGGTGTCCGGGTGACAGCATCCACCCTGCTGCAACTCCGCGTCTCGCGGACCTGAGTTCCCGCGGTCCCCATCGCGTCGTCAGCACCCCGCCGTCGACGCGCGCCAACTGATCGTCGTCCCGGCGACCGCGCCAGCGCGGGCCGCGATGGCACCCGGCGCCGCAGCGGACTCGTTCTCTCCTTCGCACGTGATGTCGATACGCGTCCGTGAGGCGAGCGACTGTGACGCCCTTCCCACACGCGCACCTGAACAGGAACCTCCATGCACTCCAGATCCGCCGACCCACCGCCCGCCGCGGTCAGTACCTCGCGAGGACGTCGTCGATGTCGCACCGTAGTCGCCGCCATGTCGATGGCTGCTCTCATCGCGCTGGCGGGCTGCGCATCCAATGATTCCCTCTCTCAGCAGTATCGGGACGGCAACGAGAAGGGCTTCATCGCCGGTGACTTCCAAGTCATCGAGATCCCTGAAGCCGAGCGTGGTGAACCGGTCGAGTTCGAAGGCGTCACCGAGACCGAGGAGAACGTGTCGTCCGACGACTACCGAGGCGGGGTCCTCGTGGTGAACTTCTGGTACGCCGCGTGCGGGCCCTGCATCGTCGAGGCGCCGTTCCTCGAACAGGTCTGGCAGGACTACCGCGACGAGGGCGTGGCCTTTCTCGGGGTCAACACCTACGACCAGCCCGCGACTGCGTTGTCGTTCGCGAAGGACAACGGCGTCACCTACCCGAGTGTCATCGACGTGAACGACGGCAAGGTCAAGCTGGCGTTCGTGCAGGTGACGCCGATCCAGGCGACGCCGACGACTCTGGTGCTGGACCGCTCCGGGCGAGTCGCCGCCCGCGTGATCGGTCAGCTGGAAAGCCCGTCGATCCTCGCCACCCTCGTCGACGGCGTGCTCGAGGAGAAGATGCCGTGAGTCCCGGTGCACTCATCGTCGACGGCGCTCTCTGGCTCGCGCTCCCCGTCGCCCTCCTCGCGGGACTCGTCTCCTTCGTCTCCCCATGCGTGCTGCCGCTCGTCCCGGGATATCTCGGGTATCTCGGCGGAACGATCCCGCCCGGCACGGGGAGCCGCAGTCCGGCACGCCGCCGGTTGATGCTGGGGGTCACCTTGTTCATCGCGGGCTTCACCGTGGTCTTCGTGGTGGTGACCATCCTCGGAGGGACATTCGGATTCGTCCTGCTGCGATACGCGGACATCCTCACGCGCGTGTTCGGGGCGATCATCATCGTCATGGGACTCGTCTTCATCGGAGTCTTCAACATCGCCCAGCGATCCGTGCGCCTCCGTCTCGGCAACCGGGCCGGTCTCGTCGGAGCTCCGCTTCTGGGGTTCGCGCTCGGCGTCGGGTGGACGCCCTGCATCGGACCGACACTCGCGGCCATCATCTCGATGTCCTGGAACCTCGGCGACCCGGCACGAGCGGGCCTGCTCGGTCTCGCGTACTCGCTCGGTCTGGGCATCCCCTTCCTGATCCTCGCGGCGGGGTGGGGATGGGCGTCCTCGTCCGTGGCGTTCCTCCGACGCCATGTCCGCGCTCTCAATCTCATCGGTGGAGCGATGCTCATCGCCCTCGGGATCCTCATGGTCTCTGGGGCGTGGACGTCACTCATGTCCCAACTTCAGCAGGTGATCATCAATGTCCCGCTCCCGCTCTGACTCCCACACCGCAAGCGATCCGCTCCGACCAAGCGACCACGCTGAGACCGCCGCTGCGGCGGAGGTGACCAACCCTTCACTCAGCGTCGTCGGATGGCTGCGTTGGGGGTGGACCCAACTGACGAGCATGCGCACCGCACTGCTGCTTCTGCTTCTGCTGGCCATCGCTGCCATCCCGGGCTCTCTGTTCCCGCAGCGCAGCGCAGACCCGAACGGCGTCGTGCAATGGCGGCGGAACAATCCCGAGATGTTTCCTCTGGCAGACGCCCTCGGACTGTTCGACGTCTACATCTCACCGTGGTTCTCCGCCATCCACCTTCTGCTGTTCCTATCGCTGATCGGCTGCGTCATCCCACGCGCGAAGCATCACTATGTCGCGCTGCGCTCGCGTCCCCCGCGGACACCGTCGCGGCTGTCGCGACTTCCCGCCCATCGCGAACTGGTGGTCGCCGCGGACGGTGACGATGCGGAGCGTGTCATCGCCACGGCCTCCGACATGCTGAGCCGGTCCGGCTATCGCGTCGAACGCTACGACCAGCGAGGTTCCTTCTCCGTCTCGGCTGAGCGGGGCTACCTCCGGGAGACGGGCAATCTCGTCTTCCACGTCGCGCTGGTGGGAGTTCTCGTCTCTGTCGCCGTCGGCGGATCATTCGCTTATACCGGTCAGCGCGTCGTCGTCGAAGGAACGACCTTCGTCAACGCTCTCAGTGACTACTCGTCGTTCAACCCGGGGCGTTTCGTCGACGGCGCCGGTCTCGTTCCGTACTCGCTCACGCTCGACGACTTCCGGGTGGCCTATCGACTGCCGGGCACCCCCGGCGCGGGCCAGGCCGAGAACTTCGATGCGCAGGTCACCGTCCGTCAGCCGGGGCAGGAGGACAGCGAGCAGAGCGTGCGGGTGAACTATCCGATCACCGTCGCGAACGACCGCATCTACCTGCTCGGAAACGGGTATGCTCCGACGCTCACTGTGAAGAACGGCGACGGCGACATCGTCTTCAGCGAGTCGCAGCCGTTCCTCCCACAGGACTCGAACATGACGTCGCTGGGCATCATCAAGATCCCGGATGGCTTGCCGAAGCAGATCGGGCTCGTCGGCTTCTTCTACCCCACCCAGGGAACCCTCCCGTCCGGAGCATTCACATCGATCTATCCCGATGTCGTGGACCCGGTACTCACGTTCAACGTCTTCAGCGGCGATCTCGGAATCGACGACGGCACGCCGCGCTCCGTCTACACCCTCGACGTGAGCGGTCTCGACCAGGAGACCGGAGGCGACAGCGGTGTCGAATCGCTGGAGCTCCGTCCCGGGGACACTGTCGACCTCCCGAACGGGTGGGGATCTGTGACCTGGGAGATCGACGAGGAGATGCAACCGGTGAAGCGATTCGCGTCGCTGCAGATTCAACAGGATCCCAGCAGCGGGGGAGTGCTCGTCTTCTCCGTCATCGCGATGGCCGGCTTGTTCGCCGGACTGTTCGTACCACGGCGACGTGTATGGGTGAAAGCGCGCGCAGTGGAAGACGGCGTGCGCGTCGAGTACGCGGGCCTCGCACGAGGGGACGACCCGACGTTGCAGCGCGCCATCGATGAACTCGCACGCCGACACTCGACTTCGGTCGACGCACGACCCGCACCCGCTGACGACACAGACCATTCCCACGACTCCACCGAAAGGACCCCGTCATGACCGATCTCAGCCTTGACGGCATCTCCCTCCTCCTCGTCTGGACGGCGATTGCCACGTACGTTCTCGCCTTCGCGGCGTACACCATCGATCTCGCGCAACGCAGTGCGGTGTCGACCTCTGCGCCGGCGCGAACATTGGTCGCCGCTGGCGGGAACAGAGGCGATTCGCCGGAGCCCGCACCCCCTGCGAGCGCCGGGAGCGACGCGCACTCACCACGCCGGGTCTGGGCCCGGATCGGGACATCGCTGACCGTTCTCGCATTCCTGTTCCACCTCGGTGGAACGCTCGGCCGCGGTATCGCCGCCGAACGTGTTCCCTGGGCCAACATGTACGAGTTCGCGCTCACGGGGACGCTTCTCATCGTCGCCGTCTACCTCGTGGTGCTGCGGTTGTACGACCTGCGTTTCCTCGGAGCCTTCCTTCTCGGCATGATCGTGCTGCTCCTCGGCGGCGCGACACTCGGTTTCTATGTCGAGGTGGCCCCATTGATGGACCCGCTGAAGAGCATCTGGCTCGTGATCCACGTCTTCGTCGCCTCACTCGCCACGGCGTTGTTCGCGCTCGCCTGCGGAGTGTCGGTCACGCAGCTCATGCAGGGTCGTCGTGAGCGCCTTCTGGCGGCCGACTCGGTGATGCGCAAGGCGAAGAAATCCCCCCGCTTCCTCACCACGATCCCCTCGGCGGAGACTCTCGAGACTCTGGCCTACCGGTTCACCATCGTCGGATTCATGTTCTGGAGCTTCACACTCATCGCCGGAGCGATCTGGGCGAACGATTCGTGGGGGCGCTACTGGGGATTCGACGTCAAAGAGGTGTGGACTTTCGTGATCTGGGTTCTCTATGCGGGATACATCCACGCCAGGGCGACTCGGGGATGGCGCGGTTCCAGATCGGCCTGGTTGTCGATCGTCGGATTCGCAGCCGTGCTGTTCAACTTCACGATCGTGAACATCTATTTCCCCGGCCTCCACTCGTATTCCGGGCTCACCTCCTGACAGGCGGGGCCGCGGCGTTCGTCATACGTAGACGCCGCGGTCCTCCATGAAGCGCACCGGGTTCGTGTAGCCGCCGTTGATGTACACCTCGAAGTGCAGGTGGCAGCCGAAGGAACGACCGGTGTCACCGGCGTATGCGATGATCTGCCCGGACTCCACCCACTGGCCACGGCGAACGGCGATCCCGCCGGGCTTGATGTGCGCGTAGCCGGAGCTGACGCCCCCGCCGTGCTGAATGCGCACGTAGTTGCCGTAGTTCCCGTTGGCACCCGCGTAGTCGACCGTCCCCGAGTTGGCGGCGTAGATGGCCGCGCCACATCCGTTCGCCAGGTCGGCGCCATAGTGATAACTCGACGAGCAGCCCCGAGAGCCGCAGATGGGAGTCCGTGGTCCATAACTCGAGCTGCGCGCACCGCCGTGTGGTCGTACCCACCCACCCGATCCGGCCTGACCGCCCCCGCCGCTGCTGCCCCCGCTGTTGGCTGCGGCTTCGGCGGCCTCGCGCTCACGGCGCGCCTTCTCCTCCGCGGCACGCGCAGCGACGCCGGCTTGATACCCCGCGACCGTCTGGGCCGTGGTGTCTTGGAGCGCAGCCAGCTGGGCCTCCAACGTTCCGAGATATGCGGTCTGCTCGTCCAGTGCGGCCTGGGCGGCGTCCGCCGCATCCTGGGCCGCGATCATCTTCTGCTCCGCGACCTGCTGAAGGCGGTCGCGCTCGTCACGCGCGACCGCCGCCTGATCCGAGAGGGACTGAGCCGCGTTCTTGGATGAGATCGCGTCGTCATAGACAGCACGATTGTGTTGCATGAACTTGTCGAGCGTTCCCAGCCGGGACAGGAGTTCATCCGATTCGGCCGCCGAGCCCGAGAAGAAGAGCTGCAGCGCTGTATCGTCACCGCCGTTCCGGTAGAGCTGAGCCGCGAGCTGGCCGGCTTTGCGAGATGCCTCCTCCGCGATCACAGCCTGCTCATCAGCCTGCGCCTGCAGTTCGTCGGCAACGGTGATCGCGCCGAAGTACTCCTGCTGCGCCGTGTAGAACTCATCCGACGTCGCCTGAGCCGCGGCTTGTGTATCAGCGACATTCTGCTTCAACGACTGTATGAGTCCCTGGATGCGTTGAAGCTCAGCGCCCTTCGCTGCCTCGTTGTCTTTGGCGCGCTGCACGTCGTCCCAGGAGGGATACGTGGCGGCGTATGCGGCCGACACACCAGAGCCGATGCCGAAGGCGGCGAGAGCGACGACGCTCATCGCGCCGAGCCCGAAAAGGCTGCGACGGCCGATCGGCCGGTTCCAGAACTGTTCCCTCTCAGCCGCTGTCGGACCACAGCCGCAATCATCGGAAGCAGCCAAGGCGGCACGCTCAGCCTCGTCTGGGGTGGTGCTCATGAACAGCTCGTATCCTCGAGGTCAGCGTCGGGGACGCGTCGGCTGAACGCGTCCGCGACAACGGTCGGAGTGGAGTGGCCCGGGCGTATGGGGTCGATGGTCACGACGCAAAAATACATCAGCGTTCTCTGATGTGTCGCCACGTGGCGGAGTGTCGTCAACATAGACTCTTCACCGTGGAAAGCGGGACAGCGTCGACGGCCGAGAGCATGCTGTCTCCCGTCGACTCCGTTCGATTGTCCGAGATCATTCAGGGCTTCGCTTCGCCCGTGCGTCTACGAATTCTCAGCGCCGTTATGTACTCGCCACTCACGGTCGGTGAGCTGTGCGAAGCTGTGGGAGCTGGCCAGACCGCCGTCTCGAATCACCTCAAACTACTCCGTGAGCTCGGCCTGGTCGCTGGAACTCGCGACGGGCGCAACATCCGGTACGAGCTGTTTAACAGCGATGTATTGCAGCTCCTTGCCGACATGATTTCTCACCTCACCCCGAACTCGACTGACGACTGAGTGCAAAGGACCAGGGGCTGCTGAATCTGTCGGCATGAGATCTGCGGCCGCTCCTCGCGCAGATTGTGACGCGGACTCAGGCTCGCCCCCGATGAGCGAAATGCTCAACTACATCCACCCATGAGCGCGCGACCTGTTCGACGACTGCCAATGTCGCCGCTGTCGCTCGCTGGTCGCGACCCGCGTCGCGGTCGCCGCCGACGAGGTCACGGAATCGCCTGAGAACCGGACGCAAGTCACTGGGCGGAAGATCCACGATCCGCCGGACAGGTGGTCGACCGCTCGCAGCCAGCACGATCTCCCGAGGCTGGTCGATTTGGTCGATGAGCACCCTGCCCCGCTCACCCTGTATCTCACTTGGTCGTCGCGACGCTGTGATCTTGGAGTAGGTGACCTCGGCGATGAATTCCGGGTACGTCAGAAGCGCCGTTCCCACTCCGTCAGCTCCGGTGGGTAGTGAGAAGGTCCGACCGATGGCGTCCGACGGCTCACCGAACAGTCGTATGAGGGCTGCGATGGGATAGACGCCGAGATCTCGCAACGCACCCCCACCGAGCTCCGGGTCGAAGATCGCGGGTTTTTCGCCGGCAAGCACCTTGTCGTACCGGGAGGACCGCTGGCACAGCGCGAATGACACGTGGCGGACCGGCCCGATGACGCTGAGCCACTCCTCGATGAGGTCGAACCCCGGCTCGTAGACGGATCGCATTGCCTCCATCAGCACGAGGTCATGGGCCGACGCCCACTGCGCAAGAGCAACGAAACTCGCGGAGCGGGATACGGCGGGCTTCTCAACAAGGACGTGCTTTCCGGCATCCAGTGCATCGCACACCCACCGCTCGTGCGTGCTGTTCGGTGTGGCGATGTATACGGCGTCGAGACCGCTGTCATCCCACAACTCGCGGGGTGTGGAGACCGCCTTGGCGATGTTGTGCTCTCGGGCGAAGTCTTCAGCGCGTCCCTGGTCTCGCGAAAACGCGGTGCGGACTGAGACACCGCCGACCGCGGCGGCTGCGAGGGCGAGTTCACCGGCGATCCGACTGGTGCCGACAGTTCCGATGGTCAGCAAGAGTTCTCCGGGGCGGTGAGAGGAGCGCGCTTTGATGTCGGAGGCCGCTCCTCCCACCTCGCATTCACTTCGCGACGGCCGCCATCACATCGTCGAGGACCTTTTCGGCGTTCATGGTGCCGAAGTCCGGGGGCGAGATCACGAGCACCGGAACGCCGTCTGGGGCCTTCTTCTGCACGTCATTGAGTGCGAATCGGATCTGTGGGCCGAGCAGGATGGCCGTGGCGGTGTCGATGTGGTCGTCGAGTTCGACGAGGGGAACGGCCAGCACCTCCGTGGCCATCCCGCGGGCGTTCGCCGATTGGGTCAGTTTTACCTGCATGATTCCGGTGCTCATACCTGCGTTGCACACGAGGAGCAGTTTCATCGGGTTGTCCTTTCTCTCAGGCCGTCGTGGTGCCGGCGGTTCGGGCGGTGGGGGCGGCTGCGTCGGGAGCTTCGTTCGCGAGCTCCGCCGCATCGGCGGGGTTCGCCGGCGCGGGATCGTCGTCGGCTTTCTCCTCGGCGACCTTCTGCTTTTCGTAGACCTTGAAGAAGGGATAGTAGATGAGGACGTCGAGGAGGATGAGCCCGACGACGATGAGCGCTGCCTTCCAGTCGAGGGTGGAGAGGAGAGCGCCGACTGGAGATGGCATGTTCCAACCGCCGTCAGCGAACGTGCGGGAGATGAAACCTGATTCCATGAGTGCGTACACGATCCCGCCGTTGATGGGCATGACGAACACGAACGGGAAGAACAGGGTCGGGTTGTACATGAGAGGAAGGCCGAAGATCAACGGTTCGTTGATGTTGAACAGCGCGGGAACGGCGGACAGCCGACCGACCGTCTTGATGTGCTTGGACCTGCTCCACACGGCGAGGAAGGCGAGGCCCAGCGTCGCCCCCGAGCCGCCGATGGCCATGAAGGTCCACCAGAAGGGCTCGGTGAGCACGAATGGCAGGGCGACGGCCGCCGTGCCCGCAGCGAACGCGGCGGAGTTGGCGGCGAGGTTGCTGAGGAAGAACGGGGAGAGCGGTCCGGTGACGACGGTGTCGTGGATGCCGAACCACCACAAGATCATCACGATGAGGGCGAGGATGACAACTGCCCAGATGGTGTCGACGCCATCGATGACCGGCGCCATGAGGATGCTGATGAGATCGGGAAACGGAGCGCCTGAAAGCCATTCTGTGACTGCGGCGACGGCGCCCGCAGCAACGAGCACGATGGTGATGGGGACAAGGGACGCCAGCGATTCGCTGAGCGCCGGCGGGACGCCGTTGCCGCTGAGCTCGATGCGCCCTACGCGCTTGTCGTAGAGGAACCGGTAAAGCTCGAACGCTGCGATGCCGGAGACGATGGCGGTGAACAGGCCCGTGCCGCTGAAGTACTGCGACGCGATCGCTTCTTCCTCGTTCAATCCGACCATGATGAGGAACGTCGCCAGCGCCAGTGCGACAGGGATGAACGTGGTCATCTTGTGGTGACGAGCCAGGTAGAAGGCGAGACCGCCGGCTACATATACCGAGATGGCGCCGATGGTCGTGGCATAGATGACGTTCAACGCCGGGTAGGTGAAGTCGGCGACCGCCTGCCACCCTTGGAAGAACGACCTGCCGAATCCGGGATCGAGAGTGGTGAAGTCCACGGGTGGGCTGATGATGATGAGGGCGAAGCTGCCGATGGTGAAGAAGGGGATCAGGGTCAGAAAAGTGCTCTGGATGACCTTGATGTACTTCTGATTCGCGATCTTGTTCGCCGCCGGGGCGATCCACCTCTCGATGCCGGAGGTGATCCTGTTCATGACGCTCATCTTTGGGCTCCTTGTGAACTGATGTGGTTGGCGTACCAGACGAAGCTGTCCTTGGGGGTCCGCTCCAGGGTGTCGAAATCTACGTGGACGAGGCCGTATCTCTTCTCATAGCCGTTGATCCAGCTGTAGAGGTCCATGGTCGACCACACGAGGTAGCCCTGGACATCGCAACCGGCTCCGATAGCGCGCTGCATCTCGTCGATGAAGCCGCGCAGGTAGTCGATTCGATACGAGTCGTGGATCTCACCGTTCTCAACGACGTCGCGGTAACCGACACCGTTCTCGGTGATGATGACGGGAATGTTGGAGTACCGGTCGCGGAGTTCGACGAGGATCTCGTACATGGCGGCCGGGTAGATCTCCATGCCCCACGGATTCTTCTCCGTTGTCGGGTCCTCGTCCATCTCGAACCAGTCCTTCACCACGACCCGGTTCTCGCCGGACGCATCGCCTGTGTTGTTGGCGCGGAGATCGGTCTCCCCGGTGGTGTACGGCTTGACGAGGAAACGGTCGTAGACGTTGAGACCGAGGAAGTCGATGGTTCCGGACCGCAGGACGGATTCGTCGCCCTCATGGATGAAGGACATGTCTGTGCCATCCGCTTCGATCTTCTCCATGAACTCAGCGGGGAACGCCCCGAGTATCGCCGTGTCATTGACGCAGCGGTTCTGGAACAGATCCGCGAAATGCGCGGCTTGCTCGAATTCCGGCGTGTTCTCGAGAGTGTGGACGGGATAGCTGTCGCTGACCAGTCCTATCCGTCCGGGATAGCCGCCCTCCCGGAAAGCGGTGACCGCTGACGCCGATGCCAGCATCAGGTTGTACATCGCGTGCCAGCGGCGTCCGAGGTCGCGCACGTTCGGGGGGTAGTTGCCGATGGCGTAGGAGCACAGTGTTTCGTAGCCGGGCTCGTTGATCGTCATCCAGTGAGAGACACGGTCGCCGAGAGAGTCGAAGCAGACGGTCGCGTAGCGAGCGAACGCGTCGATGGTGGCGCGATTCTCCCAGCCGCCGGCGGCGAACAAGGTCTGAGGCAGGTCGTAATGATAGAGAGTGACGAGAGGCTCGACGCCGTGAGCAAGGCAGGTGTCGACGACGCGGGAGTAGTGCTCGAGAGCAGCCTCGTTCACATCTCCGGTGCCGTCGGGAACGACACGTGACCACGCGATGGAGAAACGGTACGCGTTCTGGCCACCCTCCGCCATCATGCGGATGTCCTCTTCGTAACGGTGATAGTGGTCGCTGGCGACGTCACCCGTCACAGGGTTGACGTTGTTCAGATCGCTGTGACAGAAGACATCCCAGCTGGACTTCCCCTTGCCGTCCTCGTCCCATGCACCCTCGCACTGATACGCGGCCGTAGCGCTTCCCCACAAGAACCGGGTCACGAGTTCACTCCGTTCGGGACGTTCGGTTCGCCGAGGCCTCCGCGGATTGCAGCGAGCAACGTATCGAGATCCTCCTCGGCCATATCTCCTTCGCAGATCACGTCGACAGCGGTGCCGGGAGTGACACCCAACGTCATGATGGCCAGAACGCTCGCGGCGTTGACCTCGCGGTCGCCGATCGCGAGGCGAGAAGACGAAGACAGCGACTTGGCGACGCGGGCGAGTTCGTTCGCCGGCCGCGCATGCAGTCCGCTCGGGTTGTTGACGACGACGGTGCCGCGCGCCTCCGCGGTCACGCGGACACCCCTGCCGCAGCCACACGGCTGTGAAGCTCGATGAGCTCTCCCGCGAGGTCGTTCATCAGCATCGCGGAGGTCAGGTGATCCTGCGCGTGGACGAGGATGATGTTGATCGGTACGGGATTGCCGAGCGCCTCCTGTTGGATGAGGCCCGTCTGGAGCTTGTGGGCGTCCAGGATCTGTGCCTGAGCGCTGTCCATCAGCTTGCTCGCGCCGTCGAAGTCGCCTTCGCGCGCAGCTCGAATGGCCAGAACGGCCTCCGACTTGGCATTGCCCGCAGTGGCAATGAGCTGGAACGCGACCTCGTAGTCCTCATCCATGATTTGCTCCTTCGATGCGGGGTCCGTCCGCCGCATCGGTCTAGCGTCGCTCTCCGAGCAACCCGTCCTCCAACACATCTACTTCCGTCAACGCGGAAATGGCGGGTGCAGGGGAGGGCGGGCATAGGAGAATCGAGGCATGCGATTGGCACGCCACGAAGCGCTCATAGATATTCTGCGCAGGGCACACGGCCCCGTCTCAGGCCCTGTTCTCGCCCGAGAGCTGGGCGTTTCCTCGCGCACGGTCCGTTCTGATGTGACGTCCGTCAACGCTCTGGCAGGTGCGCCCGTTATCGTTGCGGAACATCGGGGGTATACCCTCGACGGCTCGATTCAGGTGCCGACGCTCGCTCCGGATGACACCGCGACGGGGTCCGATGCACGAATCTTCGCCATCCTCCGCCGCTTGGCTCGATCCCCTCAGGGTGAGAGCGTGCATGAGCTGGCGTCGTCGCTGTTCGTGTCGGAGTCCACCATCGAGGCGGATCTCACGAAGGTACGCCCCCTGGTTCGCGAGTTCGACGTCACGCTGACACGGAACCGGGACATGGTGTCCCTGGCCGGGCGAGAGGTGGACCGGCGTCGATTGGTACGGCAGATGCTCCTTGGGTCGGCTCGCGGGGCGGCGTCTTCGAGTCTGGGGATCGTGATGAGGGAGTTGCGACGCTTCGACCTCGGTGACCTCGGAAAGATCCTTCAAACGAGCCTTGGCGCCGGGGGGATCGTTCTGCATGATTACGCACTTGCAGACCTGACCCTCCACCTCGCCATCGCACTAGATCGTTTCGCCGACGGTCAGACCAGTGAGGTTGAAGTCGGGGACGTCAAGCCGAGCGCTCAGATCCTCGACACGGTCGCCGAGCTGGCCGCACGTCTGCAGGAATCGCTCGGCATAGTTCTGCCTTCGTCGGAGAGGATCGCTTTCGCGGCACTACTCGAGTCGCGCACATACCCGGGGGCGAAGGGGCCCGATGGCGCCGTCGACGAGCACGTCGCTCTCGTACGCACCGTCATCAGCGATCTTTCCTCTCAGTACTTGCTGGACATCCATGACGAAGTCTTCGTCCTGAATTTGAGCATCCATGTGAAGAATCTTCTCGCCCGGGCCCGGACCGGGCACGAGGCGCGAAACCCGCTCGGCCCGGACTTCAAAGAGGGGCACCCGCTTGTCCATGAGCTGGCTGTCTTCGTCGCGAGCCGCATCGAGGAACTTGCGAACGTCACCGTCGGCGAAGAGGAGATTGTCTATCTGGCGTTGCACATCGGAGGATACCTGCAGCGGACCCTGGAAGACGCAGACCAGGTATCGGTAGCCTGCATAATCCCGGAGTATTACGGCTCTCAGGGGCGTTTCTTAGACCGGCTGCGCGTCGACCTGGGAGATACCGCCGCTTCGGTCGAAGCGGTGCCGTTGTCGCGATTGGATGTCCCGGCCTCGATAGGTGCAGATCTCATCGTGTCCGCCGTGCAGCAACTCGAAATCCACGGTGATGTGTCAATCGTCGAGGTGTCCCCGCTCTTGAGTAGATCGGACCTGGATCGGGTCAATGCGGCTGTCCGTGCGACGAGAGACCGCAAGAGCGCCGCCCGTATCCGATGGACATTGTCGGAGCTACTGGATCCGCGGTTGTTCCTGCGAGTGAAGTCGACAACGCGCGACGAAGCGCTCAGGATGATGAGCGAACAGTTGATCTCGCAGCGGATCGCACCTGGGCACTTCCTCGAAGACGTACGCAGCCGAGAGAGACTGTCCTCTACGGCTTTCCATGGCTCCATCGCGGTGCCTCATTCGATGAATATGGACTGCTTCCGCACTGCGATCTCCGTGCTCATCAGTGATGAGCCCATCGTTTGGGGCGAAAGCAACGTTCGCATGGTCGCGCTGTTTGCATTGAGCCCGACTGGCCGGCAAGTCTTCCGAGATGTACTGGATGCGTTCGTTGCTGTACTTGCCGAGCCGTCCCGCATCCAGCGAATAGTGGGTTCGGCCGACAACTACGAGCACTTCGTGGCTGCGGTGCTCGCAGAAACGGAGTGACCCGAGTGACAGGTCGACGGTCGACAGCTCAGACGCTGGTCGCACTCAGTCGCAGCACGGGGCCCGACCCCGCGCAGGGGACCGAGCAAGAGGCTGGCAGTACCGCCCGCATCGACAGAAGTTCCGGGTCGGCGTTTCCTCCGCTGGGGGAGTGGGGCCGTGGGGATTCTCCGAGATCGTGCACGATCCGACGGAGCTCGATTCTCGATCGGGAGAGCGCGTCGCCCGTCCTCATGCACTCGTGGAGGTCACGCGTCCCACTTGCGTTGTGAGAGTAGGCGCAGGCCGTTGAGGGCGACGATGACGGTTGATCCTTCGTGGCCGGCGACGGCGAGGGGGAGTGGGAGTGTTCCCACGAGGTCCCAGGCGATGAGCACTGTGATGAATGTCGCGGCGATGATGAGGTTCGCCACGACATAGCGGTGCGCGCGTCGAGAGATGCGGATGAGCTTCGGGATGGTGTCGAGTTCGTCGCGAACGATCACGACGTCGGCGCTGTCGAGTGCGAGGTCGGCGCCGTGCCCGCCCATCGCCACGCCTGTCGTCGCGGACGCGAGAGCGGGTGCGTCGTTCACGCCGTCACCGACGACCATGACGCGTTCGCCGGCGGTCTCGAGTTCTTGCACGATGCGTGCTTTGCCATCCGGCAGCAGCTCGGAGCGCACGTCGGTGACGCCGGTCGCCGCCGCGACGTGTTCAGCGGTCACGGCGTTGTCTCCAGTCAGCAGGATCGGGCTGGCGCCGGTGACCTCGGTCACGGCTGCCACGGCCCGCGACGCAGCGGGACGGACGGTGTCGACGAGCAGGATCGTGCCGATGAACTGCCTGTCGATGTGCAGGTCGACGGAGGTTCCTACCCTGTCGCGTTGCTGAGTGCTCCGCTCGACCGTGACGGTCGACCCGTCGAGTTCGCCGCTGACGCCCATGCCTGGGGTGGCGCGGAACGCATCCACGGGGGGCAGCTCGAGCGAGCGTTCCGTCGCGGCGCGGACGATGGCGCGGCCAAGCGGGTGCTCGCTGTATCGCTCAACGGCTCCCGCCATGCGGAGCACGTCGGACGCGTCGTAACCGTGCGCGGGGGTGATGTGGGCGACCTCGGGGTCGCCCTCGGTCAGTGTCCCGGTCTTGTCGAACGCGACGAGGCTGGTCCGTCCGAGACCCTCCATGACGGTGGCGGTCTTGACGAGCACACCGTTGCGGCCGGCGGTGGCGAGCGCGGCGAGGAGCGGTGGCATGGTGGAGAGCACGACCGCGCAGGGGGATGCGACGATCATGAAGGTGATCGCCCGCAAGAGCGCCGCCTCGAATCCCTCGCCGAACATCAGAGGGATGGTGAAGACGAGCAGGGTCGCGACCACGACCCCGATGGAGTATCGCTGCTCGACCTTTTCGATGAACAGCTGCGTCTTGGCCTTCGTCTCGGATGCTTCCGCAACCATCGCCACGATGCGCGCGACGACGGACTCGGACGCGGGGCGAGTGACCTCGACCGTGAGCGCGCCGGTGCCGTTCACCGTTCCGGAGAGAACGTCATCACCCATCGAGCGCACGACGGGGATGGATTCCCCGGTGATGGCCTGCTGGTCGACTTCGCTCGTGCCCTCGATGACCCGGCCGTCGGCGCCGACCCGTTCGCCGGGTCGCACAAGAATCCTGTTGCCGGGAACGAGCGCGGACGTGTCGACCACGCTGGTCGATCCGTCCCCAGCGAGCAGGGCGGCCCGTTCGGGAGCGAGGTTCAGCAGAGAGGATACGGAGTCCGCGGTGCGCTGCGTGACGATCGCCTCGAGCGAGCCCGACGTGGCGAAGATGACGATCAGCAGCGCCCCGTCGAACACCTGACCGATCGAGGCGGCAGCGATCGCCGCGACGATCATCAGGAGGTCAACGTCGAGCGTCTTCTCACGCAGTGCTCGCAAGCCGGCCAGGGCTGGTTCCCACCCCCCGGCGACGTAGCAGGCGAGTAGCAGCGCCCACCAGATCGCTGGAGGAGCGCCGAGCAGCTGGCTCACCCACCCTGCAAGGAAGAGCGCCAGCGACAGCGCCGCCCACCTGACCTCGGGGAGGCTTGCACCGGTGACGAGAATCGACGGCGGCTTCGCCGGTGACCGGCCTTGGCGACGGTCCGAGACTTCGGTGAGGGGAGCGCTCACGCCCCCTGCTCCGCGCCGGCGCTCTCGCGCACCGCCTTGGCGTTCGGGTGCGTGCCGTTGTGACCGGGTGTTTCCTCCATCGCGTGCTGCGCCTGGAACACCGCCTCTGAGACCAGTCGGCGCGCATGCTCATCGATCAGGCTGTAGAAGACGGTCGTGCCCTCGCGGCGGGCCCGGACCATCCGCCCCAGGCGAAGTTTCGCGAGATGCTGGGACACGACCGTGGGCGACTTGTCGACGATGTCAGCGATGTGGTTCACCGACAGCTCGCCCGCCCGCAACGCCAGGATGATCCGGATCCGCGTCGCGTCCGCGAGCATCCGGAACACCTCGGCGGCCACATCGACATACCCGCTCCGCTCATCAAATGTGCACGCCTTCTTACCTTCACGCATACGCACATAATACATGGGGGAGGAGAGGCTCGATGGCCTGCAGCGACGGAAATGGTACTCATGTAATCTGACATAATGTGCATTATCGGCGTAACCACGGGAGGCGCGAGAGGAGCGCTTAGATGGGCTCGTCGCGTGAACGGACAGGACGTCGAGATCGACTGGGACACCGCACGCCGCGCCAATCAGCAGAACTGGGACGACCGCGTGCCGCTGCATGAGGTGGCCTACGGACTCGATGCGTTCGACGATCCGTCGCACCTCAGCGACGTCGTCAGCGATGATCTGCCCGTCCTGAGGCGCTTCCTTCCGGACGGAACCCTCGAGGGGCTCGATCTGTGTCATCTGCAGTGCCATATCGGCACCGACACGATCTCGCTGGCGCGCTCAGGAGCCGTCGTGACGGGCGTCGACTTCTCGGCACCCGCGCTGCACACGGCGGCCGCCCTGGCGGATCGGACCGGAGTGTCGGCCACCTGGGTCGAGACGGACGTCCTCGATGCCAGGGCCGCCGTGTCCGGCGACTTCGATGTCGTCTACACGAGCATCGGCACGATCTGCTGGCTCGCCGACCTCGATCGCTGGGCCGCTCAGATCCACGACCTGCTGCGTTCCGGTGGCACGTTCTTCATTCGCGACGGCCATCCTGCGCTGCTCGCGCTCGACGAGGAGGCGCCCGAGCTGACGATCCGCTATCCGTACTTCGGGGACGGTCGCGCGCAGCTCTGGGACGATGACTCCACGTACGCCGGCGACGGGAAGGTCGCTCATCCGCGCACGTACGAGTGGCCGCACCCGCTGTCCGAGATCCTGGGCGCACTGCTGCGCGCGGGCCTGCGTCTGCTGCACGTCGATGAGGGCACGACCCTCCCGTGGCGGTTCAGCCAGCGCATGGTCGAGGTCCCCCGCGGTTTCGCCTGGCCGGAGGCCGAGCGGCACCTCGTTCCGTGCACGTACACGATCGTCGCGCGCAAGGACTGACTACGCCCCGACGTACTCCGCGAGGTGCTCCCCCGTGAGCGTCGACCGCGACGCGACGAGGTCGGCGGGAGCGCCTTCGAAGACCACGCGGCCCCCGTCGTGTCCTGCTCCCGGGCCGATGTCGATGATCCAGTCGGCATGAGCCATCACCGCCTGGTGGTGCTCGATGACGATCACGGTCTTGCCGGATTCGACGAGCCGATCGAGCAGTCCGAGGATGTTCTGCACGTCCGCGAGGTGGAGCCCCGTGGTGGGCTCGTCGAGGACGTAGATGTCGCCCTTCTCCCCCATCTGGATCGCCAGTTTGATGCGCTGGCGCTCTCCGCCCGAGAGCGTGGACAGCGGCTGTCCCAGGGAGAGGTAGCCGAGACCGACGTCCTCGAGGCGCCCCAGGATCGCCGCGGCCGCGGGCAGCTTCGCCTCGCCGTCCGAGAAGAAGACCCTGGCCTCGGACACGGGCAGATCGAGCACCTGGGTGATGTCCTTACCCGCGAGCGTGTACTCCAGCACCGCCGCCTGGAAGCGCTTGCCTCCGCAGTCCTCGCACGGCGTCTCGATCGTGTCCATGAAGCCGAGCTCCGTGACGATGACCCCGGCGCCCTTGCAGGTCGGGCACGCTCCCTCGGAGTTCGCGCTGAACAGCGCGGGCTTCACGCCGTTCGCCTTCGCGAAGGCCTTGCGGATGGGCTCGAGGAGCCCGGTGTAGGTGGCGGGATTGCTGCGACGCGAGCCCTTGATGGCTCCCTGGTCGATCGACACCACACCCTCGCGCTTCGAGACCGACCCGTGGATGAGGGAGCTCTTGCCGGATCCTGCCACGCCCGTCACGACCGTCAGCACTCCCGTCGGGATGTCGACGTCCACGTCCTGCAGATTGTTCGCGGTGGCGCCGCGCACCTCGATCACTCCGGTGCTCTCGCGGACGGATTCCTTCAGCTCGGCGCGATCATCCAGGTGCGCCCCCGTCTTGGTACCGCTCGCCTTCAACCCCTCGAGGGATCCCTCGAAGCAGATCTGTCCGCCGGCGCTCCCTGCGCCGGGGCCCAGGTCCACCACGTGGTCGCCGATCGCGATGGTCTCGGGCTTGTGCTCGACGACGAGCACCGTGTTGCCCTTGTCGCGCAGCTTCAGCAGCAGCGAGTTCATCCGCTGGATGTCGTGGGGGTGCAATCCGATCGTGGGCTCGTCGAAGACGTAGGTGACGTCGGTCAGCGAGGATCCGAGGTGGCGGAGCATCTTGATGCGCTGCGCCTCTCCCCCGGAGAGAGTGCCGGAGGGCCGCTCCAGGCTCAGATAGCCGAGCCCGAGCGTCACGAAGGCGTCGAGGTTGGCGCTCAGCGCCTCGAGCAGCGGCCCGGCGCCGACGAGATCGAGCCCGCGTACCCACTCGGCGAGGTCGGTCACCTGCATCCGGCACGCGTCCGCGATGCTGATGCCGTCGATCTTCGAGGACCGCGCCCCTTCGGTCAGGCGCGTGCCGTCGCACTCCGGGCAGGTGGCGAACGTCGCCACGCGCTCCACGAACGCGCGGACGTGCGGCTGCAGCGCATCGAGATCCTTGGAGAGCATCGCCTTGGTGATCTTCGGGATGAGGCCCTCGTAGGTCATGTTGATCCCCGAGATCTTGACCTTCGTCACCTCGCCGTAGAGGAAGAGGTGGCGCTGCTTGTCGGTGAACTCGGCGATCGGCTTGTCAGCGGGATAGAAGCCCGAGGCCGAGAAGCCCTTCACCATCCATCCGTCCGCGGTGTAGCCGGGAACCATGATCGCCCCCTCGTCGAGCGACTTCGACTCGTCGACGATCTGCGCGAGGTCCAGGTCCGACACCGCTCCCCTGCCTTCGCATCGCGGACACATGCCGCCGAGGTAGATCGCGTCCTTGACGATCTTCTTCTCGCCGCCGGGGCCGGTCATGACCCCGCTGGCCTTCTGGGTGGGGATGTTGAAGGAGAAGGCCGTCGGTCCGCCGATGTACGGCTGACCGAGCTTGCTGAACAGGATGCGGAGCATGGCGTTCGCATCCGTGACGGTCCCGACCGTCGAGCGCGGATTCGCGCCGAGTCGCTCCTGGTCGACGATGATCGCGGTGGTCAGTCCCTCGAGGACGTCCACGTCGGGACGCGGAACGGACGGCATGAACCCCTGCACGAAGGCGCTGTAGGTCTCGTCGATCATGCGCCGCGACTCCGCGGCGATGGTGTCGAAGACCAGCGAGCTCTTCCCGGACCCGGAGACGCCGGTGAACACGGTCAGGCGGCGTTTCGGGATGTCGACGCTGACGTCCTTCAGATTGTTCTCTCGGGCGCCCTGGACGCGGATCAGGTCATGTCCGTCTGCGGCATGGGTCGTCATGGTGGTCCCTCGATTCGGTGGCGGCGGTCTCAGCCGGCCTGGTTGATGCGGAGGAGGTTGCCCGCGGGATCGCGGAATGCGCAGTCGCGCACCCCGTACGGCTGGTCCATCGGCTCCTGTACGACGTCCGCACCCGTCGCGACGAGACGGTCGAACAGCGCGTCGAGGTCGTCGCTGGCGAGAGTGAGAGCGCTGTAGCTGCCCTTGGCGATGAGCTCGAGGATGGTCTGACGCTCAGCATCCGTGAGGCCGGGGTCGGTCGCAGGCGGATGCAGCACGATCGAGGTGTCCGGCTGGCCCTCCGGACCGACGGTCAGCCAGCGCAGGCCGTCGTAGCCGACGTCGTTCCGCACCTCGAAGCCGAGGGCGTCGCGGTAGAAGCCGAGGGCGGCCTCGGCATCCGTGTGCGGGAGGAATGCGTAGTGGATGCTGATCTTCATGGGTTCAGGTTAGGTGCGCGTCGGTGCGGGGTGCTTCTTGATTCCTGATCGGTCGGACGACCTGCTTGGCATGGAAGGACGGGATCCCATCCGTGGTGACTGCGCGTTCACGGTACACGCTGGGTGGGACACCGACCAGTTCCGTGAACCGGGTGCTGAAGGTCCCGAGCGACGAGCAGCCGACGGCGACGCACACCTCGGTGACGCTCAGGTCGCCGCGCCGCAGCAGCGCCATGGCCCTCTCGATACGGCGTGTCATGAGATACGAGTAGGGCGATTCGCCGTAGGCATCGCGGAACCTCCGGCTCAGGTGACCGGCCGACATGTGCACGCCCCTGGCCAGAGCCTCGACATCGAGGGGTTTCGCGTAGTCGCGGTCGATGCGATCACGCACGCGCCGCATGACGACGAGCTCACGCAGTCGAGCGTCGAGGTCCGTGATCACTCCTAAATGGTGACATGGCGGACGGTGTCGTGGTGTGACGGACCACGACGTGGGCACGCGATCCTCCCCCACGGCGACGCTGCGGGGCGCTACTCTGTGCTCATCCCTCACAGGGTGTTCTCAGAAAGGGTCCCAGCCATGTCTGATTCTCTCGCCGCCGAGGCGAAGTCCGTGTTCAAGTCCCTCCGGATCACGCTCGCCGTGTCCGGTGTGATCGCGCTCATCGCAGGCATCGTCCTGCTGGTGTGGCCGGTGAAGTCGGCGGTCATCGTGACCGGCATCTTCGCCACCTACCTCGTGATCGCCGGTCTCGTCTACATCGGGCTCGGCATCTTCTCGCACCGCAAGGGCGGATGGGCGCGCGTCGGCCACATCGTCCTCGGCATCCTGTACATCGTCGCCAGCGTGATCGCCTTCGCGAATCTCGGTGCCGCCGCCGCGACGCTCGCACTGGTGGTGGTGATCTTCATCGGCATCAGCTGGATCGTGGACGGAGTCGTCGCGCTGAGCCTGCTCGGCCAGGACGGCTCTCGCGTCTGGACGCTGCTCTACGCGCTCCTCAGCATCATCGCGGGAATCGTGGTCCTCTTCTCCCCGCTCTACGCCGCAGCCGTGCTGTGGCTGGTGTTCGGCATCTCGCTGGTCGTGCTCGGCATCGTGCAGATCGTGCGCGCCGTGACGATCGGCAAGGACTCCCGGGTCGCCTGACGGCCGTCGCCACGACCGGCTCCCCCGACGCCGGTCGTCCGAGAACGACGAGAGCCCCGTCCGATCAGGACGGGGCTCTCGTCATGCGCGTGCGATCACTCGGCCGCGAACCCGCCGACGTCGCCGACGAGGCGGGTGTTGTCGGCGGGAACGGGCTCGACGGCCGCCTTGGCGACCTCGGCCGCGAACTCGGACACGTTGTAGAGCTTGCCCGCCGACTCGCGACGCTCCGCGATCGCGCCGGGGTTTGCCCGCTCGAGCAGCGTGGCGGTGATGGTGCCCTCGATCATGTCGCCGGACACGACCGTGAATCCGATCCCCTTCTCCGCCAGCCCGGGGATCCGCTCGCGGAGGGCGTCCTCGCCCGCGCGCTTCGACAGCGCGACCGGCTCGTACTCGGGCATCGTCGGAGTGGTGCGGATGAAGTGAGCCTGGTGGCTCGTGACGAACACGACGCGCGAGCCGTCGCCGAGCAGCGGCGTCGCGGCCTCCAGCACGGAGACCTGGGCGTCGCGGTTCAGGGTGAGGGCGTAGTCCGCCGCCATGCCCGACTCCATGCCGCCCGACGCGTTGAGGACGAGGACGTCGAGGCGACCGAACTCGGCCCGGACCGCGTCGAGCATCTCGGCGACGGACGAGGGGTCGGTCAGGTCGGCGCCGACGACGAGCACCCGACGCCCGAGCTCGCGCAGCTGCGTCGCGAGCTTCTCGGCCCTGGGCGCCTTGTTGCGGTAGTTGATGACGACGTCGGCGCCCGCCTCCGCGAGATAGCGGACGGTGTCGGCGCCGATGCCCCTGGACGATCCGGTGACAAGCGCGACCTTGCCGTCGAGAGAACCTGCGGGAAGAACGTCGGTCACGGTGACTCCTCGTGTGCGTGAAGCGCCGTGAGCGCACGGCCGCTCCAGACTATCAATCGGGCGCCGGGGCACCCGGAGCGCGTCTCGGCTGCGTGGTAGGTTGACCGCAAGGAGGCAGCATGAACGACTTCGGCACGTTCGTCCAGTTCATCGACCAGTGGGCCTGGGTCGGGTGGCTGGTCCTCATCGCCCTCTTCCTCGTCATCGAGATGCTGACCCTCGACTTCACGTTCCTGATGCTGAGCTTCGGCAGCGTGGCGGGTCTGGTCACCGACTTCGTCGGCGTCCCCGTCTGGGTCCAGGTGCTGATCGCCGCCGCCGCCGCGGCCCTGTTCATCCTCTTCCTGCGCCCTCCGCTCATCAGACGGCTCCATCGCGGCGAGGATCCCACGAAGTCGAACGTCGACGCGCTGGTGGACCTCCGGGGCATCGCTCTGCAGGACGTCACCCAGATCTCCGGACAGGTGAAGCTGAGCAACGGCGACACCTGGACCGCCCGCACCTCCACACCCGTTCCGATCCCGCAGGGCTCGCCGATCGTCGTCACGACGATCAACGGGGCGACCGCGACCGTCCGTCCCATCAACGACTAGGAGAATCCGTGAACGACTCCTCGTTCATCCCCGCAGCGATCGGCTGGATCCTGGTCATCGCGATCATCATCTTCGTGGTGGTCACGCTGGCCCGATCGATCCGCATCATCCCCCAGGCCACGGCCGGCGTAGTGGAGCGGCTCGGTCGGTATCACAAGACCCTCACGCCCGGCCTCAACATCCTGGTGCCCTTCATCGATCGCCTTCGTCCGCTGATCGACATGCGCGAGCAGGTCGTCTCCTTCCCACCGCAGCCGGTGATCACCGAGGACAACCTCGTCGTGTCGATCGACACGGTCGTCTACTTCCAGGTGACCGACGCCCGTGCCGCGACCTACGAGATCGCCAACTACCTGGGCGCGGTCGAGCAGCTCACGACGACGACGCTCCGCAACGTCGTCGGTGGCCTGAACCTCGAAGAGGCGCTCACCAGTCGCGACAACATCAACGGCCAGCTCCGGGTCGTCCTCGACGAGGCGACGGGCAAGTGGGGCATCCGTGTGGGCCGTGTCGAGCTCAAGGCGATCGACCCGCCCGTCTCCATCCAGGACTCGATGGAGAAGCAGATGCGCGCCGAGCGAGACCGGCGCGCCGCGATCCTCACGGCGGAGGGATCCAAGCAGTCGCAGATCCTCGAGGCCGAGGGACGCCGACAGGCCGAGATCCTCCGCGCAGAAGGCGACAAGCAGGCGGCCGTCCTGCGTGCCCAGGGCGAGGCGGAGGCGATCCAGAACGTCTTCACCGCGATCCACCAGGGGCAGCCGGACGACAAGCTCCTCGCCTACCAGTACCTCCAGATGCTGCCGAAGATCAGCGAGAGCCCGTCCAGCAAGCTGTGGATCGTCCCGAGCGAGCTCACGGAGGCGCTGAAGGGGATCGGCAGCGCCTTCACCCCGAAGCCCGGCCAGACTCCGACGAATCTCCCCGGCGCGTGACGCACCCGTACTTCGAGAAGACGCGACACCCTCGAGTCCTCGCCCATCGCGGTCTGATCACCGCGGCGGGCGAGGACTCGGGCGTCTGGGAGAACTCCGCCGCGGCGTTCGCCGCAGCCCATGCGGCGGGCGTCGAGTACATCGAGACGGACTGCCGGGTGACCGGCGACGGCGACGTGGTGCTGTTCCACGACGCGACACTGGAGCGTCTGACGGGTGATCCACGTGCCGTCACGGAGGTGCGGACGCGCGACCTCGCAGCGATGTTCGCCGATCACGGAGGCCTGCTCACCGTCACCGAGGCGCTGTCGTCGTTCCCCACGGCGCGGTTCAACATCGATGTGAAGACGGATGCCGCCGCAGAGCCGCTCGGTCCGATCCTCGCCGACCATACCCACCGGGTGCTCGTGACGAGCTTCTCGGACGCGAACCGGCGGGCGACCGTCTCAGCCACGCTCCGCGCCGGGGCCGCGATGCGACCGGCGACGTCCGGCGGCACACGGACGATCGCCGCCCTCCGGGCGTACTCCGCCGCCCGCCTCTCCCCCGCTCGCGTGCTGCAGGACATCGACGCGCTGCAGATCCCGGAGAAGAGGGGTGCGCTCCGCGTCCTCACCCCGTCGCTGCTCCGAGCCGCGCACCGGCGCGGCGTGGAGGTGCACGTATGGACCGTGAACGACGAGTCGACCATGCGGCGTCTCGCCGCTCTCGGCGTCGATGGCGTGGTCACCGACAGGGCCGACACCGCCCTCGCCGCCTTCTCTCGCTGAGGTCACCGGCCCGCCCATACGCGTTCGCGCTGGGATTCGGCTGTGAATCATGCCGAGAACGCGCCCGCGTGGATGAAGCGCACAGGCTGGAGCGTTATACCTGACAGCGACGAGAGGACCACACAATGGCAGATCGCAGCCTGCGCGGCATCCGACTCGGCGCCCAGAGCCTACAGAGCGAAGAGGGCGTCGTGTTCATGGAGCGCCGTGAAACCACCTATACCTGTGACACCTGCGGCCACGTCACGAACCTGATGTTCGCGGCCGACGCGGAACCGCCGCAGACGTGGGAGTGCCGTGCTTGCGGCGCGGACGCCCGATTGAACGTCGACGGCCAGGCCGTCACGCTCGACACGGCCGACGAGAAGACGGCCCGCACGCACTGGGACATGCTCATGGAGCGCCGCACCCGTGCCGAGCTCGAGGAGCTCCTCGAGGAGCGCCTCGCGTTCATCCGCGCCCGTCGCGGCGCCGGCGAGGACCCGACTCGGGAGAAGATCGGGGCCTAGCGCCTGCGGCCGCGCAGCCACCCGAAGGCCAGCGCGACCAGACCGCCCCAGAACAGCACCAGTTGGATCCAGGGGCCCAGAACCACTCCCCCGGTGAGGCCGGAGCGCAGCTCGACATCCTCGAGCAACGCTCCGGCCTCTCCTGCGTCCAGACTCGACACAGTCGCGCCATCGGGCCTTATCACCTGGCTGGTTCCCACCGTCGAGATGTTGACGACGCTGCGTCCCGTCTCGATCGCGCGCATCCGCGCGAATGCCAGCTGCTGCAGATTCTCGTCCGTGCCTCGGAAATCCGCGTTGTTCGTCTGGAAGACCAAGACCTCTGCGCCTTCCCCGACGCCGGCGTGGATCACATCGTCGTAGATGACGTCGAAGCAGATCGCGAGACCGACCGCCACTCCGTCGACGTCGATCACGGGGTCGTTGGTCCCCGGCGTGTAATCGCGCTGCAGGAGCCCGATGAGGTCCGGCGCGAGGGCGTTGAAGAACGCCCGATCCGGCACGTATTCGCCGAAGGGCACGGGGTGGCGCTTGTCGTGGCTCTGCTCGGCGAAGCCATCAGCGGTCCAGAGCATCGAGGTGTTGAAGAAGCGGCCGTCTCGCTCGGTCGCGGCGTTGGCGAGCAGCGGAGCATCCATCCGAGCCGCCACCGACGTCATCCGACGCGCGATCCCCTCCGCCTGGAAAGGGTCGTAGTCGAGCGAGCCCTCCGGCCAGACCACGAGATCGACATCCTCTCCGTAGAGCGGAACGGTGGCCGAGGTCTGCGCCTGCACGATCGAGTAGTCCTCGCGCACGTCGAAGTAGCCGCTGGGTCCGTTGCCCTGCACAGCTGCGATGCGCATGGACCCGCTCACGTCCGTGGGGAAGAGCGGCGTCACCACGAGAATCACGGCGACGACCGCCGGTGCGAGCAGCATCGCGGGTCGGCGCCACTCGCGGGTGCGCACCACCTCGATGAGCATCGCGACGAGGAACACCATCAGGAAGCTCAGGCCGCCGATCCCGATCCACGACGTCACCGGAGCGAGCGGGCTCTGCGCCTGGCTCATCGCGAGTCGCGCCCAGGGAAACCCCCCGTAGGGCCACGATCCGACGAACACCTCGCGCCCCACCCACAGCGCCGCGACGACGGCCGGGAGCACCAGCACGCGACCGGCGCGACCGGTCATGGCCCGAGGCAGCCACCGGTAGGCCAGGGTGATCGGGATGAGAGCGATGGCCGTGAGTCCGCCCTCGACGACGCTGAGCGCGGCCCACGGAACCGGTCCCAGGTACCGCGACGTCCAGGAGACGAGCAGACCGAAGAAGAGCACCCCGTAGACGCCGCCGACCAGCAGCGCTCCCCCGGCCCGGCGTCCGATCATCGCGAGCAGGAGCAGAGCCGTCGCAGGGAACGCCAGGATCCAGATCGCGGCTTCGGGGTACGCGAGATCCATCAGGAATGCGGCCGCCGCGGCGCTCAGCACCGCGGCCCAGAGCGGCAGCAGCGGGCGCGTTCGAGCGTCGGTGTCGGACATCGATCCCATCCTCACATCGACGAATAGGCGACGATGCCGCGCCGGACGCCGTCGAGCGCCGTGCGGGCGTTCCGCGCCAGCGCGCCGTCCTCGGCCACGATCGAGAGCTGGTCCAGCAGGTCGATCGTCTGCTTCGCCCATCGCACGAAATCACCGGCGGCCATGTCCGCGTCGACGAGGACGCGATCGAGGGAGCCTCCCCTGGCCCACGCATGCATGGCACCCGCGAGGCCTGCGGCGAGCGGCTCCGTGCCCGGCAGATGATGGTCCTTCTCGAGGTCGTCCAGCTCCGCCCACAGGGTCGTCGTCTTCTCGTACGCCGAGCGGAACGCACCTCGCGGAAGACCCCGCTCGCCCGAGTTCGCCTCGTCCCGTCGCGGCTCGTACACGAGACAGCACGCCATCGCGGCGAGGGAGGGAGCGTCCAGCCCCTTCCACAGGCCCTGGCGCAGCGATTCCGCGACCAGCAGGTCGCGCTCCCCGTAGATGCGGCGCATCGTGCGTCCCGCAGCGGTGAGTCGCGTCTCGTCCCCGTCGCGGTCGAGGTAGTCGAGAGTCTCCAGAACCTCGACGACGCGGTCGAACACGCGCGCCACCGTGCCGGTGCGGTTCTCGATCTGACGGCGGGTGCGGTCGGTCTGACGCTTGAGCTTCCAGTACCTCTCGGCCCAGCGCGCGTGTGCTTCGCGATCAGGGCAGCGGTGGCAGCCGTGCCGCTGCATCCGGTTGCGAAGCGTCTGGATCTGCTTCAGGCGCTTGTCGCGACTGACGCGCGACGCCTGCGCATCTTGTCGGTTCTTCTTCTCGAGGTCGCTGAGCTCTCGGCGGATCGAGGCGTAGTCGAGGAAATCGCCGTGCTCGCAGGCCATCGCGGACGCGTAGCCCTCGAGCGACTCCTCGGCCTCCCGGACCTGGCGGGCGAGACCGACGACGGCGCGGTCCGCCTGGAACTGGGCGAACGACGATTCGAGGATCTGGCGTGCCCGCACCGTGCCGAAGAGATCGATGAGATTCACGGCCATGTTGTAGGTCGGCCGGAAGCTCGAGTTCAGCGGATACGTGCGGCGGGAGGCGAGCGCGGCCACGGCCTGCGGGTCCATGCCCTCCGTCCACTGCACGACGGCGTGCCCCTCGACATCGATGCCGCGGCGCCCGGCACGTCCGGTCAGCTGCGTGTACTCCCCCGACGTGATGGCGACCCGCGCCTCCCCGTTGAACTTCTCCATCTTCTCGAGCACGACGGTGCGCGCCGGCATGTTGATGCCGAGCGCCAGCGTCTCGGTCGCGAACACCACCTTGACCAGCTTCCGCTGGTAGAGCTCCTCGACCACTTCCTTGAACGCGGGCAGCAGTCCGGCGTGGTGCGAGGCCACACCGCGCTCGAGATTGTCCAGCCACTCCCAGTATCCGAGGACGCCGAGGTCCTCGTCCTGCAGCGTGCGCGTGCGATCTTCGACGATCGCGCGGATCTCCGCACGCTCCTCGGTCGAGGTGAGTCGCAGGCCCGATCGTCGCACCTGCTGGACGGCCGCATCGCATCCCACACGACTGAAGATGAAGAAGATGGCCGGGAGGAGATTGGCCCGCTCGAGGAGCTCGATGACGTCGGGACGATCCATGCGCTCGATCCGGCGCACGTTGGCCGACCGTACGGGGCGACGTCCGCCGCGTGGCGGGCGCTGAGCCTGTCGACCGGCGTGGCGGTTGCTGCGATAGGACTGCGCCTCGCGATTGCTGTTGTAGTGCGAGCCGGTGAACGAGCGGATGCGCATCAGCTCCTGGTTCACCTTCGCGGTCGCGAGACCCGCTCGGTCGTCGAAGAGCGGCAGGAGATCGTCGCGCACGAGCACATGCTGCTCGAGCGGCACGGGCCGGATCTCCGAGACGATCACCTCGGTGTCCCCGCGCACCGTGTCGAGCCAGTCGCCGAACTCCTCGGCGTTCGAGACCGTGGCGCTGAGCGAGACGAGCCGGACGTGCTGCGGGAGGTGGATGATGACCTCTTCCCACACGGCGCCGCGGAACCTGTCGGCGAGGTAGTGCACCTCGTCCATGACGACGTAGCGGAGGTCGCGCAGCGCGGCGGAGTCCGCGTAGATCATGTTGCGCAGCACCTCCGTCGTCATCACGACGATGCGGGCGTTGCCGTTGATGTTGGTGTCGCCCGTGAGCAGACCCACGTCGTCCGGTCCGTAGACGTCGACCAGCTCGCGGAACTTCTGATTCGACAGCGCCTTCATCGGCGTCGTGTAGAACGCCTTGTCCCGCGGCGTCTGCATCGCGAGGTGGATCGCGAACTCGCCCACGATGGTCTTCCCCGCACCCGTCGGCGCGGCGACGAGCACGCTGTGACCTCGTTCGAGCGCGTGACAGCCTTCGATCTGGAACGGGTCGAGCTGGAAGCGCTGCTTCTCGGCGAACGCCGCCGTCTCGGGCGTCGTGGCGGCTTCACGTGCGGCGGCGTAGCGCTCCGACGGCGAGCTCACGCGGCACCGGGGACGAGGCCGGCGGCGTCCTCGCGCTTGCGCTTGCGACGGTCGAACAGCATCGACACGAGGGTCGCCGCGAAGTACAGCACGATCATCGACGCCATCAGCAGCAGCATCGAGAACACATCGGCGGGCGGAGTCGTGATCGCGGCGAAGATCGTGCACACCAGGATCGCCACGCGCCATCCCTTGAGGATCTCCCGACCGGAGACGACGCCGGCGAGATTCAGGGCGACGAGGAAGACGGGGAGCACGAAGGCGATGCCCACGACGATCAGGAACTTGAAGACGAAGTCGTAGTAGCTGGAGTAGTCGAAGAACTGGGCCATCCCGGTCGGGACGAAGCCCGCCATGATCTCGATGACGTGCGGCAGCACGAAGAACGCGACGGTGCATCCGCCGAAGAAGAGCGGGATGGCCGCACCGAGGAAGCCCCAGGTGTACTGCGTCTCCTTCTTCGTGAGCCCCGGCATGATGAAGGCCCACACCTGCCAGAGCCAGACGGGTGCGGAGATCAGCAGGCCGATCGCGAAGGCGATGCGCATCCGCAGATCGAAACCGCTCGTCACGGTCGTGAAGTTCAGACCCGTGTACTCACGGCCCTGCTGCTCTGCGATCGTGCGGATCGGAACGGACAGCAGCTCGATGATGGGCTCCGTCACGATGAACGCGATGATCATGCCGACGACCAGAGCGGCTGCGCCGATGAACAGTCGCTTGCGCAACTCGATCAGGTGCGCGCCCAGCGACATCCGCCTGTCGCGGCCCACAGCCTCCTGATCGGCGGAATCCAGAGCCGACACGGATTACGCGGATCGAGGTGGCTGACCCGGGTCGGTGTCGCGGATCGACGCCGTCGTGTCGGGTGCTGCCGTCGACGGTGCGGCCGGTGCGCCCGGTGTCGCCGCGTCGCTGGCGTCGTCGTTCTTCATCGCCTTCATCTCGCCCTTGAACACCCGGGCGGACTGACCGAGGCTCTTCGCCAGCGCAGGCAGCTTCGCAGCACCGAAGAGCAGCAGGATGACGGCGAGGATGATCAGCAGATGTGGCCAACCGAAAGCGCCCATGATTCTCCTTCGTCGTTTTGTAGAGTCTAACCGGCGTCGTCGTGGTCCGGGTCGCGATACAGGGCGAGTCCCGCCGCAGCCCAGTCGCGGGTGGCCGATCGCGCGATCTCCGGGTCGAGGACCTCGAGGGCCCCGCCGAACTTCGCGGCGAGGCGCTTGATGCCGCGCGGATCCGCCAGATGCAGCCGCGCGGTGACGATGCCGTCGGCCACGTCGGCGTTCGCGCCCGTGAGGAAGTCTCCGAGCAGCGGAGCCATGCGCTCGGGGACGCGGACACGCACCTCTCCCTCGTCCTCTGCCACCGAGAACGCCTCGGGCACATGGTCGCCGGCGTGCGTGATCGGGATGTCGGTCAGACGCGGGTCGCTCACGCGGTCGAGGTGGAAGGTGCGCATCGCCCGCCGCATGTGGCACCACCCCTGGAGGTACCACTGCGCGTTCGTGATCAGCACCTGCACGGGGTCGACCGTTCGCGTGGTCGGCTGCGCGTCGGGCGCCTGGTACGTGAACGAGACGGCAACGCCGTCCTGGACGGCCCGCGACACGACCTGACGCACCTCGTCGACGGCGCTCGGCGCGACGACGACCTGCGCCGGGGCGTCCGCCGCCCCGCGGGACAGCTTGGAGATGAGGCCGCTCACCAGGCCCGAGTCCGAGACCGCCGGCACCGCGGCGACCATCTGCAGGCCGGCGAGGAGGGCCGCCGCCTCCCGCGCGGTGAACCGGGGGACCCGACGGAGGGCCACGTCGTTCGTGATCTCGATGACGTCCTCCTCATCGAGGAGATCCCAGTTGATGTCGAAGAGCTCCTGCGGCTGCTGCCAGAATCCGGAGTCGCCGGGGAGGCCGATGACCGTCAGCTTCTCGACCATCTGACGCATCTCGCTGGGCGTCACGCCGAACTCCTCGGCGGCCTCGGAGAGCGACACCTGTCCGTGCTCGAGCAGGTACGGGACGAGCGTCAGGTAGAGCCGCACCCGATCCGCGGCGAGGAGCGGTCTCGTCGATCCGGTCATCTCGGGCCGCCTTCCTCGGAGTGTGTCGCGACGACCGACGTGAGACGGGCCACGACCGCGTCGCGGAGGGCCGCAGGTTCGACCACGCGCACCTCGGGGCCGTACGACGCCAGCTCGTCGGCGAGGATGTGGAGGTCGACGAACGGCACGTGGATGCCCTGCACGGCCGGAGTGGCACGGCGACCGAGACGCAGCGAGGCCTCCGTGCCAGGAGTCACCTCCAGCAGCGCGGAGTTCTGCGCGGCGACGCGCTCGAGTCCGGCGAGGGCTCGCTCGCCCGCTCCGTCGCGAAGCGTCGCCGGGAACGTGCGAGCCGTGATCGCGACATCGCCGACGATCCGGCTGAGCAGGAACATCCGATCGGCATCGAGGTCGATATCGACGCCGAAGACATGCCAGCGCGCCTCGTAGTCCACGAGAGCCAGAGGGCGGATGCTGCGGCGTCGCGGCGCGTCCTCCCCCGGCTTGAGGTAGTCGAAGGAGACGACCCTGCATCGTTCGATCGCGTCCTGGAGCGGGGCGAACGCGGCGTCGCGAGCGGTGATCCGCGGCGCGAACCCGATGATGGGCTCATCGCCGTCGATGCCCAGCGCGCGGATCTTGCGCACACCGGCCTTCGCGTCCCCCGAGGCGGACTCGGCGCTCCAGACGCTGCCGGCGAGCTGGAGGACAGCGAGTTCGGCGGCGGTGAACTCGATGTCCCCGGGCAGATCGTATTCCGCCTGCGGAATGCGATAGCGCGCTTCGCGGAGATCGTTGGGGTCGGCCGGGTCCCCGATCGTCTCCACGGGGACGCCGAGCGCGCGCAGCTCGTCCTTGTCGCGCTCGAACATCTTCTCGAGCGCGTCGGACCGTGCACCGGCATCCGCTCGCTGACGGTATCCCGAGACGTTGTCGAGGATCTGCTGCTTGGTCAGCCCGATCTCCGTGGCCATCAGCGCCACCACGAGATTCGTGAGGCGCTCCTCCGCGGGAATCCGGGCCGCCATCACTGCTCCGGAACCGGAACGATCCCCAGGATGTCGACGACGATCGCGGTCGCGGGGTTGCCCTCCGCGGCGGGGACCACCACGAGCAGCTGCGATCCGACGGTCGCGCCGACGAGCTCCTGGGCGGCCGGGCCGATGTTGGCCTCTGCACCCCACGTGGTGGAGGTCACGGTCTTGTCGTCCCACCCGACGGCGGTGATGTTCGTCACGATCGTCGAGCCCTTCTCGACCTTCGGGCCATCGCCCTCGATCAGCGTCTGCGTGACAGCGGACGTCGGCGCGTCGGCATCGGGGATGATGATTCCCGGCGTCCCGTCGGGTGCCCGCACCACGGTCGGGAGCCCGCGGGCGTCGTTGAACTGCAGAGCCCCCTCCGCCTTCGCGAGGTGCACATCGAGGACGTCGAGCACGGCGACGATGTTCTCGCCGTCCTCCAGCCCGAACGCCTCGACGTTGTTCTCCCCGAAGTCCTCGGGGGTCAGGACGGCGACCACGCGACTGCCGCCCGTCGCGCACTCGAGCACGGTCTCGAGGCCCGGCGACCGCTGCGACCAGTAGTCGATGCTCTGCACTCGGCTGAGGTCGCCGTTGAACTCGGACTCGTACAGCTTCTCGCCGCTGTCGCCGCCGAAGAACGCGATGTCGAGGACCATCGGCTGGAATGCCGAGGTGAGCGGCTCCCCGTCGCCGGTGACGACGTCGGCGAACGCGGTCTCCGATGCCTTGACCGGTCCGAACACCGTCACGTCAGGAGTCTCGCCCAGCTCGCCCTCGACGGTGACGGAGTCCTGGACCGACGACGAATCGGCCGCGCGATCGCACGCCGCGCCATCGAACGTCGGAGCCGAGCTGCATCCGGTCAGAGCGAGGACGGCGAGGCTGAGGGTTGCCAGAACGGCGGACGTTTTACGCACGCGCTCCAGTCTATTCCGTCGTCGCGTCCGATTCGCGCGACGAGGCCGCCAGGCGTGCCCCGTCCGCGGCCTTGGCGGCTTCGCGCGCGCGCTTGCGGAGGTTCTTGTCCGTGATCTCGCGGTCGCCCACGGCACCGGGAGTCCACTGCTCGACGTCCGCGTCGCCGTAGCTGCTCTTCGACGCACGGCGCTTCACCGACGGAGCGATCGTGTCGGGAGCCAGCCGTCGGGCGGTGAGCAGGAATCCGGTGTGCGCGACCATCCGGTGGTCGGGTCGCACGGCGAGCCCCTCGACGTGCCAGCCGCGCACCATGGTCTCCGACGCCTCGGGCTCGGTGAACAGGCCGGTGCCGCGGATGTATTCGGCCACGCGGGACAGCTGCGTGGCCGTCGCGACGTAGCAGAGCACGACGCCGCCCGGCGTCAGCGCCTCGGCGACGGCGTCCATGCACTCCCACGGAGCGAGCATGTCCAGCACGACCCGGTCGACGGTTCCGGCGGCGTACTGCGCGGGCAGCTCCTCCGCGAGGTCCCCCACCACGACCTCCCAGGTCGAGGGAGCCTCCCCGAAGAAGGTCGCGACGTTGGAGCGCGCGACCTCGGCGAACTCCTCGCGGCGCTCGAACGACGTCAGCCGCCCCGCCGGGCCGATCGCGCGGAGCAGCGAGAGCGACAGCGCGCCCGACCCGACACCGGCTTCGACGACGATCGCGCCGGGGAAGATGTCGGCCTGCATGACGATCTGCGCGGCGTCCTTGGGGTAGACGATGGCGGCGCCGCGGGGCATGGACATCGCGAAGTCGCGCAGCAGCGGACGCAGCGCGAGGTACTCGTGTCCCGAGCTGTTGGCGACGACGGACCCGTCGGGGAGCCCCACGAGGTCACGGTGGCGCAGGACGCCGTGGTGCGTGTGGAGCTCGCCGCCCTCTCGGAGCGTGACGGTATGCAGACGGCCCTTCGGACCCGTCAGCTGCACCCGGTCGCCCTCGCGGAACGGACCGCTCGGTCGCTGGGCGGTGGTCGTGGTCATCGGGTGACTCCCGTCATGGCGTTCTTGCGGTCGAACAGGTCGATCAGGTCGGCGGCGCTGCGCCCCTGCAGGGTCGGCCAGAGCTCGTGGGCTCCGACGTCGTCGAGGGACACGATGTGCGGAACACCGAGAGTCACCGCGCCCGAGGCGATGCCGGCTCGCAGACCGGTCGGCGAGTCCTCGATCACGACGGCGTCGGCGATGTCGATGTCGAGGAGCGCCGCCGCGTGCAGGTAGGGCTCGGGATGCGGCTTCGGGTTGACCACGTCGTCGCCGGCGACGACGATGTCGAACGCGTCGAACTCGATCAGGTCCACGACGCCGAGCGCCATGCGTCGGAGGGACATCGTCACGAGACCGGTCGGGATGCCGGCGCTCCGCAGGTCGGCGAGCAGCTCCCTGGCGCCGGGGCGGAACGGCACCCCGCGCGTGCGCAGCGACTCCTGGACTCCGTCCGTGAGGAGGGAGACGATCGCGTCCGCGTCCATGTCGACGCCGGCGTTCTGCAGGATGATCGCGCTGTCGATCAGGCCGTTGCCGACGAGCTGCAGCGCGTCCTCGTCGGTCCACGTGCCGCCGAACGACTCCACCAGCGCCGTCTCCGCCGCCATCCAGTACGGCTCGGTGTCGACGAGGGTTCCATCCATGTCCCAGAGGATCGCGCGGGGCTGTCTGCTCACCGGTCCATGTTAGCCGTGGCTCCGCCCGCCGCCCGCGCGGGCGGACTAGCCTGGAGGGATACCGATACGGAATCCACGAAGGGAGCCCATGATGGATGTTCTCGGTTCGCGCATCGTCATCGCCGCCTTCGATGGCTGGAACGACGCCGGTGAGGCCGCGAGCGGCGCGATCGCCGCCCTGCGTGCGACGTCGGAGTACGACCTCGTGCACTCGATCGACCCGGAGCTCTACTTCGACTATCAGTACACGCGTCCCTCCACGAAGATGGACGCCGAGGGCCGGCGTCAGCTCACCTGGCCGGAGGCGGGTCTCTGGCGCCCGCGCGATCCCGGCCCCGGTCCGGAGTTCTGGGTGCTCACCGGTGTCGAGCCCGCTCGCACATGGCAGGCGTTCGCCTCCGAGTTCATCGACGTCGCCCTGCGCGACGACATCACCGGTCTCGTGACACTCGGCGCCATGCTGTCCGACGTGCCGCACACGCGTCCCATCTCGATCTTCGCGTCGAGTCAGAACGATCAGGTCCGCGAGGCGCACGGTCTCGAGCGCTCGCTGTACGAAGGCCCCGTCGGCATCCTCAGCGTCTTCGAGCACTTCGCCGAGAGCGCCGGCATCCCGACCGCGAGCCTGTGGGCCAGCGTGCCCCACTACGTGGCCTCGGCCACTCCCTCGCCGAAGGTCACTCTCGCTCTGCTCGACCGCCTCGAGGAGCTCACCGGCGTCGACGTGGCCAGGGACCATCTGCGCACCGAGGCCGCGGCCTGGGAGGCCTCGATCGACGCCGCCGCGGCCGACGACGAGGACATGACCGAGTACATCCGTCAGCTGGAGCGCACGCGCGACACGTGGGACTCTCCGGATGCGTCGGGCGATGCGATCGCCCAGGCGTTCGAGCGCTACCTGAAGCGCCGGGGAGACGAGCCGGGCGACCGCAAGCGCTGAGCGGCGCGTCCGCCCGGATCAGGCGGCGATGACCCCGGTGCCCAGCAGGATCAGCAGGACGGTGCCGAGCGCGATCCGGTAGATCACGAACGGCAGGAAGCTTCGCTTCGAGATGAAGTTCATGAAGAACGCGATCACGGCGAGAGCGACGACGAAGGCGACACCGGTCGCGGCGAGCGTGTCGCCGAACGAGAAGAACGATGGCTCGTCCCAGCTCTTGAAGACCTGGTAGAAGCCGCTGCCGAAGACCGCGGGGATGGCGAGGAGGAACGCGTACCGCGCAGCCGCGGCGCGCTCGTAGCCGAGGAACAGACCCATGGTGATCGTGCCGCCCGAGCGCGAGACGCCGGGGATCAGGGCGAGCGCCTGGGCGAACCCGTACGCGACGCCGTGCGGGTAGGTCAGCTGGTCGAGCCGACGGCGCTTCGCTCCGACGTGGTCGGCGACGCCCAGGAGGATGCCGAACACGATGAGCATGATCGCGACGATCCACATGGATCGGAATACGGTCTCGATCTGGTCCTGGAAGAGCAGACCCAGCACGACGATCGGGATGCTGCCGATGATGATCATCCATCCCATGCGCGCGTCCGGGTCGGTGCGCGGCGCCTTGCCCGTGAGCGACCGGAACCACTGCGTGATGATCCGGACGATGTCGCGCCAGAAGAAGACGACGACCGCCGCCTCGGTGCCGATCTGCGTGATCGCGGTGAACGCCGCTCCCGGGTCCTCGCCGGAGGGCAGAAAGGTGCCGAGGATGCGCAGGTGCGCGCTGGACGAGATGGGCAGGAACTCGGTGAGTCCCTGGACCAGGCCGAGGATGAGCGCTTCGAAGAGATGCATGGGGAGAGCCTTCTGAGTAGGAGCCGCGCGACAGAGGAGGGCTCAGTACGTGCGCAGCAGATCGGCCAGCACCCGCTGACCGAAGACAAGCGATTCTACGGGCACGCGCTCATCGACCCCGTGGAACATGCCCGTGAAGTCCAGGTCGGCCGGCAGCCGCAGGGGCGCGAAGCCGTACCCGGTGATGCCCAGAGCAGCGAGCGCCTTGTTGTCCGTGCCCGCCCCGAGCAGGTACGGGATCACGGGGACTCCCGGGTCGTGCCGGCCGAGAGCTCCCACCATCGCCTCGACGAGATCCCCCGCGAAGGGCGTCTCCATCCCGATGTCCCGCACGACCGTCTGGATCTCGATGTCCTCGCCGACGATGCTCTGCAGCTCGGCGAGCACCTCGTCCTCGGTGCCGGGGATGACCCGCACATCGATCAGGGCCTCCGCGCGCTCCGGGATGACGTTGTGCTTGTAGCCGGCGGTCAGCGCCGTGGGGTTCGCGGTCGTGCGGAAGGACGATCGCAGGAACGCCTCGGCGGGACCCGCGGCGGAGGCGAGCGCATCCGGGTCGTCGAGCGATCGCCCGGTGAGGGCGCTCAGCCCCTCGAGCAGCGCCTCGGTCGTCGGAGTCAGCCGGATCGGCCATCGGGTGCGCCCGATGGCCGCCACCGCCTCTGCCAGACGCGTCACCGCATTCTCGTCGTGCAGGCGACTGCCGTGACCGGCGCGTCCCTTCGCGACGAGGCGGATCCAGATGAGCGCCTTCTCCCCCACCTGAAGCAGGTAGGCGCGTCTGTCGTCCACCGTGATGGAGTACCCGCCGACCTCGCTGATCGCCTCGGTCGCGCCGGCGAACCACTCGGGGCGGTCGCGCACGACGAGCGCTGATCCCTCGACGCCGCCGTTCTCCTCGTCTGCGAAGAACGCGACGATCAGGTCGCGCTCCGGCTGCTCTCCCGCCCGGAGGATGTCGGCGATGGCGGTGAGGATCATCGCGTTCATGTTCTTCATGTCGACGGCGCCGCGTCCCCACAGCATCCCGTCCTCGATCAGGCCCGCGAACGGATCCACCGTCCAGTCCTCGGCCATGGCCGGGACGACGTCGAGGTGGCCGTGGACCACGAGCGCCGGCTTGCTGCGATCGCGTCCAGGGATGCGCGCCATGACGTTCGTGCGTCGAGGGACCGGCTCGTAGTACTCGACATCGAGACCGAGGCCCTCGAGGTAGGCGCCGACGTACTCCGCGGCCTCCCGCTCCCCCGTGGCGTTGCCGCCGCCGAAGTTCGACGTGTCGATGCGGATCAGGTCGCTCGCGATGCGGGCGACCTCGGGGGACGAGGGATCGGTCATGGGATCCAGGCTATCGAAGCCGCTCGGCGCGCCCGGGCGACGCCGTCGGTTTCGGGGTGCCCGTCCGCCCGTGCTAATGTAAATCCTCGTTCGGCAACGAACATCCAACACCTGCGCGGGTGGCGGAATGGTAGACGCGCTACGTTGAGGTCGTAGTGCCCGTAAGGGCGTGGGGGTTCAAGTCCCCCCTCGCGCACGAATGGAAAATGGTCTCTGATCAGGAGTTTTATACTCCGGGTCGGGGGCCATTTTCGTTGGAAGTGCTAGAAAAAGTGCTAAGCCTCTGGATGATGTGCCCCGTGCGGGGCCTTGCAACCTCCGGGGATGACTCTCGGCTGCCCGGCGCGGCCTGAGAAGATAGGGGCATGACCGAGGCAGCAACCCGAGCGATCGAGATGGCCGATGCAGGTGAAGTGTTGACTCTGCAGCGGGCCGCTTACGCGACCGAGGCGCAGTTGTACGGCGACCCGTTTCTGCCTCCACTTGTCCAGTCGCTTGAAGAGCTTCGAGACGAACTCACGAGCAGTGACGGACTGGTCGGGGTTGCGAGCGGTCGGATTGTGGCGTCTGTGCGGTGGGTGGTCGACAGCGATGTCGTGCGTATCGGCCGGTTGATCGTCGCGCCCGACCAGCAACGTCAGGGGTGGGGCACCCGGCTGCTGAACCTTGCTGAGCGTGAGGCCGGTGCGAGGACTGCGGAACTGTTCACCGGGCATCTGAGCGAGGGGAACATCCGTCTCTACCAGCGTGAGGGGTATGTCGAGTCTCGCCGCGAGAGGATCAACGACGATCTTGAGTTCGTCTATCTGACGAAACCGCTCCGGTAGCTCTGGGGTCACGTTCCTCGGAGATGGTTGGCGAAGCGGTCTACGGCCGACCTCTGCATGGTCGGGGTGACGTGGGAGTAGATGTTCATCGTCGTGGTGATCGTTGAGTGCCCCAAGCGCTCTTGCACGACTTTGGGGTGCTCGCCGAGTTCGAGTAGCAGGGTCGCGTGGGTGTGACGGAGCCCTTTGATGGTGACGCGGTTCATGGTGTCGTACTTCTTGGTGAGCCAGTTCATGCGGCGATCCCAGCGGCTGGTCATCGCGTCGGGTGAGCGGAGCTTGCCGTCGTCGTCTCCGAAGATGTAGGCGTCGGCCTTGGCGAGGGTGAACGAGAGTTCTGCGCGGGCGACCTTGTAGGAGGCGAGCACTTTCAGGGTGTCTTCGTCCACGTCGATCACGCGGGCGTTGCCGGTCTTCGTGGTCTTGGTCTTCGTCCAGTCGTCGGTATCGACCGCGCGGCGGATGCTGACCCGCATCGTCTTGGTGTTGAGGTCGCTCCATTTCAGGGCGAGGGCTTCGCTTCTGCGCATGCCCGTGTAGGCGATGAGGCGCCACAGCGGGAACAGTTCGTCTTCTCGCTCGTCGCGGTTCCAGGTGAGGAACAGGGTGAGCTGGTCGGCGCTCCAGGTGACGATCTCGGGTTTCTGCGCCCGTACCTCGCTCGTGGTCGGCGGCTTGACGGTGCGCTTCTTCTTTGCCGGGTTCACGGTCAGGTGTCCGTCGTCTATCGCGGCGTCGAGGATCGCTCCGAGCACGACATGCACCTTGTGAACCGAGTTCGCAGAGAGGGGTTTGCCCTTGCCGTAGGTGTCTTTACGGCCGGACTTCTCCAAGTCGCGGTAGTGGCGGGCTATCCTGGTGGCGGTGAGCTTGTCGAGCCGGATCGTGCCGAGCTGGGGCTTGATGTGGTTGCGGATGATCTTCTTGTAGCCCTTGATCGTGGACGCCGCGAGCTTCAACCCTGCCGCCCACTCGTCGGCGTATACACCCACGGTCGGCACCTTGTTCCCGAACTTCTCGTTCTGCTTGCGCTGCTTCAACGCCTCCTGCAAGGCATCGTTCGCCTCGTCGGTGCTCGTGAACCCGGAACGGGTGAGACGGCGCGATCCCATCTCGGGATACTCGGGGTCTTTGAGCACGTAGATCTGGAACCGCCACCGCTTGCCCTTGTCCGTCTGGTATTCCTGGATTGAGCCGGGCTGCCGGGAACGAGATCGACGCTGCTTCTTCTCACCCCCGTCGCCCTGCTCCGGCGCGGACGGCTTCTTAATGGTCATGACAAGCTGCTCCTCGCGGTCGTCGTGCCGGGCTGGTGGGTGTCGGCGTAGTTGTCGATGTAGTCGGCGGCGTTGAACACGCGCCCCTCCGGGTCGAGTTGCACGCCGCGCTCCCGGATGATCCGTGCGCGGGCTTTCGCGGCGTCAAGCCGTTCTTGGTAGGCGGCGATGGTCTTGGGGTGCGCGCTGGGCCTCTCCGGGTCATCCTTGCTCGGGGCGGTCATGCCCGCGAGGGTGGTTTCGAGGTGGTGGATACGGTCGGTGCAGATCACCCATTCCTGCTGCCAGTAGTTGAACAGCCCCTCATCGGTGAGCACGAGTTCGCCGCGCATCCACCGGTCGATCTCCTCCGGCTCGAACTCCTCGGGCACCCCGGTGAGCGTCGTCTGCCCCTCGGGTGGTGTGAGGAGGGCGGCGGGGGTGGTGCGCAGCAGGTACGCGATGACGGTGAGGTCGTCCACGTCTACCCGGCGATCCCCGGCCTCCAGTTTGCTGATCCCCGACGGGGAGAGCTTGCGGCCCGCGGCGGCGATCCCGTCGGAAAGCGTGCGCAAGTCCATGCCGATCGCCTGCCTGGCGGCGCGGATGTTGTTCGCGACGTGCGTGTTCGTGAGTCCTGCGGGGTTGCCCCGCACCCGTTCTGTTTCCATACAAGAAATCTACACTGCGATACTTGACAGCGCAAGACCCGTGGATCTATTCTGGTGGGCACCTTCTCGCGCGTGGATTGGAACGGATGGTGTGATGATGCGGCAGAGCACTCTCGATATGGAAGACCTGCGCAAGCGGCGCAGCCTGGTCATCACCCGCAAGGAAGCCGCCGAAGCGCTCGGCGTCGATCCGCGCACGATCACCACGAGCATCAACGAGGGTACGATCCCGTCGGTGAGGCTTGGCCGTCGGGTCGTGATCCCGCGCGAGAAGTTCCTCGCCCTGTTCGCCGACGACACCCCGGGCCGCGAGTCCTGAACGCCCCCCGGGTGCGGGTGTGCCGATTCGGCACCGCCGTGCCCTGGGCACGGTCAGGGTGCCGCGGTAGACTAAGAGTTCAGGAACGGAGGAACAGCCGATGAGCCAGACCATCCTGACTGCCCCTGCCCCGCAGGCCCGGCCGGACTACACGGGAATCTCCGATGCCATGCTCTACGACATCGCCCGCCACAACGCCTCGGTACTGTCCGCAGGACTGCTGAACCTGGCCCGCAACGCCAAGGACGATGAGGACCGTGGCCACTGGGTTGCCAGGCGTCGCCTCGTAAAGCAGCAGGCGCGCGTGCTGAACCCGGAGGATCGGGCCGAGATCATCGCGCAGAACGAGGTGTGGCGACTCGAGAACCTCGCCCTCCCCGCCGCTGCATGACCGAAACGGTCGGCAGCAGTGCCTGGTTGCGCCGGGTCTTCGAGGAGGAGGCCCGGGATGACCTGTTCGCAGGTCACGCCCCGCAAGAGCAGCCGGTGCTCGTGCTCCTGGGTGGGCAGCCCGCAGCGGGCAAGACCCGCGCCCAGCACGCGATCCTCGCCGAGCACGTCGCGGATGATCTGGTCGAGATCACGGGAGACGACCTCCGCGAGTACCATCCCGACTTTCGGCGGCTCGCGACCCGGGCCCCGTTCGAGATGCCCGCGGCGACCGCTCCCGTCTCCGGCGGCCTGGTGAAGCTCGCTCTGGATCACGCCCTGGAGCGGCGGTACTCGGTGTTGTTGGAAGGCACCTTCCGCGACCCGGGCATGGTCACCGGCACCGCGACCCGGTTCGCGGAAGCCGGATACCGGGTCGAAGTCGTCGCCGTCGCGACCCCGGCTCCGGTGTCGCGGCTGTCGGCCGAGATGCGATCTCTCGGCGACGGCCCGAACGAGCCCGGCCGCTGGACACCGCCCGAAGCACACGAAACCGCCCTCGCCGGGTCGGCCGGGGTGCTCTCCGCTCTTGAAGCGCTCCCGCACATCGCGCGAGTGCGGGTGTTCTCCCGCGAAGCCCAGCTTTTCGACAACCAACGGGATGCCGCCGGGGAATGGGAACGGGAGCCGGCCGCCGCGCACACCCTCCGGCACGAGCAGCAGCGCCCGCTGCCACCCGGCACGGCCGCTCAGTGGTTGAAGGACTACTCATCCGTCTACGCGCGAGCGAAACGCAGACCGGGCTACCTCGGCGCGCAGACTGTCCCGACGTATGCTCGCCTGCAAGACGATGCGGCGCAGATGCTCCGTATCCTCTCCGGCCGGGCGATGGCACCGGAGTTCCTGCTCCACGAGCATCAGCGCCGCCAGCTCGATCTGGAACATCGCCTCCCTTCCGGCACGTTCCCGCCGAGGCCACCCCGCGACCTCGGACAACCGACTACGGGCGAGCGTCACGGTGTCGACCGGCGCGGCCCGAGCCTCGGCAGATGAGGGAACGCGCCCGCAGCCGTTCCACGTGCGAAAGCCTGCTGTTCGCAGCGCAGACCTACAGGCTGAGGCCTGGCCCCGGCCGGTGAGGGGTCGCGGGGTCGTGGGTGCGTGTCGTGTCACGCAGTTGCCGCGCTCGCGCTTCCCGTGCCTCCTTCGCAGCCTTGACAGCGGCGGCGCGGGCGTCGAGGTACTGCCCGGCCTCCGTGGGAGTCATCGCGGTGAGCTTCGCGGCTTCGGCGCGGTCGCGCCGCGCTTTCGCCGCCCAGGTGGCGGCGTCACGGGCTGGCATGTTGAGTTCAGCGCGCACGGGGTCGGTTCTGACGCGCTCGGCCCCGTAGACGAGCGCGGCGAGCCGCTGTCTCGCCCTCCGCTGCTCGGCGTCTACTGTTTGGAGGCGTTCACGTGCGGCGGTCGCGTTCTGGTCAGCTTGGGTGATGCGCGGATCGGTGTCCGTGCGGTGGGCAGCTGCGGCGTCTGCCCACTGCTCGATGTTCCCGGTGTAGAGCGTGCTCGGGTTTCCCCATTCGCGGGTGAGGCGGGCGCGGGCAGCAGTGAGTTGGTGCTGTGCGGTGGCGTGCTCTTTCCGGGCGCTCCGCCGTGCGAACAGCCCCGCTGCCCGCATGCGCTGCCCGGCCCGCTCCTGCGCGTCGGCCAGGCGCAGGACTCCCTGTGCGTCCGTCAAGGCCGCTGCTCGGAGCGGGCCGTGGATGCTCTCGCGCAGCTGCTCAGCAGCCTGGGTCGCCGCCTGCGCGGTGGTTTCGACGTCGGCGCGTTCCTGCTGGTGCTGCGCGCTGAGCCGGTCGAATCGCTCCGCGAACTCCGCGAACCGGGCGGCGCGCTGCTCGGCCTGCTCGGCACGCTCGGTCAAGCGTCCAATCGCCATGCGCACCCGCCGCGCCGGGCCGTCCGCGACGAGGCCTGCGACTGCTTCGGCGGCGCGCTGGGTGGCGTCTTCGAGGCCGCGGTCGGCGCGGTCGCGCTCCATCGCCGCCACGAATTGCGCCCGCGCGTCCGCTTCGCTTCCCGCGGCGACGTGCAGCAGGTTCGTCTCGCGCCCGCGCGTCATGCCGACGTAGACGCTCGCGGCGCTGGCCTGGTCGGTGAGGAGCGTGTGCGACCCGGTGACGGTCGTGCCCTGCACGCCGTAAGAGGTGGCCGCATAGGACAGGTGGGCGTGCTCAGACACATAGTCGGCAGGGAGGCGGACGGTGCGCTGCAGCTTCCGCCCGTTCCCCACCTCGCGCAGGCTCAGCGATCCATCGTCTGCGACGTGCTGCACGATCCACTGCTGCCGGTTCGCGACGCCAATGCTGGTGTTGTTCTTGCGGGTTTGGATAAGGTCACCCGCGCCGATGGGGAGGCCGTCGCTGCCGTCCACGGTCGCCGTGTCGTCGACCTCACCGCACGCGACTCGTTCGTCACGGATACTCGAGTTCACGGTACGGGCCTCGTCGTTCGTACTGACGGCGACCGTTTCGCCGTTGTGCCGGTAGCGGGCGATCTGCTCCCTGGCCTCGTCACTGCTCGCATGGAGGCGCACCAGCCCCAGGGCTGCGAGCTGGTCGAACACCTCGCCGGGGTTCTTCCCGTCGCGCATCCGCAACGTGAGGTCGGCGTAGGCGGGGTCGGTGAAGCGGTGCACCTCGGCCATGTCGAACGTGCGGCCCCGGAGCTGCGCGGCCATATCGAGTACCCCGCCGCGCCCGACTGCGGCGAGCTGCGCGCGATCTCCGACCAGCGCGACCGTCGCCCCGGCTTCGGCGCACACCGTGAGCAGGGCGATTGCGGTGTCTTGGTCGAGCATTCCGGCCTCGTCCACGATCACCCGCTCGCCGCAGGCGAGCCGAGCGTCTTGGGAGGGTCCGCGATAGGTGCGTCCGGTCTCGGGGTCGGTGTCGCCGGGGGTGAGGCGCGTCCATACGCCGTCATCGTTCCAGCGCCATCCGTGCGCGTGCACGAACGCCGCCACGCTCGCGGCGGGTACGCCGAGTTCTTCATGCGCGACCTGCGCGGCGCGCAACGTCGGTGCCACCACCCGCGACGGTCTGCCGCGATGCGCCGCGACTTCAATTGCGACACCCAGCATCGTGGTCTTGCCTGCGCCTGCTGCGCCCTCCACGATCACGAGCGGATCGGGAGATGCGACGGCGGCAGCAGCTTGCTGCTGCCCCGCATCGATACCGCGCGCCTGCGCCGCCTCGCGCACGTCGGGGTGCCGCGGCTCGCGCTTCGGCACTCGTGCGGCGATCAGGTCGCGCAGCTCGGCCTCGGCCTGCACGACGCGCACAGAGGTGAGATGCGCCACATGCTCGGGTGTCGCAGCGCCAGGGGCGAGCACGGAGAAACAATCTTCCAGCGCCAGCCACGTCGCAACGGTGATGAGGTCGCGCAACTCCTGACCGGTTGCGCGCACCCCGGCCTCGGTGATGATCTGCGTGGCGTGCTCCTGCACGGTGTGCCGCGTCCACGCCGAGCTGCCTGCCGCGCAACGGTCAAGTGCGCGCGATGCGATCTGCTGCACCGACAGCTCATCCAGCGCAACCGGCTCGCGGGGCGTGGCCCGTCGCAGGGTCGCGGGGTCGTAGCCGGCCTCTCGGAGTTCGGTGAGCCAGGCTTCTTCTTCGCGCAGGGTCGTGGGCTTCTTCGCAGGCCGCTCGTGCGCCCATGCCTGCGCCATCAACCGCGACGAGACGACCGGCCCCATCGTCTCGCCGGAATGCGCGGCCTCCCATTCGGCTTCGAGGCGTTCCAGGTTCCGGCGCACCTGCTCGCCGCGCTTACTCATCAGGTGGTTATACGGCTCCAGTTCGACCACTTCACCGGTGACGGGATCGAGGGTGAGGCCGTGCCGATCCAGCACCTCCGCAAGCTCAGGATGCGCCGCGATCACCGCGGTGCCGAGGGCTCGGATCGCGCCCTGCTGGCGGAAGACCGCGGCGGTATCGAGCGCCCGCCACTTCCCGGCAGCCCACACCCTCGTCCCGATCTGCATGTGGATGTGCCGGTGCGGGTCACCGGCCCGGGAGGTGCGGTGCGTGATGCCGACCACCTGCATATGCTCGACCGGCATCACCTCCTGCTTGCCGCGTGGGCCGACCCGCGTCACCGAATGCAGCGCCAACCACCGCCGAATCTCCGCCAGCGCATCCTGCTGCGCACGGTCCAACGCCTCAGATACCTCGGGGTGCAGCGCTGCGGCGATCGACAGTGATTTCGGGCCATTGATCGTCATCTCCGCGAATCTGGGCGACCCCAAGCGATCCTGCCCGGCGAGACGTGGCGTGCCCATCCGCTCACCCGTATCCGGGTGGATCCAGTCCACCCACCCGGCGTACTCCTCGTTCGACAGCGGCCGAACCTTCACCGCCGTTCCGCTCGCGTCGAGCACGGCGTACGCGATGCCTGCTCCGTCGCTGAGGTAGTAGTCATCGGCGCGGCTGCGGTCGGCCTCGACATAGCGCATCGCGTCGGCTCCGGTGCCCCGGAACAAGATCACGCCGCCATGCATGAAGCTCACCACCTGATGTTTCTACTATAGAAACTAGTGTATCTACCATGGTAGCATACGTTCATTCAGAAGGAACATTCAGAAGGAACATTCAGAAGGAACATTCAGAAGGAACATTCAGAAGGAACATTCAGATCGAAACCAGGGGTTCATTCAGAAGGAAACCGGGTGTTCGGAGTCGTGGTGTCGGAGGGTTAGGTCAGTTGCAGGGTGGTGATGCAGGTCGGGTCGTCACTGTTCATCGTGGAGATGTCTGCCGTTCCCGCCTGGCCGTCGTATTCCACGGTGAGGGTCGCCGTTGTGCCGCGGGGTACCCAGATGCCGATGAAGCCATTGTCGTAGGTCTGCCGCACCTCGTCGACGAGCACTTCACCGTCATCGCCGGTGAGCGTGACCTGAACCGCAGCATTGGCGAGCTCACCGAGGCAGGTGGTCAGGCTGTGGAAGTAGCAGTCGTGGGTTTGATCTCGGTAGGGGGCGATCGAGATGTATACCTCGTCATCGGGCATCGGCAGCTGTGTTTCGCGTTCTTGGTCATCGGTGAGGACGAGTGCATCCGGCTGCACGGACGCGATCAGATCGGCGGGGCGGTCAGCGACGGGCATCGTGTCGAGCCGTTCGATGACCTGCGCGGCATCGAGGCCGTCCAGGTCGTGTGCCGCCAGGAAGTCGTTGTCGACTGATTGAGTGCCCGCCGAGGGCGAATCAGATTCGGGTGAAGACGTCGTCGTGGAGCATGCGGTGAGAACGAGACCGGAGACGAGCATGACGGTCGCGGCGACAATCAGCTTCCGTCGTCGCGGAGTGGTGAGGTGAGACATGGCGTGATCCTTCGAAGAGTGATGGGGGTTGGCGCCGGGGCTGTCGCCCCGGCGCCAACCGGGATGACCGGTCGATCAGAGGGTGGCGAGGAGGTCTTGCATCTGCTGGATCTCGGTGGTCTGGGCGTCGATGATCGTCTGCGCGAGCTCGACGGCGTCAGGGTTGCTGCCGTCGTCGACTTGCGTCTGGGCCATCTCGACCGCTCCCTCGTGATGGCCGATCATCTGCTCCAGGAACAGCTTCGACGCCTCGGTACCGTCAGCTGATTCGAGGGCGGCGAGATCATCCTCGGTCATCATGCCGTCTCCGTGATCCATCCCGTCCGTCTGGTGCTCTTCGGGGTTCACGCCCCAGGCGTTCAGCCAGCCCTGGAGCTGTTCGATCTCGGGACCCTGGGCGGCTTTGATCGCCTCGGCCAGTTCGACCACCTCGGGGTAGACGCCGTCCTTGGCGAGGACGATGTCGCTCATCTCGATGGCCTGCTCGTGGTGGACGATCATCATCGAGGCGAACATCACGTCCGCATCGTTGACGTCCGCCGCCTGTTCGGACGAGCCGTGATCCATGCCCGGCATCGAGTCTTCCCCGCTTCCGGTCGAGCATCCAGCCAACGTGAGGGCAGCGGAGAGGGCGAGTGCTGCGGTCGCCGCAGTACGAAACTTCATGAGTGTTCTCCAGTATCTACAGTCGCTTCGGTGACGCGGCGCCCGCAAGGGTCGCCGCGTTAGTGAGTGAGTGAGTGAACCGGTAGCTCTGGTGTGCGCCGGTTCATCTCTCGATCACGTGCGACTGATACAGAGAACGTGTAACAACGGCGCCCTGCTCACCTGCCTGTCAATGCCGCGCCACACGAGCAACGGTCGGGGCACGGTACGCATCCACCCCGGAAGGAGCCGCGGCGGTAGCAGGACCAGGAGGACCAGCAGCAGCGCAAGCACGCATGCCATCGCCATACCGAGATGATCGCCAGCACCGCAGTCCGCGCATGAGGCACCGGGATCGCCGAGCGCACCATTGGGCTCGTGATCACCGACCGCGCCGTGATGGGCTGCGCCTGCATCGACGACAGAAGCCGATACGACGGCCGGCGCGTGGGCGGCAGGGGTTCCGTGCAGGTTCAGCGTGTGCATCGCTAGCAGTCCGAAGATGATGGTCGCTACCAGCAGACCTCCGAGCACCACGCACTGGAAGAAGCCCCGGAGGCCCTTCCTGCCGCGCGCTGCTGCCACTGATGCCACGCACCCCAGTTTACGGGCTCCGTGTGGATCGAGTCTGCGCCGGAGCGGTCGGGAGCGACCGAGGCTGCTGGACCCGCGGGGTACTGGACGGGTGGCTGGGCTACCAGACTCAACCCGAATGGAATACCCCAGGGGGGATATGGTTGGAGGTGCAGAAGTGGTTGAGACCGTCAGGAGGACCCGATGCGTTTGTTTGCGATCCGCGACTTCCGGCATCTGTTCAGCGCGCAGATCATCGCATTGTTCGGTACCGGGTTGGCGACCGTCGCTCTCGGCCTGCTGGCCTACGAACTCGCCGGCGCGAGCGCGGGGGCGGTGCTCGCGACGGCGCTGACGATCAAGATGGTCATGTACGTCCTGATCGCTCCGCTGGCGGCGGCCTATGCCGACCGCCTCCCGAGACGGATGTTCCTGACCCTGCTCGATGTGGTGCGCGCGATGGTGGTGCTCGCGTTGCCGTTCGTCACGGAGATCTGGCAGATCTACGTCCTCATCGGTGTCTTGCAAGCAGCCTCCGCGGCATTCACGCCGACATTCCAGGCAGTCATCCCCGATATCGTGCCCGAGGAGTCCGACTACACCCGGGCGCTGTCCGCGTCGCAGGTGGCATACACGATGGAGAGCCTGCTCAGCCCGGTTCTGGCTGCGGTGGCCCTGACGTTCATGACGTTCAACTGGCTATTCGTGGGCACCTCGGTGGGCTTCGTGCTCTCCGCCATCCTGGTGCTCTCCACTCGCATCCCTAACGCTGCCCCGAGTGGGCAGGCGGGCGCCTGGAACCGCGTCACCTCGGGCATGAAGGTCTTCTTCTCCACTCCGCGCCTGCGCGGCGTCATGGCCCTGAATCTGGTGGTCGCCGCAGCCGGATCGATCGTCGTCGTCAACACGGTCAACTACGTTCGAGATCAGCTCGGCGGCACGCAGGCCGACGTCGCCTGGATGCTCGCAGCCTCCGGCGGCGGCACACTGCTGGTCGCGCTGTTCCTGCCACGCGTGCTCGATCGGATCGCCGAGCGGGTCGTCATGATGACCGGTGCCGTCGTGCTGCTTGCCGGCGTGTTGGCTGCCGTAGCGATGACCGCCGCCCAGGCGATCTCCTGGACGATCACGGCACCCATCTGGGTCGCCATCGGAGGCGGCATGGCCTTGATCGTCACGCCCACCGGACGGGTGATTCGCGGCTCGGCTCCCAAGCCCGAACTCCCTGCAGCCTTCGCAGCACAGTTCTCACTGTCCCACCTGGCTTGGCTCGTAACCTACCCGATTGCCGGATGGGTCGGCACAGCGTCCGGATTCACTCTCGCATGGTCGATCCTTGCGGCTCTCGCCATCACCGGCGCCATCGCGGCGCAGATGCTCTGGCCCCGCGAGAAGGGAACGAAGGCCATCGTCGCCGGCACTGACGCAGAAACGGCGACGGGCGACCCGGCGCTCCGTGAGGAGACCGAAGCCGCCGAAGGCACCCTCGCGGCATCCCAGTGCTCCTGCGTGCGCACCGCGTGAGCACGGAGCTGGCGGAAGGGGCATTGGTTCCGGGGATCGCGGCATGATGCTCGATGTGGTGCGGCAATCCGGCCTGTGGATCAGGTGCGGGTCGGCGCGGAAAGCACCTTCACGCTCGACGCGGCGATCGCGGAAAGTGAGGGGTAGCCGTTGATCTCGCACTGCGGGCACGGCGGGAACGACAACAGGCGCGGGGCGCGGGTCCCGCCGGTCTAGGCCGCGGCCGCCTCCGCATACTCCCGAACTCCGAGGCACTGGAGACCCTCGCCTACCGCTTCGCGATACTCGGATTCATCTTCTGTACGTTCACCCTTATCGCCGGGGTGATCTGGGCGAACGAGCCGTGGGGACGCTACTGGGGCTTCGGTTGGCGCCGCACGAAGTCCGCCGGGCTGTCGCTGATCGAGTTCGCCGCGGTGCTGTTCACCTTCGCGATCGTCAACCTCTTCTTCAAAGGCCTGCACGCCTACTCCGGCATCAGCTAAACACCGGGCGACACACCCACATCGAGCCGACAACGGAGCTGCGCGGTGCTGGCCACGACCAGTTACTGGACCGATGCAAGCGGCAATCCGCGCGCCGCTGCTCGAATCGGCGAATTGTCAGTATGTCAGCGTTTACTGTATAGTTCAGTGCATGCTGACTATTGCTTCACGCCTCGACGTCATGAACCGGCTCGGCCGGGCCATGGCAGATCCGACGCGCTCCAAGATTCTAATGACTCTGCTCGACGCCCCGAGTTATCCGGGTGTGCTCTCCCGCGAACTGGAGTTGACGCGCTCGAACGTGTCCAACCATCTTACGTGCCTGCGTGACTGCGGGATCGTGGTCGCGGAGCCTGAGGGGCGACAGACGCGGTATGCGATCGCGGATCCGCACCTTGCCGCGGCGCTCGTCGCGCTGGTGGATGTGACGCTGGCTGTCGATGAGCATGCGCCGTGTGTGGACTCGTCGTGCACGGTGCCGGGCTGCTGCGGTGCGGGGGCGGACGCGTGAGCGCGGCGTGCGGCTGTGAGCACGAGCCTGCCACTGCGGCGGAGGATGAGACCGAAGAGGTGGAGCGGCCCTGGTGGAGGGACCGTGGGATCATGGTGCCGGTCTTCTCCGGTGTCGCGTTCCTGGCTGGTCTGATCCTTGAATGGTCCGGGCTCGAGATCCCGGCGCTCGTACTGTTCTGGATCGGCCTGCTGCTGGGCGCGTCGACGTTCACTCCTGGCGCGATTCGGAAGCTGTTCAAGGGCAAGCTCGGGATCGGGCTGCTGATGACGATCAGCGCGATCGGCGCGGTCATCCTCGGCTATGTGGAGGAGGCCGCTGCTCTGGCGTTCTTGTACTCGATTGCTGAGGCGCTTGAGGACAAGGCGATGGACCGTGCCCGTGGCGGCCTGCGGGCGCTGCTGAAGCTCGTGCCGGAGACGGCGACCGTGCTGCAGAGCGGCGTCTCTGCGCAGGTGCCGGCGAGGGAGTTGACGGTCGGCCAGGTCATGGTGGTCCGCCCGGGCGAACGGATCGCAACCGACGGGATCGTCCGCTCTGGCCGCTCAAGCCTGGACACCTCGGCGATCACCGGGGAGTCGATCCCCGTCGAGGTCGAGCCCGGGGACGCGGTGTCGGCCGGCGCGATTAACAGCTCCGGCGTGCTGGAGGTCGAGGCGACTGCGGCCGGTACCGATAACTCGCTTACGACGATCGTGGAGTTGGTCGAGAAAGCGCAGACGGAGAAGGGCGAGCGTGCGCGTCTCGCGGACCGGATCGCCCGCCCGCTCGTACCCGGTGTGCTGATTCTCGCAGCGCTCGTCGCGATCATTGGGTCACTGCTGGGCGACCCGGAGGTATGGATCACTCGTGCGCTCGTCGTGCTGGTAGCGGCCTCTCCGTGCGCGCTGGCGATCTCGGTGCCGTTGACGGTCGTTGCCGCGATCGGCGCGGCGAGCAAGTTCGGCGTGATCATCAAGTCCGGCGCGGTGTTCGAGCGCTTCGGCACGGTCCGGCACGTCGCGGTCGACAAGACCGGCACCCTGACCCGTAACGAGCCCGCGGTCACCGCGGTCCTCACTGCGAACGGCATTGCCGAGGAGCAGGCGCTGGCTTGGGCGGCGGCTCTGGAGCAGCACAGCACGCATCCCCTTGCGGCGGCGATCACCGCTGCAGCCCCGGGTGTTCCCGTGGCCGCGGATGTGACCGAGCAGGCCGGGCACGGCATCGACGGCACCGTCGATGGCGCTCGTATCACGGTCGGCAGCCCCCGCTGGCTCGACGCCGGCGAGCTCGGCGACCGGGTTGCAGGGCTTGAGGAGCAGGGCATGACTGTCGTGATCGTGCACCGCGACGAGGCACCGGTCGCGGCGATCGGCGTCCGCGACGAGCTGCGTCCGGAAGTCCCCGAGGTGGTCCGCACGCTTGCGGATCAGGGCGTCGGCATGACGATGCTCACCGGGGACAACGCCCGCACCGCTCGTGCGCTGGCTGCGCAGGCCGGGATCGCTGATGTGCGCGCGGAGCTGCGCCCTGAGGACAAGGCGACCGCGATCGGCGAGTTGTCGAAGGCGGGATCGGTCGCGATGATCGGTGACGGCATCAACGACGCCCCGGCCCTGGCGTCCGCGGACATCGGCATCGCGATGGGAGCGACCGGCTCCGATGCGGCGATCGAGTCTGCGGACGTGGCCTTCACGGGTCATGATCTGCGGCTCATCCCGCGGGCGTTCGATCACGCGCGGCGGGGCCGGCGGATCATCAACCAGAACATCATCCTGTCCCTGCTGATCATCACCGCACTGCTCCCGCTCGCGCTCTTCGGGGTCCTGGGGCTCGCGGCTGTCGTCCTGGTCCACGAGGTCGCGGAGGTCATCGTGATCCTCAACGGCCTGCGCGCCGCACGCACCCGCACACCACGAATGGAAAGCTGATGCTCGCAACCATCGGGTCGGCGATCGGCCTGTTCGCGGCGACCAACATCGACGACATCGTCGTGCTCACCGTGCTGTTCCTCGCCTCCAGCCGGGGAAAGCCGCGACCGTGGCAGATCGTCGCAGGCCAGTACCTCGGGTTCATCACACTCGTCGTGATCAGCGTGATCGCCGCGCTCGGTCTCACGATCGTCCCGGACGAATGGGTCGGCTTCCTGGGTCTGATCCCGCTCGGCATCGGCATCTGGACGCTCATTCGCGGCCTGCGCCGTAACGGCGACGACGATGATGACGACTCCAAGATCACCGCGGTCGGACTATGGGGGGTCGCCGGGATCACGATCGCCAACGGGGCCGACAACATCTCCCTCTACACGCCGATCTTCCGCACCAGCTCGCCCGGCGACGTCGCGGTCATGATCGTCGTGTTCCTGATCCTCGTCGCCGTCTGGTGCGCTGCCGGGCGACTGATCGGCACCCACAAGGCCGTCACCGAAACGCTCGAACGTGTCGAGCACTGGCTCGTCCCCGTCGTGTTCATCGGCCTGGGCCTGTTCATCCTCATTGAATCCGGCGTTATCGTCCGTCTCTTCGAGGCCCTCGCATGACCCCGGACACGAATACCGACGTTGAGTCGGCATCGGCGTCGGGAGAGCGTCCGCAGAGAGGACGCTGGCGGCTCACTGCCTGGGCGCTTCTGATCGCAGTGGTCGTCGTCGTGATCGATCAGGGAACGAAAGTGTGGGCCGAGGCCACCCTGTCGGAGCACGAGCGCATCCCGCTGATCGGCGACCTGCTGGGCCTTCAGCTCGCGTACAACCCCGGCGCGGCGTTCTCCTTCGGGGAGAGCTTCACCTGGGTGTTCACTCTCATCGCCGTCGCGGCCACGGCCACCGCGATCGTGTTCGCGTTCCGGGTCCGACGCCCCGGGTGGGCGATCGTGATCGGTGCGCTCGGCGGGTCAGCCGCCTCGCATGCCGGAGACCGGCTCTTCCGCCAACCAGGATTCGCCCAGGGCCACGTCGTGGACTTCCTCGCCTACGGCAACTGGTTCATCGGGAACATCGCCGACATCGTCATCGTCACCGCCGCGATCGCCGGAGCGCTCCTGACGCTTCGCAGCAACGAGAACTGAGAGGACCATCATGGAGATCACACTGCAATACTTCGACGGCTGCCCGAACTGGGAGGTACTCGACCACAGGATCGCCGAAGCACTCCACGGGCGCACCGATGCAAGCATCATCCGTCAACGAGTCGGGACCACGGAGGAAGCAGTTCGTCTCGGGTTTCACGGTTCCCCGACGATCCTCATCGACGGCATCGACCCGTTCGCCGAACCAAGCGCGCCCGTCGGACTCGCCTGCCGCGTCTTCCGGACACCGAACGGGCTTGCCGGGTCACCGACCCTCGAACAGCTGCATGCGGTGTTCTCTGAAGCGCGTAGCTGAGCATCGCGAGTTCCCGGGCCCGCGCAGCTCGGCGTGCGCCCGAAAAAGTGCTAGCGAAAGTGCTAAGCAACCTGTAGCTCGGGGTAGCTCGGTGGAGTTATCCACAGTTCACGTGCTGTAGATCGTTGACTTTATGCGGCAGAACGTCATACCGAGATTCGCGGCGCGAGGGGGTCGAGATCAGTTCAAGTCCCCCTCCGCGCACAGGATGAGCCCCGGAAGATCGTCAGATCCTCCGGGGCTTTCTCGTTCCCCGGGCTCTAGACGGCGCCGACGCCGAACACGAGTCCGAGGACGTACGTGATGGCCGCCGCACCGAATCCGATCGCGAGCTGGCGGAGCGCGCGGCGCAGGGGCGGACCGCCCGAGAGGATGCCGACCATCGCGCCGGTGCTGAGGAGGGCGACGCCGACCAGGACGAGTGCGACGATCACGGCCGTCGCGCCCTGCAGGCCGAAGATCCACGGCAGCACCGGGATGATGGCGCCGGAGGCGAACAGCAGGAAGCTGGAGACGGCCGCCATCCAGTCGCTTCCGACGATGTCGTGATCGTCGGCGGCGTGCACGCGGACCGGACCGGTGGCGGTCCGCTCCACACCGGCGCGCGCCGCCGCGACGATGCGCCGCGCCCTCTCCAGCGCCTCCTCCTGGCCCAGTCCCCGCGCTCGGTAGACGAGGGCCAGCTCGTTCTCGTCGATGTCGAGGTCGGCCGCTGACGCGTCCGCGTCGTCGTTCGCCTCGGTCGCCGCGAGCAGCTCGCGCTGAGAGCGCACGGAGACGAACTCCCCCGCACCCATCGACAGCGCGCCGGCGAGGAGACCGGCGATCCCGCTGAAGAGCACGAAACCCGAGCTCACTCCTGTGGCCCCGATGCCGAGAACGAGGGCGAGGTTGCTGACAAGGCCGTCGTTGGCCCCGAAGACGGCAGCGCGGAAGGAACCCGAGAGCCGGCGACGTCCACGAGCCGCGAGTCCGCGGACCACTTCGTAGTGGACCTTCTCATCGGCGCGCATCGCCGGCGTCGCATACTGCTCCGAGTCGTACGGCGAGCGGGCCTCTGCGGACTGCGCCAGCGCGAGCACGAAGATCGAACCGAAGCGGCCGGCCATCCACCCGAGCAGACGCGATCGCACCCCCGCGCGCGGCAGACGCGTCGGCTCCGCACCGAGCAGGTCGAGCCAGTGCTGCTCGTGGCGGCGCTCGGCGTCGGCCAGGCTGAGCAGGATCTCCCGCTCCTCCCCCGATCGACGTCGGGCGAGGTTCTGATAGACGGTGGCCTCGGCTCGCTCCTCGACGAGATAGCGCGCCCAGCGGCGACGGTCGGCGGCGGTGGGTTCAGCGGCAGCGGGGGCTGTCATTCGTTCTCCTGGGGACGGGCGACCGGGCATCCACCTCGGTCGGGCAACCGTTCAACGCTAGCCTCGGCGGGTCGTCGAAGGCCTGCGGAGAGCAGGATTGCCAGCTTTTCGGGGCTCCGAACGCCCCGCGGCCGCGCCGCGTCTCAGGAGCGGACGCGCTTGCGCAGCACGTCGATCCGCGACTGCAGCTGCGTCACCGTCGCCTGCGCGACAGCGGGGCCGCCGCAGATGCGTCGCAGCTCCGCGTGCACCGCCCCGTGCGGCTCGCCCTTCTGCCGGGCGTACAGGCCCACCAGGCTGTTCAGCAGCTGTCGCTGCTCGCGCAGAGTGCGGTGGAGCGGCGCCGGGAGCGTCGTCGTCTCGGTGGGCGGCGCGGTGGCCTCGCGGGCCTCCCGCAGCCGGGACTGACGCGCCTGACGCTGCATGAGGAGCTCATGCACGTGCTCGGGTTCGAGGAGTCCCGGGAATCCGATGAACTCCTCCTCCTCCGGCGTCCCGGGCTCGGCGAGCTGCCCGAACTCCTGCCCCTCGAAGACCACGCGATCGAAGTGCGCGACGGACGACAGCGCCTGGTAGCTGAACTCCTGCGTCAGCGCGTCGGAGGTCTCCTCCTCGCGGTTCGCGCTCTCGAGCAGGGAGTCCTCGAGGCCGTCGTCGTCCTTCGACTGGCGGTCGAGCGCATGATCGCGCTGCTTGTCCATCTCGTTCGCGAGGCCCATGAGCACCGGCACCTGCGGGAGGAAGACGCTCGCCGCCTCGCCGCGACGGCGCGCCCGCACGAAGCGCCCGATGGCCTGCGCGAAGAACAGCGGAGTCGACGATGACGTGGCGTACACGCCCACCGCCAGTCGCGGCACGTCGACGCCTTCGGACACCATGCGGACGGCGACCATCCATCGCGCATCGCTCGCGCTGAACTTCTCGATGCGCTCGGATGCCGTCGCATCGTCGGACAGCACGACAGTCGGCTGCTGCCCCGTGATGCTGTGCAGGATCTTCGCATAGGCCCGGGCGACGGTCTGGTCGGTGGCGAGGACGAGGCCCCCGGCGTCCGGGACGTGATGACGGATCTCGGTGAGTCGCCGGTCGGCGGCCGACAGCACCGCCGGCATCCACTCCCCTTCGGGGTCCAGCGCCGTGCGCCAGGCCTGCGACGTGACGTCCTTGGTGTTGTCCTGACCGAGATGCGTCTCCAGCTCGTCACCCGACGTCGTCCGCCAGCGCATCTTACCCGCGTACATGTGGAAGAGCACGGGCCGGACGACGCCGTCGGCGAGAGCCCGGCCGTAGCCGTAGTTGTAGTCGGTGCGGGAGATGCGGGCGCCCGACTCGTCGGGGTGGTATTCGACGAACGGGATCGGCGCCGTGTCGCTGCGGAACGGCGTCCCGGAGAGCAGGAGCCGCCTCCGGGCGGGTCCGTACGCGTCGCGGATGGCGTCGCCCCAGCTGAGCGCGTCGCCGCCGTGGTGCACCTCGTCGAGCACGACGAGCGTCTTCGCGTCCTCGGTCAGGTGGCGGTGCACGGATGACTTGGCCGCCACCTGCGCGTACGTCACCACAGCGCCGTGGTAGTGACGTGCGGGAGCCCAGTCGCTGTTGCGGAAGCGCGGATCGAGACGGATGTGCACTCGCGCCGCGGCGTCGGCCCATTGCGTCTTGAGATGCTCCGTCGGCGCGACGACGATGATCCGATCGACCTCCCCCATCCGCATGAGCTCGACGGCCAGGGTCAGCGCGAAGGTCGTCTTGCCTGCGCCCGGGGTGGCGGCGACCAGGAAGTCGCGCTGATCGGCCTGGAAGTACTGCTCGAGCGCCTCCTGCTGCCAGGCGCGCAGCTTGTTCGCGGTTCCCCATGGGGCTCGCTGGGGGAAGGACGGAGAAAGCATCGAGACAACGATAATCGCTGCCGCCGACACCGGGTGCGTCCGACCGCACGGCCGCGCGCGCCGCGCGACCCGGCTGCCGCCCGAGTAGGCTCGGTCACTGCGCCGACCCTTCGCTGTGCGGCGCTCGTTCGTGAAGGAGAGCTGGATGACCGACCAGGATTCGACCCGGACCCCGTACGTCGCCAACGAGACGCCGCACCCGTGGCGGCGGTTCGTGGCGGTCGGAGACTCGTTCACCGAGGGCATCGGAGACCCCGATCCGTCGATCCCCGGCGGGCACCGCGGGTGGGCGGACCGGGTCGCCGAGGTCCTCGCACAGGACGTCGACGACTTCGCCTACGCGAATCTCGCCGTGCGCGGCAAGCTCATCGCCCAGATCGTGCACGACCAGATCGAGCCGGCCGTCGCACTCCGCCCCGACCTGGTCTCGATCTGCGCGGGCGGGAACGACGTGATCCGCCCGGGGACGGACCCCGACGCGATCGCCTCCCAGCTCGAGGACGCCGTGGCGCGCCTCTCCTCGACCGGCGCGGCGGTTCTCCTGTTCACCGGCATCGACACCGGGTTCACCCCGGTGTTCCGCCCCTTCCGCGGCAAGGTCGCGATCTACAACGAGAACGTGCGCGCGATCGCCGACCGTCACGACTGCATCGTCGCCGATCAGTGGGCGCTCAAGGTCGTGCAGGACATGCGCTTCTTCGACGACGACCGGCTGCACTTCAACGCGCTCGGCCACCACGAGGTCGCTCGTATGGTGCTGCGGGCCCTCAACGTCCCGAACGATCTCGAGTCGATGCAGCCCGAGCCCCTGCCTCTGCGCTCCTGGCGCGAAGCGCGGAGCGAGGACCTCGGCTGGGCGCGGGAGCATCTCGTGCCATGGGTGCTGCGCCGCCTGCGCCACCAGTCATCGGGCGATCACATCGCGGCGAAGCGTCCGGAGCCCGCGCCGATCATCTTCCCCGAGCCGCGCTGATCAGCCCCGCTGATCAGCGCTCCGACAGCGCCCACAGGGCCACCGCGGCAGCCGAGGCGACGTTCAGCGAGTCGACGCCGCCGTGCATCGGGATCGTGACCACCGAGTCGGCCCGGGCGAGCGCCTCCGCACTCAGGCCGTAGCCCTCCGACCCCAGCAGGAGGGCGACGCGGTCGGGGCGTTCGCGCGCGTAGGCGCGGAGGGACACCGCCTCGTCCGCGAGCGCGAGTGCGGCGATCCCGACACCCGCGGCCCGCAGCTCGGCGGCCGCGTCGTCCCAGTCGGTGATGCGCGTCCACGGCACCTGGAACACCGTGCCCATGCTGACCCGTACGCTCCGCCGATACAGCGGGTCCGCGCAGCGGGGCGAGACGAGCACGGCATCGGCCCCCAGTCCTGCAGCCGCCCGGAAGGCTGCGCCGACGTTGGTGTGGTCGCCGATGTCCTCGAGGATCAGGATCAGCGACGCGCGGTCGATGATCGACGCGACCGGGGGCAGCGGCGGGCGGTGCATCGACGCGAGGGCGCCCCGGTGGACGGCGAAGCCGGCCACACCCTCGGCGACCTCGTCGGGGACGAGGTACACGGGGACTTCGAGATCCGACATGATCTCCCGGATGCCGTCGAGCCACCGCCGCTGCACCATGACGGCACGCGGGCGGTGCCCGGCCGCGACAGCGCGCGCGATGACCTTCGCCGACTCGGCGATGTAGAGCCCGCCGGCGGACTCGGTCGTGCTCCGCAGGGCGACGTCGGTCAGGCCGCGGAAGTCGTCGAGTCGCGGATCGTCGGCGTCGGTCACTGTCAGGATGTCCACCTGCCCACTCTGCCACCCCCCCCGCCGCGGGATCTCGGCCGTCCCGCACGCCGTAGACTCGATGCAGGGAGGTCCGGTGAGCGATTCGAGTCAGGGCGAGCTGTCGGCCACCGTCGCTCGCACCGCCGAACTCCTCCGGGGACGCCGCATCGCCCTCCTCACGGGTGCGGGCATCTCCACCGATTCCGGCATCCCCGCGTATCGCGGCGAGGGGGCTCGCACACGGGCGGATCCCATGACGATCCAGCGCTACCTCGGCGACGAGGCGGCCAGGCGCCGCTACTGGGTGGGCGGGCACCTGGGGTGGAGGGCGTTCGCCCGGGCAGAGCCGAACCCCGGTCACATCGCACTCGCCGGCATGGAGGCGTCCGGCCTCGTCAGCGGTGTCATCACCCAGAACGTCGACGGCCTGCATCTGCGCGCCGGGAGCTCGCACGTCATCGAGGTGCACGGGACGATGCGCAGGGTGACCTGCCTGCACTGCGGTCAGGTCTTCGATCGCCGTGACATCGCCGCGCAGATCGAGGATCTCAACCCGTGGATCACGGTCCCGGAGAACGTCCGGCTGGGCCCGGACGGCGACGTCCTCCCCGAGTCCACCGACGGCTTCGTCGTCCCGACGTGCACGGTCTGCGGCGGGATGCTCAAGCCCGATGTGGTGTTCTTCGGCGAGTACGTCCCGCAGGACCGCTTCCGGGCCGCGGAATCCCTCCTGCGCTCGAGCGACGCGATGATCGTCGCCGGGTCGTCGCTGGTCGTGAACTCCGGCGTGCGCCTCGTCGAGCGCGCCCGCCGCCGCAGCATCCCGCTCGTCATCATCAACCGAGAGCCGACCCGCGCGGACGTCTGGGCCGATGTCACCATCGCCGCCGGCACCAGCGACGTGCTCCCCGCGATCCAGGAGATCCTGCAATGACCCTGCTCACGCTCGTCCGTCACGGTCAGACCGACTGGAACCTCGCTCGACGCATCCAGGGGTCGACGGACATCCCGCTGAACGACGAGGGACGCGCGGATGCGCGGACGGCGGCCGGGCGGCTCGCCGGATCGGTCCACCATGCGATCTACGCCAGTCCCCTGCTGCGGGCCCGGGAGACGGCGGAGATCATCTCCGCCGAGCTGGGGCTCGAGCCTCCCGTCCTCGTGCCTGACCTCCGTGAGCGGGAGTTCGGCGAGGGCGAGGGTCTGCTCGTCTCCGACTACATCGGGCGCTACGGCGACTGGTCGGCTCCCGTTCCCGGAGCCGAGACGCTCGAAGGCGTCGCCGAACGCGCGCTGAGCGCTCTCGACGAGATCGCCCGGGACTCCCGGCGACGCTCGACGCCCGCTGCGGAGTCCGTGATCGTGGTCGCGCACGGCGGCGTCATCCGCGCCCTGATCGACCACGTCTCCGGGGGCACGCTGCCCCGCATCGGCCAGGTCATCGCCAACGGATCGGCGCACCGCTTCGAGGCCTCGCCCGGATCGCTGCGTCTGCTCGAGCAGACCGTCCTGGTCTGAACGCGCCGCCGGTCACTCGGCGCGGGCGAGCACCGATCGCGCATGGCGCAGCACGGGTTCGTCGATCATCCGCCCCTCGAAGCGGAACACTCCCCGCTCGGTCTCCGAGGCCTGGAGGACCGAGCGCGCCCACTCCACCGTGGACGCGTCCGGTGCGTAGGCCCCGCGGATCACCGGCACCTGGCGCGGATGGATGCACGCGGTGGCAGCGAAGCCCGACGCCGCGGCGTCCTCGGCCTCGCGTCGCAGGCCCTCGACGTCGTCGATGTCGATGTGCACGGCATCGATCGCGGACTTCCCCTGAGCGGCGGCTTCGAGGAGCACGTGCGACCGTGCATGGCGCGCGATGTCGCGGTATCCCCCGTCGGGGAACCGGCTCGACGTCCCGCCGAGGGATGCCACCAGATCCTCCGCGCCCCACATCATGGCGACGACCCGCGGATGCGCCGCGATCCGAGAGGCGGACCGGATGCCGCGGGCAGTCTCGCAGAGTGCGATGACGGAGTAGTCGTCGTCGAACGCGGCGAGGCTCTCGGCGTCGTCGGTCTTCGCGACCATCACCGTGCGGAATCCCGTGCGCGCGAGTGCGGCGAGATCGGCGGCGAAGTCGTCCGTCGAGGAGGCGTTGACCCGCACGACGACACGCGCCGGGTCGAGGTCGGCGGCGACGATGTTCTCCCTCGCCTCTGCCTTCGCCTCCGGCCGGACGGCGTCCTCGAGATCGAGGATGACCGCGTCTGCCTTCTCCAGAGCGCCGCGGAAGCGCTCCGGCCGGTCTGCCGGACAGAACAGCAGAGCCGGTCCGAGCGCCGCGATCATCGCTCGCCTCCCTCGGGGAGGCATCGCACGAGGACCGATCGCGTGGCTGTCGCGACGACGGTGCCGTCCTGATTCCGTCCGGTGTGCCCGATCGTCACGATGCCCTGGCCCGGTCGCGAGGCCGAGAGGCGCTTCTCGATCACGACGCTCTCGGTGTAGAGGGTGTCGCCCGCGAAGACGGGATGCGGGAAGGTGATGTCGCCGAGACCGACCTGAGCCACCAGGGTCCCCTGCGTCAACTGGGCGACGGACGAGCCCACCATGGTCGACAGCGTCCACATCGAGTTGATCAGCCGGGCGGAGAACGGCTCCTGCCCGTCTGCGAACGCCGCGTCGAGGTGAAGCGCCTGCGTGTTCATCGTCAGAGTCGTGAAGAGGACGTTGTCCGCCTCGGTCGCCGTTCGACCGGGGCGATGGACATACCGTGCGTCCGCGTCGAACTCCTCGAAGTAGAGCCCCCGCTGGACGATGTCGTGCCGCTCGGTCATGCTGCCACGCTACCCGGCGAGGCCCAGGGCGCGAGCGATCACCAGCAGCTGGACCTCCGTCGTGCCCTCGCCGATCTCGAGGATCTTCGAGTCGCGGTAGTGACGGGCTACCGGGAACTCGTTCATGAAGCCGTTGCCCCCGAAGATCTGGGTGGCGTCCCTGGCGTTGTCCATCGCGGCCTCGCCCGCCACGAGCTTCGCGATCGCCGCCTGCTCCGCGAACGGACGGCCGCCGTCGCGCAGCCGCGCCGCGTGATGCCACGCGAGCCTCGCCGTGTGCACCCGGGCCCGCATCCTCGCCAGGGTGAACTGCGCGTTCTGCCGCGTGGCGAGGGCGCTGCCGAAGATCGTGCGGCTCTTGGCGTACTCGACGGACGCCTCGAGGCATCCCTCCGCCGCACCGGTCGCCAGCGCGGCGATCGCGATCCGTCCCTCGTCGAGGATGCTGAGGAAGTTGCGGAACCCGCTCCCCCGCGTCCCCAGCAGGTTCGTGAGCGGGACGCGCGCGCCGTCGAAGGTGAGCGGATGCGTGTCGGACGCGTTCCACCCCACCTTGTCGTAGGGCGGCTCGACGGTGAAGCCGGGTGTGCCGTTCGGCACGATGATCGTCGATATCTCCTTTCGCCCCTCCACGACGCCGGTGACCGCGGTCACGGTGACGAACCGCGTGAGCGGGGTGCCGGAGTTGGTGATGAACTGCTTCGTCCCGTCGATCACCCAGTCGTCGCCGTCCTGTCGCGCCGTGGTCCTGGTCGCACCCGCGTCGCTGCCCGCCTCGGGCTCCGTCAGTCCGAACCCCGCGAGCGCGCGACCGGCGAGGAGATCCGGAAGGAGCTCCTCTTTCTGCGCGTCGCTGCCGAAACGGAAGACCGGCATCGCTCCGAGGCTGACTCCTGCTTCGAGGGTGATCGCGATCGACTGGTCGACGCGTCCGAGGGCCTCGATCGCGATGCCCAGCGCCATGTAGTCGCCGCCCTGTCCGCCGTACTCCTCCGGGAAGGGCAGGCCGAAGAGTCCGAGGTCGCCCATCTGGGTCACCACGTCCATCGACAGCGTGTGCGTGCGGTCGGCCTCGTACGCCTGCGGGGCGACGACGCTCTCGGCGAAGTCGCGCACCATCGACGCGAGCTCCCGCTCCTCGTCGGTCAGCTGATCCATCATCCGTTCTCCTCCGTCGTCATCCGCACCACCGCCTGATCCCGTCGGACCTGGTCGCCCACCGCCACCAGGACCCGCACCCTGCCGTCCCGCGGGGCGAGCACCGGGTGCTCCATCTTCATCGCCTCGATCGACACGAGCGGCATCCCGGCGGTGACATCCGTCCCGTCCTGCACATGCACCGCCACGACGCTGCCCGGCATCGGCGCGAGGCCCTCGTGCCCGCCGCCGGCGGCGGCACCGCTCCGGTCGGCGAGGCGCCTCAGCATCCGTCGTCTGCGGTCCAGGGGTCGCAGGCGCACGCTGCTCCCGTCGACGCCGACCCAGACCGCCCCGTCCTCGTCGGTCGCCACGCGACCCCGCGCGGCGACCGACGACGACGGCGCGTCGTGCACCTGCCCGTCGTCCGTCTCGAAGGCCAGCGAGGTGGACTCGCGATCGCTCAGCGTCTGCCAGACCGCGCCGGCGCGCGCAGCCGCGCGCTCGCTCGACCCCGCGGCGCCGGACGCCAGCACGTGGGCGCGGGCCGCGGCCAGTGCAGCGGGAGTGGGCGGTTCGCCGCTCACCGGCAGAAGCGTCTCGATCAGGCCGGTGTCGAGATCGCCGGACACGACGCGCTCGTCGCGGCAGAGGCGCCGGAGGAACGCGATGTTGGTCTCGACTCCCAGCACGACGGTCCGGCTCAGCGCCTCGTCGAGACGCCGCAGCGCGGTCGCCCTGTCGTCCGCGTGCGCGATGACCTTGGCGATCATCGGGTCGTAGAACTCCGTCACGACGGAATCCGTCTCGACCGCCGCGTCCACCCGGACACCCGTCGGCGCGTCGAAGAGCAGCACCCGACCCGTCGAGGGCAGGAATCCCCGTTCGGGCGACTCCGCGTACACGCGCGCCTCCACGGCGTGCCCGTGCAGTCGAGGAGCCGGCGGAAGGTGGTCGCCGGCCGCCACGGCGATCTGCATCGCGACGAGATCGAGGCCGGTGACCTCCTCGGTGACGGGATGCTCGACCTGCAACCGGGTGTTCATCTCGATGAAGAAGAAGTCCTCGGGGCGGTCCGCATCGACCAGGAACTCGACGGTGCCTGCGCCGACGTAGTCGACGCTGCGTGCGGCGTCGACCGCGGCCTCGAGCAGTCGCTCCCTCGTCGCCTCGGGGATGCCGGCCGACGGGGCCTCCTCGATCACCTTCTGATGCCGTCGCTGCAGGGTGCACTCGCGCTCGCCGAGGGCGATGACGGACCCGTGCACGTCTCCGAAGACCTGCACCTCGATGTGACGGGGCCGTCGGATGAGTCTCTCCACGATCACCGCATCGTCGGCGAACGCCGCCGCGGCGATGCGGCGCGCCGATGCGAGGGCTCGGGGCAGGTCCGACGCGTCGTCCACCACCTCCATGCCCTTCCCTCCGCCGCCGGCGCTCGGTTTGATGAGCAGCGGGAATCCGACGGATGCCGCCTCCTCGGCGATCTCGGCGTCAGACAGCCCCCTGGCGTCGAACCCGGGGACGACGGGCACCCCCGACCGCGAGACGTGGTCGCGCGCCCTCGCCTTGTCCCCCATGATCTGCAGGGCCGCGACCGACGGGCCGATGAAGACGATGCCCGCCTCGGCGCAGGCGGTCGCGAGCGACGCGCTCTCGGACAGGAATCCGTATCCCGGGTGGATCGCGCGCGACCCGGTGGAACGTGCCGCCGCGACCACCGCATCCACATCGAGATACGAGGACGATGCGGCCGCGGCGCCGATGCGCACCGCCTGATTTGCTTCCCGCACGTGCGGCGCGTGAGCGTCGGCATCGCTGTAGACCGCGATGCTCCGGATGCCCGAGGCGCGGAGCGTGCGGATGATCCGGCGCGCGATCTCGCCGCGATTCGCGACGAGGACGGTGTCGAGCTGCGTGAGGTCGGTCATGTCCGTCACATCCTGAAGAGGCCGAAGTTCGGATCCGGAAGCGGGCTGCGCGCGACGACGTCCAGCGCCAGACCGAGGAGGTCCCGCGTGTCGGCGGGATCGATGATGCCGTCGTCCCACAGGCGCGCGGTCGCGTAGTACGGCTCGCCCTGGGTCTCGTACTGCGCGCGGATCGGCGCTTCGAACTCCGCCCGCTCCGCGGCGCTCCATCCCCCGCCTTGAGCGGCGAGCTGATCCTCCTTGACGGTGCCGAGCACGGATGCCGCCTGCGCACCGCCCATCACGGAGATGCGGCTCGCCGGCCACGTCCAGAGGAAGCGGGGCGAGTACGCGCGGCCGCACATCGAGTAGTTGCCCGCGCCGAAGGATCCGCCGACGATCACGGTGAGCTTGGGCACCCGGGTGCTGGCCACGGCGGTGACCATCTTCGCGCCGTCCTTCGCGATGCCCCCGGCCTCCGCGTCCGATCCGACCATGAACCCCGTGATGTTCTGCAGGAAGAGCAGCGGGATGCCGCGCTGATCGCAGAGTTCGATGAAGTGCGCCCCCTTGAGCGCCGACTCGCTGAACAGGACACCGTTGTTCGCCACGATCCCGACGGGGTGGCCGTGCAGGCGCGCGAAGCCGGTGACGAGCGTCGTCCCGTACTCGGACTTGAACTCGCGGAACGACTCGGCGTCGATCAGGCGATCGATGACCTCGTGCACGTCGTACGCGGCGTTCACGTCGACCGGCACCACGTCATACAGCGACCCGGTCACCGCCGGCTCGCGTGATTCGAGCACCTCCCATGCCGGCGGGAGCGGCGCGGGCAGCGTCGAGACGATGTCACGCATGATCTCGAGCGCGTGCTCGTCGTCCTCGGCGAGATGGTCGACGACCCCGCTGCGTCGCGCGTGCAGCTCCCCTCCCCCGAGATCCTCCGCCGAGACGATCTCTCCGATCGCCGCTTTGACCAGCGGCGGACCACCGAGGAAGATCGTCCCCTGACCGCGGACGATGATCGTCTCGTCGCTCATCGCCGGCACGTATGCGCCCCCGGCCGTGCAGGAACCGAGCACGGCGGCGAGCTGCGGGATCCCCTGAGCCGACATCCGCGCCTGGTTGAAGAAGATGCGTCCGAAGTGCTCGCGATCGGGGAAGACCTCGTCCTGCTTCGGAAGGAAGGCGCCACCCGAATCGACGAGGTAGAGACAGGGCAGACGGTTCTCGAGGGCGATCTCCTGAGCGCGAAGATGCTTCTTGACCGTGAGGGGGAGATAGGTCCCGCCCTTCACCGTCGCATCGTTGCACACCACCATGACGTGCCGTCCGTGCACGAGCCCGATGCCCGCGATGACCCCGGCGCCCGGCACCTCTCCCCCGTACAGACCGTCTGCCGCGAGAGGTGCGACCTCGACGAACGGACTGCCCTCATCGAGCAGACGGGCCACGCGGTCCCGCGGCAGGAGCTTGCCGCGGGCGACGTGCCGCTGCCGAGAGGCCTCTGATCCCCCGCGGGCTGCCGCGGCCAGCCGCTCGCGCAGCTCGGTCGCCAGGGTGTCCTGGGTGACGGGCATCGTGTGTCCTCCTCGACCCACGGGGCGTGCCGGATGCTCTGGCGCGCGCGATGCTTCTTCGGTTAGTGTTCACTAACCCGAGCATTCAGGTTAGCGAGGATTAACTGAGATGACAACCCCTGCCACGTCGCGCGATCGGGCGAAGGCGGAGCGCACCGACGCGATCCTCCGCGAGGCCGCGCGCCTGTTCGCGGAGCGCGGCTACAACGGCGTCAGCCTGGAGGACATCGGCGCGGCGGTCGGCGTGTCGGGGCCCGCGGTCTACCGGCACTTCGCGGGCAAGCAGGCTCTGCTCGGCGCGGTCCTGGTCCAGGTCAGCGAAGACCTCGTCAGCGGCGGGACGAGGGTCGCCGCCGCGGATTCCGCGGAGAGGTCGATGCGAGCGCTGATCGAGTTCCACGTCGGATTCGCCCTCGGGCACGCGGACGTGATCCGCGTGCACGACCGCGAGGTCGCCCAGCTCGCGGCAGGCGACCACGCCGAGGTCCGGCGACTGCAGCGCGCGTACATCGATCTGTGGATGGAGACCCTCGCGCCCCTGGTCGACGCCGACGCCGACGAGCTGCGTCTCCGGGTGCAGGCGTGCTTCGGCCTGATCAACTCGACCCCGCACAGCACGCGCGCGGCCTCCCGTGGCCGCTCCGCCACCGCGACGGTGCTCGTCGCGATGGCGGAGTCGGCGCTCCGGGCGTCTACCTGAGCAGCATCGCCCGGCCGGGTTCCTGGAGGATGTCGGCGACATCCTTCAGGAAGCGAGCGCCCTCCGCGCCGTCCACCACGCGATGGTCGAACGACAGGCTGAGCGTGAGCACGTCCCGCAGCGCGATCTCTCCCCGGTGTTCCCAGGGTTGACGACGGATCGCTCCGACAGCGAGGATCCCCGACTGCCCCGGGGGCAGGATCGGTGTGCCGGCGTCGACCCCGAACACGCCGATGTTCGAGAGGGAGAACGTCCCTCCGAGCAGATCCGCCGGAGGGGTCCGGCCCGCTCGCGCCGTCGTGGCGAGCACGGCCAGTGCGTCCGCGAGCCCCGTCAGCGTCAGCGCCTCGGCGTCGCGGATGATCGGGACGATGAGTCCGCGCTCCGTCGCCGCGGCGATGCCGAGGTCGACGAAGTCGTGCTGGACGATCTCCCCCGCCGCGTCGTCCCACCTCGAGTTGAGCCCTGGCGTACGGGCGAGGGCCAGACAGACGGCCTTCGCGACGACCGCGAGCGGTCCGATGCGGTGCTCTCCGAGAGCGCGGTCGGCGCGGAGCGATGCCAGGAGCTCGGTCGTCGCCGTGACGTCGACCGTGTGGAAGACCGTGACGTGCGGTGCGGTGAAGGCGCTCTCGACCATGGCTGCGGCGGTGTGCTTGCGTACGCCGCGCACCGGGATGCGGACCTCGCGTCGGTCTCCGCCGGGATCGACGATCCGCGGTTCCGGATTCGCGACCGCCTCCGCACCCGGCACGACGGTGCCGACGCGTGCAGCGTAGTCGTCGACGTCCGCCCGGGTGATGACCCTGTCGCCCACCTCGGCCGCGACGAGCACGAGATCGACTCCGAGCCGCTTCGCGTGGGCGCGGACCGGCGGAGTGGACCTCGGTCGCTCGACGACCACCTCGGTGCTGGGGGCCGGAGCGGCGTCGTGCGGAGCCGCCTCCAGCACAGCGGTGTCCAGCGGGCTCGTGGTCGCAGGGCTGCCGACGGCTGCCCGTCTGCTGCGCCGCTGCGGTCTCCCCTGCGCCGAGGGGGCGGCGCCGTAGCCGACGAGGTTCGGCTGGGCGGCTTCGCCTCCCGAGACCGCCGCGCTCGTCGCCGGATCGTCGTCCGATCCGGCCACGTCGAACGCGATCAGCGGTGCCCCCACCGCCACCGTGTCTCCGGCTCCGGCGTGCAGGGTCGAGACGATGCCGTCGTACGGGGACGGCAGCTCGACGACGGCTTTCGCCGTCTCGACCTCCGCGAGGGTCTGGTTCAGCGTGACCGTGTCTCCGGGCGCCACGAGCCATTGCACGACCTCCGCCTCGGTGAGTCCCTCGCCGAGGTCGGGAAGACGGAACTCGGCGATCATGCGTCTGCTCCCGTCAGGCTGTTCGGACGGTCCAGCACGCGGTCGACCGCGTCCAGCATGCGGTCGAGATCCGGGAGGTGGAACTTCTCGAGCTTCGCCGGCGGGTAGGGGATGTCGTGTCCGGTGACGCGCAGCGGTGCGGCCTCGAGGTACTCGAAGCAGCGCTCCGTGACGCTCGCGATGACCTCGGCGGCGACACCGGCTTCGCGCGAAGCCTCGTGTGCGACCACCACACGCCCGGTCTTCCGCACAGAGGCCGCCACCGAGTCGTAGTCGACGGGCGAGAGCGACCGGAGATCGATGACCTCGAGCGACACGCCCTCGTCCGCGGCGGCCTCCGCCGCGTCGAGCGCGGTCGCGACCATCGCGCCGTACGTGATCAGCGTCGCGTCGGTGCCGGTGCGCATGACCCGGGCCAGTCCCATCGGCGGAGAGTCCGCGAGCGCCGTGTCGAGGTCGACCTCGCCCTTGTGGTGGTACAGACGCTTGGGTTCGAAGAAGATGACCGGATCGTCCGATGCGACGGCCTGACGCAGGCTGCGGTACGCGTCCTCCGGGTTCGATACGGCGATGACACGGAGACCCGCGGTGTGCACGAAGTAGGCCTCCGGGGACTCGGAGTGGTGTTCGGCCGCGCCGATGCCTCCGGCCCACGGTATCCGGATGGTGATCGGCATCCGCACTCGTCCCTGCGTGCGGTAGTGCAGCTTCGCGACCTGCGCGACGATCTGGTCGAACGCGGGATAGACGAAGCCGTCGAACTGGATCTCGACGACGGGACGGTACCCGCGGAACGCGAGGCCGACGGCGGTGCCGACGATACCGGACTCCGCGAGAGGCGTGTCGATCACGCGGGTCGGCCCGAACTCGTCGAGCAGGCCGTCCGTGATGCGGAAGACGCCGCCGAGCCTGCCGATGTCCTCACCGAGGAGGACGACCTTATCGTCATCGCGCATGGCCTGTCTCAGGCCCGCTCCGAGCGCCTTGCCGAGGGTGAGCTGCGCCATCGTCAGACCTCCCCGTCGAACGACGCCAGGTAGGCGGCGTACTCCGAGCGCTGCCGCTCCAGCCCCGAGTGCGGCTCGGCGTACACACCGTCGAAGACCGCCAACGGGGGCCGCGTCACCATCCCGAGACATTCGGCGCGCATCTCGCGGGCCATGGCGTCGGCGGCCGCCTCGGCCTCGGCGAGCTGATCGTCGCTGAGCTCCCCGAGTGCGCGCAGATGCGCCTCCACGCGAGCGATCGGATCCCTGCCCCGCCATTTCTCGAGCTCGTCGTCGCTGCGGTAGCGAGTGGGGTCGTCGGCGGTGGTGTGCGGTCCCATCCGGTACGTGACGGCCTCGATGTACGCCGGCCCGTTGCCGGAGCGCGCGTGCTCCAGCGCCCACCGCATGGAGGCGACGCAGGCGAGCACGTCGTTGCCGTCCACGCGCATGCTCGGGATCCCGAACCCGGGCGCGCGTCCGGCGATGGGGTACTGCGACTGCACGGACACCGGCTCCGAGATGGCCCAGTGATTGTTCTGGCAGACGAACACGACGGGCGCGCGGTACGAGGAGGCGAAGATCATCGCCTCGTTGACGTCGCCCTGACTCGTGGCGCCGTCGCCGAAGTACGTCACGGCCACCTCGTCGGCGCCGTCGTGACGGATGCCCAGCGCGTAGCCGACGGCGTGGAGCGTCTGAGCGCCGATGATGATCTGCAGCGGGGCCACGCGGAGCGACTCGGGGTCGTGACCGGCGCCTTCCTCTCCGCGCCACATCCTGACGAAGTCGGCGGGCGCCGCTCCACGCGCGTAGATGACACCGGTCTCGCGATAACTGGGGAAGACGAAGTCCTGAGCCAGGAGCGCGCGGGCGGTGCCGATCTGCGTCGCCTCCTGACCCCGGCACGGAGCCCACAGTCCGAGCTGCCCCTGCCGCTGCAGCGCCACACCCTCGGCGTCGATGCGCCGCAGGACCACCATGTCCCGATGCAGCGCGCGGATGTCCTCCGCGCTGAGGTCGGCGATGTAGCGGTCGAGATCGTGGTTCGCGATCCGGGTCCCGTCGGGCTGGAGGATCCGCTCGGCGAGCTCGAGGTCCTGCTCCGTATCGGAGATCGGAGTGATCTGGGGTGACATCGGTGTCCTCCTCGTTCGTGGCCGCCCTCGTGAGGCTCCGCACGTGACCGTCGGCGTCATCGCCGGCGTGATCCGAGCGTACGTCCGCTCAGCACCTCGCTCAAGCAATGAACCGAGGCTTGAGCATGTTGCCAAATCCCGGGATATTCCACCCTGCTACTCTTTGGCACTATGGCCGGACTTGACCGCATCGATCTGGAACTGCTCGCCGCGCTCGCCGATGACCCGCGCATCACGATCGTGGCGCTGGCCGAGAATCTCGGGCTCTCGCGCAACACCATCCAGGCGCGGATGAGCCGCCTCGAGCAGACCGGCATCTTCCTGTCCTACGAGCGCTCGTTCTCCACCGATGTGCTCGGGTTCCCGCTGCAGGCCTTCGTGAGCATCGGCGTGCGTCAGACGGAGCTGCCCCGGATCATCAACGAGCTGGCCCGCATCCCCGAGATCGTGCAGGCGCACGGCCTCAGCGGATCGATCGACCTCCTCGCCCGCGTGGCATGCCGGGACGCCAGGCATCTCTTCGACACCGACGCGCGCATCCTGTCGATCGAGGGCGTCGAGCGCACGGAGACGTCACTCGCGATGGGAGAGGTGATCCCGTTCCGCGTGGCGGGGCTCATCGGTCTCGCGCGACGGGAATCCTGAGGAACCGACGGATCGCCCCGGCCGCCTCTGCCGGGGTCTCGTAGTGGATCAGGTGGCCGACGTCGGCGATCTCCACGAGCGACGCGTCCGGGAAACGGGTGGCGAGCTCGCGCTCCACCTCGATCGGGGTGATGTCGTCGCGCTGGGCGGCGACGAGGAGCGTGGGGACGTCGATCGATGCGGCGAACTGGCTCACGTCGTTCGACACGCTCGCCACGAAGGCGTCGCGGAGCACATCGCGATCCGCGAACCGCGAGAAGTAGGTGTCGTGCTGGTCGTGGATGAAGCGGCGCACCTGCCGGTCGGAGGTCTTGGCCATCGCGATGCTCATCACCCGCACGATGAGACCGTTGCGCAGCAGCGCAGTGCCCGCGGTCTCCGGGAGGCGTGCACCCAGGGCGTAGTACAGGACCGCGAGGCGGGTCATGACGCCCTTCGGCCCCTCGAGCGCCGGCGCTCCGATCGGGTTGATCAGGATGAGCCGCGGGGTGCGGAGTCCGGACGCGACGGCGGCGGACGCGACGATCGAGCCGAAGGAATGGCCGAGGACGACCGCCCCCGGGGCCACCGCCGCCGCGAACTCGGTGAGCCAGGCGCTGTACTCGTCCAGATCGTACGTCCGCCCCGCGACAGGGGCGCTCTCGCCGAAGCCAGGAAGGTCGGGGGCGATGACCCGGAGTTCGGGGAGGAAGGCGAGCACCGACTCGAGACCGTGATGCTCGCCTCGGAATCCGTGGACGGCGATCACCGTGGTCTCGGCGTCCGCGGGCCCGTAGGTCCAGTACGCCGTCAGGGCTCCCCGCACCTCGACCTCGGAGCGGACCACCGGCAGACGGCGCAGACGGTCGGCGTACGGCGAGGGAACGGTCATCCGCCCAGTCTACGAGTGGCGGGATGCGGGACAGCCGTGCGCCTGTCCGGCGATGTCCGAGGTCGGCCCTAGCGTGAGGGCATGCAGCCAGCGCCCGCCCTTCCGGACTGGGTGACGCGCGTCGGCGTCTTCGATCTCGAGACCACAGGGGTCGACGTCCATCACGACAGAGTCGTCACCGCGCACGTGGGTCTGCTCGACGAGCACGGTCGCGAGATCGCGGCCCGCGACTGGTTCGCCGATCCCGGCATCGACATCCCCGACGGAGCGACCGCGGTGCACGGGATCACGACGGCGCAGGCACGGCGATACGGTCGCCCGGTCCGCGAGGTCGTCGCCGAGGTCACCTCGGCATTGCGCTCCCTGCTCTCGCAGGGGGTCCCGATCGTCGCGTACAACGCGTCCTACGACTTCTCGCTCCTCGCGAACGAGGCTCGGCGACACGGGGTGCCGCCCCTCGACGATCCGTCTCCGGTCATCGACCCCCTTGTCATCGACAAGGCTTACGATAGATACCGGCCTGGAAAGCGCACGCTCCAGGTCGTCGCCGCCCTCTATGCCGTGAGTCTCGAAGACGCTCACGAAGCAGCTGCGGACGCGGTGGCCGCAGGACGAGTCGCCCAGGCTCTCGCCCGTCAGTTCGCTCTCCCCGAGACACCGACGGAACTGCACACCCGTCAGATCGCCTGGGCCCGCGCCCAGGCGGCGAGCCTGACGGAGTACTTCATCAGGATCGGACGCCTCGATCCCGACGACCGGCTGGACGGAACCTGGCCGGTGAGACCGACACGCCACGACGAGAGAAGGTAGACCCGGATGCAGTTCCGAACCCGCGACGTCTCCCTCGTGGAATCCACGTGGAAGCAGTTCGTGCCGTCGGCGGTCCTCCATGACGTCGATCCGCAGCGCTTCCTGTTCGACTGGCACTCGGGCGAGCTGGGCGCCGCGAGCCTCGTGCGCTACGATCTCGCCGCCGAGGTGCGCTCGACCGCGGAGCCGCACGAGCAGTTCCTCGCGTGCCGTGTCTCCGGACCCGATGTGCGCATCTGGTCCGATCGCGACGATCTCGATCCCACCCACCCGTGGATGTCCGACGGTCCGCGCGTGCACGCCCAGTGGTCGCGCGGCGCGCGCGTGACCGCGCTGGTCTTCGACCGCGACGTGCTGCAGCAGCTCGCGAGGCAGTTCACCGGCGACGACACGCTCGCTCTGCACGCCTCGGAGCTCGGCCCGAAGAGCGATGCGGCCGCAGCATCGTGGAACCGCATGTTCGCCTACCTCGAGGCGAGCGCCGCGGCTCTCGACGACGACGACGTCACGGTCCGTGCTGAGCTCGGACGACACGCTGCGGCGATGACGCTCTCGACCTTCACGACGTCGATCGAGCAGTCCAGGCACCGCCCCGCGCAGTCCTCTCCGGCGCCGGCGACCGTGAGGAAGGCGCTCGACTTCATCGCCGAGAACGCTCATCGACCGATCACGGTCGACGACGTCGCGGCGGCTGTGCACATGTCGACACGCGGGCTCCAGTACGCGTTCCGGCGCGCGATCGACATGACGCCCGCGGAATGCCTCCGACGTGCGCGTCTGGACGGGGCGCATCGGGACCTGCGCTCGGGGGCTCCGGCCACCGTCGCCGCGATCGCTCGTCGCTGGGGCTTCTCGCATCCGTCGCGATTCGCCGTGGCCTACCGTGAGGCCTTCGGCGTGCTCCCATCGGTGACCGCCGGGGCGCATCGTCGATGACACCAAGCGCATGATCTCTTCGCATCCGTCGCGCGTCGGGCCGTTGCGGAACGGCCGGTCTCCGGTGCGCACGTAGATTCCGAGGTATGGGTTCTCTCTACTACGGCGCCTCGGAACCGATCCAGATCGACGACCGGGCTCTCGCACATCTGAAGGTCGTCGTCGCCACGAAGCTCCGCCGCAACGAGAGCTTCACGCTGTCGTGGAGACACCCCGACGGACAGCAGCAGGGTCGATCGACGATCTGGCTGCACCCCTCCATCCCGCTGCGCTTCGTGTTCCAGGAACCCGAGACCCCGGAGCTCAGCAGACGCTGGATCGAGGAGCTGGCGCACACGGCCAACTCGAGCGGCGGGATCACGCTCATCGAGGAGCATCTCGAGGTCGCGGAACCCGCCGACGAAGCGTGACGGCCGCAGTACGGTAGGGCGGGCGGGACTTGAACCCGCGATCGTTGGGTTATGAGCCCACTGCCTTAACCAGCTTGGCCACCGCCCCGTGCGCTCCAGCCTATCGGGGACTCGGGGTCACATCGGCGTCGCGGACGCGTGGGTCGAGAGGTGCGCGAGGTAGATCTCGGCGTTGCGGAGCAGTCCGTCGCGCTCCTCGTCGCTGAGGGACCGGCGCACCTTCGCCGGCACTCCCGCCACCAGACTTCCGTCCGGGATCACCGCGCCACCCAGTACCACCGCCCCGCCGGCGACGAGACAGCCCGAGCCGACCACCGCTCCGCTCAGCACGACGGCGCCCATCCCGATCAGCGAGCCGTCGCCGATCGAGCAGCCGTGCACGACCGCGTTGTGCCCGATCGAGACCCTCGCGCCGACCCGCACGGGGTGGTCGACGTCCACGTGCACCGACACGTTGTCCTGCACGTTGCTCCCCTCGCCGATGACGATCGCGGCGGAGTCGCCGCGCAGGACCGCGTTGTACCAGACGCTCGCTCCGCTCGCCAGGGCGACGTCGCCGATGATGCGCGCTCCGTCCGCGACGAAGGCCTCGGCGTCGATCGACGGAGCCGTGCCGGGGAGTGCGAGAACGGATGCTCCGGGTGCGATGCTCATGAGGTGAGACTACCCTCACATCCCCGTTCTCCCGCGTGATTACGCGGGACTAAGCCGAGCCTTCGCTTGCTTGCGGAATGTCTCAGGCTGAGTAGCGTTGTCTCCATCAGACACGCAGACGACAACTCCGGAGGAGTCAAGATGAGCAAGGCAACCACCGTTTCCACCACCGCGAGCGACCCGACCGTGGCAGCCGCTGCCGCCCAGTTCCTCTCCCCCGTCGTCCTCGGCCTGCAGGCACTCACCGTGAACGGCAAGCAGGCCCACTGGCACGTCCGCGGAGCCAACTTCGTCGGCGTGCACGAGCTGCTCGACACGATCGTCGAGCACGCGGGCGACTTCGCCGACACGGCAGCGGAGCGGATCGTCGCTCTCGGCCTCCCGATCGACGCGCGCGTCAGCTCGGTCGCCGCCAAGGGAAGCTCGACGTCCGTCCCCGCCGGCTTCACCCAGTCGGACGAGCTCGTCCGTGCGGTCATCGCCGACATCGACGCGATCCTCGTCGACGCGAAGGCCGCCATCGACGGCCTCGACGAGGTCGACCTCACCAGCCAGGACGTCGCGATCGAGATCGTCCGGGGTCTCGAGAAGGACCGCTGGTTCCTGGTCTCGCACGTCGCCGCCTGACGCATCCGTCGCACGAAGGGCACCGGGGAGACCCGGTGCCCTTCGTCATGCTCGGAGCACTCACGCCGCGTGGGTCACCCGGCCGTCGAGGAGCGTGGCGATGATCGGCATCCGACGCAGCTCCGCGCCGGACGAGGTCAGCGGATCGAAGCCGGTGATCGCGATGTCCGCCGGCTGACCGGGCCGGAGTGCGGTCCGCGCGCTCGCGCGCAGGGCCTGGCCGACCGTCAGGCGCTCCTCGGGGTGCCAGGCTGCACGGTCGTCGTCGGTGCGCGACACGGCGGCGGCGATCGCCTGCCACGGGTCCAGGGGCGCCACGGGAGCATCCGAGCCGAACCGCAGCTCGACGTCGGCGTCACGCAGCGCCGCGAGCGGATAGCCGATGGACGTCTGCTCCGCCCACAGCCGGGCGACGATGTCGCGATCGTCGAGCGCGTGCTGCGGCTGCACGCTGGCGACGACGCCCAGCCGCGCGAAGCGTGCCAGGTCGCTGTGCCGCACGAGCTGGGCGTGCTCGACGGACCCGGTCGCGCCGGTCGCGGTGAACGCGTCGAGCGCGGCGGTGACCGCACGATCGCCGATGGCGTGCACCGCCGCCGTCAGCCCCGCGGCGGTGGCGGTCGTGAGGAGCTCGGTGAGCTCCTCCGGCGGCACGGTGAGCACGCCGTAGTTCCCGGGGTCTCCCGCGTACGGGTGCGAGCACGCCGCGGTGCGCGTCCCGAGCGAACCGTCGCTGATGATCTTGAGGGAACCCACACGGATCAGTCCGCGGCCGGCCTCGGGGACATCGCCGATCTCCCGCAGCTCGCCGGAGCGGAGCCCCTCCTCGATCGCGCGCCGCAGGTCGAACGGGTAGATGGAGAACTCCACCCGATGCGACGCGAAACCGGCGTCGACGCGCCGAGGCCAGGCATCCGCGTTCCACGCCATGTCGAAGTCGACGACACCCGTCACACCCCTCATCGCCGCACGCTCGCCCGCCGCGGCGACGGCGGCGTCCCCCCGGGAGACGTCGACGGCGTTGAGCCGACGCGAGATCTCGAAGGCGTCCTCCTCGCGCAGCACGCCGTCCGGACTCTCGAAGCCCTCGAGGCGCAGCGCGGCGGAGTTGAGCCAGGTGCTGTGCACGTCGGCGTTGATGAGGTAGGTCGGCGTCGAGCCGGTCATCCGATCGATCACCTCGAGCGTGGGCTCGTCGGCCCAGGTCGCGTCGCGATAGCCGGCGCCGACCCTGCGGCCGTCGGGAAGCGGCGCGGATGCTGCGGCCATGGCTGCCGCCTCCGCCGCGGACGAGGCCGCTCCCAGCGCGACGCGCTCCGCGGCCAGCGCCCATTGCACCGTGTGCACGTGGTTGTCCCAGAGCCCCGGGACCGCCCAGGCCCCCGCCGCGTCGATGACCTCGCCCCGCGTCGGCAGGGCGCCGGTGGGCGCGATGTCGGCGATGCGCCCGCCGTCGATGAGGATGTCCACGGGTTCGTCGTCCACGAGGAACTCCCGTCCCTCCCCCGCGACGCGCACGGCGGTGACCGTGCTGATCGAGGAGCCGACGCCCGTCACGACGCGGTCCCCCCGCGCGCGTTCTGAGCGCGCCGCATCTCCGCGGCGAGGGCCGGCTGCGCGAAGGGGCCGTCGGCCTCCAGCGCGGCGATCACGGTCTCCACGACCTCGGGCGGCCGGTTCTGGCTCAGCTTCCGCTTCGCGACGACGCGGGTGGGCGTGAGCCGGAATCCGACGGTCCCGTTCGCGAGACGGGCGACGAACGCCGGATCGTTGGGTCGCTCCCACATGCGCCGCGGCTCCGGCATACTGCCCTCGAAGCGATCCACGAGCCGGTCGAGGACGACGAGGTTCTCCTCCTCGCTGAGGACCTCCGGCACGCCCGAGAGATGGACGGCGATGTAGTTCCAGGTCGGCACGGCGGGGACGTCTCCATACCAGCCCGGTGAGATGTACCCGTGCGGTCCCTGGAACACGACGAGCAGCTCGCCGCCCCCCAGGCCGTGGATGAGGTCGTCGGGACGGCCCACGTGGCCGACCACCGTCAGATCGTCGCGGTCGACGTCGAGGAGAACCGCGTAGTGCGAGGAGACGAGGCCCTCCGCGCCGACGCTGACGATCGTGGCCCACGGATTCGCTTCGATGACGCGGCGCATCTCGTCGACATCGGCGAGTGCGAAGCTGGGATTCTGGCGCATCCTCCCAGCCTATGACCGGGCGCTCACGCCTGGCAGCGGGGACACCAGTAGAGCTTGCGCGCGCCGATCTCCTCGAGCGCGATCTCGGTGCCGCACACGCGACAGGGCAGCCCCGCGCGATGGTAGACCCAGTGCCGATCGTCGCGACTCGCCATCGCGGCCCGGTATCGCTCCGGCGACAGGTCGTCCATCGTCATCATCTGACCGGTCTCGACGCCGATCGCGAGCAGACGGACCCAGTCGTGCCAGAGCGCGCGCACGACGTCCTCGGGGACGTCCCGCCCCGGCGTGTGCGGGTTGAGACGCTGTCGGAACAGCATCTCGGCACGGTAGACGTTGCCGATGCCGCTGACCACGGCCTGGTCCATGAGGAGCAGCGCGATCACGGTCGGCTTCTTCCGCACGGCACGGACGAACCGCTCCTCGTTCTGCACGGGATCGCCGACCAGCGGGTCGGGTCCGAGCTTCGCGACGGTCGCCAGCATCTCGTCGGGGGTCTGCAGCACGCACGCGGTGGGACCGCGCAGGTCGGCGGCGGTGATGTCGGTCATGAGTCGCAGGCGCACCTGGCCGACGACGGGCGGCGGCCACTCGGTCCCCTCGTCGTCGAGGCCCTTCGTCTGCTCCGACATCCGCACGTGCACGCGGGCCCGCCGCGGCGCCCCGATCGACGAGAGCGAGTTCTCCCCTGCATCGTCGAGGATGGCGTCGTCCTCGGCATCGACCTCGTCGAGGACCGTGCCGCGCTGGTTCGTCTGTCCCATGCGACCGTTCGACGAAGCGATGGTCGGATCGACGAGGATCTCCCCCGCGAAGTCCCACGCCCCGTACAGGCCGAGGTGGACCCGGAGCCAGACGTCGCCCTCCGCTTCGAGGAACATCTGCTTGCCCACGGCCTGGACGCTGACCGCCTCGCGGCCGTCCAGGACCGCCGCACCCTCGGCGAAGCGACCCTGCGGGCTCGATGCTCGCATCGCCTTCCCGACGAAGTTGCGGTCGAACTGCCGGGCGATGCGATGGACGGAGTGGCCCTCGGGCATGTCAGGCCCGCGGATCCGGGAGCAGCGAGCCGTCGCGCTCGAAGTCGGCGATCTGTCCGATGCGACGGACGTGGCGTTCGTCGTGAGAGAACGGTGTCGCGATGAACGTGTCGATGAAGGAGATGACCTCCTCGAACGTATGCTGACGCGCGCCGATCGAGATCACGTTCGCGTCGTTGTGCTCCCGGGCGAGCTCCGCCGTCGAGGTGTTCCAGACGAGTGCGGCTCGCGCGCCTTCGACCTTGTTGGCCGCGATCTGCTCGCCGTTGCCCGATCCACCGAAGACCACGCCGAGCGTGTCCACTCCGGCCGCCTGGTCGGCGACGACGGCTTGCGCGGCGCGGATGCAGAACGCGGGGTAGTCGTCGAGCGCGTCGTACTCGACCGGACCGTGGTCGACGACCTCGTGCCCCGCGCCGCGCAGATGATCCTGCAGCTGCGTGGAGAAGTCGAGACCCGCGTGATCGGTGGCGATGTGGATGCGCATGGCTCCCATCCTAGGAGCGCGGACGCCTCATCACGGTGCGACGCCGGCGGCAGCCGGCTTGAACCCCGCGCGCACGTTCTCGCAGCAGCCGGGGCGGCACACGTCGAACCCGCCGGGAAGCGACGTGACGTGCGGACGCTCCTCGTTGGGACGACCTTCGAGACGCTCCTCGATCAGATCGACGATGCCCGCGACGAACGACGCGGCGACACCGGGAGTCGGGGTCCGCGTGAAGGCCAGGCCCGCCTCCTCGGCGGCCTCGGCGGCCTCGGTGTCGAGGTCCCAGAGCACCTCCATGTGGTCGCTCATGAATCCGACGGGCACCACGGCGACCGCCTTGCGGCCCCGCGCGGGCAGTTCGCCGATGACGTCGCACACGTCGGGCTCGAGCCACGGCTGCGATGCAGGACCGGATCGCGACTGGTAGACGAGCTCCCACGAGACCTCGGCGGCCGCCGGGACCGTCGCCCGGACGCGATCCATGACCCAGGCCGCCACGGCGAGATGCTGCGCCGCGTAGGCACCGCCCTCGCCCCAGTCGATGTCGCGGGCGCCGGAGCGCTCGGCGTCGGCGGTCGGGATGCTGTGGGTGGAGAAGAGGATCTGGATGTCCGCCGCGGCGATGCCGTCGGCGAGGAAGGCCTCGACGGCGTCACGCACTCCGGTCTCGAACGACTCGACGAAGCCGGGGTGGTCGTAGAACGGGCGGATCTTGTCGATCGTCACGGTCTCGCCGAGGCCCGTCTCCTCCAGAACCCTGGCGAAGTCCTCGCGATACTGGCGGCAGCTGGAGAACGAGCTGTAGGCACTCGTCGCGAACGCGAGGAGCGTGCGGTGTCCCTGGTCGGCCGCCTCGGTCACGACCTCCTCGAGATAGGGGCTCCAGTTGCGGTTTCCCCAGTAGACGGGGAGGTCGATGCCGCGTCGTGCGAGCTCACCCTCGAGCGCCTCCTTCAGAATGCGGTTCTGACCGTTGATCGGGCTCACTCCGCCGAAGTGACGGTAGTGGTGGGCCACCTCCTCGAGGCGCTCGTCGGGGATGCCGCGGCCGCGCGTGACGTTGCGGAGGAACGGGATGACGTCCTCCTGCCCCTCGGGTCCGCCGAAGCCGGCGAGGAGGATGCCGTCGTACGCCGTCGGAGTGCTCACGAACGGGGCCCCGCTCGCGGCGGCGGCAGAGGCAAAGGGGACGATGTTCGGCTCGATCGCAGTCACTCCCCCATCCTTTCATCTTCCTGACGTGAGACAGGCCGTCGTGCTGGCGTAGGCTGTCATGGTTGCCGTGGGCGCCAACTGCGCTGGGTTGCGGCAGCATCCCCTCACCCCTGGGAGTACAGCTGTGCCTGGAGAGAACCTCACCCGCATCGAAGCGCAGGAGCGCCGCGACGTCGTCGACACCCAGTCCTACGAGGTCTCGCTCGACCTGACCAAGGGCGCGGAGGTCTTCGGATCCCGCAGCGTCGTGCGCTTCACCGCGACGCCGGAGAGCTTCACCTTCATCGACCTCATCGCCCGCGAGGTGCGCGAGATCTCGCTCAACGGGGAGCAGCTCGATCCTGACGAGGTCTTCGCCGACTCCCGCATCGCGCTCGCCGGCCTGCAGGCCGAGAACGTGCTCGTCGTCGACGCGGACTGCCTCTACACCAACACGGGCGAGGGCCTCCACCGTTTCGTCGATCCCGTCGACGGCGAGGTGTACCTCTATTCCCAGTTCGAGGTGCCCGACTCCCGGCGCGTGTTCGCGGTCTTCGAGCAGCCCGACCTGAAGGCCACCTTCCAGTTCACGGTCACCGCCCCCGCGACGTGGAAGGTCGTCTCGAACTCCCCCACCCCCGAGCCCATCGTCCACGACGACCCCTCGGTCGCGACGTGGGGATTCGAGCCGACCCCACGCATCTCGTCGTACATCACGGCCCTCGTCGCGGGCCCCTACGAGTCCACGTTCTCGGAGCTCACCAGCGCCTCCGGTCGCGTGATCCCGCTCGGCGTCTACGGCCGCAAGAGCCTGTGGCAGCACCTCGACGCCGACTACATCTTCGACAAGACGCGCGAGGGCTTCGCGTACTACGAGTCGAAGTTCGGCGTCCCCTACCCGTTCGCCAAGTACGACCAGCTGTTCGTCCCCGAGTTCAACGCCGGGGCCATGGAGAACGCCGGCGCGGTCACGTTCACCGAGACCTACGTGTTCCGCAGCAAGGTGACCGATGCCGTCAAGGAGCGCCGGGTCGTCACGATCCTGCACGAGCTGGCCCACATGTGGTTCGGCGACCTGGTCACCATGAAGTGGTGGAACGACCTCTGGCTGAACGAGTCCTTCGCGGAGTGGGCGTCGACGATCGCGACCGCCGAGGCCACCGAGTGGACCGAGGCCTGGACGACGTTCAACGCGATGGAGAAGACCTGGGCCTACCGTCAGGATCAGCTCCCTTCGACCCACCCGATCACGGCCGTCATCAACGACCTCGAGGACGTGCAGGTCAACTTCGACGGCATCACGTACGCCAAGGGCGGATCGGTCCTCAAGCAGCTCGCCGCCTGGGTCGGCATCGAGGCGTTCTTCGCCGGTGTCTCCCAGTACTTCCAGAAGCACTCCTGGGGCAACACGGAGCTCAGCGACCTCCTCGTCGAGCTCGAGGCCACCAGCGGCCGCGACCTCGGCACGTGGTCGAAGAAGTGGCTGGAGACCGCAGGCGTGAACACGCTGGAGCCGGTCGTGGCCGAGGACTCCCAGGGCATCATCACGCGGTTCGCGGTGACCCAGACCGCACCGGCCGACTACCCGACGATCCGACCGCACCGCCTCGGCATCGGCTTCTACTCGCTGCAGGACGGATCGCTCGTGCGCAGTCACTACGCCGAGGTCGACGTCGACGGCGACCGCACGGAGATCCCGGAGCTGCACGGCATCGCGCGCCCCGACCTCATCCTGCTCAACGACAACGACCTCGCGTACGCCAAGATCCGTCTGGACGAGCGCTCCCTGGCGACCGCCATCGCTCACCTCGCCGACATCAGCGACCCGCTCGCCCGCTCGCTCGTGTGGGGCGCCGCCTGGGACCAGACGCGCGACGCGGAGAGCGCGGCGTCGGACTACATCGACCTCGTGCTCGGCAACATCGGCCGCGAGACCGAGTCGACGACGGTGCGCACGACGCTCGCGCAGCTCCGCACGGCGGCCACCCTGTACGTCGCCCCCGACGAGCGCCTCGCAGCGCGCCAGAAGGTCGCGGACGGGCTGTGGACGCTCGCCGAGAGCGCCCAGTCCGGCAGCGACAGCCAGCTGCAGTTCGTCACGGCGTTCGCCGGCTCCCTCGTCACCCCCGAGCATGCGGGCATCGTCGGGCGTCTGCGGTCCGGAGAGGAGACCCTGCCCGGACTCGAGATCGATGCGGACCTGAACTGGCAGCTGCTCGTCGGCCTGGCGACGATCGGTGCGACAGATGCCGCGAGCATCGACGCCGCTCTTGCGGCGGACAACACCGCGAAGGGCGGCGAGTTCGCCGCGCAGGCGCGTGCGGCGCTGCCCGATCCGGCATCGAAGAAGGCCGCATGGGCCTCGCTCGTCGAGCGCGACGATGCGCCGAACACCGTCGTGCGGTCGGCGGCGCTCGGCTTCGTGCATCCTGCCGGCGTCGAGTCCCTGCGGGACTTCGTCCCCGCGTACTTCGACATGCTCCTGCCCGTCTGGGAGTCGCGCACCTACCAGATCGCGCAGTATCTGATCGTCGGCCTCTTCCCCACGGCGCTCGCGGACGTCGCCCTGCGCGACGCCACGCGCGCGTGGCTCTCCGCGAACCAGGAGGCCGCCCCCGCACTGCGTCGTCTCGTTCTCGAGAACCTCGCCGACGTCGAGCGCGCCCTCGCCGCGCAGGCGCGCGACGCGGAGGACTGACCCTCCGCGTACGGCACGACCTGATCGGGCCTCTGCACGGTGCGTCCAGCCCGCGCAGAGGCCCGATCGCTAGTCTGGAGGGGATGATGACGATGCCCCTCCAAGCGCCCGATGGTCCCGACGAGTTCACCGCTGCGGTGTCTGCCTGGTGGGCCGGCGCGCTGCAGATCCTGATGGATGTCGGACTGCAGATCCTCGGTGTCGTCGCCATCATCGTCGGGTGCATCCTCATCGCGCTCGTGCTGCGCGTGGTGATCCGCCGCGTCGTGCATCGCATCGTCGACAGCGCCAAGAACAAGGCGGACGTCGACGACACGCAGGCTCTCGAGCGCTCTCCTCTGGCGGACATGCGACTCGTGCAGCGCACGAGGACACTGGGCACGATCCTGCAGAACATCGTCAACGTGATGCTCGTGGTCATCGCGATCGTCCTGGTGGTCAACCATCTGGCGCCCACGCTCCTCGGCTCCCTGACCCTGCTGACCGCAGCCGTCGGCGCCGGTCTCGGTTTCGGCGCCCAGAACATCGTCAAGGACGTCCTGAACGGCATGTTCATCGTCGCCGAGGACCAGATCGGCATCGGCGACGTCGTCGACCTCGGCCTCGCGACCGGCGTGGTGGAGTACGTGAGCGTGCGCATCACGCAGGTCAGGGACGTGAACGGCACGCTCTGGTACGTGCGCAACGGCGAGGTCACCCGCATCGGCAACATGTCGCAGGGCTGGGCCCGCGCGATCATCGACATCGGCGTTCCTCTCGACTCCGATCTCGAGCAGGTCGAGCACACCATGCTGGAGATCGCGCAGACTCTCGCGAAGGACCCCAAGTGGCGCACGCGCATCATCGAGAAGCCCGAGCTCTGGGGACTCGAATCCATCGGCGGTGAGGCTCTCGTGGTGCGCATCGTCATCAAGACGAGGGCGAATGCGAAGGACGACGTGGCGCAGGAGCTGCGCCGTCGTCTGCGCGCAGCGCTCCTCGAGAAGGAGATCGGGCTGCCCAGCATGGAGACGGTGATCCCGACGGGGCTCGACGGCGCTCGACGCGTGCGCGGTGCGAACCCGCCCAAGACGCGGCCGAATGCGGTGACCGGCGTACCTGTGATCCCCGACCGGGGCATCTGGCGGCGCAAGAAGACGAATGACGACGGGAGCAGCCAGAAGTGACGTTCTACGACGAGGTCGGCGGACGCGAGACGTTCGCGCGGATCGTCTCGGTGTTCTACCGCGAGGTCGCGCTCGACCCGGTGCTGAAGCCGATGTACCCCGAAGAGGACCTCGGACCGGCCGAGGAGCGGCTGCTGCTCTTCCTCGAGCAGTACTGGGGCGGGCCCACGACCTACGGAGAGACTCGAGGACACCCCCGTCTCCGCATGCGCCACATGCCCTTCCACGTCGATCCCGACGCCAGGGACCGTTGGCTCCGTCACATGCGCACGGCCGTGGACGAGGCGGAGTTGTCGCCCCTGCACGAATCCACGCTGTGGGACTACCTCGAGCGCGCGGCGTATGCCATGGTGAACACATTCGAGCCGTCCGGAATCGGCGCCCCCGCTGACGGACGCCCCCAGTTCGAGAACCGCTCACGTCAGGAATCAACGGAGACCTCATGACGAACACGCCCCTGTCTGCCGACGTTCTGGTCATCGGATGGGGGCTGGCCGGGCTCGTCGCCGCCGGCGAGGCGCTCGACGCCGGTCGTCGGGTCGTCCTCGTCGATCAGGAGCCGCGGACGAATCTCGGCGGTCAGGCGTGGTGGTCGTTCGGCGGGCTCTTCCTCATCGACTCTCCCGAGCAGCGCCGCCTGGGGATCCGCGACTCGCTCGCACTGGCGACTCAGGACTGGTTCGGCACTGCGGGGTTCGACCGCGAGGAGGACCACTGGCCGCGACGCTGGGCGGAGGCCTACCTGAACTTCGCCGCGGGCGAGAAGCGCTCGTGGCTGCACGCCCGCGGCATGCGATTCTTCCCCGTCGTCGGGTGGGCGGAACGCGGCGGGTACGGGGCGCTCGGTCCCGGGAACTCCGTTCCGCGGTTCCACATCACCTGGGGCACCGGACCCGGAGTGGTCGCGCCGTTCGCCGCCGCCGTCGAACAGGGCGAGCGCGACGGTCGGCTGACGATCCTGGCACGACACCGGGTGACCGAGCTCGTCACGTCCGACGGAGCCGTCACCGGTGCACGGGGAGAGATCCTCGCGTCCAGCGGCGCCGTCCGCGGCGAGGCGTCGCCGCGCGAGGTGATCGGCGACTTCGACATCGCCGCGGGCGCCACGGTCGTCTGCTCCGGCGGTATCGGAGGCAACCACGAGCTCGTGCGGAGCGCCTGGCCGGCGTCGCTCGGCACCCCACCGGCGCGAATGCTCAGCGGCGTCCCCGCGTATGTCGACGGGTCCATGCTCGCGGTGTCCGAGGCCGCGGGCGCACGGGTGATCAACGGCGACAGGATGTGGCATTATGTCGAAGGCATCAAGAACTGGAACCCGGTGTGGCCGGCACATGGCATCCGCATCCTCCCCGGTCCGTCCTCGCTCTGGCTCGACGCCACCGGTCGCCGGCTGCCCGTCCCTCTGTTCCCCGGGTTCGATACGCTGGGCACGCTCGCCCACCTGCGTTCCACGGGGCACGACCACTCGTGGTTCGTGACCTCCCGCCAGATCGTGGAGAAGGAGTTCGCCCTCTCGGGCAGCGAGCAGAATCCCGACCTCACCGGGAAGGACGTCGGCCTCCTGGTGCGGTCGCGTCTCGCCAAGGGGCCGACCGGACCCGTCCAGTCCTTCCTCGACGAGGGCGAGGACTTCATCGTGGAGAACGACCTCGAGTCGCTGCTGGAGCAGATGAAGGCGCACGCCGGCGGGGAGGCTCTCGACATCGAGCAGGCGCGACGCGAGATCGTGGCGCGGGACCGCGAGATGGACAACGACTTCACGAAGGACGCTCAGATCGGCATGCTCCGATCGATGCGCGCCTACCGCGGAGACCGGCTGATCCGCACCGCCGCACCGCATCGGCTGCAGGATCCCGCCGCGGGTCCGCTGATCGCCGTGCAGCTGCACGTGCTCACCCGGAAGTCGCTCGGCGGAATCACCACCGATCTCGACGGTCGCGCCCTCGATGCGAGCGGACGCCCCATCGCCGGCCTCTTCGCCGCCGGTGAGGCGAGTGGATTCGGCGGAGGCGGCGTGCACGGATACCGGGCGCTGGAGGGCACCTTCCTCGGCGGCTGCCTGTTCTCCGGCCGCCAGACCGGCCGGGCGGCCGCACGCTGACGACGTGCGCCTCGACGTCGCGGACGGACACGACCGCCGCGGGTCGTCAGGGGGATCCCGTGCCTCTGACCGCGGTCAGGCCGGTGGCCATCGGACCGCGAGTGAGCACGTGCCCGCGCCGGAACGCCAGACGGGACCATCGGCCGGATCGCGTGATGACCACGTCCTCTTCGCCGGAGATGAAGCCGAAGGCGTCCGCCGCGAAGGCCACTCCCCTGGGCAGGCCCGCGAGGTCCTCGTCCGGCTCGCCCCAGACGGATGCCCGCAGCGCGCGGACCGCCTCCTCCCCCGAGCCGATCCCCGCACCGCGCGCCACGGCGCTGATGCCCCATTGGGCGCGCTGCGCGACGACGGATGCCGGTACCGTGGCGGTCGCCTCCCATCGACCACGGGGAGGCGCGACACCGGCCCATGCCGGCGAAAGGCCCGTGTCGGGGAGATCGAGAGTCCGCGGATCGTCGGTCGCCGCCAGCGACGCCACCACGACGTCGCATTCGAGCTCCGGATCGGCGTGGACGATCCTCATCGCGAGCACCGTCGGAGTGTGATCGAAGAGGCCCTGCGGCGCGAGAGCCGCCGCGGTGAGGGCCAGGACGCCGCCGGCTGCCTGCAGCCGCACGCCCTCGTCCGTGATCCGGGCCGCCCGCCCGACGAACGTGAGGACGTCTCTGGTCGTGTCGTCGTCGGCGAGGAGGAGCTGATGGGGCACGCCCTCTAAACTATCAACGCCGCATCAACCGCAGTCGCGGGAAGGAAGTCATGACCGCCGACGAACACGCGATCCGCACTGTCGAACAGCTCCTGGAGGTCCTCGACCTCGACTCGACGCAGGCGAGGACGACCGAGGACATCTTCACGGGTTCCTCCCATCCGATGCCGTCCGGTCGCATCTACGGCGGACAGGTGCTCGCACAGAGCCTGCTCGCCGCCGAGCGCACGCTCCCCGAAGACCGGGCGGTCCACTCGATGCACGGATACTTCCTCCGCCCCGGGGATGCGAGTCAGGGGATCACCATCGCGGTGGATCGCATCCACGACGGACGCTCGTTCTCCACGCGTCGCTCGCAGGCGTATCAGAACGGGGTCCCGATCTTCTCGATGATCGCGTCGTTCCAGGACGAGGATCCGGGGCTCGAGCATGCGACGCCGATGCCCGAGGGGGTGCCGTCGCCCGACTCGCTGCTCCCCGATGAGCAGCGGGTCGACGGTCTGCCGGCGGGCACCGCCCGGATGCTCAGCGACCGTGCGGCGGACATCCGCCACGTGGAGGGGCCGCTGTTCCTTCCGAGCGACGATGCTCGCGTGCCCCAGCAGGGCGTCTGGATGCGGATGCGCGCTCCTCTTCCCGACGATCAGCGGATCCACCGGGCGGCGCTGGCATACCTCAGCGACATGACGATCCAGGAGTCGATCCTCCGCGCTCACGGCGTGTACTGGGCGCTGCCAGGACTCAAGGTCGCGAGCCTCGATCACGCGATGTGGTGGCATCGACCCGCTCGCGTGGACGAGTGGCTCCTGTATCTGCAGGAGTCCCCGAACGCCCGTGGCGGGAGAGGGCTCGCTCAGGGCCGCATCTACTCCGAGACCGGGGATCTCGTCGCCTCCGTGGCCCAGGAGATCATGGTACGCGTTCCCGCCTCGGACTGAGTCGGGCGCCTGCAGTCCTGGTTCCGGAAGCGCCCGGACGCAGGGATCAGCGGTGGGCGTACTCGATCGAGGGGCCGACGAACGGCGCCCACGCGTCGCGCATCTCCTGCGTGAGACGTGTGGGCGTGCCCGATCCGGCATCGACGAGCACGATGATCGCCGTGGAGCGCGCATAGAGTGTGCGAGGCTCCGCCGCGGGATCGTTGTGGACCTCGTAGCAGACCTCGACGCTCGAGCCGCCGAGCTTGCCGAACCACATCTGCACCTCGAGCGGGCGGCGCTGGTACGGCACCGGAGCGAGGTACTCGATCTCCTGACGAGCGATGAGGGTCAGCACGCCCTCGTCGATCCCCGAGTCGAGGACCGCTGTGGACGGCGCCTCCTCGCCGGGTCCCGCACGCCAGAAAGCGCGCACGCGCGCCTCCTCGAGCAGCTTCAGCATCGAGGTGTTGTTGACGTGGTTGAACGCATCCAGATCGCCCCAGCGGAGGTGGATCGGGATGTGCAGCCGGGACCCGGTCGAGTCGGTCTCGCTCATCCGAGGTCAGTCGCGGGTCAGCTTGCGGTGGGTGGACCGGTGCGGCTTGGCGGCATCCGGACCCAGGCGCTCGATCTTGTTCTCCTCGTAGGCCTCGAAGTTGCCCTCGAACCAGTACCACTGGTCGGGGTTCTCGTCGGTGCCCTCGTACGCGAGGATGTGCGTCGCGATGCGGTCGAGGAACCACCGGTCGTGGGTGATCACGACGGCGCAGCCCGGGAACTCGAGCAGGGCGTTCTCCAGGGAGCTGAGCGTCTCGACGTCGAGGTCGTTGGTCGGCTCGTCGAGGAGGAGGAGGTTGCCGCCCTCCTTCAGGGTGAGGGCGAGGTTCAGACGGTTGCGCTCACCGCCCGAGAGGACGCCGGCCTTCTTCTGCTGGTCCGGGCCCTTGAACCCGAACTTGGAGACGTAGGCTCGCGACGGGATCTCGGTCTTCCCGACGGTGATGAAGTCGAGGCCGTCGGAGACGACCTCCCACAGCGTCTTGTTCGGGTCGATGTTCGACCGCGACTGGTCGACGTAGCTGATCTTGACGGTCTCGCCGATCTTGAGGTCACCGCCGTCGAGCGGCTCGAGTCCGACGATGGTCTTGAACAGCGTCGTCTTTCCCACGCCGTTGGGGCCGATGACGCCGACGATGCCGTTCGGCGGAAGGCTGAAGCTCAGGCCGTCGATGAGCGACCGTCCGTCGAAGCCCTTCTGCAGCTTCTTGGCCTCGATGACGACACTGCCGAGACGGGGCCCAGCGGGGATCTGGATCTCCTCGAAGTCGAGCTTCCTCGTCCGCTCCGCCTCCGCCGCCATTTCCTCGTACCGGGCGAGACGCGCCTTGGACTTGGTCTGACGCCCCTTGGCGCTCGAGCGCACCCACTCGAGCTCGTCCTTGAGACGCTTCGCGAGCTTCGCGTCCTTCTTCCCCTGGATCTCGAGACGCTCGCCCTTCTTCTCGAGGTACGTCGAGTAGTTGCCCTCGTACCCGATCAGCCGGCCGCGGTCGACCTCGGCGATCCACTCGGCGACGTGGTCGAGGAAGTATCGGTCGTGGGTGATCGCGATGACCGCGCCCTTGTAGGCCTGCAGATGCTGCTCGAGCCACAGCACGCTCTCGGCGTCGAGGTGGTTGGTCGGCTCGTCGAGGAGCAGCAGGTCGGGCTTCTGGAGCAGCAGCTTGGCGAGAGCCACGCGGCGCTTCTCACCACCGGAGAGCGGTGCGATGGCGGCATCCGCCGGGGGCGTGCGCAGCGCGTCCATGGCCTGCTCGAGCTGGGAGTCGAGGTCCCATCCGTCGGCGGCGTCGATCTCCTCCTGCAGGGTGCCCATCTCAGCGAGCAGTGCATCGAAGTCGGCGTCCGGATCGGCCATCGCCAGCGAGATCTCGTTGAAGCGGTCGACCTTGGCCTTGATCGCGATGCCGTCCTGGATGTTCTCGATCACGGTCTTCGACTCGTCGAGCTCGGGCTCCTGCATCAGGATCCCGACCGAGAAGCCCGGCGTGAGCTTGGCCTCGCCGTTCGACGGCGTGTCCAAGCCCGCCATGATCTTGAGGATCGTGGACTTGCCCGCGCCGTTCGGACCGACCATGCCGATCTTCGCGCCCGGGAGGAACGACATCGTCACATCGTCGAGGATGAGCTTCTCGCCCACCGCCTTGCGTGCACGAACCATCGAGTAGATGTACTCAGCCACCGAAAACCGCTCCTTCTGTTGGCATCGAAGATCGACACTCCAGCCTACCGGCCATCATGGTGCCGACCTGCGTGCGGGCTGATCCTCCGTGCAGAGGTGGGCGCCGGCACTCACCAGTCGATCGCGCGTGTCGTCCCCACGAGACACCGACCCTCGGCCAGCTGCGGCAGAACGGCGGTCACCGGTTCGCCTGTCGACGGCCCGACCTGTCCCACCAGGCAGTCCGCGTCGCCCCACCGCACCGAGAACTGAAGGCTCTCCACCGGATTGCCGACGGTCGTCGCGTCCTGAGTGACCTGCATCGCGGCTCGATCGAAACCCGCAGCGGTGAGTGCGTCGACGTACGCTCGTCCCGAGCCGCGCTGATCCGACGCCCACACGGCCGCCGTCACGGCGGCGAAGAGAGGCAGATTGTCCTCCGCGCTGCCGTCCGCCACATACGCCGGTCCCTCGGGAGTCGGGGGCGCGGTCGGGCTGGGCCGGACCGGATCGTCCGAAGGCTCGGGCGTGGTCATCGGACTGCACGACGCGAGCGAGAGGGCCAGCGCGGCGCCGCCGAGAACGGCGACGGCCGCCTGCGAGACGGAGGCGGACGGTCGTCGAAGCACGACACGAGTCTATGTCCCCGCCGCGTCTCCCCCGGCTGCCGCGGCCGCCGTGACCGTCGAAGGGCTGCCGCTCCCGGCCGCATTCAGTCGGTCTCGGCCCAGCCGTCCGACGCCGAACCGGCGCCGACACTCAGCTCCGAGTCCTGGTCCGAGATCGCGGCTTGGAACGCCTCGTCGAAATCCTCCACCCGTCCGTCCGCGCGGGAGCCGGTGGACACCCACGGCGTCTCGATGACGCGATCCCCCTCCGGTGCCGACCGCCGAGCATCCGGTGCGGGCGCCGCCCCCTCCGGGGACGACGTGCTCCGCGGCGCGTGCTCCGTCGCGGCGGATCGGGAGTTGCGTCGGTAGGCCGTCGTGCCCCAGCGGAGATCGTGGCCGATCGCATCCGCGTCGATGTCGACGCTCGTCCCCTGTCTGCCGTTGTTCTCCCAGGCTCGGATCTTCACCTTGCCGGTGACGATCACGCTGTCCCCTGCGCGGATCGACGCCTTCGCATTCTCACCGAGCTGCCGGAACGCCGCCACCGAGTACCAGTTGGTCACCACGTCCACCCAGGTCTGGGTCGACTCGTCGAACCGACGATGCGTGCTGGCCACCCGGAAGTTGGTCACCGCGACGCCGTTCGCGGTCCGCCCCTGGGTGGGGTCGGTCGCCACGTTCCCCACGATCGTGATGATGTCGTACATGATCTCTCCTCTTCACGCCGGGACGGACCCGGATCAGGACAGCCTGCGCCACCGCGACCGCGTCGGCAGGGGCGCGGACCGGCCGTTGTGCACAACCGGATGACTTCTTCTCCTGTGCGGGGCGAGTTGCGCCCGGGCCCCCGGACACGCCCGGGGCGAATGTCGGTGGTCGGTCGTATGTTCGAATCCGGAAGGAGAAAGACATGTCCGCGAACCTGATCACCTCATCACCCGAGTTGCCGCTCGCGACTCCTCGGCTGTCCTCGCCGCGCGAGCACCTCGTCCGGGCCTCGGCGCACCTGTGGCGGGTGCAGGACGGGGCAGGACGGATTCTCGGGCATCTGCGCATCGTCCCCGACCCGCTCGGTCTCCGGTACCGAGCGGAGCGACTGCACCTCGCCACCGGCGACTTCTGGCTCGTCGGCGACTTCTGGAGGCCCGACGACGCCGTTGCCGCCCTGCGGAACGGCTGACGACGGGATGCGCATCGAGTGCCCCCGGCAGGATTCGAACCTGCGACCAAGAGATTAGAAGGCTCCTGCTCTATCCCCTGAGCTACGGAGGCGGCAGGACTACCGTACCGCCCCCGGCCCGATGTCGGCGCCGTCGATAGGATGACGTCATGGTATCTGCGTCAGAGAACGACCGTCTCGTCTGGATCGACTGCGAGATGACGGGCCTCGATCTCGCCGTCGATGAGCTCGTCGAGATCGCGGTCGTGATCACCGACTTCGAGCTCCGGCCCGTCGATCCGGGATTCCAGGTCGTCATCCGACCCAGCGATGCGGCTCTCGCGAACATGAACGACTTCGTGACGAAGATGCACGAGACGTCGGGACTGATCACGGAGATCCCGGAAGGCCTCAGCCTGGCGGAGGCGGAGGCGCAGACCCTCGCCTACATCAAGCGGTTCGCTCCGGTCGAGCGCAGATCGCCCCTCGCAGGCAACACGATCGGAACGGATCGGATGTTCCTCGCGAAGTACATGCCTCAGGTCGACCAGTGGCTGCACTATCGCAACGTCGACGTGTCGAGCATCAAGGAGCTCTCGCGCCGGTGGTACCCCCGCGTCTTCTTTCAGGCTCCCACGAAGGACGGAGGGCATCGAGCACTCGCCGACATCCTCGAGTCGATTCGTGAGCTCCGCTATTACCGCGAGGCCGTGTTCGTCGACGAGCCCGGACCGTCCAGCGACGACGCGCGGGAGATCGCCACGCGCACCGTGTCGGAGTTCACCCCGAACATGTAATAGACTCATCTGGTTGCCAACTCCGGTTGGCACATGGTGGGTATAGCTCAGCTGGTAGAGCGCTGGCTTGTGGTGCCGGATGTCGCGGGTTCGAGTCCCGTTACTCACCCCACAGCAAGAAGGTCCGAGTCGCACGACTCGGACCTTCTTCGGTTTCCGATGCCGTGATCTCTCAGGCGGGCGGATCCCTCGTCATGGCCAACGGCCGGCGGGCTCTAGGATTGCGGAGTGTCGCTCGCAGTCTGGTTCTCGCTTCTGACCGCCTGTGTCGTGATCAGCTTCACGCCAGGCGCCGGTGCGATCAACACGATGTCGAACTCGCTCTCCCAGGGCTGGCGCAGATCCATCTGGGGCATCATCGGCCAGCAGCTCGCACTGATCGTGCACGTCGTCATCGTCGCCGCGGGTGTGGGCCTCCTCGTGTCGCGCTCCGAGCTGCTGTTCAACGTCATCCGGTACGCGGGAGCGGCGTACCTCGTCTACCTCGGCATCCGATTGATCCTGACCAGGCCGACAGCGCTCGCGGCCGGCGAGGAGCCCGACGCGACCGCCTTCGAAGGGCACTGGTCGATGATCCGCCGGGGCTTCTGGGTCAACCTCCTCAATCCGAAGGCCATCGTCTTCTTCCTCGCCTTCATCCCCCAGTTCATCCGCCTCGACGAGCCGCAGCTCCCTCAGTACCTGACATTGATCGTCACGGTGATGATCGTGGACGTGCTCGTCATGTGGGGCTTCTTCGCCGCCGCCGCGCGTCCGTTCCGGCGGTACACCCGCACAGCGCGCGGTCAGCGGGTGCTGAACACGGTCTTCGGCCTGCTGTTCATCGGCGTCGCCGGTCTGCTTCTGCTGCTGCACTGATCGCTGCGCCTCGCCGGCTCGGCAATAGGCTGGTGACGATGGAGATGGAAGCAACGGCATTCGAGGAGCTCGTCGTCGACGAGCTCGATCAGCTGCCCGATGACATGGTCGAAGGTCTCGACAACGTCGTGTTCGTCGTCGAGGACCGTCCGGAGGACGGCAGTCTCGACCTTCTCGGCCTGTACGACGGATTGGCGCTGACAGAACGCACCCAGTACGGCATGGGCGAGCTGCCCGACCGCATCGTGGTCTACCGCGAGCCCCACCTTCTCCAGTGCGAGACCGTCGATGAGCTGCGGGACGAAGTCCACACGACGCTCGTGCACGAGATCGCGCACTTCTACGGCATCGATGACGAGCAGCTGCACGAGCTGGGCTGGGCATGACCCCGCTCGCGACACCCGACCTCGATGTCGACGAGTCGCTCGATCTGTCCGCGGCACCCCTCGAGCCGTGGGAGGTCGTGGTGTGGAACGACCCCGTGAATTTGATGAGCTACGTCGTGCGCGTTTTCCGCACGTACTTCGGCTACTCCGTCGAGCGAGCCACGCAGCTGATGCTCGCCGTGCACCACGAGGGGCGCGCCGTCGTCGCCACGGGACCCCGCGAGACGATGGAGGTGCATGCGCAGGCAATGCACGACTACGGACTGTGGGCGACGGTGAGGAAGGTCGCGGGATGACGGATGACAGCGTCGGCCTTCGGATGGCCAGGATCGAAGCCGCACAGCTGCTGCAGCTGGTGGAGGACTTCCGCGATCTCATCGCGGCGCGCGATCGCACAGACCCCGCCATCGCGCGCCTGACCCCTGACGCATACCCCGACGACGAGTCCGCGTCACGAGCCTTCGCAGACGCGACCAGAGACGACCTGCTCGCCCGGCGAGCCGTCGACGCCGATGTCGTCAGGACCTCCCTGGGCGGCCTGCGCGCAGACATCGGCGCACTGTCGCCTGCGCAGGCGGGCGCCGAGCACGTGATCTCCCTCCGCCCCGCGGAGGTCGACTCGTGGATCCGAACGCTCGCTGCGCTACGCCTCGTGGTCGCCGCACGCCTCGGGATCGCCGACGACGACGCCTATGACTCCGACGATCCGCGTTACGGGATCTACGACTGGCTCGGATACCGACTCGAGGTCGTCATCCAGGCGGCCGACGCCCTGCTCTGAGGCTTCACGGGATGTCGACGACTCGCGTCGCGAGCGACCTCGGATCGTCTCTGGCGATGTGCCGCTGCTCCTGACGAGCCCACCGGTCCCAGTGCGGACGGTACGTCTCGCCGTCCCGGGCCAGCGCACGCGCCTTGCGCCCGGCTTCCGCCGACTCCACCCAGATGCGCACGTCGGCCATCCGCGAGGTCGTCGGCGTCAGGATGCCGCTCCCCTCCACGATGAGACCCAGGGCCGGGTCCACGGCATGGCTCTCCGCCTCGGTGCGTCGGTCCCAGTCCCAGCGCTGCCAGGTGCCCACGAGTCCGCGTCCGTGCGGCCGGAGGATGCCGTCGACGGCTCGGATCACGCCCTCGTCCAGACCGTCCCACCCGGGATACAGCGAGTCGAGGGCGATCAGCTGGACACGTCCCCCGATCGGCCAGTGACCGGCGAGGGCACGCGCGAGAGTCGTCTTGCCGGCTCCGCTCCGTCCGTCGATGACGACCACCGGATTGGATGCCGCGACCGCCCTGATGTCCGCGACGATCGCCGGCACAGCTCGCGCGAGCGCCGCTGCTACCGGATCGTCACTTCTTGAGTGCACGGATGATGCGCGTGAGTGCCCGTCCGGTGACCCACACGAAGGGCACCGCGACGATCAGCAGAGTGACGATGTTGGGCTCGAAGCGGAGGCCCTCCTCGCGACGGACGTAGACGCCCACGGGAATCGACACACCGCCTCCGCCGCCGCCCTCGGCACCGTCTCCGCTGCCTCCGCCGAAGCCGGAGTAGGTGAAGGCGACCGGTGTGATGCTGACGCCGTCGACGTCCTGCGGCTCGCCGTACGCGCTCTTCACGCCGAACGAGGCGGCCTGCTTTCCGAGTTCCAGTGCGATGTTGGGCATGTGACCACGCTAGCCGACGCGGGCCCGCACCGCGGCGTCAATCGACGCCGTGCGCCTTCGGATGCTGAGCCGCACCGCGGCCGGCCCCTCGTCCGAGGTGACGCGCGCGGGTGATCGTGGACGAGCCGAACCGAGCCACAGCGTCGTCGACGGCTCCTTCCACACGGCGCCAGTCCTCGTCGTCGTCCCAGAGCCCGAGAGCGCCGCCGCCCGCCGGCCTCAGATTCTCGGCACGGACGCCGATCAGCCGCACGGGGTCTCGACGTTCGATCTGCTCGAACAGCGTCTGCGCCGCCTCCCCGATGCGCTGACCGACCGCGGTGGGGTCCGGCAGCGTCTGAGATCTGGTCAGGGTGCGGAAATCGTCGAAACGGACCTTGATGGAGACCGTCGCGGTCTCCCATTCCGCTCTGCGGAGGCGGGACGCGACGCGATCTGCCAGCCGCAGCAGCTCGGCGCGCAGGAACGTCCGGTCGGCGATGTCGGTGTCGAAGGTCTCCTCATGACCGATGCTCTTCTCCACGCGCTCCGTCTCGACTTCGCGCGCATCCTCACCGCGCGCCAGCTGCACGAGGCGCGCGCTGAGCGCGGGCCCCACGGCGCGCGCGAGCATCTCCGCAGAGCTCTCCCTGATGTCGCGGACGGTGCGGATGCCGCGGGCCTCCAGCGCCTCCGCCGCCTTGGGACCCACTCCCCACATCGCCCGGACGGGCCTGGGATCGAGGAACGCCTGCGTGTCCCTGGCCCCGACCACGAGCATCCCGTCGGGCTTCGCGATGGTCGATGCCATCTTCGCGACGTGCTTCGTGGCGGCGACCCCCACGCTACACGTGATGCCCACCTCCTCGAGCACTCGGGCACGGACGAGCCGCGCGATCTGCGCAGGGCTCCCCCACAGTCGCCTGACTCCCTGCACGTCGAGGAACGCCTCGTCCACCGACAGGGGCTCGACGAAAGGCGTGAACGACTCGAAGATCGCCATCACCTTGCGGGAGACAGCCTGATAGCGATCGAAACGGGGTGGGACGATGCGTGCGGACGGGCAGAGGCGCATTGCCTGGGACACCGGCATCGCGGCCCTCACCCCGTACCGTCTCGCCTCGTAGGACGCACTGGAGACGACCGAGCGCCCCTCGGGCGCCCCGATGATCAGCGGGAGACCGCGCAGACTCGGGTCGTCGAGGACCGCGACGGCGGCATAGAAGGCATCCATGTCGACGTGGAGGATGCGCGTGCCGGCGTCGTCGACGTCGGCGTCAGAGACGATTCTTCCTCTGCCGTCGCCGTGTCCCATGAGCCCATTGTCCCCCGGACCCCTGACACGGGGCCCGAGGGACGAAGAGGATTACTGCGCCGCGCGCTCGAGGACGAGCTCACGGACGCGGGCGGCGTCAGCCTGGCCCTTCATGGCCTTCATCACGGCGCCGATCACCGCACCGGCGGCCTGCACCTTGCCGTCCTTGATCCTCGCGAGCACATCGGGCTGGGCCGCGAGTGCGTCGTCGATCGCCGCGATGAGCGCGCCGTCGTCGGACACGACCGCGAGTCCACGACCGTCGACGACCTCCTGCGGAGTGCCCTCCCCGGCGATGACGCCTTCGAGGACCTGACGCGCGAGCTTGTCAGTCAGGGTGCCGGCATCGACGAGCTGCTGGAGCGCCGCGACGTTGGCGGGGCTCACGAGATCGACGGCGTCCTTCTCCTGCGCGTTCGCCAGACGCGTGATCTCACCCGTCCACCACTTGCGCGCCGCTGCGGGAGTCGCGCCGGCGGCGATGGTCTCCTCGACGACATCGAGCAGACCGCCGTTGCGCACGTCCTGGAACTCGAGGTCGGTGAAGCCCCACTCGGCCATCAGACGACGACGGCGAGCCACCGGGAGCTCCGGGAGCTCGGCGCGGAGCTCCTCGATCAGCGCAGCCGCAGGCTCCACCGGCAGAAGATCGGGCTCCGGGAAGTAGCGGTAGTCGTCGGCATCCGACTTCGGGCGCCCGGGCGAGGTCGTCCCGGTGTCCTCGTGCCAGTGACGCGTCTCCTGCGTGATGGTGCCGCCGTCCGCGAGGATCTGCGCCTGGCGCTGGATCTCGTAGCGGACCGCGCGCTCGACCGAGCGCATCGAGTTGACGTTCTTGGTCTCGGTGCGGGTGCCCAGCTTCTCCTGGCCGCGCGGACGGAGCGAGACGTTCGCGTCGCATCGCAGGTTGCCCCGCTCGAGACGCGCCTCCGAGATGCCGAGACTGCGCACGATGTCGCGGATGGTGGCGACGTAGGCCTTCGCGACGTCCGGCGCCCGGTGCTCGGTGCCGAAGATGGTCTTGGTGACGATCTCCACGAGCGGGACGCCGGCGCGGTTGTAGTCGACGAGCGAGTACTCGGCCCCCTGGATCCGTCCGGTCGCCCCGCCCATGTGGGTGAGCTTCCCGGCGTCCTCCTCCATGTGGGCGCGCTCGATCGGGATCTGCACGATCGTGCCGTCCTCGAGCTCGACCTCGACCGAGCCTTCGAAGGCGATCGGCTCGTCGTACTGCGAGATCTGGTAGTTCTTTCCGAGATCCGGGTAGAAGTAGTTCTTGCGCGCGAACCGGCTGGACTCCGCGATCGAGCAGCCCAGCGCGAGGCCAAGGCTGATCGAGGACCGGATCGCCGTCTCGTTCACGACCGGCAGCGATCCCGGCAGACCGAGGTCGACCGGGGCGATCAGCGTGTTCGGCTCGGCCGCGTGGAACGCCTCGTTCGCCGGGTTCGGCGCATCCGAGAACATCTTGGTGTTCGTGTTGAGCTCGACATGCACCTCGAACCCGAGGACGGGCTCGAACAGCTCGAGCGCCTTGTCGAAGTCCATGAGCTTGGCGGTGGCCATCAGCGGGTCCCTTCCACGAGCTGGGGCGCGCGCGACAGCAGCGGGGCTCCCCACGAGTCGAGCAGCACGGCCTCGAGGGCCGCACCGACCTTGTACAGACGGGCGTCCTCGCGCGCGGGCGCGACGAACTGGATGCCGACGGGCAGCCCGTCCTCGGAGGCCAGGCCGCTCGGGATGGAGATGCCGGGCACCCCCGCCAGGTTCACGGGGATGGTGGTGATGTCGTTGAGGTACATCTGGAGCGGGTCGTCGACCTTCTCGCCGATCCGGAACGCCGTCGTGGGGGCGGACGGGGTCGCGATCACGTCGACGTCGGCGAAGGCGTTCGCGAAGTCCTGCTGGATCAGCGTGCGCACCTTCTGCGCGCTGCCGTAGTACGCGTCGTAGTAGCCCGCGGACAGGGCGTACGTGCCGAGGATGATGCGACGCTTGACCTCGTCGCCGAAGCCGGCGTCGCGCGTGGCGGACATCACGTCCTCCACGGTCGCGCCGCCGTCGGGGGTGACGCGCATCCCGAACCGGACCGAGTCGAACTTGGCGAGGTTGCTGGACGCCTCGGCGGGCAGGATCAGGTAGTACGCGGCGACTCCGTACTCGAAGTGCGGCGCGCCGACCTCGACGATCTCGGCCCCCTGAGCCTCCATGAGCGCCAACGCGCTGCGGAACGACTCGGCGACGCCCGGCTGGAAGCCGCTGTCGGGCAGCTCGCGGATGACTCCGACCCTGAGGCCCTTGAGCACGTCTCCCCTGGCGCCCTCCCTGGCCGCCTCGGCGAAGGACGGCCAGGCGTCCCGCAGGGAGGTGGAGTCCTTCGGGTCGTGTCCGCCAATCGCGTCGTGCAGCAGTCCGGCGTCGAGCACCGTGCGAGTGACCGGACCCACTTGGTCGAGACTCGATGCGAGCGCGATGGCGCCGTAGCGGCTCACGCCTCCGTAGGTCGGCTTGACGCCGACGGTGCCGGTGACATGTGCGGGCTGGCGGATGGATCCGCCGGTGTCCGATCCCAGGGCGAGCGGCGCCTCGAAGGCCGCGACAGCCGCCGCCGATCCTCCGCCGGAGCCGCCGGGGATGCGGTCGAGGTCCCACGGGTTGCGGGTGGGACCGTACGCGGAGTGCTCCGTCGAGGATCCCATGGCGAACTCGTCCATGTTGGTCTTGCCGAGCGGGATGAGTCCGGCCGCTCGCGATCGCGCCACGACGGTCGCATCGTACGGCGACCGGTACCCCTCGAGGATGCGCGAGCCGCTCGTGGTGGGCTGATCGGTCGTGACGAGCACGTCCTTGATGGCGAGCGGCACACCGGCGATCGGCCCCAGCTCGTCGCCCGCCGCGCGACGCGCGTCGACAGCCGCAGCGGCCTCGAGCGCGCCGTCGTTGACGTGCAGGAAGGCGTGCACGTCTCCGTCGACGGCCGCGATGCGGTCGAGATGGGCCTGCGTCGCCTCGACGCTGGAGATCTCGCGGGAGGCGAGCTTGTCGGCGAGCTCGGCCGCCGTCAGTCGGATGATGTCGCTCACTGCTCTTCTCCCAGGATCGCGGTGACGCGGAACCGGCCGTCCGCCTGGTCCGGCGCGTTCTGGAGGACCTGCTCGTGGGTGAGGGTCTCCCCCACGACATCGGGTCGGAAGACGTTGCTCAGCGGGATCGGGTGGCTGGTCGCGACGACGTCGGCCGTCGCGACCGCGGACACCTTCGCGATGTTGTCGACGATGGCGTCGAGCTGGCCCGTGAGCCGCGTCACCTCGTCGTCGTTCAGCTGGATGCGCGCGAGCACGCCGAGATGGCGCACAAGATCAGGGGTGATTTCAGACACACGGCAAGTCTACTCAGCGCGCCCGACGTCGCCCGCAGCCTGATGACCGACGCCCCTATGCTGGGCACGTGAGCACCTATCAGCCGCCCCGCCCCTGGGTCGCCAGCTATGCAGACGGCGTGCCGGAGGACCTCGCCCCCGTGACCGGTTCGCTGATCGACATCGTCGCGGCGTCGGCCCGCGACTACCCGAACGCCCCGGCGTTGCAGTTCTTCGGGCGCGAGACGACGTATGAGGAGCTGCAGGCGGCGATCGATCGCGCCGCTGCCGGACTCCGGGATCTGGGTGTGCGCGCCGGCGACCCCGTCGCCATCGTCCTCCCGAACTGCCCGCAGCACATCGTCGCCTTCTACGCCGTGCTGCGTCTCGGCGCCGTCGTGGTCGAGCACAATCCGCTGTACACCCCTCGCGAGCTGCGCAAGCAGTTCGAGGATCACGGCGCGAAGCACGCGATCGTCTGGAACAAGGTCGTCTCGACCGTCCAGGGATTCCCCGCCGATCTCGCAGTGACGAACCTCGTCTCGGTCGACGTCACGCGGGCCATGCCCTTCCTCACTCGGGTGGCTCTTCGTCTGCCTGTCGCGAAGGCCCGAACCTCCCGGGCCGCTCTGACGGAACGGGTGCGGGGCACCGTGACCTGGGATTCGCTCGTATCCGCCGAGCCGATCGCCGCGTCGCATCCGCGGCCGCAGACCGACGACCTGGCCATCATCCAATACACGTCGGGCACGACCGGAACGCCGAAGGGCGCGGCGCTCACGCACCGCAATCTGCTCGCCAACGCCGCGCAGGCGCGCGCCTGGGTGCCGTCGATCATCCGTGGACAGGGCTGTGTGGTGTACGCAGTGCTGCCGATGTTCCACGCCTACGGCCTGACCCTGTGTCTCACCTTCGCGATGTCGATGGGCGCGCGGCTGGTGCTCTTCCCGAAGTTCGACCCGGACCTCGTGCTCGACGTCATGAAGAAGCACCCGGCGACGTTCCTCCCCCTGGTTCCGCCGATCGCCGACCGCCTGCTCGCGGCGTCGAAGACGAAGGGCGTGTCGCTCGACGGCATCGAGGTCGCGATCTCGGGCGCGATGGCGCTTCCGCACGAACTCGTGGTGCCGTTCGAGGCCGCGACCAACGGATTCCTCGTCGAGGGCTACGGGCTCAGCGAGTGCTCCCCGGTCCTGATGGCGAACCCGGTGGCGGACAACCGGGTGCCGGGAACCGTCGGGCTCCCGCTCCCGGGTACCGAGTGCCGCGTCGTCGACCCGGAGAACCCGACCGTCGACGTGCCTGCCGGGGCAGCGGGCGAGCTCGTCGTCCGCGGACCGCAGGTCTTCTCCGGCTACTACGGGAAGCCCGAGGAGACGGAGGCGGTGTTCGCCGACGGATGGTTCCGGACCGGAGACATCGTCACCATCGACGACGCGGGCTTCGTCCGCATCGTCGACCGCATCAAGGAGCTCATCATCACCGGCGGCTTCAACGTCGCACCGACCGAGGTCGAGAGCGCACTGCGCCAGCATCCCCAGGTGTCCGATGCGGCCGTCGTCGGACTTCCCAGCGACCACTCCGGAGAGGAGGTCGTCGCGGCGATCGTCGTCGACGGCGGCACAGACGTCGACGTGGAGGCGATCCGCGAGTACGCGCGCGGCATCCTCACCCCGTACAAGGTGCCGCGGCGCATCTTCGTCGTGGACGAGCTGCCGACGTCGCTCATCGGCAAGGTGCTGCGTCGTCAGGTGAAGGAGAAGCTGCTGGCCCTCACCAGCGGCTCCTGAGGGCGCCCTCACAGGCGACGGGAGCGGCGGCGCGCTACCCTTGGTCAGTGACTCCTGAAGACGCTGCGACCATCGACGCCCCCGCGACCCCCGGATTCGAGGAGCTCGGCATCACGGGCGCCGTCCTCAAGGCGATCAGGGATCTCGGCTACGAGACGCCGTCGCCCATCCAGGCGGCGACCATCCCGACGCTTCTCTCCGGTCGTGACGTCGTCGGCATGGCGCAGACGGGCACGGGCAAGACCGCGGCCTTCGCGCTGCCGGTGCTGGAGCGACTCGACGTCGCGCAGAAGACACCCCAGGCACTGGTGCTGGCACCGACCCGCGAGCTGGCCCTCCAGGTGTGCGAGGCCTTCGAGTCGTACGCGTCTCGCATGAAGGGCGTGCACGTCCTCCCCGTCTACGGCGGTCAGGGATACGGCGTGCAGCTGTCGGCGCTCCGTCGCGGCGTGCACGTCATCGTCGGAACGCCCGGCCGGATCATGGATCACCTCGCCAAGGGCACCCTGGATCTGTCGCAGCTGCAGTACCTCGTGCTCGACGAAGCCGACGAGATGCTCAAGATGGGCTTCGCTGAGGACGTCGAGCAGATCCTCGCGCAGACCCCCGAGGAGAAGCAGGTCGCGCTGTTCTCCGCCACGATGCCGCCGCAGATCCGTCGCCTCGCGCAGAAGTACCTGCGCGAGCCCGAAGAGATCAGCATCAAGTCGAAGACCGCCACCGGCACGAACATCACCCAGCGCTACCTCGTGGTGTCGTACGCGCAGAAGGTCGATGCGCTCACCCGCATCCTCGAGGTCGAGAACTTCGACGGCATGATCGTGTTCGTCCGCACCAAGAACGAGACCGAGACGCTCGCCGAGAAGCTCCGCGCTCGCGGGTACTCCGCAGCGGCCATCAACGGCGACGTGCCGCAGGTGCAGCGCGAGCGCAGCGTCAACCAGCTGAAGGACGGCAAGCTCGACATCCTCGTCGCCACGGATGTCGCCGCGCGCGGGCTCGACGTCGAGCGGATCAGCCACGTCGTCAACTTCGACATCCCTACCGACACCGAGTCGTACGTGCACCGCATCGGACGCACGGGGCGCGCCGGCCGGTCGGGCGACGCGATCAGCTTCATCACCCCCCGTGAGCGCTACCTGCTCAAGCACATCGAGAAGGCGACGCGCCAGCAGCCGACGCAGATGCAGCTGCCGAGCACCGAGGATGTGAACACCACCCGTCTCGCCCGCTTCGACGACGCGATCACCACGGCCCTCGGCGACGGATCGCGCATCGAGAAGTTCCGCGACATCATCGCGCATTACGTGCGCAACCACGACGTGCCCGAGGCCGATGTCGCCGCAGCCCTCGCCGTGGTGGCGCAGGGGGACACGCCTCTTCTGCTCGATCCCGCCGACGATGCGCTGGCGAAGGCCGTGGAGCACGACAACAGGCCGCCGCGCGAGCGCACGACCCGTGAGCCGCGTGAGCCCCGTACCGAACGCCGCGGGCGCGGCGACTACTCGGCGTATCGCATCGAGGTGGGTCGCCGTCACCGCGTCGAACCTCGACAGATCGTCGGCGCCCTCGCCAACGAGGGCGGTCTCGGGCGCGACGACTTCGGCGCGATCAACATCCGTCCGGACTTCTCGATCGTCGAGCTGCCCGCGAACCTCGATTCCGGCGTCCTCGAGAAGCTCCGCGACACGCGCATCTCGGGTCGTCTGATCGAGATCAAGCCGGACAGGGGGCCGGGCGCTCGTCGCAGCGGCGGACCGCGCGACGGCGGCTACGAGCGACGCGATCGGGATGACCGACCGAGGCAGGACCGCTTCGACCGGTCGTCTCGGGACGACCGTCAGGGCCGCGACGACAAGCCGTTCCGCAAGCCGCGACACAAGAACTGAAGCGGAGCCCGGCGGACACGACTCGCCGGGCAGCGCGTCCACCGGTCACTCTCTCGCCGGAGCCTCCGGCACAGCGAGGAGACGACCGTGTCGCCTCACTCGAGCGCGTCCGGCCCCTCTGTCACGAGCAGGTGGAACTGCGCCGCGTCGAGGATCCGGATGCCCAGCTCCTCCGCCTTCGCCAGCTTCGATCCGGCACCCGGCCCTGCGGCGACGTAGTCGGTCTTCTTGGACACGCTCGACGCGGCCTTGCCGCCGGCCTTGATGATCGCCTCCTGTGCGCCGTCGCGGGTGTATCCGTCGAGCGACCCGGTCGCGACCACGGTGAGGCCGTCGAGCACGCCCCCCTCGGTCACGGCGGCACCGGGCCCGGGGTGACCGGGGGTGGCCCAGCGCACGCCCGCTTCCGTCCAGCGGCGCACGATCTCCTGATGCCAATCGACCTCGAACCACGCGAGGAGCGAGTCGGCGATGATTCCGCCGACGCCTTCGACCGCCGCGAGCTCGTCGCGGGATGCGGCGCGGATCGCGTCCAGCGAGCCGAACCAGTGCGCGAGGGCGCGCGCGGCGACGGGCCCGACGTGGCGGATGTTCAACGAGACGAGCAGCCGCCACAGATCCTTCGTCTTGGCCTTCTCGAGCTCCGCCAGCAGCGTCAGCGCCTGCGAGGACGGCTGCGGCCCCTCGAGGCCGGACTTCTTCTCGGCGGCCGTCGGATTGCGACGGAACGGTGCGCGCGTCTTGACCAGTCCGTCGTCGTCCTCCTTCGGGAGGCCGGTCTCGGCGTCGCGCACGAACAGCTCGATCGGCACGATCTCGTCGAGCGTCAGCGCGAACAGGCCGGCCTCGGTCTCGAGCGGCGGCACCGACGGCGACGTCGGCTGGGTCAGGGCCGCGGCGGTGACCTCGCCGAGCGCCTCGACGTCGAGAGCGCCCCGGGATCCGATGTGCTCCACGCGTCCGCGCACCTGGGCGGGGCAGGACCGCGCGTTCGGGCACCGCAGGTCGATGTCGCCCTCCTTCATCGGCCTCAGCGGCGTGCCGCATTCCGGGCACGCCTCGGGCATGACGAACTCCCGTTCGGAGCCGTCCCGTCGCTCGACCACGGGTCCGAGGACTTCGGGGATCACGTCGCCCGCCTTGCGGAGCACGACGGTGTCGCCGATGAGCACTCCCTTGGCCTTCACGACGTCCTTGTTGTGCAGCGTCGCCTGACGCACGACGGATCCGGCGACGTGCGCCGGCGCCATGACGGCGAACGGCGTGGCGCGGCCGGTGCGTCCGACGGACACGACGATGTCGAGGAGCGTCGTCTGCACCTCCTCCGGCGGATACTTGTACGCGATCGCCCAGCGAGGGGCGCGACTCGTCGCGCCGAGCTCGTCGTGCAGCGAGAGCTCGTCGACCTTCACGACGATGCCGTCGAGCTCGTGCTCGATGTCATGCCGGTGCTCGCCGAAGTGCTCGACGAAAGCGACGACCTCGTCGATAGTCGTGCACACGCGGGTGTGCGGGCTCGTGGGCAGTCCCCACTCCGCGAGCTGCTCGTAGACCTGGCTCTGCGCCGCCACCGGCGGATCCTGCCAGGCTCCGATGCCATGGACGTACAGCGCGAGCGACTCGATCCGGAGCATGCCGGCCTCGAGCTCGAGGCCGTTCTTCTTGTCGATCTGCTGCCTCAGGCCGCCGCTGGCCGCATTGCGCGGATTGGCGAACGACGGGAACCGTCTGGCTGCGGCCGCGCGCGCCTTCTCGTCGTCGAACGGCTTCTTCGCGCCCGCGCGCGCCTCCCAGCGGGCGAGCGCGTCGGCGTACGCCCGATCGCGGAAGTCCGCCTGCGCCGCGTTCAGACGCTCGAAGGCGGCGACCGGGATGAAGACCTCGCCCCGCACCTCGACGATCGGGGGGTGTCCGGAGCCGGAGAGCTCCAGGGGGATCTCGGGGAGGCGCAGTGCGTTCTCCGTCACGATCTCGCCCACTCGCCCATCGCCACGGGTCGCAGCCGACGTGAGACGGCCGTTCTCGTAGCGCAGGTTGATGGCGAGGCCGTCGATCTTCAACTCGGTGAGCCACTCGACGTCACGACCGGCGGCCGCCCGCGTCTTCGCCGCCCACTCGCGCAGCTCGTCGACGGAGAAGACGTTGTCGAGGCTCAGCATCCGCTCGGCGTGCTCGATCGTCGCGAGGCCCGTCGCCTCCGCCGCCCCGACCATCTGCGTCGGGGAGTCCTGGCCCTGCAGCTCGGGATGGAGCCGCTCGAGCTCTTCCAGCCGATGCATCCACCCGTCGTAGGTGGAGTCGTCGACGAGCGACGTGTCGCGACCGTAGTACGCGTCCTTCGCCTCGAGGATGCGGACCGTCAGTCGGTCGGCCTCGGTTCGGGCGTCTTGCAGCGAGATGTTCTCCGGCACCTCGCCAGTCTACGAGCGGGCGCCGACATCGCGCGGAGCCTAGACGTCGACGGGAACGGCCGATACCGTGCGGTCGATCGTGAACTGACCGAGCACGCGCGTGCCGATGTAGAGCACGGCTGTCTGGCCGGGTGCGACGCCGTCGAGGGGCTCGTCCGGGATCACCGTGACGCCGTCCGTCGAGACGGACGCGCGTGCCGTCACGGGCTCCGAGTGGGCGCGGATCTGCACGTGGCAGTCGAACTCCTGCGCGGTGGGCGCGGCCCCTGCCCAGCTGAAGCGCGCACCCGCGATCTCGCGGATGGCCAGAGCCTCCTTCGGACCCACCACGACCGTGTTCGAGACCGGACGCACCTCGAGGACGAATCGCGGCTTGCCGTCCGCCGCGGGCACGCCGAGCTTCAGCCCGCGCCGCTGTCCGACGGTGAACGCGTGCGCGCCCTCGTGCGAGCCGACGACGGAACCGGCGCGGTCGACGATGTCGCCGGTCTCGGTGCCGACCTTCTCGGCGAGCCATCCCCTCGTATCCCCGTCCGGGATGAAGCAGATGTCATGGCTGTCCGGCTTCTGGGCGACCGTGAGCCCGCGGTCCGCCGCCTCGGCGCGCACCACGGCCTTCGACGGCGTGGTCCCCAAGGGGAAGTACGTGTGCGCGAGCTGCTCGGCCGTGAGCACTCCGAGGACGTAGGACTGGTCCTTGGCGTTGTCGGCGGCCCGGTGCAGCTCGAGGCCCGCCGGCGTATCGATCAGCGTGGCGTAATGCCCGGTGCAGACGGCGTCGAAGCCGAGCTCGATCGCCCGCTCCAGCAGAGCGGCGAACTTGATCTTCTCGTTGCACCGCATGCAGGGGTTCGGAGTCCGACCCGCCTGATACTCCGATACGAAGTCGGCGATGACATCCTCGCGGAAGCGCTCTGAGAAGTCCCAGACGTAGAAGGGGATGCCGAGGAGATCCGCAGCCCGGCGGGCGTCCAGCGCATCCTCGATCGTGCAGCATCCGCGGCTGCCCGTGCGCAGCGTGCCCCCCGCGCGGGACAGGGCCAGATGCACGCCGACGACGTCGTGCCCGTCCTCGACCGCGCGGGCTGCCGCGACGGCGGAGTCCACTCCACCGCTCATGGCCGCGAGAATCCTCATGCGACCAGTCTACGAGCGCGTGCCTGTGCCAGCCCCGGATGCCCGCTCGAAGGCGTCGGCGATGGCGGCCAGCACGGCGTCGACGTCCGCATCCGACGAGCTGCGGCCCAGCGTGAAGCGGAGCACGCTGCGCGCCTCCTGCTCGGTGCGTCCCATCGCCATCACGACGTGCGAGGGTTCTGCGACTCCGGCCTGGCAGGCCGATCCGGTCGAGGCGGCGACTCCGGCCATGTCGAGGAGGAAGAGGAGGCTCTCCCCCACCGCGCCGGGGAAGAGCAGGTGCGCGTTGCCGGGCAGCCGGTGCTCGGGATCGCCCAGGAGCTCGGCCGCGGGGACCCGCGAGCGGATGCCGTCGACGAGCCGATCCCGAAGCGCGCTCAGACGTCGTCCCTCGGACTCGCGCTCGTCTGCGGCGATCTCGAGGGCGGTGGCGAACGCGGCCGCGCCCGCGACATCCTGCGTCCCCGCCCGCAGACCTCTCTGCTGGGCGCCGCCGTGCAGCAGTGCCGTCACTGCGGCCGACCTCGCCGTCACGAGCGCCCCCACTCCCACGGGTGCGCCGACCTTGTGACCCGCGACGCTCATCGCGACCAGACCCACCCCGGGCTCCGCGCGTCCTCTCAGCCGCCGGAACGACAGAGGAAGGTGGCCGAGCGCCGCGACCGCGTCGAGATGGAGCGGCACGCCGGTCTCCGCCGCCGCCTCGGACAGGGCCGCCGCGTCGTTCACGGTCCCGACCTCGTTGTTGGCGACGAGCGCGGTGGCCACGGCGGCGCCGGGAAGCCGCCGGGCGAACTCCGCGACCGGGATCCCTCCTGTCGCGGTCAGCCCGACGGGCCGCAGCTCTGCACCGTCCTTCACGAGCGCCTCGACCGTGTCCATCGTGGCGTGGTGCTCCCCGTCCGGCATCACGATCGCGTCGGCTCCCGTCGCACGGGCCCGCCACGATCCCTGCAGGGCGAGATTGATCGACTCGGTCCCACCGGACGTGAAGACGACCTCGATCGGGTCGCAGTCCAGAACGGCGGCCACGCGCTCGCGCGACTCCTCGAGCAGGCGACGCGCGTCCTGACCCGCGCCGTGCGTGGACGACGCGTTGCCGACGACGTCGCTCGCCCTGAGCCATGCGTCCCGAGCCTCCGGACGGAGGGGCGTGGTGGCCGCATGATCGAGATAGTGCCGCATGCTTCCATGCTCCCGCATTTCCACGTCGCCGAGGTCGCTCGGACGGCGCACGCCGGGTCGGACGGCGTGCCGGCAGGTGGAACTGAGTGCGAGCTGTCCTGACACCCGGGCACAGCGCTCTATGGTGTACTCATGCCCGAGACCCGAGACACCACCGCACCCGGCGGTTCTGCCCTCGACGACCTCGGCGTCCGTCTGCACGACGGCGTCGGAACACTCCGCGTCTGGTCCCAGAACGCGTCCTCCGTGGAGCTCGTCGTGTTCGACGCGACCGACCTCGACTGGGCCACCGACGAGGTGGGCCTCGAGCGCCTCCCGGGCGGTGTCTGGGAGGTCACGACCCCACTGCTGCAGCCGGGCACCAGATACGCGATCCGCGTCGGCGGCCCTCATGGTCCCGGGAACACGTTCAACCCGGAGACGCTGCTGCTCGACCCCTACGCCCGCGGACTCGCCCAGGGCGACGGGTACGAGGAGTGGCGCTCGGTCGTGATCGTCGACGGGTTCGACTGGGGCGAATCCAGGAAGCCGCGCATCCCTCTCGACCGGACAGTGATCTACGAAGGGCATCTCAAGGGGCTGACCAAGCGTCAGCCCGACGTCCCGCCGGCTCTGCACGGGACGTACGCGGGTCTCGCCCACCCCGCCATGATCGAGTACTTCCGCTCGCTCGGCATCACCTCCATCGAGCTGCTCCCGGTGCACGCGTTCGTCCCGGAACCCCGCCTCCTCGAGCGCGGCCTGACCAACTACTGGGGATACAACACCCTCAACTTCTTCACGCCGCACACCGCGTACGCGACCGAGGAGGCCCGCAAGCTCGGGCCCGAGGCGGTCCTCGCCGAGTTCAAGGGCATGGTGCGCCTGCTGCACGAGGCGGGTCTCGAGGTCATCCTCGACGTCGTCTACAACCACACCTCCGAGGAGGGCATCGGCGGCCCTCGGTCGAGCCTCCGCGGCATCGACAACGCGAGCTACTACCGCCAGGACGCTTCCGGCGCGTACATCGACACCACCGGATGCGGCAACACCCTGAACACCTCGATCGACGCCGGCGCGCGTCTCGTGCTCGACTCCCTGCGCTACTGGGCCCAGGAGATGCAGATCGACGGGTTCCGGTTCGACCTCGCCACCGCGATCGCCCGGGACGCCTCGCACACCTACTCCCCCGAGCATCCGCTGCTCGCTGCGATCGCCGAGGACCCCGTCCTCGCCGACACGAAGCTGATCGCGGAGCCCTGGGACGTCGGCCTGGGCGGCTGGCAGACCGGCAACTTCCCGACCGGATGGCACGAGTGGAACGATCGCTACCGCGACCGCGTGCGGAACTTCTGGCTCAGCGACATCGACTACGCGCGCCGCGCGTCCGCGCCGGTGGGCATCGGCGGCTTCGCGACCCGGCTCGCGGGGTCGTCGAACACCTTCGCCGACGAGCGCGGGCCGCTGGCGAGCATCAACTTCGTCACGGCGCACGACGGCTTCACCCTCCACGATCTGGTCTCCTACGACGTCAAGCACAACGAGGCGAACGGCGAGCACAATCGCGACGGCGCCGACACGAATCGCGCCTTCAACCATGGGATCGAGGGGCCGACCGACGACCCGTCCGTGCTCGCGGCCCGGCGGAAGGCCATGCGCAATCTGCTCGGCACGCTGCTGCTGTCGGCCGGGATCCCGATGCTGACGGCCGGCGACGAGGTCGGGCGGACGCAGCGCGGCAACAACAACGCCTACGCGCAGGATTCGGCGCTGACCTGGCTGAGCTGGGACGACGAGCCGTGGCAGGAGGATCTGCGAGCCCACGTCGCTCGCCTGACGCGGCTGCGCGAGGAGAATCCCGCGCTGCGCCCGAGCAGATACGCCCGGCTCGGCGAGCACATCCCCAACGCGTCGGTGATGGACTGGTTCGACCAGAACGGCGAGACCATGGAGAGCGACCAGTGGACGGATCCGGGGAACCGGACTCTGCAGTACGTCGCCGCCTCCACTCCCGACCGTGAGCCGGCGAACCGCATCCTGCTGATCGTCCACGGGACCGAGTCGCCGATCGACGTCCGGCTCCCCGAGCAGCTGGAGGATGCCACCCGATTCGTGTCCCTGTGGTCGAGCGCCGACGAGCGCCCGTCGGAGGACGCCGAGGTGTTCTCCCCCGGCGAGGTGCTGCCGATCAGCGGCACGTCGATGCGCCTCTTCCGGGTGGAATGACCCGCGGCGCGCCGGGCTCCGGCTCGCTACCCGCGCTGACCGGCTCGGGGTACATTCGGGATGTGGCCGCACGTACGAGTACCCGCCCCCAGGCTCTCCGGAGCCC
>NZ_LWCU01000011.1 GCF_001650405.1 Microbacterium sp. H83 | reverse complement strand
CGGGTAGTCGTGCGCTCGCTCGTGCGCTCGTAGGGGGCGGCGCCGATGAATGCGGCTGTCTCCGCGTCGATCAGCTCCTGGTAGAGCCGCTCGGTCGCGGCTCGGATGCGGTCGGTGGTGCCGGTGAGCTTCAGTTCCCCGAGCAGCTCGAGGAGGGCAGACTGGTCAAGAGCCATCGTGCGGTGTCGTCTTTCTGTGTGAGTTCTTGGTCGTTCTCACTGACCATCGCACGATGGCTCACCCCGTCGCGGTCACGACGCCGCGGGCCCGAAAGACCACCACCCCGCGGGACTCCAGGGCCCCCGCCCGTTACGTGGTGGTTAGGCTGCGTTCTTTCCCACCGAGTCGCCGGTGTCGTATCGCCCGTCCACGAACCTCTTGAAGTAGGCGAGCAGGTCTTCCTCGTTTTCGAAAGCTCGCATCGTCAGAAGGAAGTTGGTCTTGCGACCGCGGCGAAGTCCTGCCTGATTCTTCAGCCGTTCCTTCGGAGTCAGAATCAGCTTGCCGTCGGAGGTGCTGACCGCCTGCTCGAGCTGCGCGAAGCTCAGGACGCTCGTCTCGTAGTACCGTCCTGCCGACATGAGCAACGTGTGACGAGCCCATCCATCCGGCACGAGGAGCAGAGGCTTCCCGTCGGCGACGGGGAGGGTGAAGATCTCCTCATCCCATTCCAGCGCCGTCGGGTTCCACACCTGTCGCTTGAAGGCGCCGACCTCGTGCGCGCCGGTGGAGAACTCTGGGTAGGCCGCGACCATGGACTCGGTGAAGCGAGCGAGGGGCCCGAACATGATCCGAGTGGTGACGTCGGAGGTGATGTCGCGATCGACACCGTTGACGAAAAGGGGCAGGTCCTCGATCTGGCGCAGAACTCCGACGCGGACGAGAGCTTCCACATCGTTGTTCAGCGTTTCCCAGATCCAAGAACCCACCACAGATGCGCCGCCATGGCCAGAGAAGCCTTCTTCGGCCATGCCCATCCTTGTCTCCCATGGCTCGAAGAACCGCTGCAAGAGGCGCTCACCACGCTGATGTGCGGCGGGGGTGCCGACGATGACTGACCTGGTTACCTCGCTGAGGAACGAGTCGGCACACTCGATGGCGTCGTCCGCGAACGGCTGCGGTGAACGGCGCAGCCGGACCGCATGAGGATCAACGTACAGACGGTTGTCGCACAAGACGTCAACGTTGTGGAACGGTACGGAACCATTGATCCCGTAGTACTGCGTGATAGAAGGCATACGCCTCTCCCATCGGTAAAAGGAAACCGAGTGGTCTCCCGAAATGAGACCCGAAGGGAGAGACGGTGGCGGGTGCCACCGAAACTTCGATACGCTGTAGTGGACCCTGAACAAGTCACCACCGCGCCCTTAGGGCCGGAACTGGCCTGAGTTTGCAACGCAATCTCAGGCCAGACTTCTCTCTAGCTGTCGACGGGATCGTCCTCCTGTTTGGTCCGATTTCCCTTGATCTCGACGCTTGGCCCCCTGAGGTCGATGAGGAGCATCCCGTCCTCCTCGAACGGCTTGTAGCGTCGGCTGACCAGCGTGTCAATGTCGTAGTACTGAGTGAACGCCGTCGCAGACACGATGACCTGGCCGGTGTCTCGTGCGGACTGCGGACGGATCGTGTACGCGTGTGACTCAGTTGACGGGCGCAACGCAATGACGTCACGCTCCTTGTCGAAGAGCAGCTCCACAGTGTCAGGTTCACCGATGAGCTTGTGCGCAGCCTTGTTGATAGAGAAGATTCCACGCTTCTGAATGGTGACACTCGGCGCCTTGGCGAGCGGCGCCATGCGCTTGTCGAACACTTCAAACGGCATCTGCGTACTCCTTTCATTCCCTGTACCTCCATCCTACACCAGGTTTCGTACCCTGATGTTTTTGAAGTTCTTGAAAATAGTCCTGGTGCCACTGAATCGCAGATTTTCAGTCGCGCACTTGACCCAAGCGAGCACCTCGCTGGACACAGTAGTAGCCCGCTCCGACATGCTGTTCGAGTGCGTGCATGGATCACCGATGCGACGAGGGCCGCGCCCAAACCGTTTCACCGACTCAAAATTTCGGGCTAGAGCGTTGTAAGCCGGGAAGCTCGCGCCGCGTTAGCGACGCTGGTCACGTTGTGAGCCAACGCGTTCTACATCCGCGGGTCGGGCGCCGCATTAGAGAACGCCCGCCGCACGCTGGAGGCCCCAACCCCCAGTACGCGTCCGATGCTCTCCCAGCTCTGGTGCTCGGCTCGCATCCGTTCGGCGGTCGCGATCCGCTCGGGCGTCATCACGCTCGGGCGGCCGCCGACGCGGCCCTGGCTGCGTGCGTAGTCGAGGCCGCGCTGCGTGTTGTCGCGGATGGTGTCGACGCGGAGCTGCGCGAACACGGCGACGATGCCGTAGAGCGCTCGGCCCATCGGTGTTGTCGTGTCGATCATGGGTTCGGTGAGGCTGACGATATTGACCTGGCGTGATTCGAGGTCCTGCAGCGTTTCGATCAGGATGCGCTCACTGCCGGCTAGCCGGTCGAGGCGGCGGACCTTGAGGGTGTCCCCCGGTCGGAGGTAGTCGAGGCATGCGAGCCACTGCGGACGGTCAGTGACGCGGCTGGATTCGCCGTGGTCGACGAACACGCGTTCGCAGCCGGCGGCGAGCAGCTCCGCCTTCTGCGCCTCGGGGTGCTGCTCTCGCTTCGAGACGCGGGCGTATCCGACTTCGTGTGCCATGCCGAAAACGGTACTGCCGATGTTTCGGCGCGGTTAGGTTTCGGCAGGGGGTTTCGGCGGATCACTTGTCGGCGTGTCGTGCACCTCGTCGTCGACGTCGGCGACCGCGCCGTAAACGATCGTTTTCGGTGGAGGGTCAAGCCAGTGGAATCTAACCGCGTAGCGCCTCGTCTACGGCACCGGCGGCGGTCGAACGGCCTTCGACGAGCTCCCATGTGTTCCCCGCCGCGTGGTCTCGTTCGAGAACAGCGGCGACCACCCCCGCGACGTCGTCGCGCGTGATCCGTCCGATGGGGAGTGTCCCGGTGGGGGCGAGTTGCACTCGATTCGTCCCCGGGGAGTTGAGGAGCTCTCCTGGCTGCAGAATCGTCCAGCGAAGGTCGCTCGCACGCAAAGCTCGTTCCGAGGCCTCCTTGGCGCCGAAGTACGTGTCCCAGAAACCGCCGTACAATTCGGGCGGGCGGGTCCGCCCGACGCCCATCCCGGTGATAAGCACGAATCGGTTCACAGCCGCGCTTTCCGCAGCCTCTATTACGCGCAGTGCGCCGTCGCGATCGACACGAATGGGGTCACCAGCCGCGGCGAACACCACCGTATCCACGCCCTCGAGCGTATGTTCCAGCTCGCTCACGGTCGATCGAGTGAGGTCTGCAACAGCGGAACGCACACCGGGATACGCGTTCTCGGTGCTTGCGCGACGGCCGATGGCGAGCACGTTCTTGCCATGCTGGGCGAGGCGTTCGACGATGCGTCGCCCGGTCTGCCCGGAGGCACCGAAGACTGCGACGGTGCTCACAGGAGGACTCCGCCGGACACTTCGATGCGCTCGCCCGTGACCCAACGCATGCCCGGCGAGACCAGAGCCACCACGGCATCGGCGATCTCGGACGGCTCACCGACTCGTCCAAGTGCCGTCTGCTGACCCAGTCCGTGCCTGAGCTCGGCGTTGTCGCGCATCGCACCACCGTTGAAGTCCGTAGCCGTGGGCCCCGGCGCGATGGTGTTGATCCGGATCCGCCGGCGACCGAGCTCGAGGGCAAGGCTTCGCGAGAGCGCTTCGATCGCCGCTTTCGAGGCCGCGTAGACGGCGGTGGCCGGGCTGACGTGTCTGCTTAGGGAACTCGATAGGTTGACGATGCGGGCACCGTCTGAGAGGTGGGGGGCGAACGACTGGATCACCAAGAGCGGACCTCGGACATTCACCGCGAAGGTGAGATCAAAATCAGCGACAGTCACCTCGGCCAATGGCGCGAACTGTCCCACGCCGGCGTTGTTGACCAAGACGTCGATTGCGGAGCCGGGCCACTGCGCGGCGATCAGGGGAAGTACCCGCTCGCACGCGTCGTTGATCGACCGCGGATCGCCGACGTCCAGCTGCAGAGCCAGCGCCTCTCCCCCGGCATCCTCGATGCGGCGGACAACCTTCTCGGCCGCCTCTGCCGACCGAGCCGCGGCGACAACGCGATATCCGCGCTCTGCAAGAGCGAGGGCGGTCGCGTGCCCCAAACCCCGCCCGGCGCCTGTGACGATCGCGATACCTGGCTCGGCCATAGGTTCTCCTCTAGTTAAGTAAATACCTACTTACTTATAAGCTAGAGGTGTTGTACCGAGCCGTCAAGTCGAGAGGAACGCAGATGAGGGATGCCGAGGCGACACGCGCGCGAATTCTGGCGGCAGCGGTAGGCGAGTTCGCAGAACACGGCCTCGCGGGATCGCGGGTGGACCGCATCGCCCAGAACGCGGAGAGCAACGTGCGGATGATCTATGCATACTTCGGCGGCAAAAGCGGCCTGTTCGACGCCGCACTCGAGACTGCGCTTCGTAAGCTCGCGCACGACGTCCCGCCGAACGCGGATGACCTGCCTGGATGGGCAGGAGAGGTCTTCGACCATCATCAACGCCACCCCGATATCCTTCGCTTGAGCATGTGGGCGAGGCTTGAGCGGCCGTCCTCGCTGGCGGAGCCTGGGGACGTCTACGCTGAGAAGGCGGACGCTGTCCGGGCCGTTACCCCCGAACCTTTGACTCCAGTCGACGTGCTCATCTTCATCTACGCGGTCGCCCAAGCCTGGCAACTGTCGCCGACCGGCCTCACGAGCTTGGACGGCATCAGCGACGACCCTCGCCGGATAGCCGCCCACCGTCGCGCCGTCGTCGCGGCGGTGTACGGGATCCTGCACTGCGCATGATGTCCTAAACAGCCGAGGTTCAGCGCCTCTCGCCGAAAACGCCTGCCGAAACGCACTTACGGCGAACATTTCTGGACACCGATTTAGGGCGGTGTGAGTCGCCCCGCCGCAAACGATCGTTTTCGGCGAGCGAACATGACCCGCCCTGATGAGAGCAGCCAGAGGGAATGCAGGTTCGACATAGACGGTCTTCAGCTGCGACGAACAGGCTGCTGCAACTCCGTCACCCAATCGGATTGGTTTTCCGAGATCGCCCGGACATAGAGTTCCCGACACGGCCCTGCGTGAACAAGCCCTCTAGCAAATATCTCAGCGTGGATCGCTTGCCAGCTTTCGGCGATGTGATCCATGGAACCGAGATGGATGCCACACACGGCCGCATCAGCAGCGGGCAGGTCGACAACTTCGAAGCCATCGCGGACGGGCCCGTTGTAGGCGTAGCCGGCGATGACCTGCAGACCTTCTTCAGTCGTCTCGTACTGGGCGATGGGCGTCGTCAGAGACCCACACTCACCGCCGATGACCCGCCACGCGGCGCTACGCAGCGATACCTGATTCCTGCCTGTGCGAGATCTGCACGATCTCAGTTCGCCGGTCCATCCTCTTGACTGCCGATGTGATGGCCGACCTGCAACGCTCGAGCAAGAGCGCGACCTTCCGCGACCGCGTCCGCCTTCATTGGATGACTGCCCTCGACCTCGGCAAACCCTACGAGCCTGTTATGCCAGGCGCCCTCTCGCTCGTAGGTCTGCACGTCCCCGTTAGACATTTCCTGTCTCCAATCTTCTGCAGGCGAAGTCTTATCCTCAGTCGGAGCACGGGACTACAGTGACCCCCTTGCAATCCTGAGTGGACCTTAGCCGGTGGGACCGTCACGATAAGAGCATCGCCGACTCGGCGCCGCTCCCCCTCAGGAAGGTTCGTGATGACTGCAAAAACTGAAAGCCGTGAACACGGCTCTCAACCAGAGGAGCTCGACGAGGCCGAGTGCTGGGAGCTGCTGCGAACCTCGCAGCTCTGCCGAATCGGCTTTGTCGGTGTGGATGGATTCCCCGACATTCGACCGGTGAATCACTTCGCTGTCGACGAGAGCGTGTATATCCGGTCAGCGGTGGACTCGAAGTTCCTGGCTGTCACCTCGCAGTGTCGTGTCGCAGTCGAGGTTGACGGAGCGGACGACGCCGACTTCTGGAGCGTCGTGGTTCGTGGCATTGCCGAGCAGGTGACCAGCGAATCTGAGCTTCACCGCGTCGGCGCGCAGCATTTCCAGTCATGGACCGCTACGCCGAAGGTGTTCGTGCTGAAGATCACCCCGAGCATCGTCACAGGCCGCCGGTTTCCGAAGTTCGCGCCCATCATGTCCCCCGCCTACGCCGTACCGATCACCGACAAGGCGCGAGCGCAGCACCGAGAGAAGCGCGGTGAGCGCCCTGCGCCTATCCCGCATTTCGAACCGCCGATGCCATCGTGACGAAAGGCGGGGCACTTCCCACTGCTCCCCCTCCACTCCACCCCGGACCCGAGACCCGATAATCCACTCCTCATCGAAGAGGGCGAGGCTGGTATAGACCTCACTTCCGGGCACCCGAGGAGGGCTGTGACGGCGGAACGGGGGACCTCCAAAGAGAACTCGCAGATTCGGCGCGCGAGCTCGACACATGCTCTGTGGACATCGTCCCTGACGCGAGAGCTGTCGATCGCTCCGCGATCGGCACCACGGCGATGACCTGCTCCCGCGGGTCTGATCGCCGCCGAACGCCCGGGCAGAAGTCACTCCCCGCTGTGTGCGACCGGGGTGTTCGCAGGAGGTACTCTAGCCGTCTCCCGAACAGGAAAAAGAGAAAGCAGAGGGCCATGACCAACGACAGCAATGCGTCACGCTTCGAGAACTCCGATACCGATGCTCCGACCAACGATTCCGAGGGAACGGTCAAGCCCGGGGGTCTGGGCGAGGACAACACCATCCCCGCGAACCCCGACGGGGTAGCCGCAGGCCTGTCCGACTCGCCTTCGCACTTCAACCCAGAAGAAGACGAAGCCGCCAACGGAGAAAACTGACCTGCAGGCTCTCGCGTCCGGCCAAACACTCTTCGATCCGCGAAGCGAGCTCTGCGCGTCTCATGATCGGGATCGCTCGGCGGGTACAGGACCGCACCGAGGGCAGGTAACCCTGCTTACGTTGTAAGCAGGGTTACCGTGGCATATATCGGTCGGTCCGATCTGCACCCGCAGGGACGGTGCGTTCCTGACCGTTGGGAGGGATGACGCGTCATGTCGAGAGGATCTAGCCGGGAGCCCCGAGGGTCAGCGGCCGGGCGCCTAAGTCGCGAACTCATCATCGAGACCGCCCTAGGCCAGATCGATCGCGCCGGGGCACAGGGCCTCTCTATGCGCTCCCTTGCTCAGGAACTGGGTGTGGAAGCGATGTCTCTTTACCGGTACGTGCACGGGCGTGAGGATCTGCTCGAGGGTGTGATCGCTCTGCTCCTCGGACAATTGACATCGAACCTGGACGACGAGTTGGCGGAGCACTGGCAGGGCTTCCTGCAGGATGTCGCCCATAAGGTACGTCAGATCGCGATCGATCATCCTCAGGCATTTCCGTTAGTGGCGACCCGGCATCCCGCGGCGCCCTGGCTACGACCCCCGCTACGCAGCGTCGAGGTCGTGAACACGTTCCTCAGCACCCTGCTGGGGCACGGGTTTACGGACGCGCAAGCGGTCGATGCGTATCGGTCCTTCAGCAGCTTCCTGCTCGGTCAACTCTTGCTGGAATCCGCGGTTCGGGGAGCTGAGACCGGCCCGGTGGAAGAACCGCTCGACGAAGGAAACGCGGATATACCCGAGCGTGACGGGAGCATCGGCTTGGATGACGCTCCGGAGGTCCGTCGGCTACGGGCTCTTCTGAGCGAGGACCATTCTGACGAAGAATTCGAAGTATCGCTGGAAGTACTCCTCGACCGTTTCGCCGGGGAGCTGTCCCAGTAGCTGCCGCGTGAGCGCCCCGAGCGAGGCCGTCCGTCAGTGTTCTCTGGCAGGACCGGGGGTGGTCGCGTCCTTGGCTGTGTCGTCGGGGTCGGCATTCTGTCGGATCTCTCGGCCCTTCTCGATGTCCTGCCGCTCCTTCTCGGCGGCCTTGTCGCTCTTGCGGGTGTCGCGCGGAGGTAGCTGGATGTCCTCCTCGGCGGCGATGCCCGCCTGCAGCTGGCGACCTCGCTCGAGCTCAGCATCGAACTCCGCGCCGAACAGCAGCGCGAGGTTCGCGATCCACAGCCAGAGCAAGAAGATGATGATCCCCGCAAGGGATCCATAGGTGCGGTCGTAGTTCGAGAAGTTTCCGACGTAGAACCCGAAGGCTGCGGTAGCGAGTGCGAGCACAATGATCGCTAGCAGGGCGCCCATGCTGATCCACCGGAATTTCGGCTGCTTCGCGTTCGGGGTGGCGTAGTAGAGGATGGCGACGACCAACACCACGATGAATATGAGCAACGGCCACTTGGCGATGGACCAGACCGTCTGGGGTACGTCGCCGATGCCGAGTGCGTCGCCGATCGCCTTGGTGACCGAGCCGGAGACGACAAGAATGATCGCGGCGATCACGAGCAGCACGATCGTGATCACGGTGACCAGCAGCTGGGCGGGCTTCAGCTTCCAGAACGGCCGCCCCTCCTCGATCTCGTAGATCCGGTTCATCGCACGGCTGAACGCTCCCACGTACCCGGATGCTGACCAGATCGCCAGCAGGATGCCGGTGATGAGAGCGAAACCGGCACCCGGAGACTCGGCGATCTGCTCGATCGGCCCGCGGATCGTGTCGACCGTGTCGCCGGGAGCAACCTGCTCGATGATTCCCAGCACCGCATCGCTGGCGGCTTTCCCCTGCCCGACGACACCCAGTAGCGAGAAGATTGCAATCAGGCCGGGGAACAGCGACAGCACCGCGTAATACGTCAGGGAGGCGGCGATGTCGGTGCACTGGTCCGAAGAAAACTCGCGAATCGTCTTCCGCAGTACGTATTTCCAGGACCTCTTGTGCAGATCGTCTGGGGAATCGGGCTTGCCTGATGCTTCGGGGTCTGGGGCGTTGCGCGGGGTGGCGGGGGCTGTGCTGGTCATCGCAGGTTCCTTCGTGACGGGGCGGGCCCGTCGTCTGACGGGCCCGCCCGATTCGTGCGGGTTCAGCTGTCGGAGATGGTCTCGCGAGCGTGCTGAGCCTGGTCTCTCACGTCGCTGGCCGCGCCCTGGACTTCGTCCTTAACGGTGGCGACGGAGTCCTGCGCCGACGACTTCACGGATTCGACCGACGCCTGCAGAGGCTCCTTCAGATGATCGCCGACTTCTTTCGCAGCATCGGTGACCTCGTCAACCAGCGGCTGCGCCTGCTCCTTCACGGTTGCAGCGAGGTCCTTCTCCTTCGATGACGCGGGGATCAGAGACGCCGCGAGCAGGCCGGCACCGAACGCGATCAGTCCGACCGCCAGCGGGTTCCCTTCCGCTTTGGCGACCGCGCGGTCCTTCAGATCTCCGGCGTGAGAGCCCGCATCCGACAGCGACGAGCCGGCGTCATCCGCGGCGCCCATCACACGCTCACGGACGGACGTGAACGCACCGCGAACCTTGTCGACCTGTCGGTCCACGATCTTCGACGGGGAGACCTTATCGGCCAGGGCGTCCACGTCCATGCCGAGGTCTTGGCGGGTCCGCTCAATGTCGGCGCGGATCTCGTCGGGTGAATCGCTCATCGGTTTTCCTCATTTCTCTTCAGCGTTTCGGGGATCTCTTTCAGGGTGTCCACGGTCTGCGGGACGCCCTTCACTTGCTTGATCTGGCTGCGCCCGACCAGGAACAGGATCAGGGCAATGAGTGCCCACAGGACCGCGACGACAACGCCGGACCAGCCGCCACCCATCAGCGTTCCCAGAGCCCACCACAGCGCGACGGACAGGAAGAACACCGCCATCAGTGCGCCGTAGCCGGCGGCACCCATCAGGCCCGCACCCTTGGCGGACTTCGTGGCCGAGTCCTTCAACTCTGCTTTGGCGAGGGCGACCTCCTGGCGCATCAGCGTCGAAATGTCACGGGACACTTCCCCGAGGAGATCTCCGATCGAGGTGGATGCGGCTTTCGCTTCAGACGGTGTCGGGTCGGTCATAGCCGTCCTCCCCCAGAATGTCCGGACGGCTGGCGGCCGCCTGCGAGTACACGGGCGTGCCAGCGCCCGTGTCGTTCACCACGGGGACGGGCACGGACGGGTCAGGGTGCACCTGCGGAGGTGCCGGCACGGGAGCGGCGTCTTTATCGTCGGAAGCATTCGCGGCGAGGGCGCGGGTGAGGCGCCCCACAACGATGCCGCCGATCGCGGCGGCGAGGATGAACGTGCCGGGCTTGCGACGTGCGTAGCGCTTGACCTCCGTGAGCACAGAACCAGGGTCCCGGTCGCCGAGCCAGGTTGCGGCAGCAGACAAACGCCCCGACACCTGCTGGACCAGATCGCTGGCGACGCCACTGCCTTCCGAGTTAGTGGCCATGGAGCCGAGCTCGTCGCTGACAGAGCGAAGACCACCGGCAAGACGCTGCTGCTGGGTGTTCGCCTGCTCCGACAGCTCCCGCTGCGTCTGCGCATACAGATCCTTCGCCTGCGTCTTCGCCTCCCCCACGACGGTCGCAGCCTCATCCTTGGTGGTGCCAAGAACATCCTTCGCCTGAGTTGCCGCCGTGTCCTTCAGATCGGTGGCTTCCTGCTTGACAGCATCCACCTTGCCCGAAGAACCGGGGGCGTTCACGCCCGAGCCGCTCGGGCTGGTCGTCTCATAGTTGTCCGACATTAGTGCTCCTCTCGCGGACCGACCGAACAGTCGGTGGAACCCGTTCTAGACCGTCTCCCCCGCCTCGGTCAGGGCCCTTGCTCCGAACAGACTTACGGTGTATTCAGGCCGAGCACACCACTGCCGCACACCGCGCCGTTATTGGTGTGTAACCCTTTCCGCAGGCCGCAGGCCGCAGGCCGTCCGACCTTTCCGTACGTTGCTAACATTCGACCATGGTTGAATCCGCTGCGTTCGTGACGCCGAAGCTCTCCGTGCAGCCCGACGTTCGCGTTCTCGGCGCCCGAGAACACAATCTGCAGGATGTCGACCTCACGGTGCCGCGCGATGCAACGGTCGTCTTCACCGGTGTGTCCGGCTCGGGAAAGTCCTCGCTGGCGTTCGGGACGCTGTACGCCGAGTCACAGCGACGCTATTTGGAATCGGTCGCACCATACGCCCGCCGCCTGATCGATCAGGCGGGAGTGCCCGATGTCGACTCGATCACGGGGATGCCGCCTGCGGTCGCCCTGCAGCAGCAGCGCGGTGGAGGGAATGCCCGATCGACCGTGGGCAGCATCACCACGTTGTCGAGCTTGGTGCGGATGCTGTACTCGAGAACCGGGGACTACCCGGATGGGCAGCCGATGTTATATGCGGAGGACTTCTCCGCGAACACGGTCCAAGGAGCCTGCTCAGAATGCCACGGCATCGGCCGCGTATACGCGGTGAACGAGCAGCAGATGGTCCCGGACCCCTCGCTCACCATCCGCGAACGCGCCATCGCCTCCTGGCCGACCGCGTGGCACGGCCACCAGCTGCGTGACGTGCTGGTTGCTCTCGGCTACGACGTCGATGTGCCGTGGCGGGACCTGCCGAAAAAAGACAGGGACTGGATCCTGTACACCGATGAAACCCCCTTCGTTCCGGTCCACTCCCGGCTCACCCTCTCTGAGTCCAAAGCTGCGATCGAAGCAGGCGTGGAGCCGAGCTACTCGGGCACATTCGTCGGAGCTCGCCGGTACATTCTGGACACGTTCGCGAACACCAAGAGCGCCTCGATGAAACGGCGCGTCGCGCAGTTCCTCACCGCTGCGATCTGCCCGGTCTGCGATGGCAAGCGGTTGAAGCCCGAGGCGCTGTCTGTCACGTTCGAAGGATTCGACATCGCCGAATTCTCCCAACTGCCGCTCCGGGAACTTGCCACGATCCTGTCCGGAGTCGTCGCACGGTTGGAGGACCACGAGGCCGCCTCTTCCGATGCTGCCTCTCTGCATGCCGCGGAGGAAGGGCAGGTCGCTGCGGGCAAGGCTCCGCTTGCCCCCGTGCCCGATGTGCGACCCACCGCAAGCGGAGCGCCAGAGAAGCGTGCTGCTGCGGTCCAGCTCGCCTCAGGGGTGTTGCAGCGGCTTCGTCCACTGGTCGATCTGGGACTGGGTTACCTGTCATTGAGCCGGACGACGCCAACGCTGTCGGGCGGCGAGCTACAGAGACTCCGGCTCGCGACGCAACTCAGCTCTGATCTTTTCGGGGTCGTCTACGTCCTCGACGAACCATCGGCGGGACTGCATCCGCAGGACGTGGCGGCGCTCCTCGAGATCCTGGACGGACTCAAGGGGCGAGGGAACAGCCTGTTCATCGTCGAACACTCCGTGGCTGTGATGCGGCACGCGGACTGGCTGGTCGACATCGGCCCCGGCGCCGGTGAACACGGCGGCCGCGTGCTCTACAGCGGCCCACCCGACGGGCTCGCCGATATTGAGGAGTCCGTGACACGCGGATACCTCTTCGGTGGCCGCGGTCTCCCTCTTCGCACACCCCGTGAGGCACGCAGTTGGCTGCGCCTGGAGAACGTGACGCGGAACAACCTGCACGACCTCACGGTCGATATCCCCTTGGGTGTCTTCACCGCCGTTACGGGCGTGTCCGGGGCCGGCAAGTCAAGTCTGGTCAGCCAGGCGCTTCCATTGCTGCTTGGCGATCGCCTTGGCCGGGCTGTCCGGGCCGATGACGAGCCGGTCAGCGACGAGTCACTCCTCTCGGATGCGCCGGAACGTCTCGATGGGCGCGTCGCCGGGCCCGTCACCGGTGTACAGCGGCTGGTCGTCATCGACCAGCGGCCCATCGGCCGGACCCCGCGGTCCAACGTCGCCACCTATACCGGGCTGTTCGATCACGTACGTCGTCGATTTGCAGACACCCCGGAAGCTCGTTCCCGCGGGTACAAGCCTGGCCGATTCTCCTTCAATGTCGCCGGCGGGCGCTGCCCGACCTGCGAGGGCGAGGGATCGGTGATGGTCGAGCTCCTCTTCCTGCCTTCCGTGTACACCGAATGCCCCGACTGCCACGGCACCCGATACAAGGCATCAACGCTCGAGATCACGTGGAGGGGGCACACGGTCGCTGACGTGTTGTCCATGAGCGTCGAGGAGGCGAACCTGTTCTTCGCGGGCGATGAGGAGATCACGCGATCGCTGGCAGCTTTGTCGGATGTCGGACTCGATTACCTCCGGCTGGGTCAACCGGCAACCGAACTCTCCGGGGGTGAAGCGCAGCGTGTCAAGCTCGCGACCGAGTTGCAGCGTGCGCAGCGCGGAGACACGCTGTACGTCTTGGACGAGCCGACGTCCGGGCTCCACTGCGCCGATACGGATCGTCTGGTCACGCATCTGCAGACGCTGGTCGATGCGGGCAACACGGTCGTCGCCGCGGAGCTGGACATGCGCGTTATCGCGGTGGCCGATCACGTGATTGATCTTGGCCCCGGCGCGGGCGACGCCGGCGGGACGGTAGTTGCAGCTGGCACGCCCGTCCAGGTCGCGGATAAGGGCGTCGGTGCTTCCGCGAGCTATCTCGCCGCCGCACTGCAGGCGGCCGCTAACGTGACCCCATCGTGACGAGCGGGCCGCGGTGCGATGTGAGTATCGGACCGATGCTGGGGACACCCCCGGTACGCCGAAGATAGTGCGGTCCCGGATCTCCGGAAGAGGGGTTGATCCAAGGCGGGGCATCCGGTATTCAGCCGCGGGATTGCGCTTGCAAGCGTCGAACCGCTTCCGCATCAGTCGGTGCGTAATTGGCGCCCCGCGCGATGCTCGAGCAGCTTCAGGTGGTTCGTATGTGCGCGGGGACCGAGTAGGTTCACGTCATGGGAACACTCGAATACAACAGCTCCCGGCCGCCCGATTCAGGTCGACGACCAGACTCTCACGCATCTGAAGATCGTGATCGGGACGAAGCTGCGCCGCCAGGAGAGCTTCATGATGACGTGGCTCCCCCGCGATGAGGTTCCGGCCAGCCGTCTGACGATCTGGCTGCATCCGAGCATCCCCCTCATCTTCGCTTTCGACGATGCCGTGCTGCGGCCTAGCGACCCCGCACGGATCGAGCGGATGATGGAGCACGTCGCCGCGCGTGGGGAACTCGTCCTCGACCAGCTCCCCTGAACTGGCTCCCTGCGCGGCTCCTACTCGAAGGTAGTCTTGCGCGACCTGGGAAAAGGGGCTCATCCCAATCGGGGGTGTAGGAGTTGGGGTCTGAAGCCGCCGGTCTCGAGCAGGCTTCGGGCGATGTAGTTGGTCAGGTTGCGGAACCCGAGTGCGGAGCCGCGCAGGTGTTCGAGCCGTCCGTTGAGTGCCTCGGTCGGCCCGTTGCTGGTGCCGGGTCGTTCGAAGTAGGCGAGCACGTCGGTGGCTCGCTTCTTCAGGGTCCGGCCCAGGGTGGCGAGCTCGGTGAGCACCTTGGGGACGCGGGCGCTGAGGTCGGTGATCAGCTTCTCCATGAGCTCGCGGCCACGTTGCCGGTCCTCGTGGCGATAGGCGGCGATCATCCGCTGGTAGACACCCCAGGTCGCCTCGACCTCGACGTGAGCGTCATCAACGAACAGCGCGCGTAGCCTGTCGCTCTGCTTGTCGGTGAGCAGGTCCGAGCCGGTGTGCAGCGTGCGCCGCGACTTGTAGAGCGGATCGTCCCTGAACCCACGGTGCCCGTGGATCGCGAGTTGGACCCGGCGCCGGCACCTGTCGAGGGCGTCACCGGCCAGGCGCACGACGTGGAAGGGATCCATCACCTCGACCGCGTCACGGAAGGCGTCGTCGTGGTCGGCGAGCCAGGTCTTGAACGCCGCCTTCGACCGGCCCTCGACCATGTCCAGCAGCCTTGCTGGGCCGGCGCCATCGCGGACCGGGGTGAGGTCGATGATCACGGTGACGTACTTGGCGCCACGCCTGGTGTGGCGCCAGACGTGCTCATCGACGCCAATCACCTTCACGCCCTCGAACCGCGTGGGGTCGTTGATCAGCAGCCGCTTGCCTTCGGCCAGGACCGCGTTGTTGGCGGTGTCCCACGCGACCCCGAGTCCCTCGGCGACACGGGCGACGGTGAGGTGTGCGACCACGATCCCTTCCAGCGCCCACCGCAGCCCGGTGCGCGAGAGCTTCGCGCGTGGCTCCGCCGCGGCGCTGGTGTCTTGGCGCCACACGTGTCCGCAGTCTGCACAGCGGTAGCGGCGCACTACAACTTCCAGCACGGTCGGTCGCCAGCCCAGCGGCTCGTGGGCCAACCGCCGGATCACGGTGTCACGAGCGGCGCCTTCGCTGCCGCACCGTCGGCACCACTGATCTGGTTCCACCACGCGGCACGCGAGGACCGCACGATCCGGTTCAAGTCGTTGCCCGATCACGCTCAGACCGAGGCCGTCGAGTCGAGCGAAGGCGGTCAGGTCAGGGCGGCCGAAGCCGGGCGGCGGAGTAGCGTCGGGCACGTCGAGGTCTTTCCGATGGATGGCGTAGGAACCTCCATCGTCGGGAGACCTCGACGTCTATCTGCGGACCGACTCGGCGGGGCGCGATCGTCTCGTGCGTTGGCGGACTACGGGAGCTTGGACGCGAGGACGTCGGCCGCCAGGATCTCGGGTGCTGCGCCGAGGAGGTGCTGGTTGGCCATCAGGGCTGCGACGATGGCGCCGTTGGCGTGGGCGTCGCGAGCGGCTTCGTCGGGGAATGCATCGAAGATCCAGAAGGTGTCGGCGTGGGTCCTGACCGCGAACCAGACAATCGTTCCTACTTCTTCGTTGGCGAGTGCGACAGCGCCGGCGAGCAGATCGGCGACCGCGTCGTGCTGTCCATCGGCCGCGACGATCTTGGCGACGAAGGCATACGGAAGTGATGCGGGTGTGGACATGAGGGACTCTCCTTGACGTCGGGGTTCTTCGTGGGACGAGTTCAGCGTATGACGAGCGAGGGCCGGTGGGGAGTGGCGTATACGGCAGTATTGCTATTGTTTACGTCATGCGTATCGGACTGATCGTGATCGACGGCTGCTTCGGTTCGGCTATCGCGTCGATCATCGACATCGTGCGGGTGGCCGACGGAGCCCGCGGCGATGTCGACCCGCGGATCGACCCGATCGAACTCGCCATCCTCGGACCGAAACGGCGAGTGACCACGACGGCATCGATGACCCTGTCGGTGGACCACCCGCTGCCGGAGTCCGGAGAGTTCGACGTGGTCGTCGTCCCTGCGCTTGGAACCCTCACGGCCGCCGCGACCCACGACGCCCTCCAGAGTCGAGATGCTCGTTCGGTCATCGCCTCACTCGGGCGCCTCGACGACGCGACCACCCGGATCGCCGCGGCGTGCACCGGCGTGTTCGCCGTCGCCGAGACAGGACGGATGCATCATCGGCGGGCGACGACCAGCTGGTTCCTGGGGCCGGAGTTCCGGAAGCGCTATCCGACCGTCGCCCTCGATCTCGACACCATGGTCGTGGTCGACGGGAACCTCGTCACCGCCGGCGCCGCCTTCGCCCACATCGACCTCGCGCTCTCACTCGTGCGATCGATCAGCCCCGACCTGGCCCAACATGTCGCCAAGCTCCTCATCATCGACGAGCGCCCGTCGCAGGCGGCTTTCGTCGCCTACGAACATCTCCGGCACGAGGACCCGATCGTCGTCGAGTTCGAACGCTTCGTGCGCGCCCGCCTGGACGAACCGTTCAACGTCGCCTTCGTCGCGCAGTCGCTCGGCACCAGCCGGCGCACCCTCGAACGACGAGTCCGTGCGGCGCTCAACCTCACTCCGCTCGGCTTCGTCCAACGGCTTCGCACCGAACGAGCTCGACACCTCTCAGCAACCACGGACCTCACCTCCGCCGAGATCGCGCTACGGGTCGGCTACGCAAACGCCGAGACTCTGCGCTCCCTCCTGCGCAGGGAGCGACGCCGTTCCTGACCTATCGCCATGCCTGTAGCTTGTGTCCTAGCGCTCGGTTGGAACCACCTCTCAGCACGTCGCGTCGACGCTCCTGCGTCGCCCCTGGACTACCCACTCGACACGCCCGCAGCACAGCCCATGTGACGTGCCCCGGCTTCCCGGACGGTCGGGGTTGGGTGGCTGTGATGTCGCTGCGTTCTCGTCGAGAGGGTCAGCAGACCCGATCAGAGCCGATTGGGATGAGCCGCGAAGGCGGTTAGGTCAGGGCGGCCGAAGCCGGCCGGCGGGGTAGCGTCGGGCACGTCGAGGTCTTTCGGATGGATGGCGTAGGAACCTCCATCGTCGGGAGACCTCGACGTCTATCTGCGGACCGACGCGCCCGGCCGACCTACACCTTCATCTGGGAAGAGCCGGAAAAGGTGGGACTGTTGCTTCGCGTCTGCGACATCGATGGGTGGGGGTACCTTCCTGGGGACCGGTATCTTCGACGCGGTCGGGCGGTTGCTCTCCCTCCCCCAGAGTCTTCAGCAGCCGCCCGATCACCCACCTCCGTCCCGACGCGCGGAACACGGTGCCCCTGGTCAGGAACCGCCTGACACACGCTGGTTTTCGACGGCGCGATTGCGTACGGCACCGGTCTCGGTTGCCGCTAGGGTGAGCTTATGGCGACTCTTCACTACGGGGCATCCGATGATGCGATCCATATCGAGGACCGTGCTCTCGCACACCTGAAGATCGTCATCGCAACCAAGCTGCGCCGCAACGAGTCGTTCACTCTGTCCTGGAAGCACCCCGAAGGAGAGCCCGGCGGGCGCTCCACGATCTGGGTTCACCCCTCGATCCCGCTGCGGTTCGTGTTCGATGAACCCGAGGCACCCCAGATCAACGTGAAGTGGGCAGAGCAGCTGATGCACACCGCGAACTCCAGCGGCGGGATCATGCTCGTCGACGAGGTCCTGGAAACGACCGAGCTCGAGGCCAGCAACGCCTAGAGCAGATCCCAGTTCCCGGACGCGCCCAGCGACAGCACCGCGTCGTCCGACTCGTACATCACGCTCTCATCGGTGATCAGCACCCGGCTACGCGGCGTGATCAACGCTCTCACCTGACGGCCCTCCATCGTCGTGAACCGCACGACCAATCCCGCCCCCGCCACGGCAGCTTCCAGCTGCTCGCATAACGCGTCCACGTCCTGCGACGGGGAAAGCACGAAACGAGAGCCGTCGATGCAGACGTGAGTCTGGTCCACCGTCCGCTCATGCATAGAGAGCACCTTACGAGGACCCCGCTCCGTCACCGAAAGGGGTTGCGCCAGCGGGCTACTTTGAGGCAGGCTCCAGGTCCTGTTCCAGCCTGGTGCCCTCCGCTGGCTCCGGGACCATGTAGAGGCCGGACGGCGAGTTCGCCGTGAACGCCAACGCATCTATCCACGCGCGATTGACCGGGGGTGTGCGGCTCCCGTACTTGAACACGAGGTTGCTGCCCGGGTGGATCCACACCGTCGTCCGGCCGCCACCGATGCTGACATCTTCCCGCCAGGTGAACGGGAACGGCTCCCCGCGACGCAACTTTGCCGTGATGACGAGCTGCACATGAGTCAGAGCACGGTCCTCGATCTCGACCTTCTGACCGCCCTCGTACGTGAACTTACCCATGATCGACCTTCCTGCCGGGTGCATCACCAGTATCCCGCACACGCCCCTCGTCGTCTGCCCAAATCGGACGACCCGGTACGCTTTCTTTCTCCCAACGCACGCGGCAGAAATGGTGATCTGATGACTGAAGAGAGCAACACCTCGACGTCCGATAACTATCGGGACGGCATCGTCAAGCCTGGCGGGCTCGGCAAAGACAACACCATTCCGGCCGATCCCGACGGAGTAGCAGCAGGTTTCACCGGTTCCCCCTCTCACTTCAATGCCGAGGAAGATGAATCCGCCGAGAAAGAAAACTGAACGCCGTAGGCGCTAGGCCTACCCGCGCGTAGTTTTCGCTAGAAACCGAGCGCTAGTGCAGTGCTCGGCTGATCTGAGAAGAGATGATCGTATGGTCGACCGCGCTGAAACGAACTGGGCTGACCCCGTTTCGTAGGTCCAGTCGTTATGAGAGTCGTCCTGTTGTCCGCGGTCGCGGGCAGGGAGACTGGTCAGATCATGACGAACAGCAGGAAGCGTCACACCCCGGAGCAGGTCGTCCGTAAGCTCGGGCAGGCCGACAGGATGCTCGCCGACGGTCAGGACGTCGCGGCGGTGTGCCGGGAGCTCGTGGTGTCCGAGCAGACGTACTACCGGTGGCGGAACCAGTACGGCGGCCTCAAGGCCGACGACGCAAAGCGCCTGAAGGAGCTGGAGAAGCAGAACGCGACCCTGAAGCGTCTGCTCGCGGAAGCGGAGCTGGAGAAGGCCGCGCTCAAGGAGCTGGCTGAGGGAAACTTCTAAGCCCGGACAGGCGCCGCGCCGCCGTCGATCACCTCAAGCGCAAGCTGCGGGTGAGCGAACGGATGGCGTGCCGTCTGGTCGGGCTGAGCCGCTCCGCGTATCGGCGACCGCTCAAGGGCGACACGGTCGCGGACCCGGATCGGGCGTTCAGGGAGTGGCTGCGCGCCTGGGCGAAGGACCATCCCCGCTACGGGTACCGGCGGGCGTATCACGACGCCCGCGCCGAGGGGTGGGTGGTGAACCACAAGAAGATCCAACGCCCGTGGCGTGACGAAGGGCTCCGGGTCCCGCAGCGGCGTCGACGCAAGCGCGTCGGGTCCTCGACCGTCGACGCGCCGACGGCGGACGCGCCGAACGTGGTGTGGGCAGTGGACTTTCAGTTCGACGCCGACGAGCACGGCCGACCGATCAAGATCTGCTCGATCGTCGACGAACACACCCGGGAGTGCATCGGCGGCCTCGTGGAGCGCTCGATTACCGCCGACCGACTCACCGCCCACCTCGAGGACCTCGTCGCCGCCCGGGGCGCCCCGGCGGTGCTCAGGTCGGACAACGGGCCGGAGTTCATCAGCGAGGCGATGGCCGACTGGGCCGGCACCCGCACCGGCCTGTCCTACATGAATCGGCCTGACTTTCGTTCCGTTCTTCAAGCAAGGATGGAACACGATGAACAGGAAGTATTCGCCGGAGATGCGTGAGCGGGCGTTGCGGATGCTCGCGGAGACGCGACCGTCGCACCCGAACATGATGAGCGCGGTCCGTCACGTCGCCGGGCTGCTCGGGATGAGCCCGGAGACACTGCGCCTCTGGCAGCGCCGCTTCGAGGTCGACGCGGGCGTGAAGCCCGGGTTGACGACGGATGCGGCGGCGGAGATCAAGCGGCTGCAGAAGGAGGTCTCGGAGTTGCGGAAGGCGAACGAGATCCTCAGGGCTGCAAGCATCTTTTTCGCGAAGGAGCTCGACCACCCCTCGACGAGATGATCCGGTTCGTCAACGAACACCGGGATCGTTTCGGGGTCGAGCTCATCTGCCAGGTCCTGCGACCGGCGGTGAGAGGATTCTTCACCTCACGCGGCTATCGCGCCGCGGTGGGCCGCGCGCCGTCCGCGCGGCAGCTGCAGGATGATCTGCTCGTGCCCGAGATCGCCCGGCTGCATGCGGAGAACTACGGCGTCTACGGGCGCCGGAAGATGCACGCCCTCATGCGACGGCAAGGCTGGGACATCGGTCGCGACCAGACCGAACGCCTCATGCGCCTCGCCGGGGTTCGCCGTGTCCGCAAGTCGAAGCGCGTGTTCACGACCCGCTCCGACACGACCACAGTGCTGCCGAGTGATCTCGTGAACCGTCGCTTCACCGCACCAGCGCCGCGACGGCTCTGGGTCTGCGACGTCACCTACGTCGCCACCTGGTCCGGGTTCGCCTACGTCGCATTCGTCACCGATGTCTACTCCCGCCGCATCGTCGGCTGGAACGTTGCGGCGACGCTGCGCTCCGAGATCCTGCCGATGCAGGCCCTGGACATGGCCGCCTGGAACGCCGGTGGGCGCCTCGACGGACTCATCCATCACGCGGACCACGGGTCGAACTACACCGCGATGGTCTACACCGAGAGGATCGTCGAACTCGGCGCTGTCCCCTCAACCGGGACCGTCGGCGACAGCTTTGATAACGCGATGGCCGAGGCCGTGAACAACCTCTACAAGACCGAACTGATCCGCCAGCGCGGGCCCTGGCGCACCGTCGAGCAGGTCGAGCTCGCGACCCTCGAATGGGTGTGGTGGTGGAACAACTCCCGCCTCCACGGCGAGCTCGACATGCGAACACCCGCCGAGGTCGAACAGGCGTATTACGCTGACCAGGAATCAGCCAATCCGGCACCTGTCGGACAAGGCTCCCGATAGGAACGAAAGTCAGGCCGATTCAGTGGCCTGTCTGGCACGAGTTCCGGCCCCTCGTCCCCAGAACGAGGGGCCGGAACTTTGTGGTCAAAGGACGACGCCTAACTCCCCAGGAGCATCCGGGCGCTCACAGCGCCACTGTCACTCATCCCAGCACAACGCACGACCGAGTGGAATCGGTCGGAGCGCCTCATACAGAGTACGTGGCTAGACCACAAATGTAAGACATCACTCAAATCGATTGACGAAATCCGACCGCCTCTGATATTGCGACCGTGTCGGGGCGGTAGTAGCGCGTCCGTTGCGTTTCAGCCTGGGGAGCTTATTCCGCAACGAACGCGCTCTTCGCGGGGACCGAAAGGTTTGATGCCTCCTAGAACTCGGGCGCCCCGCGGACCATCAACCTACGAGCGGCTCACGTAGCCCTCTAGGGGGTTGCGCTCCTGCCATCCGGCGAGTAGCGGACTCAGGCGGGCGGGTCTGAATCTGCCCATGATGGGTGCTTCTGCGTCAACCGGCCGCGGACTTGACATTGACCGTACTCTGAGTACGCCCTCTGGCCGGGAATGGCAACTCCACGTAATCGATCTTGGCCCCGGCGCGGGCGACGCCGGCGTGACCGTGGTTGCAGCTGGCACGCCCGCGCACGTCGCGGACAAGGGCGTCGGTGTTTCGGCGAGATACCTCGCCGCGGCATTGGAGGAAACGACAGGCGTGACCCCATCCTGACGGTAGAACCATCGCACGGGTACTTGCCGCACCGTCGCCGGTACCTCACCCGTGGACTATGCCAACAAGGGTGAGGTACCGGCGACGCTCGACGAGATCATGGTCTCAGGCGGGGAGTTTGGAGCCCAGGACGTCCAACTTCTCGATCGTAGGCTCGCTGAACAGTTTGCCGGTCTGCTCGCCGAGAGCGGTCGCGACGGCGCCGGACAGGTGCGCGTCGCGGCCGGCGTCATCGGGGAACACGTCGAAGATACCGAAGGAGGATGGGCCCAGACGGATCGCGAACCATGCGACGGTGGCCGGTTCCTCCTCGACGAGCCCGCGCCCGATACCGAGAAATTCCTGGACCTCGTCTTCCTTGCCGGGCAGGGCCTCCAACCTGACAAGCAGTCCCTTTGTCACGCTCATGACATCACCTCTTCCTGGGTCGAATTTCTCGCAAATTTCGCCACGATCGTCTCGCAGAACGCAGGCATGTCATCGGGCGAGCGGCTGGTGATCAGGTTCCCGTCCACCACGACGTCCTGGTCGACGACGTCCGCACCGGCATTGCGCAGGTCCGTGCGGATGCTCGGGAAGGACGTCAAGGTGCGACCTTCGACCACACCGGCCTCGATCAGCGTCCACGGACCGTGACAGATCGCCGCAACGGGCTTGCCGCTTTCGACGAACTCGCGGACAAAGGAGACCGCGTCGGGGTCAACCCGGAGTTGGTCGGGGTTCACCGTACCCCCGGGGAGAAGCAGAGCATCATAGTCGGTGACAGAGGCGTGCGCGACCAACCCATCAACGGTGAACGTCCCTGCTGCATCCAGATCGTTCTCACGCGCCTGAATCTCACCGTCATGAATCGACAGAACCTCGGTCTGTGCACCAGCCTGCTCCAGCGCCTCGCGGGGCTTCTCGAGCTCGACTCGCTCGACCCCGTCGGCGGCGAGGATGGCAACTCTCCTGCCCTGCAGCGTCTCGGTCATATCAGTTCGCCTTCTTCTCGGTCGACATCCCGGGCTTGATGAGAACCTTGGTCCAACCCTTGGACCGGGCGTCGAAGTTCTTGTAGGCATCGGCGGCTTGGTCCAGCGAGATCTCGTGGGAGACGATCCACGAGGGGGTCGCCTTGCCGGCGGCGATCAAGTCCCGCAGCTGGCGGTTGTACCGCTTGACGGGGGCCTGACCGCTACCCATGGTCTGCCCCTTGAACCAGTGCGTGCCGAAATCGATGGCCGCCTTTCCCTGCCTGGCGAGGTCATCCTTGCCTCCAGGGTCCTGGGGGACGAACACGCCAACGGTGCCGATTCCTCCGGTGAAGCGGACCGAGTTAATGAGCATGTTCAGGGTGGCGGCCGTGTCCTCGTTGCCCTGGGGATCGTGGGCCTGGTAGCCCACGCATTCGCAGCCACGGTCAGCTCCGAGCCCCATCGTCTCGTCGAGAACAGCTTGCACGGGGTCGACCTTGGAATCGTCGATGGCAATCGCGCCGATCTGCTCGGCCAGCGCGAGCCGGTCAGGGTGGCGATCCACCACCATCACCTTTGCTGCGCCCTTGATCATCGCGGACAGGGCGGCCATCAATCCGACCGGACCCGCCCCCGCAATCACAACGCTGTCGCCGGGTACTACGCCGGCCATCTCGGTGGCGTGGTAGCCGGTGGGGAAGATGTCAGAGAGCATGACGTAGTCGTTCTCCCTCTCCTCCGCATCCTCGCCCAGGCGCAGCGCGTTGTGGTCACCGAAAGGCACACGGAGCAATTCCGCTTGGCCACCGCCATAGGGACCCATGTCGGCGAACCCATAGGCCGCACCGGCGAACGATGGTTCGGGCTGGGTGGTGAGACAGTAGTTGGTCAGGCCGCGTTCGCAGTTCTTACAGAATCCGCACGAGATGTTGAACGGGAGCACAACCCGATCTCCGACTCTGACCTTCTCCACGCCACTACCGACCTCGATGACCTCCCCCATGTTCTCGTGACCGAACGTCCGGCCTACCTCGAAGGAGGTCCGCCCCTCGTACATGTGGAGGTCCGAGCCGCAGATGTTCGTCGTCGTTACCCTGACCAGCACATCGGTGGGTCGCTCGATCTTCGCGTCCGGGACGTCCTTCGTGCTGACCTGACGGGGTCCCTCGTACACTACTGCTTTCATGTCCACTCCGATCAAATGGTGTTGCTCGATAGCCTGCTGGCCTCGATAGCCTGCTGGTAGGGCCTTGACAACGCCAGCCCTTCGCGAGGCAGTGAACGCCCACCGAAACCACGTTTTGATGTGCGTTTTCGGCGCGATCCGTGGCCTCTATCGCGAGTGCACCGTAAACGATCGTTTGCGGCGGGGAGCTCAACCCTCCTAACGCAGCCCGTCAAGCGGTCTATCGAACAGCCTCTTCGCTGCGTCAGTTTTCCGCGGTCTGGCGCCTTGTCGGTTGCTGCTGAAGCCATGGTCGGAAGGCTCGTGTGAGCAGTGGCATGACGACGAACGTCATGAGCAGGACGAGCGTGACGGACAGGATCAGCGTCACGATGGGGATGGGGAGGTGGCCGAGGATGATCGGCCCGAGGATCAGCAGCAGAGTGGTGATGATCGGGTAGATAGCGATCCAGGTAATGATCGCCATCTTCCACCGCGGTGGGGGAGTCATTTCGTGTATGCCCCGTTCGCGATGTCCTCGACGAGCGTCGGCCCCGTCGGGGTCCAGCCGTAAGCGTCCCGTGTCGCGGTGCTGGAGGCGGTCATGTTCGCGGAGAAGAACCCTCCGATGAACCCGAAATGGTCGACGGCATCTGCGGGGTCGATCGATGCGGTCTTCACACCGAGCGCATCCGCAATGGCCTCCGCGATCACCCGCGTCGGGATGGCCTCTTCGGCAACCGCGTGCAGGCGGGCGCCCGCCGGAGCCTGCTCGAGGGCGAGCCGGACAAGGCGAGCGGCGTCAGAGCGGTGGACTGCAGACGCGGAAGGAAGACTCAAGAACGCCGCCATCGACCTCTTCCTCGAGCGCGGGTTCGACGATGTCACGGTGGGTGACATCGCCCACGCAGCGGGGGTCACTGAGCGCACGTTCTTCCGCTATTTCGCCGACAAACGCGAGGTCCTGTTCGTCGATCAGGCCGCGTACCAGGCCTACTTCCTCGACGCCCTGGCCGTCTCGACAGCAACAACGCCGATGGCTCTCATTGAAGACGCCCTCCGCGGCGGGGCTGAGTTCTTCCCGGAGGAACGGCGTTTGTGGTCCCGAACCAGACAGCAGATCATCGACTCCAGCCCCGGCCTGTTAGAACGCGAGTCGCTCAAACGCGCCTCCCTGACCAATGCTCTGGGCGCCGCCCTTACCGTCCGTGGGACCGCGGCGATCGCCGCCGCTCTCGCAGCGCAAACCGGAACCGCCGTCTTTTACATCGCTTATGGCGCCTGGACTACGCAACTCGAGACACGCACCTTCATAGAGCTTCTCGACGCCACCATTGACGAGTTCAGAACCTTACTCGCCTGAACAGACGCCGGCAGCCGCACACCCGCCGGCAGCCGCACACCCGCCATCGACCGCACCTGGCTCGACGCCCTCGCCCACGTCTCCAACACCCCCAGCGGCTACCGTTCGGGCCCAGCGCGGGAACAGTGCGCTTCGAAGGTCGTCGCGTCGACAATCTGCATGCGAATCGCATCAGCCGCAGGGGGTTGCGCCGCACATTCCAGGCTGAGCAATTGTTTGGCACGATGACCGTCGAAGAGAATGTGCTGGTCGCTGCCGCATACCTGCGGACCTCGAGCGATGGTAGGCGGAACTCCCTGTCCGCTGAGGCAGCAGCGGCTCTCGAAACGACAGGTATCGGAGCGTACGGCGCTGCACGAGCGTCGGATGTTCCGCTGATCGTGAAGAAGAAGCTCATGATCGCGAGCGCCCTCGTCGCTGGGCCAAAACTGCTCATGCTCGACGAACCGGCCGGTGGCCTCGATGACGACGATCAGGCCGATCTTGTCGCATTGCTGGGACGGCTACGCGATACGGGTGTGACCCTTCTCATCATCGAGCATGTACTGAGCCTGCTCCGCGCCGTTGCCCCTCGCATGCTGATCATGTCGGCTGGGCGGATCCTCGCAGAGGGCCCGCCCAGCTCGGTTCTGAGCGACCCAGCGGTCATCGAGGCATATCTCGGTCAGGGGCACGGAACGTGAGCGACGTCCTCGAGGTCGCCGGGCTCACCACGGGGTACGGTCGGGTCACCATTGTCCGCGGAGTCTCGTTGTCAGTCGGTGCTGGTGAAGCCGTCGCTCTGCTCGGCCCGAACGGACACGGCAAGACGACCCTCCTCAGCGCGGTATCCGGCCTGCTCCGCGCGACGAGTGGCACCGTCCATTTCGGCGGAACTGAGATCACGAACACATCACCTGCGAGCATCGTTAGACACGGTCTCTCGCAGATCCCGCAGGGCAGCAGCCTGTTCTCGCGGCTCAACGTCACCGAGAACCTCGTGCTCGCGAGCCGCTCACCGAACTCGAAAGCCACGCGGAGCGAGACTCTCGAGTTCGTGCGCGAGCTGTTCCCCAAGCTCGCAGACAGGCGCGACCAGCTCGTCGGCACTTTATCCGGGGGAGAACGTCAGATGGTGGCGATCGGTATGGGCCTCATGGCCAAGCCCCGACTGCTCATCCTGGACGAACCTACCCTGGGTCTCGCACCGAAGGTGCGGGCGGAGATCCTGGCAGCTCTCCGATCGGTACGTGCCACCGGGTTGGCATTGCTAGTCGCGGACGGCGACGTCGACTTCCTGTTTGAACTCACCGACCGGTGGTACTTGGTCGAGTCTGGGCGAGTGGCGGGCAACGGTACGGCGGCAGAACGTCCGAGCGACCAAGAAGTAATGGACATGTATATGGGAACCGGCGACAACCACAATCGCCCCGCGGCGGAGGGAGGCCATCGTGGCTGACGCGCTTCTCGCCATCGCCGTGTCGGCACTCGTCCTGGGTTCGCTGTACTCCCTGCTGGCGAGCGGCTTGTCACTGATCTGGTCCACGCTGGGTGTTTTCAACTACGCGCACGGCGCGATGCTCGTGGTTGGGGCTTATCTGATCTGGGCCTTGAGCGCGCAGGTCGGCCTACCGGTGCTGGTGGCCTTCATTGCCGCCGTGCCGTTGCTCGCGGTGTTCGGCATTCTCCTCGAGTTCGTCGCCGTTCGGCCGTTGCTCCAGCGCCACAACGGAACCCTCCTCGTGATGGTATCGACCCTGGCCGTCGCGAGCATGGTCGAGGGAGCCGCCCAGCTCGTCTTCGGTCCGCAGAACCGGCAGATCGCGCCCGTATCGGACGTCGTCTTCCGTCTCGGCAGCATCCCACTCGCTGCCACCAGCGTGATCGGATTCGGGCTCGCAATGGTGCTGATACTCGGCCTTATGGTGATCCTCAAGCGAACGGAGTGGGGCGCGAGCATCCGCGCGGTGGAGCAGAACCGTCAGATGGCGCTCCTCGTTGGGATCCAACCGAAGCGTGTCTACGCCGCGGTTTTCATCATTGCCGCTGTTCTCGCTGCGGCCGCCGCGCTCATTTACGGAACGACGACGACGATTACGCCCGCAAAGGGATTTGCGCCTCTCCTCACGGCCTTCGTCGTGCTCGTCTTTGGAGGATCCACTTCACTTCTCGGGACCATCATTGGCGCGTTCACGATCGGCGTGCTGGAGGCGAGTACGACGTACTTCTTCGGCTTACAGTGGAGCCCTGTGGTCGTATTCATTGTGCTGGTAGTAGTCATGCTGGTGAAGCCAGAGGGTCTGATCAAAGGACGAACCGCATGAATCGGCTGATCATTCGCTACGGCTCATACCTCGGGCTCCTGACGGCGGCGGCCGCCCTGCCATACCTGGTGACCTCGGCGTCGAGCAGGCTCGTCGCCATCACGGCACTGCTGTATGCGCTTCTCGCGGCGAGTTGGAACCTCACCCTGGGGATCAGCGGCATCTTCAACTTCGCGCACGTCGGCTTCTTCGGTTTGGGCGGGTACGCGGCGGCGATCTCAGTCGTCTCGTGGGGATGGGACGCCTGGGCGGGGCTGTTGCTCGGCGGCGCCGTCGGATCGGCCGCCGGCGCACTCGCCTATCTGCCTGTAGTGCGGATGCGAGGGATCTATATCGCCCTAATCACCTTCGTGTTCGTGCAGCTGTGTTACTACCTCATCCTTGCTGTCCCCGGCCTCACTGGTGGATCGAGCGGACTTCCAGGTCTGCGCTCGCTCGGGATCGGTTCCTTCTCCCTTCACGAGTTCGGAGGTCTCGGTTACCTCTGGCTCGTAGGATTCGCGGTGGCCCTCCTTCTCATCGCCCTCGACTCGGTGTTGCGGAGCAGCTTCGGTCGGAGCCTCGTCGCGCTCCGCGATAACGAGCAGTTCGCGGTGAGCCGAGGGATCAGCCGCGTCCGTCAGCAGATGCTCGCCTTCGTGCTCAGCGGCGGTATCGCTGGCGTTTCGGGCGCTCTGTACGTTTCGTATTTCCGGGTGGCCGACACTTCGCTCTTCAGTTTCGGATTCGTGACCCTCGGGTTGAGCATGATCTTCCTCGGTGGCACCGGACATATATGGGGTCCGGTCGTCGGAGCGATCGTCGTGACGCTCATCGACCGTCAACTGTCCGACCTCGGATCGTGGCGTCAGATCATCATTGGTGGGGGCACGATCCTGGTGCTGATATTCCTTCCTCGCGGAATCGCTGGACTGATGGAGCGCGGTGCCGTCGGACTGCGCCGACTCGTTCCTGGAGCGCCGGTTAGATATCAGCGATCGAGGGACACAGCCATTGCGAACACCCCTGTAACGGCCAACGCCACCGAAGGAGAAAAAAATGTCTGAGGCCAACAGCCACCACAGCGCCCGTAGCCAGGCGGTGTCGACGGTTCTTGCCGCCGTCGACGAACTGACGCCGGCGTTGGTGCAGACCCTTGCCGAGGCCGTACAGATTCCCAGCGTCAACCCTCGGTACCCCGGCCAGAACTACACCGACCATATCGGTCGCGAGAGCGAGGTGAGTGCTCTGCTCGCCGATCTTTACCGCTCGTCCGGAGCGGATGTCGAGATCGTGACGGTCGAAGCGGACCGAGACAACGCCTGCGGCCGCATCGTCGGCGCCGGTGGAGGACCGTCGATCCTGTTCAACGGACACGTGGACGTCGTTCCGGCGAACGCGAGCAAGTGGAGCCGCGATCCGTTCTCAGGTCTCGTCACGGACACCGACGTGCATGGCAGAGGTGCCACCGACGACAAGGGCGGGGTCGTGGCGGCCGCATTCGCGGCATTGGCTCTGAAGAGGGCCGGCGTCAAGCTCAAAGGAGATGTCGTCCTCCAAGCCGTGGTCGGAGAAGAAACGGGCGATCACCAATACGGCACGAGCGCTGCCCTGGACGCCGGGTACACAGCCGATGCCGCAGTGATTGTGGAGCCCACCAGCTATGACGGAACGACACCCAAGCTCGCAACCGTCAGCGCGGGTGGGCTCTGGTTCTCGCTCTCGTTCGAAGGAAAGGCGGCGCATTCGAGCCTGCGCGGACGTGCGCTGCACCCCACCCTCGATGGCGAGACCTTGGGGGTGAACACTGTTGACAAGTTCTGGGTCGTCTACCAAGCCCTCCGGAACCTCGAAGATCAGTGGGCGCAGCACGACCGGCACCCCCACTACGTTCCGGGCCACTTCAGCATCCTCCCGGCGGTGCTCGACGCGCATCCCACCGGCTTCAAGGTGCCGTTTGCGCTCGCCGACACCTTGACCGTCGAGTACTCCGTGACTCACAACCCCGCGCGGACCAACGAGGACGTCATCGCCGAGATCGAACATGCCGTTCGAAGCGCATGCGCATTGGACCCCTGGCTGCGTGAGCACACGCCGATCTTCGAGTGGAAGCTCTTGTGGGCGCCGTACACCTTGAGCCCGGATCATCCGCTGCTTCCGGCATTGACCTCGGCGCACAGCGCTGCGCTCGGCGCTATCGATGAATCGCGCCTACCGGAACTCAGCGGCTTCTTTGGACTGTGCGACATCACCTGGATGGACGCGAGAGGCCTCCAGGGCGTCATGTACGGCCCCGGCGTCGGCAACACCGCGCACGCCGAAGATGAGTACGTGCCGATCGAACAGCTCGTGGTCGCCGCCAAGACGTACGCGCTGACCGCCTTGGCGTTCTGCGGTCTGGCGGAGGTCGGCACGAGCTGAGAAACCCATTCTCCGCCCATCCCCTTCGGCATGACTCACGTCGGACTGCGCCCACCCGAGTGCACCCACGCCTGCACTCGGCGGTGCGGCTGCGGATAGATCGTGATGGGTTGTTCGCGTGGCGCTAGTTCTCGCTCTGAGAGGGACTGGAGGGGTCCTGGGCGTGCTGCCCTAGGGACTCCTGGAGTTGCGAGCACATGTCGTGATGCGCCGCTCCAGCCGAGGCCTCCTTCGCAAAGCTTGTCCGACTTAGTAGAGAGCTCGTTCTCGCTCCGAGCGTGACGGGGCCCGCTATCGAGCCGCGGGTAGCATCGAGCCGTGGAGGACGACTGCATCCCGAGGCGAACAGCTGTTAGCGAGCATCGACGACGGAGAAGAGCGTCATGCTGGGATCGGACGCCCCGCGCACGTAGCCTCCTGGCGTCGCCGCAACCCGCTGGAGGAACTCCACTAGCTCGTGGGTGATCACTTCGCCGGGAAGAACGTTTGGGATCCCCGGGGGGTAGGCGGCCAGTGCAATTGCTGACACCCGGCCGACCGCGTCTTCCGCGGGGATCAACTCGGCAGGGCTGAGGAACGCGTCGCGTGGAAGCATCGTCAGTTGACCGGGCGCCGGAAGCGCACCGAGGGCATCGAGTGTGTGCTCGGTGCGAACGTTGGGGTCGTTGGGGAGGGCGTGAAGTGCGCGCACAACGCGGTCAACATCAGGAACCACGCCCGGAGCGATGACGGCAACGATGCAGTTCTCAGTGGCAATCTCGAAGTAGATGCCGTCGCGGTCCATGAGCAGTTCTCGGGCTGTGTTGCCGTGAACCCCTCCACGGGCGACGTCAATCGAGACTCGGAGTGGGTCGGACGCTTCGATGTCAGGGAAGCGCTCAAACGTGTCGCTGACGATGGCGAAGCGACCACCGTTACGGATCTTGTCTCGTAGCTCTTCGGCCGCGGCGATGGCAGCACCGATCCGATCATGCCCGCGCTGCATGGCGTCACGGGCGATGTCCAGCGAGGCGAGCAGCAGCGAGCTTTCGCTCGTGGACTGCGTCAGTCCGAATGCGCGGTCGATGAGAGGTTCGAGCTCGTCAGCGAAGCGGCTGTGTCCGAGGTGCAACATGGCGGACTGGGTGAGGCTGCCGCCGAGCTTGTGGGTGCTTGAGACGACGAGGTCCGCCCCGAGATGAAGAGGGTTGTTGGGGAGGTCTGGGTGGAATCCGAAGTGCCCGCCCCACGCCGCGTCCACGATGAGCGGCGCTCCCGCCTCATGTGCGATGTCTGCCAGCGCGGCAACATCTGCGACGGCACCGAAGTAGCTCGGCGAGATGACGTAGATGCCCTTCGGCCGTTCCTCATCGGGGAGTCCGTGCAGCGCTTCGCGCAGGGCCGCGGGCGACACACCATGGTTGATACCGAACCAGCCGTCAATGGAAGGCTGCACGAACCGCGGCAGCAGGCCACCAAGTACGATCCCGTCGGAGAACGACGAGTGGGCGCTGCGCTGCGCGATGACCGGCTGCCTGGTATCGCGGAATCCAGCAAGCGCGAGAGCCGCGATCCGATTGGCCTGCGAGGCGCCGTTCGTGAGGAACCATGTCCGGCGAGCCCCGTATGCCCCAGCTGCCAACTCATGGGCGCGCGCCAACGGGTTGTCCTGGCCCTTGTCGAGGCCGGCGAGAAGCGGCGGCACATCCAACCGGAGGAGGTGTTCACCGAAGTAGGCGGCAAGCTCCGGAGCCGCGTGAGGGTCGGCGGAGTGCCCCGGGACATTTAAGCGAACCGTGTCTCGAGCTGCATAGTGAAGCAGCGCATCGGCGTACGGCGTCGGAGTGTCAGATGGCGACGCAGCCTGGATGGTGTGGGGGTCGAGAGTGTCCGTGTTCACTCTTCAATCGTGATCGGGATGTCGTCCATATGGAATAGTGACTATCGTGTGAGTTCCAATACGAGGTATTGAGAGAGTCGAATGCTCGATCTACGTCAGTTCGCCGCCCTTCGGGCAGTTGCAGAACATGGCTCCGTGCTGGGGGCGGCGGCCGCCCTGGGGTGGAGTCAACCAACTGTGACTCATCACCTGCGTGCGCTTGGGCTGACGACGGGGTTGCCGGTCATCGACAGCTCCCGTGCTGGCACGCAGCTCACCTCAGCAGGCAGACTCTGGCTTCCGCATGCGATTGCTATCCTCGACCGCGCATCTCGCGCAGAAGGCGATGTGGCGAAAACGCTAGCTGACGGCCGGCGACGGGTCAGGCTCGGCATCTTCCCCACCGCCGCAGCTCGAGTGCTGCCAGCGCTGGTGCGCGCTCTCGATTCCTCCGGCTATTCCGCCCGAGTCGTCGAAGGCGAACTCCACGAGTTGACCCTGATGATGGACCAGCTCGCATTGGATGCTGCCATCGTGTTTGAGCGGCCGGGAGACCCCGCGCCTGCGGGACCGGGCGTCCGCCGCTCCTCCCTGTTTGCAGAGCGATTCACCCTGATTGCCCCTAGCGGACACCCTCTCGCGAATGCGGGCTCACGTCATCTCCTGGAGTTCAGTGGAGAGCCGTGGGTCTTCGGCGTCAGAGAAACGGACCCGGGGGATCTCGCTTTCACCGCGGCTGCGCACGCCGCGGGCTTCGATCCTCGAATCGGGCCGCGAACGGACGACTACCGAGTCGTTCGCGCATATGTTGCCGCAGGACTAGGCCTAGCCATGGTGCCCGAGCTTGCTCTGCCAGAAGACCTTCACGCGCAGGAGGGAGTGGTCACGGTGCCTCTCCTTGGCGCGGCGCTGACTCGCGACGTTCTCCTGCTGACGGCGCCGACGCTCGAGGAGCAGACCATCGCACTGATCTCCGCGACAGTTCGGGCGCAGAAAGTCGGAACCGCATCAACAGAAGGTAGTGATCATGCCAATGTGTAACGTGGGTTCCAACCAAGGGAGTGACGATGGCCGTTGATGGTTTGCAGGCTGGCGGCCTGCTGGTCAGTGAGCAAGTTAGACGGGCTCTGGACTCGCTCAGCGCAGGCGAGCGGAAAGTTGGACGAGCGCTGCTCGCGAACTATCCCATCGCGGGACTGGAGACAGTCGCCGAACTCGCGCGTCGCGCGTCGGTAAGCTCCCCCACCGTGATTCGGTTCGTCGGACGTCTCGGCTTCACCGGGTATCCCGACTTCCAGAAAAAACTCGTTCACGAAGTACAGGAACGTCTGGGATCCCCACTGGAGCAGTACGGGCGAGCGGATCTTCGCTCCGACGACGACGAACTGGCCCACGCGACCGAGGTGTTCACCTCCGGCATCAGTGCAACGATGGGTGACCTTCCGCTCAGCGAGTACGAGCGAGCGGTGTCCCTGTTGTCGGACCCGCGCCGACGCGTGCGACTGATCGGCGGACGGTTCAGTCTGATGCTGGCGGACTATCTCGCGGCCCATCTGATGCTGTTGCGTCCCGATGTGCAGTCGATTGGCCCTGACGAGCTCAAGCGCCTTGCCGTCGTGGCCGACACCCGTCGAAGCGACGTCTTGGTTGTGTTCGACTACCGCAGGTACGACCAGGGGGTCGTGCGATTCGCGCGCAGTGTCGCGTCGCAGGGTGCTGAACTGGTGCTGTTCACGGACCGCTGGATGTCGCCGGTTGCAGACGTAGCGAAGGCCGTGTTGCCAGCGAATGTGGACGCACCATCCCCGTTCGACTCTCTCGTCCCCGCGCTGGCGGTCCTGGAGACAGTGATCGCGGGGGTGACGGAAGAACGTGGCGAGTCGGGTCGTAAGCGCCTTGAGTCCCTTGAAGCTGTTCGGGAAACCTGGATCTCCGAGCCCGTCACCCCCGCGTCCGCGTGACCTTGAGGTCGCTGACCGTGGGCCATATCACCAGCCCTGGTAGTCAGCGATCTGCTCGTCGGACACGACGCCCTCCGCGGCGTCGTCTATTGCCTGGGTCAGGAGTCGCACCGCTTCCGAGAGTGCGTCAGCCGGGATTGTCAGCGGCGGGGTCAGTTCGATGACGTTGCCCCGCACCGGGTAGGCCACTACGCCGAGCTGCCAAGCTCGGTAGACGATCTTCGCGGTGAGGTTGTCGTCTGCAGCCGCGGACTGGCGGTCGTGAACGATCTCGACGCCGACCGACAGCCCGCGACCGCGCACGTTGCCCACGTGGCAGGCACCCGGCCGGTACGTGCGGACGTACTCCTCGAACAATGTCAGTAGTTGGAACCCACGATCCCGCGCATTGGCAGTAACGGAACCCTCTCGAACAATCGACAAAACGGCACGGCCGGCAGCGCACGAGATCGGGTTACCGGTAGTGGTCATCAATGCAGAAGCCACCGGTTCGTCCAATACAGAGGCTGGACCGACAGCGGCGGACAGCGGGAGTCCTCCTCCCAGCGCCTTGCCGAGGGTGACGATGTCGGGAACGACGCCGTCATAGGCAAACGCATGCGGGAGCCCAGTGCGTCCTAGGCCGACCTTCACCTCGTCGACAATGAGATACGCGCCGTGCGCATCGCACAGTTCTCGCAGACCTGACAGGAAACCGGCTGGGGGCACGATGACCCCACCATCGGACTGGATAGGTTCTACGATCACTGCCGCAGTCTTCCCGCGGGACAGCTCCTCGCTGGCTGCGGCGAGGATGTCTTCGACGATGGTGGACGCGTCGCCGGTGTGGGGCCTGTACGCATCCGGGTAGGGCAGAAGAGTCAGGTGCGGGTCGGCAGGCACACCAGAGGCGATGTGAACGCCGGATACACCCCGTGAGTCACCCATTCCGCCGTGGTAGCCGTTCTCGAACGCGATCACGTTCGGTCGCCCGGTCGCGTGGCGAGCGCCGTGTAGCGCCACTTCGTTCGCGTCTGTGCCCGCATGTCCGAGGTAGACGCGTCTCTCCTCAGGCGGCAGCGAGCTGGGCACGAGATCGAGTAGTTCCTCCGCGAGTGAGACTGCGTCCGGATGCGTGGCGGACAGGATCGAGGATCCGGGGCTTGAAGCTGCGGCATCGGCAATGACAGCAGCGATGCGCATGTTGCCATGCCCAAAACCTGATGCCGTCCAGCTTGCGCTGAGGTCGATGAGTTCGCGGCCGTCGGGTTCGACGAGTGTGTGACCGGAGCCTGAGACGGCGGCAAGCGGGAAGAAGCGCAGCTTCTCTACCCCCGCGATGACGGCGCGGTCTCGTGCGAGGAGGTCAGGTACACCGTCTCCGTGCGCTGGCGTCGTCGTGGAGTTCGCATGCTCAGTAGACACGAGCGTACACCTCGCATTGCTCGGTGAGCGAGCGGCCCTGAACAGAGGCGAACTCGTCCTTCTTAATGGCCTCGAAGGTTGCCAGGAACGCCGGCGAGAACCACCCGGACACCACCTCGTCCGCCTTCAGCGCATCGAGTGCCTTCTCGAGATCCCGGGGAAGCCTGGTCAGGTGGGCGTGTCGATCCTCCAGGTCGAGCTCTCCAACGACGATCTCCGGCGTCTCGAGTCGGTCACGGAGTCCCTGCATTCCTGCCCGCAGAATCATGCCCAGAAGGATCCAGGGGTTGGCTCCGATATCACCGCCACGGAATTCGAAGTGCAGCTGCTTGCTGGGGTCGCGGCCGTCGATTTCGTTGGTGGGACAGATGCGCAACAGCGCCTCGCGGTTCTGAAGCCCCAGGAACGACCGTGCCGTTGACCAGTTGTGCGGCGCGAGACGGAGGTAGCTGGTCGCCAACGGGGCGAACAGGGCGGCCATGGCGGGCCCGTACTTGACGATGCCGGCGGCGAAGCTGCCGGCAAGTTTGGAAAGGCGGCCAGGGCGGGTGGGGTCATACACGAGGGTGTTGCCGTCGAGGTCATCGAGTCCGAAGTGCACGTGCACACCGTTGCCGGTCTCGCCCGGTACGACGACAGGGGCGAAGGAGGCTTCGCGTCCGTGGGCCTCGAAGACGTCGTAGACGATGTCGCGGACGAGGATGGCTCGGTCTGCCGCGGCGACCGGATCGGTGGGGGCGACGGTGATCTCGTACTGGTGACGACCGTACTCGGGAAGCCAGGTCTCCGGTTCGAGTCCGGCGGTGTGCAGTACGCGCATCAGCTCGGATCCGAGCGGCTCTGCGCGCCGGAATGCCTGCAGCGAGAACGGGTGGTGGTCTCCCTTGGCGCTGACGTCCACGAACTCGTGCTCGAAAGAGGAACGAGTTGTGATGCCGAACTCAGTCCGCAGCTGCTCGACAGCGTCACGGAGGAAGGTGCGCGGGCAGCTCTCCCAAGGTGACCCGTCCGTGTTTACCAGATCCGCGAAAACGACGTTCAGCGGGGGCCGCCCGGGGATTCCATCCACGCGGGCGAGCGAGCTGAGGTCCGGCTTGAGGCGCAGATCACCGGTGGAGCCGTAGGGGATGTCATCGACGATGTGACCGAGCGAGCCGATGCCCAGGTTTGCGGGCACCCAACCGAGCGAGGCGTTCTCGTCGAAGTCCGCCAACCGCATCGAGCGTCCCTTGGTGCGCGCCGCGATGTCGGTGGTGGCGATGAAGATCAGTTCGTCGTTTTCTGCCTCGGTGCCCATGGTGTCTTTTCCTGTCGTCGGGTTCGGGTTGTTGACGGTCATTATCAGTCCAGCTCTTCCACGCTCAGACGAGATCCGATTCTGTCGGCAAGGGATGGGCGGACGAGCACGATGATCAAGCCGATCAGGCACCACGCGCCCGCAATCCACGGGAAGTATGTGTACGGGGCGGCCTGGCCGGCGATCTGGATGAAGTACACGTAGGCGAGGAAGGCGAGGCCGAGGACCGGGATGATGGCTTCCCACTTCGGGATCTTCGATCCACGCGAGAACGTGTGCTTGATGACGCCTACCGAGGTCATTCCGTATGCGACCACCATGCAGAGGGTCGCGATGGTCGCGAACCAGTAGTACACCTCCACCGATGTGGCGCCGAACAGGCCGAACCCGACCGCGAAGACGACGGTGAGGATGATCACGAAGATCGTGCTCCGGACGGGGACTCCGGTCTTGTCGCTCGTAGCGGCGAACGACTTCGGTCCGAACCCGTCGCGTGCGAGAGCAAAGAGGAGACGGGCGGCTGCCGCGGTCGAGCTCAGCAGGGAAGCGAACGCGACGAGGAATGCGAAGATCGCGATGAGCACCGCGCACCACTGTCCGACGTAAGTGGACGCGAGGGTTGTGAGAGTGGAGGATGCTCCAGCGAACGCCGCGACACCTTCCTCATCGGTTCCGAAACCGATGGTCTGCGCGAACATCACGAGGACGTAGATGACGCCGGCGACGACGACCGCGAGCAGGAGAGCGCGCGGAACGACCCGCTTAGGGTTCTGCGTCTCCTCTCCCAGCGAGGTGCCCGACTCGAATCCTGCCCACGACAAGAATCCGAACACTGCGGCGGTCATGACGGCGCTGATCGGGGCGTCGCCGGGAAGCAGCACGGAGAAGTCCACGCCGGTCGATACGGGCGCGTCTCCCGAAGCCACGCGAACGATGATGACCACCGAGAGCACGACCATCGCGGCGATTCCGACGAACCCGATGCCCAGGAGCGTACGAGCCGTAACGGTGGACTCACGCACGTTGAGGATGAGGGTGAACACGGCGACGACGACGGGCACGAGAACCCAGGTCCACGACGGGAGTGTTACCCCGAACTCGGTCATCATCGCTTGGAAGAAAACCCCGCACGCGCCAGCGATGCAGACGGCGAAGAAGATGTAGGTGCCCAGGAGCGCGAAACCTCCGAAGAAGCCTGCCCGAGGGCCGAGCGTGGAGCCTGCGAGGGCGTATACCGACCCGGCGTGAGTGATGTATCGGGTGAGCCGGATGAACGCGTATGCCACAAGCATCGTCCCAGCGAACGAGACGATAAAGGTGAACGGCACGCCGGAGCCGACGAGTCCGGCGACTCCGATGCCGTTCAACGACATCGCCATGACGGGCCCCATGAAGCCCACCGAGATTGCCACGACTTCCCACAGGCGGAGTGTCTTGCGCGGGGCGACCGGGGTGCTGTCCCCGACGCGAGTGGATGCTGCAGTCATTTCAGAACCCTTCGTATGGCGTCGACTCTGACGCCCCAGGATACGAACTGGATAGTACAGAGTACAACAAATAGCGCTAGATGTAACAGATAGTACGTATAAGATTTCTCTTCACCTGCGGCCAGCTTGAAGCAGACGTCGAATCGGCGGAACAGGATGCGTTAGCGAGTGCCGCGTGCGAGTGTCCGCGTCACCGAGTTCATGCATGCTCCCTCTCGATGGAGGGGTGATCCGTCAGCGTCTCGCGGACCTGAGGAGCTGTGATCGCCGAAGGACGCGCGTCGAGGAGGTTTTCAGCGGCTGCGAGGTAGCCGGCCATGAGCGCCATGCCCACGTCCTGCACGGCACGATCCGTCGGCAGGAACCGCGGGTGATGAAGGGACGGCGGTGGTGTCTCTCCTGCGGTCTCGACGCCAACGAAGAGCATCGCGGAGGGCACGGCGTCGGAGAAGTAGGAGAAGTCATCGGCACCGAGTGAGCGGAGTGGTTCCGCGCGCGAGACTCCGAGGGTGACGACGGCGTCGCCGATGCGAGCGGCAAGCTCGGCGTCGTTGATCAGCACCGGCTCGCCTTCGGTGACAGTGGTGACCGCGACCACCCCGAATCCGCTCGCGATGCTCTCCGCGGTGCTCTTGACTGCACGCTGGAGAGCAACCCGATCCGCCGGATCAGTGCTGCGCAGAGTGGCGCGGATGTGGGCATTCTCCGGGAGGACGTTCGCAGCGCCATCGCCCACGTGCAATGTGCCGATGCTGATGACGGCTGCATTCAGAGGCGAGACGGTACGCCGTACCAGCTCCGGCAAAGCAATCGCAATGTGTGCGGCAGCTGCAACGGGGTCTGCTCCGTCATGCGGGTAGGCGCCATGGCCGCCGCGTCCCACCAACCGGATGTCGATTTCGTCGGCCGCGGCGTTGATGAATCCTCCACCCACCGCGATCTCGCCGACGGGCACCGCCGGATGCACGTGCGCGCCGATGACGTGTGCGATGTCCTCATCGAGAAGAACGTTCTCTCGCACCATGTCGAGCGCACCTGACGGGTAGGTCTCCTCCCGCGGCTGCAGAAGAGCGACCAGCCCGAATGGAAGGTCGATACCGACGGAGGCGCGAAGCAGTGCCACGAGGGCGGCTTGATGCACGTCATGTCCGCAGGCATGCATGAGCTCGCCGGTCGCTGCATAGGGCGCGCCGGTCTGCTCTCGCAGCGGAAGGGCGTCGAGTTCAGCGCGGAGGGCAATCGCTGCGCCGCGCTCCGGGCCGATACGGCCGATACGTCCGGTGTCCGCACTCCGCCGGAAAGCGATGACCCCATGGAGAGCGGCCTCGATACGCCGCGAAGCATCATCCTCGTCGGCGGATGCACGCGGGTCTGCGTGCAGATCCTTCCGCAGTCCAACTGCGGCCTCTTGCTCCGCGACGAACGCCGCTCGCCAGTGCGCGGCGAGGAGCGCCAGATCGGGCCTCATGCGCCGATCCCGTAGACGCGGCGTGCATTGCCAGAACTGATGAGTTCAGCGACCCGGCGTTGCTCTTCGACAGGCCACCCGTCCCGCGCAGCAAAGTCGGCGAGGGCGGCCTCGGTCCCCCGGCGGAACAGCAGCGCTCCTAGGAGGTAGAGCTCCGCAACGCCGAAGGCGTCGCTGGAGAACATTAGCTTGGAGAACGGGGCGAGCTCCATCGACTCCGCAATCACCGCGTGCGAGCGCGACCCGGTGTAGTTCACCGCGAGACCCACGTCGAGGAAGACGTGAGGGAAGACCTGGGCCAAGTAGCCCGCTTCGCGGTGGAACGGGTAGCAGTGCAGTAACGCGATGCGGACGCCTGACGCGCGCGTGAGCCTCATGAATTCGGTCAGCAGCAACGGGGTGCACCGCAGAAGGTCGACGTCGGCGTCGCCGTATCCGATGTGGAATTGGATGAGGGCGCCGCGGTCGACCGCCTCCCACAGGAGATGACGGATGATGGTCGCGTCCGACAGTCGGACCTCTCCACCGAGCGTTGAGCGCATCCACGCGTCGAGCGCGGTGTCTACGTCTTCTGCGGACGGACGGCGAGGATCGAAGTCGAGACCGATGCGGTAGGCGGCGATGGATTTGACACCTACCGCTGCGCGAAGGGCGTCGTCGAGGGTTTGAGCGAAAGTCTTTCTGAACTGCGGGGCAGAGCATCCGCCCTCCACGAGCTGCTCAGCAATGCGCTCAAGGCGCACCACTTCATGAGCGCGGGCAGCGCCGGCGTCGGCCATTGCGGAAGGTGTCAGGATCGCGTCGCCGCGATACCCGGTTTCGATGAGGTAGTCGGAGATCCCCGTGGATCGCAGCAGTCTGCGGTTGACCTCCGGCGCTCCGAGCGCCACCCGTCGGGCAAGGTAGTCCTCGGGGCTCGCGAACGAGGGCAGGTCGAGGACTGGAGCGCAATATCTCCGGATCCCAAAACCTACTTGAGAGTCGAATCCGGTGGTTCCTTCGGGGGCTGCCCAGTCGGACTCGGTAGTCAGTAGCTCGAAGTCTTCGCGACTGGGATCACTCTCGAGGACCCCGTGGCAGTGGTGGTCGACGAGCGGGAACTCCGAGAGATCGACCCTCATCGGTTCAGTAGACATTGCGGTACACCTCACACTGTTCAGCCAGCGACTGCTCGCGCATGCGCGCGATTCCAATTGATACGAAGTCTGCACGGGATCGGACGCGGACGAACCGTGCGGGCGTCATCGACCGCCCCCGCCGACGGCTCAACGAGCCAGGTTGATGCCGCACTCGACCACCAGCCCAGCACTCAGCGCAGCACCGCCGGTGAGGGAAAGGGAACGAGTGAAGCGTACGACGGTCATCTCCTTGGGGTTTGGCTGGGCATCGTCACCTCAGCACTGTCACACCACTGTACTTATTTAGACATTTCAACAGCAATCAGATCATATGACGTCTTTGTTACATCTCTGACAGGCGGATCGACTGTTCGTATAGTTAGCCAACGCCGCCGTTGTGAGTATGGCTTGCCGTCGGCGACGGCGCTCTACATCATCGACGGGATGGACTCGCCGCTGCACCCTTGTCGAAGAACATCCCGCTACATGCTGCAGATGTCACTACGCAGACACGCCCAGTAAACAGTCGGCGTTGATCAACGTCGCCGAACTCGCCGCACGCACCGGAGACGCCGTGACGACCCTTGGCGTGAACCGAGCCGAGCCTCTGCGCTCGCTCGGCCTGCCGTGTGCCGTGCGACACGCGCCCACGTCTCGCGATCGTCGACGGGAACGCTGCGCAGCCGCTCGCGCAGCGCACCCAGCTCGGTGTTCATCTGCTCGTACATCTGCGGGTCGACCTCGGTCGCCTCGCGTCCCGGATGAACGACGCGGCGGCCGCGGTATGCGGCGTTCCACTCGGCCGCAGCATCCGTCGCACCGCTCGGAGTATAGATGGACAACGACAACCTTCGGATCACGTTGACTTGGCCGGTGAGCACCATCGACGGGGAGCCGTCGCTGACAAGCGGATCACTCACCATCACGCAGTACCCGAGTGGCGACTTCCTTCTCATGGTCAGTGCCGGGGACGAGCATTTCCCAGACGGCGCCGAGATCCAGTTCCCGGTGTCTGCCGAGCATGCGCAGCTCGTCAAACGCGCTCTCTCTGGCGAGCACATCGGAGAAATTGGGGAGTAACCACCGCGCGGGCTGTCCGGCAGAACTCAAGAGAGAGGGCCCCGCCGAGCTGGCGGGGCCCTCTCTCGACGTGTGCCGAGCGCACTACGGTTTCTCCGCTGCGGCCTTCTCTCGCTGCGCGATGCTTTTAGTCAAGACGACGCCGACGACCACGAGGCCAGACAGCGTGAAGATCAGCTTGAGTGACCATCCGATGGCGCCGGCGTAAGTGAGCATGTTGAACGTGGCGTGCTCGAGGATGAGGGCGACGATAGCTCCCGTGCGGCGGTACAGCAGAACCATCAGGAGGGCCCAGGCGGCGAGGCCGATCGCACCCCAGCCGTAGTACAGGTGAAAGGGCACCCGCACAGCAATCGCCGCGATGAGGACCACAGTCCAGCTGTGCCCGGTGGCACGGAGCGCAACGACGACGAGCGCGAGAAGGGCCAGCTCCTCGCTTGGGCCGGCCATCCCATCGTTGACGATATTGAGAACGTGCAGAAGCGGGTCATCGATCGGCGCAAGATCGAACTCGTTGGACGGCAACCCGAAGACCGTGCTGAGCGCCCCCGCGAGGGTGAATCCGATGAACACGGCGAGGTAGCCGACGGGGAACGTCTTGACGCTGGTCCTCCAGGTGGCACGTTGTACCTCAGCGCCCGCGTACCGACGAAACGCCCAGATCAACGCGGCCGCCATCAACACCACGGCGATCTGTCGTACGATGCCCGCCGTGGCGGTGGCAACGGTACCCGTGGGCCACGTGTCGGGCGCAGGAGTCCATCCGAGCAGCATCACGACAGCAACCCGGACCCCTTCGCTCCAGCCCACGAGGTAGATTCCGGCGATCGCGGCCCAGGCTGCGGCTTTCGCCCGGGCAGGGACCTCTCGGCGTGTGATGCCGGTGCGGTCGATCGCGAACTGTGCCGCGATCTCATCCCGGATCTGTCGCAGCGCGTCGCGCAGCGTCGTGCGCGCGGGTTTCTCTGGGACTGTCGTGTTCTCGGTCATGTCGTTTCCTTCCGTTCGTGGGGGCCGGGTTCCCGCCGTAGATCCGTGCGGGATTTCCACTCGTCGACGGGGCGAGAGGACCGGAAGCCATGGCGGTGGTACCACCCGGCCAGGCGACGCTCAGCGGTCCGCTGGGCCGCCTTGTACTCCTCCGGGGACGCATCCCGCGGCAGGTCCGGGTAGTCGGTCATCATGGTGCATACGATCGGCAGGGAGCGATGGTCTGCGTACCGGCATAGCTCCTGCAGGAGTGAGCTGCCGAAGCCCCTCCCCCGCACCGAGCCCATCACGATGTCGTCGAGGCGGATCTTTGACGCGCTCTCGGTGACGAGCAGCTTGTACCTGCCGTAGTGAGCGAGATCCTCGGCGCGTGCCGGCAACGGCCGCTCGCGGGCGGGGAGATGGTCGATGAGCTCGCGCACGAGCCTGCGGGGTGCCCGCGCCGCCAGGGCGGCCACTGCCCGTTCGATCTCCTTCCGCGCGGCAGCGTCACCGAGAACGGTCGACGCGCGCGCGGGAGCCACGAGCGGCCGCAATGCGGCGGCAGCGCCCGCGAGATCCGCGTTCTCGTATCGCCCTGCCTCAAGCCGGGCGAGAGTCGCCTCCAGGCTGACGCCGGGGGCAAGGCTGAACACTCCCCACTCGTCCGGATCTGCGCCGGCACCGAGATGCGCGAGAGCATTCTCGTGCTCTCCGATTTCGTACCGTGCACGCTCGAAGCTGACCCGCGCCTCGTCGGCCGCGCGACGATGCGCACGCGCAGCGGCCACTCGGTACCACGGCGGCGGTATCCGATCGAGGATCGCTTGTGCCTCTCTCTGCTCGGCCTGCGCGCGCTGCCGTCCGAAAGCAGCTGCACGAGCCCGCTCTCCCGACTCACTCATGCGTACCCTCAAGAAGCTCTATAAATGAGCGCGGAAGGACGACGTTTCGCGGAGCTCCGGCGAACAATGGCGCGACCTCTGTGGGGGTGTGGCCAGCGATGCCACACCCAATCTCCGTCACCAAGAACGTCAGCTCTGGATGCGTGCGAGCGAACGCATAGAACGTGGCGGTTTCCTCCGCGATCACATCCAGACCAGACATCGACACCAGCGCGTATGAGCGGCCCTGGAGTCCGTGAGCCTGCCCCATGATGGCGCCGAAGTCTCGCACGGCCTGTCGGGCGGCGCCGCCCGCGTGAGAGCCCGCAGCGTTCGATCCGAACACGAAGATCTCCCCCGGCCGCAGATCGGTGATCAGCTCTGCCCTACCGCGCCGCGAAAACAGTCCCATGGGTACTTAGCTGCCTTCGTTTGGTGCGGTTCCTGACAGCGCGTCCGAATACCCCTTGCCGTAGCCGGCGGCTTCTTCCGCCCGCAGCCGGGCGGTGATGCCCTCCGTCAGGGCCTCGTGGTACCGGACCGCTTCATCACGCGTGAGCTTTTGGATCAGCACGCCGATCCCGGCCGCCACGATGATCAGGATGTCGGCACCGAGGATCAGCTTCCACGCGTCCGGTACGTTCATCACGGACGATGTCAGTTCGGGTTCGAGGATCCCGCCGAGCACCATCACTGCCAGCAGGAGGACCGTGCCCCCTCCCACTGACCATGCGATCCAGTGGAAGAACGCCCGCGTCGCGGAGATCGGCGTCGGTGCGGCCAGCTGACCTAGCGTGGCATCTGCCCTGAGCCCCCGAGTCTGCTCGATGCGGTCCTGGAGGCGGAGCGCGAGGATCACCAGTGCCCAGACGGCCACGACGGCGAGGACGAGAAACGCGGCCCACTCGGCCGACGTTCGGCCGACGGCCACGAGAGACACCGCCACCAGGCACAGGCCGATCGCGTGGACCCAGCGGGTGACGCGCTTGCGGCGTGCCATCCCGGGATCCCGAAAGACAGGCACCAGGAGAAAAGCGGCTCCCACCGCCGCCAGGACGAGGAAGAAGATGTCGTAGAACAGCATCGCGTCAGCTCCGGTCAGACCAGGTCGGGCATGTCCTCAGGCGAGGGAAGCTCGCTCGGCCACTGTTCGGGCAGCGTGCGTGTTCGAGAGACTTTCTCGACACGCCAGAACGGGCCATCGCTCGCCGTGATGATCGGCATGGCCGTGTCGAGGTAGTCGCGGAAGAAGACCGCCATACCGGTCGGCCCTTCAAGGCGCAGGAACTCCCACGCCCGCCACAGGGCCTCGAACCGGCTGAGGACCTCGGTGTACTCCCACCAGCGGGCATCCCACCGAGCCGGGGACAGGTCACGCTTCCAGTGCGGCAACAGCCAGTGTTCGACCCACATATACACGTTCGGGTAGTACGTTTCGACCTCGGGCTCATCCGGGGTCTCGTCGTCGTAATCAGACATTCGATGTCTCCTCGAGGTGTCCCGTCTGGACCGCCTGCGCTTCGTAGTAGTCGCGGCTCGCGGCCACTTTCTCGCCGTACGGTTTCGCCGACCAGTGCTCGAGCGCGAACAGCGTCGCCGGCTGTGTGGCGGGGATCATCACCGCGCGGCCGCGCGGCATCGCTGCGAGTTCCGAGACGTCGAAGATCCGCTCGCGGCTGATACTGGTCGTCGTCGACCGGCCTCCGTGCTGCTGGGTGCTGGTGCGGTGCACCACGTCGTGGTCACCGATCAGCTGGGACAGGTGCGGGAGGAACTTATCGTCCGCGAGGCCGCTGCCCGAGGCGCGAATATTCGCGGCTCCCCAGAGCTTGTCCATCCCGTTGATGCCGAACGCTTCGACGCCCTGTTGCCAGGACTGGAAGAACGTGGAGACGATGATGCCGCGGCTGCCGTAGTGCGAATACACGTCGGGCAGGTCTCGCCACCGGCACACGTTCGCGGCCTCGTCGAGGACCGCCATCAACGGTGTTGCGAGGCGGCCGCCACGCATCCGGGAACCGACTTCCTCGGCGGCCGTGAGGACCGCCATCGTCAGCGCCGCGGTGATCGCCCTGGCGCTACCACCGCCCTCGCGAGAGATCGCGTAGACGGTGTCGGTGGACTTGACGAAGTCGTACGGGTCGAAGTGCGGTCGCCCGTCGGTGTCCGTGATCCACGGGAGCACCTTCTTGTTGGCCAGGACGCCGATAAAGGTCCGCACCGTGCCGTACACGCCGTCACGCTGCTTCTCCGTGAGCGTCTGCGTCTTCGAGAGGCCCTGTGCCTGCGTGTAGTCGTCCTCGACGAGCAGCACAGACGGATCTCCGATCTCGGGATCCCGCCCGCTGGGATCCATCGCCCACAGGTACACGTCAGTGATGGGTCTCCCCGTCACCGCAGCGGTGAGGAACAACCGCGCGAGTGTCTCCCGGCCGGCCGGCCCGAAGTACGCATCTTCCTTCGCGTCAGCTTCTTGCGCGGCCGAGACGAACACGTCGACAAGCTTCTCCGCACGTTCGAAGTTCGTCACGAACGACAGCGGATTCCACCACCAGGTGGGCTCCGCCCCGATGATGTCCTGCACGTCGTGGATCCACATGCGGCCGATCTCCGATCGCGGCCCGCGGGTGAGGTCGACGATGTCTCGCTTGTTCGACGTCGCGAACACCGGCCCCTGCGTCTCCAGGATCTGCGGCACGCACACGCAGCTCGTCTTGCCCGCACGCGGTCCCATGAGCCAGATCTGCACCCACTCCCACGTGCCGAAGAGGAACTTGCCGGACGGGATGTGTCGGCCGAGCGGGACACCGTCCGCTGCGCCTTCTGCGCCGAGACGGGCGGTGTCCTCCGCGACCTTCTTCTGCGTCATCTCATCCAGCTCGCGGATCTGTCCCATCGACGCCGCCTTGTGGTCGACCCGGGATCCCGATGACCGGCGCCGCAGCGCCAGCGTGGCGATCGCGGCGGCCGCCACCCCCAGGACAATCAGCCCGAGCAGGAAGATCACGACCTGCAGCGGCGCCGGCGACAGCTTCCCTGTCAGAACAGCCGCCAGCACCGTGAAAGGGTCACGCCGGCCGAGCTCGTCGACGCCGGGGTTGGTGAGCGCAGCCAACCAGCCCAGCACCCCGACGAACATCGCCACCGCGAGTACCCCGCCGATCACCAGCCACCCGGTGTCGGCCGCGAGAGGTTGTGCCCGCCGGTTCGGGCGCATCAGGCCGCCTCCTCCAGCGTCTCGGTAACGCGTGCCGCGTTCGCACGGAACCGCTCTGCCGCTGTCGTCCAGGCCCGGTTCGTGTTGTTCACGTCCATCTCTGCAGCCGTGAGTTCCACCTCGAACGGTGTCCCCGGCTTCTTTCCGATCTTGAGCAAGAACTTTCCTCGCCCAGGCGGGACCGCCTGTGTGCCCGTGTGCGGGTTCAGCGACCCGTCGGCACTCCAGTCCATGATCATCGACTTCTCGCGTGCCGACATGGCGAACACCTGCTCCAGGTTCCCCATCTCGGACTGCGCGAGCCCGCCGATGAACACCATCGCGGACCGGGCCACGAAGCCCCACGCGATCGTCGTCAGCTCGTCAGACGACAGCTTGAGGTCATCCATCGTGTGCGTGATCATCGCCTGTGCGATACCGCGTGCACGGTTCAGACGCGTCAGCGCGTCGACGAAGAACACCATCGCCGAACTGGCGCGCAGCATGCGCCACAGCTCATCCATCACCAGGAAGTAGTGACGGCGGGGCCGCAGGGCGGCATCCGCGAGGTACTTCTCCGCGTCGACGACCGCAGACCCGAACGACCACGACACGGCCTGCACGGCCGCCTGCAGGGTCAGGTCGCCGTCATCGATCGACGACAGATCGAACACGACCGGCCGACCGGCCTCGATCTGCACGGTGCTATCACCGTCGAAGATCGACCCGTACACACCCGACGAGGTCAACGCAATCAGACCGTCCAGCAGCAGCTCCGTGCGCTCCGCATACCGTTCTTCATCGCCACGGTCTTGCGCGATCGCGGCGAGGCGCGGGTGACGAGAGCGCACCAGGGCCACCAGGTCGCTAATCCGCGGCTGCCGGCCTTCCTTCTCGATGTCGAATTCTTCATCGAGGATGCGCAGGCCCTCCACGACCATGCTGCGTTCCTTCTCGCTGATCCGGGCATCACGGCCCAGCTCCAGCAGACCCGTCACGAGAGTGGCCCGACGCCGCTTCATCGCGTCGATAGCCTCACGCCGCGGCGCGTCGCCACGGGTGATGTCGTCGGGGATCTGCTCGAGCTCGCTCAGCAACTGGCTGAAATCGAGGATGTTGATGACTTCCTGGCCAGGGCCCAGGTGGAACACCTGCCCGCCCATCGCGTCGATCAGATCCACGTAGTCGGGCTTCGTGTCGCTGAGGACCATCGGGATGTGCCCCCAGGCCTCCAGCACCGTCACGATGCGACGTACGAGCGTCGACTTTCCCAGGCCGGGACGGCCGAGAACGAAGCACGAGGGCTGGTTGATCAGATTGGCGAGGAACCAACTGATCGGATCGGCGCAGACCACCGTGCCTTTCAGCAGGTTCTTCCCGAGGGGGACGCCCACGGGAAGGTCGCTCGAACCGGCGATGAACGGCCAGAGACCGCACACCTGCACCGTGGTGCCCTGTGCTTCCGGCAGCGGCTCGATCCAGGGCATCCGCCCCGTGCCGCTGGTACGCCAGCCTCGACGCCCCGCACGCCCCAGCGCACGGCGGCGCTGCGTTCGGGTGCGGTCGAGGAACTGCAGCCAGCGTTGCAGCGGAGTGACAGCCGGGGGTCGCACCTTGTGCTCCAGGCGCTTTGCCTCACGCGGGGTCAGCCGCAGCTCTCCCGCCTCCGTCTGTCGTCGTTGCGCTCTTGTCGTCGTCATCGTCATCACAGCCAGTCCCTAATCTGATCGGGCAACGTCATGTGCGCGGGCAGAACCACGCCCAGGGGCAGGCCCGCGAGGAATGCCACGTCCTCGTTCCCCAGCGCCTCACGGATCTTGAGGCGCGCCTGATTCGTCAGCGACGGGATGACCTTCTCCAGACGCGGGAACTCATCGTTCGTCCGGCACGTCGTGGTGATGATCATGCCGAACCGGATGAGACCCGCACCCGCGGCCTCTTCCTCGGCCGCCTTGTTCGCGAACCGGATGCGGTTCTTTTGCCGGGCCGTCGCGCGCTGCTTCGTCGACGAGTTGAACTGCGCGTTGTTGATCTCGGCCTCGATCACATCCGGCGCATCCCCAGCGGGGATCGGACGATACAGGATCGTCACCCGCTTGCGGAGAACGCCCTTCATCGGCTCGAATGCGCGGCGCAGCGCCGTCGCGTAGAACTTTGATCGCGGACCCTCGTACATCGTCCACGACTTCGACACACCACGGTCGTGGTAGTACCGGTCGTACTTCGCCTCGGAGAACGCAGGGCCGGCCTCCGACCAGGTCAGGCCTGTCCCGCCCTCCTGGCGGGCCTGCTCGACGCGGGCCGACACCGTCGGGTCGTACGCCACGCGGGTGAAGTCCACGATGTCCTGCGCCGTGCACGCCTGCGCCCCGGTGCCAGCTCCCGTCATGCCCAGCGAAGCCAACAGGACCGGGAGGCGGTTGCCGATCTCGTCCGCCATCTCCTGCACGCCCCGATCGGAGTTCTTCGACTCCAGACCCGTGCCATTGAACGTCAGCGCCAGACGCGTGCTCAGCTGAGGAGCACCGCCCGACAGCGTGTCCGCGAGGCCACCGACAACAGCGGTGGAGAAGTCGCTGCCGTGGTCAGACACGTTCTCCGCGACCATGCGCCGCAGCCGCAGGCCAGAGTCCGGCGCGCTCTCGATCGTGACAGATGCGCCGACGATCGAATCCTCCACACCCAGCTGCGCGAGCCAGCCACCCCAATGGGCGACCTGCCGGTTGATCCTGTCCTGATCCACGAGTGAGTCCCCATCGGGGAAGCACTCGATCACCACGGTGTAGTGCTTTGTCGTCGCTGTGGCGAGACGGATCATCCCGAACGGGTTGCCGTAGCTGTCTTTGTGCTCGCTCAGCTCTGACGCCGTCAGCAGGCCCGGCAGACGGAAGCTCCCATCCGGGATCCGTCCCGCGGGCCCCGCAACCAGAAGCGTGTCGCCGCGACGCTCCGCAGCGCGGAATGCCATGCGGTTCGCCTTGCGCCGATACCAGTTGCGGCCCTGCTTGACGGTGACCACGGTCACTACCGCCGCGGCCACGCCGAGGAGCGTGATGATGCCGGCAGCAAGCCACCAGCCGCGCACGATGCATCCAATGAGGACGAGTGCGAACGGGATAGACCCGAACGTCACACCCGCACCCAGCCCGCCGATGCCGAGCTTGGCGGGCATGACGATGTTGCCGTGCTCCACCATCGTGGTGTCATTGCTACTCATCGTTCGACCCCTGTTCGTCAATTCCGTTACTGCTGCTCGATGCCGAGCTGCCGAGACTGTTCATCGCGGATCCCGCCGCATTCCACCCAGAGGAACTACCGCCGCTCGAGGGCGCAGCTCCACCGCTGTCCACAGCGGCAGGTGCCGCACCGCCCGGGCTCGTCGACGGCGAGGATGCGGCGGCCGACGTACCGGACTCGGCCGCCGTAGCAGCGCCCGTTCCTCCGCTCGCCGCCGCTCCCCCGGTAGCAGCGCCCGTCGACGCCGCGGTGCCTCCGGCAGCCGCTCCACCTGCAGCTGCAGTCGATGCGGCGCCACCGGCCGCGGCGCCGGCACCACCGGCTCCTGCAGCAGCGCCCGCGGCCGGTGCAGCCGCTCCACCGGTCGCGGCTACCGCCCCGACCATCACGACGGCCGACCCGGCTGCAGCAACGCCAGCGACCGCCGCGCCACCCGAGAACGCGTTCGAGGTTGCCGCCGCTGCCACCGGCACCAGGAACTTGATCAGTGCCGGCAGAGCGAGGGCCGCCATGCCGAGAATCACCATGGCGACGCAGGCGTTGTAGATCGACTTCCCGATGTCATCGAGGCCCTCGATCGCCGGCGGGTTCTTCATCTGCATCATCCCGAAGGCGTAGATGATCGCAGCCACCGGCTTGAACAGAATCACGGCCAGCAACCAGCCCTGCAGCTGACGAAATGCGTTCGACCCCATCTCGGTCCCACTCCCCGCGGCCACCGCTGGCAGCAGAGCGAACATCGTCGACGCGAGAGCACCCTGAATCACCATGAACAGGACATTCACCACGGCGCCGAGAAGGCCGATGATCGCGAGGAACAGCCCGCCACCCGGGTATATCAGCATCATCTCCGAGAGAGACAGCATGCCCGACAGGCTCAGCTCCTCCCCCGTCGCCTTCTGGATGATCCACGGCGCGAACTGGTCGCCCGCCGTCGTCAGACCCGCGAACGCCACCGCGTACACGCCCGTGACCAGGATGAGGTTCACGACCATCTTGACCGCCGGCAGACCGGACTTGAAGTCGTTCGAGATCGCCATGCGACCCAGACCGATAAGAAGTCCGATCAGTGCAATCGCGGCCGTGTACCAGCCCATCCACCCGTTGATCTGACCAATCGCCGGGGCTGTCACATCCGCGCTCGGGATGCCCACCCAGAACGAGTTGATCCACCCGAGAAAATCGATCAGCAGCTTCCAGATATCACGCACGAAATCCGTGAACGCGCTATTGGCAGCGTCACTGATGCCCTCGCCAGCCCAGCAGAGTGCGTCCCAAACCTGGCACTCCTCTTCCTCAGCTGCCATGCGGATCATTGCGAAGCGCTCCAGTCCGTGTATCCGGCCAACGGGTCGAGAGTGGGGCGGAGAGTGATTCTCTCGACATCGACCAGCCAGGTATCCCTCTCGCTGTCCCAGACAAGGGTGAACGACACATAGGCGGTCACCGTCTCGGACCCAGCACTCTGGCTCATGCCGACCCGAATCACGACCTCCTCCGGTTCGACACTGTCGAACCGGAAACCCGAGATCTGAGCGGTGCGACCCGGTTCGGGCGAACGAGCCAGTGAGGCGTTCTCCTCGATAAACGGAGCCCGCCCGTTGTTGTCTACGGCCGCATCTTCGACGAAAGCCCGGAATGCATCGGCATCAGTGCTCTCCTGTAGCCCAGCCATGAAGCTGGTCGCCGCGAAAAGTGCTCCCGTCGGTGAGGGAGCGAAGCAGCCCCAGAGAGTGTCGTCGGCCGATGCCGCGGCATACTCACTCGACGTGGGGGTGAGCAGTCCCATGCGGTTGACCCACTCGGCGTCGGGTCCGACCGTGGGGATGTCTGATCCCGAGGGCAGGTCGCAGACACCCCCTGTCTCGGGCGGAGTCGACTCGTCCTCGCCCGGCTGCGCGGACGGTGTCGACGGTGCGCCTGATGGCGAGGTGCCCCCTTCGGGGTTGTCCCTGCCGCCGAAGGTCAGCACCAGTACGAGAGCGGCGATGACAGCGAGCACCAAAATCGCTGCCGCCAGCCACCACGCGTTGAACTTGACCAGGCCGCGGTTGCTATCGCTGTTGTCGTCGCTCATGATCTCTCCCCTGCTCAGCCGGTGAACGTTGCGATGATGCCGCCGGCAGCGCCGACGAGGACACACACGATGAGCGCGATCACGAGGCCCTTGAAGCCCTGGATCTCGCGGCCCGTGAATGCGGCGAATGCGAGGTACCCGGCGCTCGCGAGGAAGCCGGCAAGACCCAGGATGAGCGCACCCCAGGCAAGCCAGTTGATCAGCGTGGATACGCCCTCCGTGCCCGGAGGCTGCTCCGGCTCAGGGTTGGGCAGGACGCCGGTGATCGCGGTCGCGACCTCAATCAGAGTGTTCATTTCTTTCCTTCCGTAGGCGGGGTTTGAGCAAGCTTGCGAATGCGTCCGATGGTCCACCGGACGCGAGGAGAAGAGGTCTTGAGAGTGGGCTCGGCCAGGCGCCATCCCTCGGCCCAGGGAACCCGCCACCCGTGCGGCGTCATCCGGCCGATGCGCTCAACGGCCTTGAGCTGCGCTTTGGTCAGCTGTGGGCCGTCGTCGACGAGCACGATTCCCAGCAGCCGGCTGTCCCGGTACTCCCCCGCAGCCCATGCCAGCGCGAATCTCTCTGCCGTCTGGAGGCCGTGATAGTGAGTGCGTGCCACCGCAAGAACGTTCATCGGCATACCGGAATACGAGGAGATAGGCCAGGCCCGATGTCCTTCGCGGGCAGCCTCCCCCGGCAGATCCGCAGCCTGCTCACGAATCAGGCCCGCGATCGTCGAGGCTCCCGCGCCGCCGTGCAGTGCGATGACATACACGAGAGCACCAGGCGCCTCGGGGATCGTCGGGAAGACCTGCTCGAGCGGATGCGGAACCGACGGCGCAGACTCTGGCGTCGGCGGACCCACGAGTTCCTCGCCGCGCAGCTGGTCGACATCGGCGTCGCTCTGCTCGGCGCCGCGCACCCGATGGAACGGGTTAACGCGGGTCGTCGGTGTATCTGTCATCGAAGCCCCCCTCGTGTACAGGATCTAATGCGATCCTATAGTATCAAGGATGAGTCAGATACGGGGGGTGGGAAAATGACGAAACCGTCATCTAGTAGACGCCGAAACTCGCGGAATATGACGCGGAAGCCGAGAACTTCCCATATCAGCGTCGTCGCCGTTGGTCTCATGCTCACGCTATCGGCATGCACCGACGCGGGACCAACACCTAACCCGAGCCCGTCACCCACGGACACAGCGACGGCCCAGCCCGCGCCCACCAGCACCATCGCGCCGGACGCGCTCGACGACGGGGTGCGGGTGGCTGAGGAAGCCATGACCAGCTTCGCGAACCACAACCGCTCCTACGAGGAGTGGTGGGCCGAGCTCTCTCCCATGCTCACCAACGACGCCCTGCTGGCCTACGAGGGCACAAACCCCGCCAGGGTTCGCCCCTCCCAGGTCACGGGCCCCGGTGTCGTCGCCAGTGCCCCGAACTTCAATCAGATGAGCGTGCTCGTGCCCACCGACATCGGCCAGTACACGATCGAACTCATCCGTCAGGGAGACGGACACGGGAACGGCACACCATCCTGGTTCGTGGACCGCCTCACTCCCCCGGCGGATCTGGGATGAAGGGCGCAGCCGCCGCCGTTTGCGGTGTCATCTGCATCCCGCTCATCGCGATCTTCGTCCTCATCGCCACGTCGTGCTCTTCCCTCCCCGGGGGGAAGTTCCCCACGATCGACTACGAGGTGAACATCGAGAACCTGCCCGTCGACGAGGTCGGCACCTGGAAGGGCGAGCAGCTGGTCAACGCGGCGATCATCATGAACGCCGCCACGGAGCTGAAGCTGCCCGTCAAGGCGCAGGTCATCGGCGTGATGACTGCTATGGGCGAATCGTCGCTGATCAACCTCAACCACGACGACGACGCCACCAACCCGGACGGCTCTATCGCGGACGGTGGCGGTCTCTTCCAGCAGCAGGTGTCCCAAGGGTGGGGAACCTGGGAGGAAGTCACGGATCCGGCGACGGCATCCCGCACCTTCCTGACCCGGCTGGCAGAGGTCGCCGGGTGGGAATCGATGGAGCCGAGCATTGCCGCCCACAAGGTGCAGGGCAACGACGACCCGTACCACTACGAGAAGTTCTATGAGGACGCCGTCGACGTCGCCGCCGCTCTCGCGGAAGTGAACATCGACCCCGGTAACGGGGCAGAAGCAGCCCAGTGCGCGAACCCGATCGGCAATAACGGCAACTTCCCGCCCGGGAAGAATCCCCCCGGCCAGTGGGGCGGTTTCGAGAACGGCCGCATCGACGAGAGCCTGCTCGCCCCCATTCCTTGGGCGCCGAACTACACCCTGCGCGGTGACGCCGTCGCCAACCTGATCGCGATGAACAACGCCTTCCGGGCGGAGTTCGGCTATGACCTGCCCATCAACGACGGGTACCGGGATTACGCCGGCCAGGTCGAGGCCAAAGCGATCTACGGGGATGAGGCCGCCGAGCCTGGCACCTCCAACCACGGATGGGCGCTCGCTATCGACGTCGGCGACCGCAGCCATTATCGGCTGAGATTCTCTCACCCGATCTACCTGTGGTTGAAAGCCAACGCCCCCCGCTACGGCTGGGTGCACCCCGATTGGGCCGAACCCGGCGGACCAGGTCCCGACGAAGCCTGGCACTGGGAATTCTGGGGCATTGAGGAGACCATCCCCGCATGAGCGACATCGATCTGACCACCGTTCCCCCCTACCCCGTCTACCGCCTCGAGGTCGACGCCGAGGGCGCCGTCACTCTCGACGGTGTACCCATCGCCACCGGCGAGGGTGCCACCGATGCGGCGATCGACCACGTCGCCGGCATCCTGCAGGCCGACGGACACGACGCTGTCCGCGTCATCGCCGCCACCCCCGACGGCACAGACCGGATGGTCGTCGAAGCTGACGGCACCACACACGTCATCGTCGACCAGGTGCACGACGGCAAAATGGCGATCGGCAACCGGCGCGTCAGTCGACGCGCTGTCATCGCCTCGATCGTCACCGTCGCCGGCCTCGTCGTCATCGGCGCAGCCACGCCGGTCGCGATCGCACTGACGAGGCCTGCACCGACGCCGACGGCCACCATCGCGCCGCCGCCCGGTGTCGGAGAACAGCTCGCCGTCCTCTCTCCTCCCGGATACGACCAGACGGCAGCGTGGGCCGTGCCGATCCGCTCCAACACCGAACCCACCTTCCTCCCGGACGGACGTGTCGCGGTCACCACCGAAGCCGGAGATCTCCGGCTTCTGGATCCCGACACCGGAAAGACGGTCTGGAAAGGCAACGGCTCCCCTCGTGGAGGCGCGCAGCTCGCGGCCACCACAATCGGCGGATACGAGGTCCTCGCGACCTCGCGCTCCAACGCCCTCACCGTCTGGCCGCTCTACGTCGAAGACAGCACAGTCGACTCCGTCGACTACGACCTCCCCCGCGGTGCCGACGTAAGTTTCCTCGGTACCGAACCGCTGATCGTCCTCCCCGATCAGACCGTGGGCTTCGTCACCGCTGACGGCATCACCCGACAGGACATCCCCGTCACCGCTCGCCCCGTGATGACCACCGACGCCGGCGTGATCGCCGTCGACGACACCACGATCTACACCATCACCGTCGACGGCGACGTGTCCGAGACCCCGTACACCCGCCCCGACGGGACCACCGAGCTCAGTAACGTCTCCGCAGCCGACGCCACCACCCTCATCGCCGTGTGGAGCACCGAAGGGCAGCAGAGCATCGTCGCGGCCGTCGACGTCGCCACGGGAGAAACCCTCTCCCAGGCCGAAACCCGCACGAGCGGCATCCGCAGTGACTCCGTGCCGCTGCACGCGATCGACGGGACCACCCTCACCTACGGCAACGTCTGGATCCGGTACGGCACCAATCCCAGCGTTCAACCGCTCGGCAACCTCACGCCCACCGCAATCACTGGCACCATTGTGTACGGGACAGCCAGCCGTCAAGCTAGCTGGACCAACGTCAGCGATGACCAGCCACAGGTGACCCCGTTCACTACCCGAGAACTCCCGCTCGACCCGATAGCACCCAGCGGGATCACCACCGAGATGGCCTGGATCGTCGCAGACAAAGTCGAAACCACCTACCTGTACGCCCTCCCTCGACGAACCGGCCCTGGCGACCCGACCGCCACGCCCGCACCCTAAAGGATGCTGAGCCGCATGCCTGCTACCCCAAATCTCTTTGACGACGCCGTCAACCTGGTGCGCAACCGCGCACACCTCCGCGTGGTCGAGTACATCCGCGAGAACCCCGGTGCGTACCTCTCCGACATCCTCGCCGGCACCGACACTCCCCGAGGATCTCTGGGCCGCGTCCTGCGTACCCTCGTCGAGCTCGACGTCGTCACCATCGATGTGCCGCCCGAGAAGCGCGGCACCGGGCGCAACTTTCGCTACACCGTCAACGAGACCCGCGTCCGCCAGATTCTCGCCGCGCTGCACGCCGAACTCCTCGGAGAGTAGCGGTGCGTGCCGCCTGCGAGATTGCAAACCTTCTGCAAGCTTGCAGTTAACCTGCCTGCTTGATAGCCTCAGAACCGGCTACGGCAGACTTGGCAGATGCCTCGCTACGCATCTCCCGATCAGCCGCTGCCTCCTGAACCAGCGAGGGCGGTCAAAGTGTTTGGTGCGAACCCCATCCGAGCGGCCATCGTGCGGCTCCTAGCGACCAACCCCGAGCCCATGACGACAGGCGAAATCGAGAAGGCCCTCGGCGGCGCCTCGCACCGCACGATCTTCAACCACGTGCGCGAGCTTGAAGCTGATGGCATTGTCACCTCGGACGCACGCGACGACCGCAACGGGCAGCGGGTCAGATACGCAGCCGATCGCGAGGCGATCCGCCGCGAACTCCGCGAGTACTCGAAGTACCTCCTCGGAGAGCCCCTGACGGGCGACGACGCCAGCTGAGATGCCGGGTTTCAAGTACGGGTTGAAGGCCCGGAGTGTCGCGCCGGTGTTAACCCTGACCTTGGGGTTAACTGACTGCATGGCTGACGAAAAGAAGCGGCGGACCTACCGCCGTCCCAGAGGGACGATGGTACAGCCGACCAACCTTGGCTACGAGGTCGAGCTCACCAGCAAGAAGCGCTGGGAAGCGCTCGCGCAGGAACTCGAGATCTCGCCGTCGGAGCTGTTCGACCTCATGGTCGAGCACCTTCCGCTCGACGCCTATGGGCGTCCCACCTGGTTCCCCGAACGGCCACTCAAAGACGGGATGCTGCGCGTGCCAGCCGCTTAACGAAAGAACCCGCCGCATGTGCGGCGGGTTTCTCCCAAGTATTTCGACCCGTAGATGTTTGGCGACGGACACGGATCGAGAAGTGAAGAACCGGAGGGTACCGGGGCTTCGTCATGCGCTACCTCGAAAGGAGTTGACCCCATCATAACGCCACTTGACGCAGATTTCCATGCCGTCTTAGACGCGACACGCCGCGGGGTGTCCTCCGATTGGGGGACACCGGAGTCTGCCTGGGATCTCACCGTGTCGCTGTCCCAGCTCACGCGTCGACGCAGCGTCCGCGTCGACGTCCGCGACGCGCACGGCGACTTCACGAACAGCTACACCGCCACCTACCCGTCCGACAGCACCGCTGCCCCTGACGGCCCCTGGGCCCTCCCCCTCACCGACACCGCCGGCGGATTCCGGTACCTGTGCTTCGACCTGGACGCCAAGGGCGGAAACCCGGCGAAAGATGCTCGCCGACTGACCCGGTGGCTCGACGAGCTCGCGATCGCGTATCTCGTCTGCGAGTCCGGCCCCTCTGGCGGCCGCCACGTCTGGATCGCGCTCACCGCGCCCGCTGACGCTGGCACCGTGAACCAGCTCGCGCGCCGAGCGCGGACCGTTCTGCCCTCTCTGGATCTCTCGCCGCTCACGAACCCCGCGACCGGTGCGGTTCGGCCGCCGCTGTCGCCACACCGCGCGGGCGGGCACTCCCGTCCCCTGGGACCGGTCGAGGTGCTGTTGAGGCCCACCACGACCCCGCAGCGCCTCCAGGACCTGGACGTGTGGCTGGACGAGGAAGGCGTGGAGCTGCCGCCGGCAGCACAGGCCACCCGTCCCCGCGACGTCGACGCTGACGCCGACGGGCACCCCTACCTCGCCGGCGAACGCCGCGACCTGTCCCCCCGCATCCGGGAGATCCTCGCCGCTCCCCCGGCCGCGGACACCTCCGCCACCATGGCGCAGATCTTCCTCGCGGCCGCGAACGCCCGCTGGCGCCGCGCCGACGTCGCCGCGCTCGCACGCACCGCCCCCGCGCTCGAGCACGCACGCACACGCCGCCACGTCGGCACCCGCGTGCCGCGCACCGAGGCGGGACAGCGACACGTCATCGATGGGGCCTGGCGAATGGCCGTCTACTACGCCGCCGCAAACCCCTCTAACGGTCAGGGCGACGACCCCACCTTCCCTCAGCGAGAAAATCACGTCGTCGCAGCCCTCACACGCGTCCAGGAGCGCGCTGACGCGCTCCCCGGTATGTGGGGAGCCGACCGCGGCTCCACGGCCCACAGGGCCGCACGAGGCTCCACGGCGCACCGCGCCATTCTCGACGCCCTCTGCCTGTACATGGCACAAGCCGTCTCACTCGATATCGAGGCTGACATCCGCCGTCTGGCACTGGAGACCGGCTGGTGCCGCCAGACAGCCCACAACGCCCTCCGCGCGCTGCAGGACGCCGGCTGGATCCGGCGCACCGCCCAGGCCGAAGGCGAGCACGGGGCTCGGTACACCCTCTCCGAAAAGTTCTCCACAGATCCTCACGAACCCGATTTGTCACAAGGGCGTATGCCCCCCGCCCGCACCGCCCTCCTCCGTGAGCTGACCCTGAGAACTACCGCACTCAACCAGGACATCTACGCAGCTCCCGGCTCTCTCGGACGTGCCGCCGGCTACCTCCACCTCCAACTGCTGCCCGGAGGTTCCTGGACTGTGGCAGATCTCACCCTCCGCACCGGATTCACCGCTGCCTCCGTCCGCCGTCTGCTGCACCGTCTGCACAGCCACGGACTCGTCCGCCTCGTCGACGGCTCCTGGACGGCGGCCAAGGACGTCGACCCGCAGCCGATCGCTGTCCGCCTCTTCGTCGACGGGTACCTGGCCGATCGCGCGAGGCGGTACGACGTCGAGCGGATCGTGTGGGCGAAGTGGCGGCTGATCATGCATGAGGAGCACCAGGCGCATCGCAAGAGGCGTCGAGGCCGACGCGCTCACCCGAGCGCTCTGCAGCTGCCCGGTCAGTCTGTCCACGAACGCGTGGGATACCCACGCGGACCGAACCAGCGGTACGACCACAAGACCGCACGTCGACTCGAAGCGGCCCGGCTCAACGCGCGCGACCTGGCCACGTTCCTCGAGGCGCAGCTCACCGGATGACCCGAACGGCTCTCCCAGCTCGAGGCGAGGGCTACGCCCTCGTGGAGGCCGGACGCACGCGGCCGCTGTCTGGCGCCGGTGGCGCCACATTTTCGCCATAGAGCCTGTGGCATTGTGCGGTCGGTCAGCCCCGAGCGCGAGAGCTTTCGCGGCATATCCTCCCTCGCTGCGCTCAGTCCGGTATTCCACGGTCTCTCGCGCTCAGAACAGCCCTCCCTAGTCGGCACGGAGTGCCTCCACGGCGAAAAAACGTGGGGGAGGAAGAGAAGACGGGCCGAGGCCCTCTCGCTCCGCTAGGGCAAGGGCCGAGGGCCCCTGCACCCGAATATCGGACACCAGTCCAGAAAGAAGGTCACCATGAGCGCTACCCGGCTCGACGCATCCACCACATTCTGCGACACCTTCGCAAACGCCGACCTGGCCCGAGAGACGGCCATGAGCCTGAACTGTGGCGAAGTCGACGCTCTAGCCACGCTGCTCGAAGCGCACGGCTACCCCGCATCCGCCGACTACTGGGTGCAGTGCCACAGCGAAGGACACGACGAAGGAGACGAAGAACACCCTAGACAGCATTGACCAACTAGACTATACTGATAGTAACAACACGGCAGACCAACGGGACTTACCACCCCACATGAACAAGGAGCACAGTATGACCACTGCAACAGCATCCGCCGGAGTCCTCGAACTTATCGACCCGCAGACCATCGACGTGGCGACCAACGTCCGCACGGCGGCAGAGGCAAGCCTGGACAAGGAATTCCTTGACAGCGTGAGCGCGAACGGCGTTCTTGTCCCCATCGTCGCAACCCGCGATGAGAACGGCGTGCACGTCCGCTACGGCCAGCGCCGCACCCTCGCCGCTCAGCAGGTCGGCCTACCGAGCGTGCCCGTCTACATCGTCGAGGCCGACGCCGCCGACGACGCGCAGCGCATCGTGGAACAGCTGGTGGAGAACGACCAGCGCCAGGCACTCACCGACGGCGACCGCATCCAGGCATACAAGGCCCTGGAACTCGAAGGACTCTCCGTCACCGCGATCGCCAAGCGCACCGGCACGAAGCGAGACAAGATCAAGACGGGCCTGACGGTCGCGGCCAGCGAAACCGGAACCCGCCTGATCGCGGAAACCGGAATGACCCTGGACCAGGCCGCAACACTGATCGAGTTCGAAGACGCCCCCGACGTCGTCGCAACGCTGACCCGGATCGCAAACGAGGAGCCGGGATACTTCCCCCACGCCGTCCAGCGCGCCCGCGACGAGCGCGCCACCGCTCAGGCCCGGGAAGCAGGCGAACAGGTCGAAGCCGCCAAAGGCCACCGCATCCTCTCCGAAGCCCCCGCATGGGACGCCCGCACCCCCTACCGCCTCGGTGACCTCCGCACGAGCGAGGGCGAGCGGGTGAGCGTAGACGAGATCCAGGGGAAAGACGGCGTGGCCGTCTACGTGCTCGGACAGCGCGACGGAAACCACCAGGTGAACTACTACGTCGACGAGCCGGAAGCCCTCGGTTACACCGTCGTCGACGACGGCATGGGCCGCAAGGCCGGACCGATGACCGACGAGGAGAAGGCAGAGCGCAAGCAGCTGATCGCCAACAACAAGGACTGGGACGCCGCCGAGAGCGTGCGCCGGGAATGGCTCGCCCAGTTCCTCGGGCGCAAGACGCTCCCCAAGGACTCCGCACAAGTCATCGCCCGAAGCCTCACCGAAGCGCGCTACCTGGTCGCCGGGGAACTGAGCGGGAACGCCCTCGCGGCCGACCTTCTCGGCGTCGAGCCGGTATCGGGCTACTACGGCGACCGGTTCGCGGACTTCCTCACCGCGCACCCGACCAAGGCGGGCCACGTCACCCTGGCAATCGTCCTCGGCGGCATCGAGGCCAGCACCGGGCGCACCACCTGGCGGAGTCCGCGACCGGAGACGGCACACTACCTGCAGACCCTCGCAGGCTGGGGCTACACCCTCTCCCCCGTCGAGCAGATCGCCGCCACGGTCGAGAGCACCGACACCCCGTAGTGAGACTCGGTGGGGTGGGTCACAGGCCCGCCCCGCCCTAACCAGGAGGCACCCATGAGCACCCGCATTCTCGTCACCTACAAGGGCGAAACCGGATATCTCCACAGCGAAACCGGGATCGATCTGCGCACCCGCTACGGCGTCACATTCGACGAGACCCGCACCGGCACCTACCGCACCCGCGCACGAGCGCAGCGCGTCGCCGACAAGATCGCCCACCGATTCGACCGCGTCGAGCTCGAAGACATCGAAGACCACTCAGACACAGACTAGACAGCATTGACCAACTAGACTATACTGAAAGTAACAACACGGCAGACCACCGGGACTAACCACCCCACATGAACAAGGAGCACACGCCATGCTGACGATCACCCACACGCATGAAGCCGGAACCATCATCGAGGGAACCGCCAAGGGCGACGGAACCGCCACAATCCTCAAGGCCAACCGCTGGCGCTGGGGCCGGAGCATCGGCGCATGGTTCGTCCCGAACAGCCGCGACCGGCTCCCCCAAGATCACATCATCACCCGCACCGCCGCCGCGCTGGAGGCCGCAGGGTTCGAGCTGGCACCACTGGAGATCGACCGCACGACCCGGCGCACCGCCGAAGTCGAGGCCGCGAAGATCGCCCGCCAGGCCGACCGCGCTGCAGCACTCGACGCCAAGGCCGAGCGGAAGGCCGCGAACTCAGACGCCGCATGGGAGAAGCACATGCGCGACGTGGGAAGCCTGCCCGAGGGCGGCGAGCCGATCAAGGTGGGCCACCACTCCGAGCGCCGCCACCGCAACGCGATCGACAAGGCGCACAAAAGCATGCGGCGCAGCATCGACGCCCACAACGACGCCGAGGAAGCCGCCCGCCGCGCCGACGCAGCGGCCGCAACGACCGACGCCCGCTACAACCCGGTGACCGTGGCCAACCGCATCGAGAAGATCGGCGCTGATATCCGCCGCTACGAGCGCCAGATCATCGCTGACGTGTACGACCCGGAGAAGGGCTACCGCCCCGCGACCGACGAGCAGAAGGCCAAGAGGGCAAAGCACTACGCGCCCAAGCTCGACGAGCTGCGCGACCAGCTCGCCTACTGGGAGCAGGTACGCGCCGACCAGATCGCCACCGGCACGGCCACCGGCTACAGCCGCGACACGATCGCCAAAGGTGACGCCGTGAAGATCCGCGGCCACTGGGCCAAGGTCGCCCGCGTCAACGCCAAGACGGTCAGCGTCGAGACGCCCTACAGCTGGACCGACCGCGCACCATACGCCGAGATCCAGGACCACCAGCCCGCCGCCTGACGCAGTCAGGCCCGGTTCCCCAATGGGGAAGCCGGGCCTGACATCAACACGGCGACCGGTTACCACACCGGAAGCACACCGTAATTCTACAGCCGCACAGGCCCGCCGTGCCCCTATCGGGGCGCGAGGGGAGCAACCCCCTCGCACTCCCCCGTCGGGGCCGCTACGCGGCCAGGAGTGGCCCTCGCGGGCCACCAGGCTCTAAGAGCTTCGGGCATCGTTCCTGCCGCTCCATCATTGCCGCCGCGGTCCTACACACAAGCCCCTGCGGGGCCGGCTCCTCCAAGATTTTCGCCACGCGGTCGCTACGCTCCCTCACATCGCAACGAAATTCTCTCCCCCCACCGCCTAGCGGTTGTGTTCCGGCCCTGCTGCTGCGGCACTGCTCCGCTTATCAGGAACGAGCCAGCGAATTGATCGAGAAAGGACAAGGGACATGATCGAGAACGAGCTGCGGGTGTACAGTAAGCCGAACTGCGTCCAGTGCAACGCCACGTATAGGGCGCTCGACGCCAAGAACATTCCCTATCGCGTCGTGGACCTCAGCGAGGACGACGCTGCGCTCGAGTACGTCAAGGAACTCGGCTACGCACAGGCGCCCGTCGTGGTCGTCGACGACGAGGATCACTGGAGCGGTTTCCGTCCTGATCACATCGAGCGCGTCGCCGCTCACATGGGCTGAGCGATGGACGAGGAGCAGAGAGACGAGCGCGGCCCGGTGTCGTGGGAGTCCTTCAACTGGATGCGGCAAGAGATCATCCGGCTCACCAGCGAGAACGCGCAGCTGCAGCGGGACGTTGACCTTTGGCAGTGGCAGGCGAATCACTGGTACATGAAGGCCAACTACTCCCCCGAGCAGCTCGCGGAGTTTGCACGCAAGCGGGCTCAGCTCGACGTGCCGACTGATGACGCACCAGAGTGACCAGAAAACACGTGATATGAACTAGACCACATTGACCAACTAGGCTAGACTGACAGTAACAACACGGCGGACCAACACCACCAACCACAAGGAGCAGAACCCATGTCGACCATCACCTTCGCCGGCAACCTCACCGCGGATCCCGAGCTGCGCTACACGCAGAACGGCCGCCCCGTGGTCCACTTCACCATCATCGAGAACCGACAGCGCCGAACGCCCGACGGAGGATTCGAAGACGCCGAGCCCAACGCGTTCCGCGTCGAAGCCTGGGGTGAGCAGGCCGAGAACGTCGCGGCCTCGTCCCACAAGGGAGATCGACTGACGATCGAGGGACGCATCGAAACCAACCGGTGGACCGATAAGGGCACCGAGCAGGAGCGCACCGCGCAGCAGGTCACCGCCGTTGAGGTGGGATTCAGCCTCAAGTACCACACGGTCACCGCGAAGAAGGCCGAGCGCAAGACCGCAGCGGGGGAGCAGGGCAATCAGAGCGACCAGGCCGGCTCATGGGAAGTCGCCGACATCCCCAACAGCGACACCCCGTTCTGAACCCCGCCTGAGACGAAGGAGAAAACATGATTGTTCAAGGATTCCTGGCTTGGGGCATCTGGGCCTGGGTGCTGATCGTCGTCGGCTGGCTCGTGCTCTGCGGGCTGGTGACCGTGATCATCGTTGGTATCTACAGGCTGCGGGAACTGATCAAGGAGCTGCGCGACGCTAAGGCGGAAGAAGACGCCCGTCCCGAACGCTCCGCACCCCGCGCGAACCTCATCCAGTGGGCAGGCCACGAAGACACCCGCGATCGGATCATGGACTACGCCGACCGCAAGAAGGTGTCCGTCAACACGGCGCTGATCGAGACCGTGCAGCGCGGCATCGACCAGCTCGACCCTCAGGGAGACTCCAAGTGACCGTCTACACGCTCGCGATCCTCAAGGGAGGATCGGGCAAGACCACGACATCCGCAGACCTCGCGGCGGCACTCGTCGCCATGGGGCGGCGCGTGCTGGCAATCGACCTCGACCAGCAGGGCAACCTCACCAAGCGCCTCGGCGTGACCGAAGACACGGAGTTGTCGGCGGTCGCAGCTGACGTGCTGGTCGGGGAAGCATCCGCGCTCGAGGCGGCCGTCCCGTCGCCGAGCGTGCCGGGTGTGAGCATTCTCGTCGGAAGCCAGGACCTCGCCTCTCTAGACCAGCGGCCCGAGATCATCACCTCGCTGCGCGACATGCCGGAGCTCGCCGACCACTGGGATGACGTCGTAATCGACACCCCGCCGGCATTGGGCCTCCTCACCCTCTCTGCCCTTGCAGCTGCAGACGTCGTGATCGCACCCGTCGAATGCGCGACCGAAGCGTATGACCAGCTCGGCAAGCTCAATGAATTCGTGGCGCAGCGCGTCGCACCCCGGCTGCACGTCGGGCAGCGCATCCACTGGATCGTCCCCACCAAGTACCGCCACGGGCGGCTGATCGATCGAGAAGTCGTCGAAGTGCTTACCGAGCAGTTCCCCGGCCGCATCACCAGCCCCGTCCGCGAGGCAGTAGCCGCCAAAGACGCCTACACCGACGGCAAGCCCGTCAGCGTTTACGCGCCGGGCTCTGCGATCGCCGAGGACTACGCCCAGGCGCTCGCACCGATCATCGGGACTCCCATTCCCGCGCGAAAGACCGCACCACCCGTGCCCGTCACCGCCTGACAAACAAAACAGCACTGACCAACCAGACCAAGGAGACAGCCATGGCACGTCGAAGCCTCCGCGACCGCAACGCGGCCGCGCTCGCGCACGAATTCTATGAACCCGTCGACGCGCCCGCCGAGGAAGCGCCGGCAGAGCCGCCCGCAGAGCCGGTCAACGAGGTCACGCCGGCGCGAGCGACGCCCGAGCGTCGGCCGACAGCGGCGCCGAAGAAGCGACCGCAGGCGGCTCCCGGCGACACGGACCGCCTGGGCATCTACCTCACGCCCGACGAGTTCAATGGCGCTCGAGCGGCATATCTCGCCGACTGGACCAACGGGGGAGAGGCGGACACATTCGCCCGCTGGATCGCCGCAGCGCTCGACACACACGCGGCGCGGACTCCGAAGCAGCGTGCCACTCGGGGCGGCCTTCGAGGGCGCTCCGAGGAGCGCACCGGCTCCACCCGGTCCTTCAACATCCCCACCGTCACCATGAAGCGGATGCGCGCGGCTATCACTGCCGATCAACAGGCCGGCCGCTGGCCATCCGACAGCGCATGGGCCGCCGAAGCCATCGGCATCGCCGTCGACGCTGCCCGAGCGAGCAACGGAGGAACGCTGCCGACCCCGCCAGAGCGCCTGCCGAACCGGCTCGTTCGCTAACCGCACACGATAGACCAACCAGACACGGCAGACCACCGGGACTTACCACCCCACATCGACAAGGAGCACATCGTGACGGACGAGAACAACCCCGGCAATCGGCCGGTCGTCACGCGGCGCCCGCCACGGCGCACGCGTGCGTTGCTGATCACCACCGCTGGGCTCGCCGTGGCCCTCGTGTCGACGGCCGGTTGTACGCCGCAGGAACGCCCTGCAGAAACGCAGACAGTAGTGGCGGCCGCCGAGGCGGCCGAGGTTGTCGCCGTCGTCGACGGCGACACTATCGACGTCAAGACAAGCGCGGGGGAGTCGCGCGTCAGAATCATCGGCATCGATACGCCTGAGATCGGACGCGACGGCGCAGCGGGGGACTGCTACGCGATCGAGGCTCGCAACTTCCTAGACGAGCTGCTGTACGGCCGCAAGGTTGAGCTGCAGAGCGACAGCACGCAGGCCGACGTAGACGCGTACGGCCGGCTACTCCGCCACGTCGACGTCGACGGGCAGAGCGCCGCGGTGCTCGCGATCGCAGCTGGCACCGGCTACGAGTACACCTACGACAAGTCCTATGAGGGACAATCTGACCACCTGGCCGCGGAAGCGGCCGCCAGAGACGAACGCGTTGGGCTGTGGGGCGCCTGCCCCTCAGTGGACCGGTGAGGAAGGGAACGACCATGAACGCAGAGAACACGCCTGTGGATCCCCGCAACTTCACGACGGCGGCGACGCGCTTCGACGAGGCGTTGAGCGCATACCGGGCGGCGTCCGCCCGCGTCGACGACGCGCAGGCCGCGCTCGAAGCGCTCGAATGCCGAGCGCCGTTCGCCTACGCGGTCACTGGGCCCGATGGTGAAGAAGATGAGTACGTGATCGACGCGAAGTGCACGTACTCCCAGGGGCATGCGGGGGAGCACCGGGAGGACTTCGACGAGTCCGACGCAGCACCCGACAACTACGCGCAAGCCCTCGCCCGATTCCGCGATGAAGCAAACCGCGCAACTGACCTACGGGAGGACTGGGAGGACGCGGATGAAGCGCTCGACGAGCTGCGATGCAATCACGGCGGCCGCGGTGAGTGGCCATGCGTCCTCCGTCGAGGCCACGACGTCGCGCACGTGCACCCGAGTGAGATGCAGCTGATTCTCTGAGCAAGTGTCCACACGAATGGACACTCTGCGATCGACTGTCCACATGAGTGGACAGTCGAAGCGAAAGTTCCTTGATTCGTTGACGCCGGCGCCGCGTCCCACTTGGCACGGCGAGCCTGTTTCCACGGAGGATGCGGCCGCTGCGCTAGAGCGTGCCGTGGAGTTCAAGTGGGACGCGTATCGCGCACACCACGTTGTACGAGCGCAAGCGATCGCTGTGTTGACTGAGCAGGGGATGAGCGTTCGAGAGGTCGCACGGATGCTCAAGATCTCGAAATCGCTGGTCGCCAAGCAGCTGAAAGAGCCCTACTTCGAGCCGCCGCCCGAGCTTCGCGGATCGGACGACGATCGCGCCTCCCGCACTCGGGAGCTGGTGACCAGGGCATGGAACGGTCTGTGGCGAGCAGATCGAGACCCGGACTTCGGAACCGCCCGTCGCGATCAGTCGCTATAGCCGCTTCTATGATCCTCCTATAGACTGGGCTATAGGAGGTGGTGATCATGACTGTCATGGAGATCCCTGCTGAGGCGCGGGCTGCTGTTCGGGCTCGGCTGAGGAAGGAAATTGACGACCTGGACTATCGGCGTTCGTTGCGGATTCTGGGGGAGCGTGGGTACACGCAGGTGCGGATCGCGGGGTGGCTGGGGATTGCGCAGCCGTCGGTGACGAATGCGTTGAAGACGGCGACGAAGACGGCGCTGCCGCGAGAGGGTTTCTCGGGTGCATCGCCGTATGAGATCTGTCAGCGATATGCGGCCGGCTTCCTCGAGCGGGATCACCTGGTTGACGAGCTCACGCGGTGGCCGTATGCCCCGAGAGGGAAGACGAATCCCGAGCTCGAGCTTGACGATGTGATTGTTCACCCTGAGGGGTCGTGGGCTGAGGTCGAGCAGGCGAGCTATGCCGGACTGATCGATGACGAGATCTACGAAGAGGTCTTCGAGCGTCGTCACCCGCGAGCGGCGGCCGAGTGAGTCCGGCGGAAGCTGAGCGTCATATCGATCTGATTCGGCAGCTCTCCCGTCCGGGTGGGCCTGTGTCGAAGGATGCGCCGACGGCGACGATCAACAACCCCACATGGTGGGTCGACGGTGAGTTGACACCGCAGCGTGGGCGACTGTTTGGGCAGCTGCTCGCAGACGCAGCGGCGCGCTATCCGGACGCGCGGGGCGAGAGCAAGGCTCTGGTGCTCGCGGGGCCGCCCGGTGCCGGCAAGGGGAGCGTTGCGGATCGGGTGCTCGGAGCGTCGAAGTCGTCGTACGTGAACATCGATGCCGACGACTTCAAGGCCGCGCTGCTGCGCCAGTCGATCGCGGATGGATCGTACGAGTCATGGATCAAGCCGGCGGCCGTCCGCGACCTGGAGGTGGCGGGGGAGCGGCTCTACCCGATGGAGTTGGCGGCGCTCGTTCACGAAGAGTCGTCGGAGCTTGCGTCCGCGCAGCGGGCGCGGATGATGACCCGAGGGACGAATATCATCGTCGACACCGTGTTGGGCAGTGAGGCGTCCGCGGTCGAACTCGGCACACAGCTGGAGCGTGCCGGCTACAGCGTCCATGTTGTCGACGTGGAGGTGCCGTTCGAGGTCTCGGAGGAGCGCATCGTGCAGCGGTGGTCTGAGGCCATCACCGCGGCCGAGGCGGGGCAGGATCCACTCGGTGGCCGTTGGGTGCCGAGCGCGTATGCGCGTCCTCTCTTCGACACGGCGCACGGTCGTGCCCGCTCGCAGGATGCTGCAGCTCTGCTCGCGGAGAATCCGGCGGTTCAGCGATTCGAGCGTCATTTCACATCGATGGACGAGCACCGTTCTGCAATCGCGGAAGGGCGTCGGGCGCAGCCAGCGCGAGAGTTGAATCTGGCGCGCCTGCACCCGGGCGGGCCGATGGTCGATGCCGCGTACATGAAGCGTGCGCCGACGGCGGCCGTTCGGAAACCCGGATCGCAGAAAGACCTAGGGCGCGGGGGACCGGAGCTGTCCTAAGCGCTCTTCTCCCTTACCCGATATCAAGCCGCCATACAGCAGAAAGGACCCTGTCAAGGGGGAGGCCGTGCCTCATCGCGTAGCGACGCGAAGCGCCCTTGACAGGGTCCTTTCTGCTGCGATGATCCGGCATCGGGTGAGGGGGAATGCGGATCGTGAGCCAGGCTGATTAGCCGTTCTGCTCGCTGTCTGAGGACGCGGCTGCGCTGCGACGTCGTGACGTCTTCGGCCCGGTCTCCGTGATCCCGAGCTTCTTCAACTCGGCCTCCGACCAGCCGTCACTGAGCGCGGCACGGTACAGGCGAGCGCTCTCCCTTTCGGACTCGGCAAGCTGTTCTCGCAGCGCCGCGGTGTCGTGCTGCGCACGGACGACGGCACGCACCGATTCGATGCGCTGATCCAGAAGCTCGCGCGCTTTGCGCTCGGCGGATTCAATCACGTGTTCGGCTGTCATAGCACAACTCTAGCAGGTATGATGAACGCATGGAACGGGAGCAAGCTAGAGACTTAGGTACCCTAAGTCTCTTGCCGGCATTGTGCCGGGCTGTTCCCAACGGGGTTGGGTCGTTGCACTGGGCAGGGGAGGAGAGTCATGGCTGACGCTCCTGTTCCGTCGCGTGTTCGCGGGCGGCGGCGGCGTGAGAACGCGCCGGGAGGCCGCCAGCACGTCCACAAGGTGGGCGTGACCGCGGAGGAGGAGGCGCTGCTGTTGCAGCGTGCGTTGGAGGCGGATGTCACCATTCCGCGCCTCATGGTTGAGGCTGCTCTTGCGGAGCATGGCGAGACGTCGACGGATCGTCGTCGGCTTGCGGCCGAGTTCTTCCATGCCCGTCGTCTTCTCGCGTCGTTGGCGAACAATGTGAACCAGATCGCGCGTGCGACGAACGCGGGGGAGCGGCCGGGGGATGAGCTGCATCATGCGTTGAGCGCGGTGCGTGAGGTGTCGGCGAAGATCGACGAGTTGCTGCCGCAGTTGGTGAGTTCGCGATGATGCCGAACATCACCCGGGGCGGGAGCATGCCGGGTTTGATCATGTACCTCCGTGGTCCGGGTCGGGCGAACGAGCACACGGCGCCGCACGTCGTCGCGGGGCACGATGTGATCATGGAGTTGGCCGGTCAGGGCGAGCTTTCGGCGGACGCGGGCTTGGACGTCGCGAACGCGCTCGACTTGCCGTCGAAGCTGTTCGGCACCGAGGTCACTGTGCCGGTGTGCGACGTCGACGAGGAGACCGGTGAGCGTTTCGCGACGGGGGAGCGGCGCGACGCTCACGTGTGGCACTGCTCGCTCAGCGTGAAGGCCGAAGAGGGCGAGCTGAGTGACGATCAGTGGTCCGCGATCGCGACCGATTTTGTCCGCGAGATGGGTTTTGTGGACGAGGAGGGCGAGCGGTCTTGCCGCTGGGTTGCAATCCGTCATGGCCTGTCCACAGCGGGTAACGACCACGTGCACATTGCGGTCAACTTGGTCCGCGAGGACGGCACCAAGGCGGACACGCATCGCGACTACGTGCGCGCACAGAAGATCGCCGGTGAGCTTGAAGTCAAGTACGGACTCGACGTCCTGGAGAGCCGACAGCAGAACGCCCGAACCCTCAGCGCGAACAAGCCGGCAGAGACCGCACGAGCCGCGCGCGAAGGCGAGGCGTACACGCAGCGCGACGAGCTGCGCCGACGCCTGCGCACGGTCGCAGCGAACTCGGACTCCGAGAAAGAATTCATCGCCGCCGCACGCAATGCCCGCGTGATCGTGCGCCCTCGATACGAGAAGGGCGGCACGGATCGCGTCGTCGGATACACCGCGGCGATGATCCCCACGAAGGCCGACGAGAAGCCCGTCTGGTACGCACCGTCCAAGCTGGATCGTTCGCTCGGTCTGCCCCAGCTGCGCTCCGGGTGGGAGCACACGAACGCGAGCGAGCTTGCCGCGGTGGATGCCTGGAAGGGTGCGGGCCGCGCCGCCCGGGTGCGCGGTTTTGACGCCCCCGAGAAGGTGAAGGCTGCGCCCGTCTCGGAGATCGCCCTGGCGCGTGTGGCAGGTCACGACACCGAGGCAGTGCGGCCGGGGGAGAGTGCCCCGGTGTTCAGCGCTGAGGCGGCGGCCGCGGATCTATCGGGCGTCTACGCGCACGCGTCTATGGCGCTCGAGCGTGGCACGCCGGGACCGCTCGCGGCCGCCTCTGACGAGTTCGCCCGCGTCGCTCAGGGGCAGCGCGGATCTGCCGTGCCGATGCGTCGTGCGCTCGATGCCGGCTACCAGATGCGGTTGATGGCGCGCGGCGCCGGCACCGACAGTAAGGCGGGGTGGATCGCTGTCATGCGACAGATGAATCGCGTTGCGAAGCGCATCGCAACTGTGCAGCACGAGCGCGGCGCGGCAGACAACGCAGCGGCCCTCCGCTCGAGCGCGGAGGCCGCGTTGAAGGCCGTACAGGAACGCATGCAGCGGACGACCGGACAGAGCGTTACGGGGGTGCCTGGATCTACGATCGGAGCACGACCCACGACGCAACAACGACCAATGAACCCAGGTCGCACCAGCGGCCCGGATCTCGGTAGATAGAGGGGGACACCATGAACGAACAGGAAGAGATTTTCCAGGCCGGCGACCAAGCCATTCGTGCCGGTCTCATGTCGCTCGGCCAGGTAGGCGAGCGCATCGCAGCGAAGAGCGCCGAGAAGGCGCGCCAGTCCCGCGAGCTCGACGAAGGCGCTGCACGTCTCGCAGAGCGCGCCCGTGTCGAGGCAGAACGAGCGGAACGCGACCAGGCCCGTCACCTCGAGCGGGCGCAGGCCGCGGGGGACCGTCAGGTCGATGTGGCGATCACCGTTGCACGCGACCAGGTGCGCCGCGACGGATGGTGGGCAGGAGCGGACGGAAACCGTGTGGCGACGCAGTTCTCCCTCCTCCAGCAGCTCGACGGAGACCCACGCGCGGCCGACGCCCGCGACATCATGCGCGAGCGGATCCGCGACCTCTACGGCGTCCACACGGACGAGATCGTGGCCAAGCACCCCACGAGCCCACTCGACCAGCACAACGCGCTCACGAACGCGATCGATGACTGGCGTGCAGCGCACCGTGAAGACGCCCTCGCGGAGGAAGAGCGCACGAAGGCTACCGAGGAAGAGATCTCCACCGGCGCCTCCGCTGAGGAGACTCAAGAGCACCTGGACGCGGCCGAGGAGCACGAAGAGCGCGCCGACACTCTCCGCGCTGATGGAGCCCAGGAGGAGCGTCAGGCCGACCTGTTCGAGGCCGAACAGCACCAGGACTTCACCGCCGACGTCGCCGCGGTGAAGGAGGCGAAGACGCAGGCAGGCAAGGCCCGGGCTGAGTCGGCCAGCGGTTACCCGCGCTCCGCGAACCAGGCTCTGAACGAGGGGCGGAAGAAGGGCGCGCCCAAGGCGCGCGTGAACCGCTCCCGCCAGGTGAAAGCCGGCACCGAACTCACTCGCTGACCGACGGTCGATGGAGGGCGTGATCACCATGGTGATCACGCCCTCCATTCTGTGCCGGGACGCTCGCCACCGCGCCATGAGTCGATCACAACGGGCTACGTCCAGGCCTCTGTCCGCTCGCTGATGCGCTGGCACGCCCCTTGCCAGATCCAGCACCGTAGAACCTCATCGTCGAGTGAGAGTTCGACCCCGACGGCATCCGCCGTCCATCGCCGCACCAGGACGGTGCACTGCACGTCCGTGTCCCCGAAGCGCAGCCAGGCGAGTCCCCAGAGCTTCTCCCGCTCCGGGACGATGGTCACGGGACTTCGGTCGAGCCGCAGTTGTTCATGCGTCAGGGAGTGCAGCGGACCGCGCTTGCGCGCCGCGCGCAGCTGGCTCTCTTCGAGCCGTTGCATTGACATGTGCGGGTAGCGCTTGTTCGTGCCCATCGGCGCACGATCACCTCCCACAGCGGTCCACGGAGTACCTTGCTATGGTAGTTCGTATGTTCTAATCTCGACGCTCGGGAAATAGCCGATAATCGCAATTATGTCAGTTCGGGTGGCCGGACTTCTCTCACAAGTGATCTACTGCGAACCGGCGGTCGGGAGTGATCCGTGATGCTTCGCGTCGAAGCCCTGCGATTGCCACGCTCGAATGATCGAGCTAGTCAGAATTGACCCCAGGTCTGGACAGTGCGTGACGCTCGCTACGTCAGGCCCACCAGCATTCATAAGAGGCGATGAACGTGCTCACCGCGCTAGATTGATCTGGTGGACTGGCCCTGGCGAAGAACGGCTCCCGCATCAAGTCCGTTTGTCTCGCAGATCAGCCAGCTCCTTCCAAGCCAGTTAGACCTCCTCGAAGCCCAGCTCGAGCGACAGGAGAGCGCGATGAGCACGCGCGTGTCGAACTCGAACACTCGCGCTGCAATACTCATCGGAGCGAGTGGAGTCCTTGGAGGGACAGAACTCGTCACAGCTTCTGGCGACCCGTGGATCAGCGGAGGAAATCTGATCCTGTACTTGCTTTCGGCCCTCTGCGGACTGAGGAGCATGCGTTCGCGTTTCGGGGAGCAGCCTGATCTGCCTGGCGCGATTGTCGAGTATGCGACCTTGAAGACGATCTGGCTGCGGCGCTCCCTGCTTGCAAGCCGAATATCAGCTCATGAGCTGTCCCGCAAGCAACTGAACCAAAGACACATCTGGCTGACGTCTGGCTTCGCTCTTCTTGTCCTAGCGTGGACAACGTCCGGCATCGGGACTATATATGGGGTAACTCATCCGGCACCCGCGGATACCGCAGTTTTCCAAGTTGATGGAGTCAAGAATGGCACAGAGCACCCCTAGCGACGACGATGGACGCAGCGACGGCGAAGTGAAGGTGATCACTCAGCAGGTGATCGAGCACTCGAAGCCCGCAGAGCCGCACATCGAGGGCTGATCCAATCAGACCACCTCATCCCGGGCCCGAAAGTTTTGCTCGAGATGAGCTTGACTGTCGCGCCCGGCGCTGGGGCGGGTCAAAGAGATTGATTACGATGGCGTCGATCCTCGAGGGCTCCCGACCGCACCGCAAGCGGACGAGCTGTCCGCTGCTGTGAGTCCACGTAGACTGCCGCCACTATGGAGCTATTGGACACGCTTGTCGGTGCGATTGTCGGTGCGCTCTTCGCGGTGGGAACCACAGCATGGTTTTTCCGTGCGGAGGGCCGACGAAACTACAACGGACGTCTCGACGATGCCCTGGTGGCGATCATGCGTGCAATCCCGGCGCGCGTCGAAGCCCTCGATTCGCACCAACGAGTTCTCGACGAGTACGAGAGGCGAGGAGGGGGCTCTCCCCCGCTCGCGCCGGGACCATATGAGATCGGCGTGCTACTTGAGGCTGCTCGCCTAGTTGCTCGTGATCCGGACACGAAGACGTTGGCCTCCGTGGCGGATGCTTTCTACTCCTTGACTGACCTGCAGCCACTAGCGCAGCGCGCTCGGCTGTCGCAGCTGTCCGAGCGCATTCGTCACTGGCGTCAGGGAGAACTCGGACCCACACCATGGAGCACCTTCTCCAAGATGGCTTTCGACATCGACGGGCGCACGGGCAAGACACCTCCACCCCCGTGGGACCTCAGCAATCGAATCGTGACCAACGCGGGATCAAGCTACGCAGCCAAGGTAGAGGGGCAATCACGCCGGCGCTGGCGTCGCCTGTTCCGCAAGACTCCGCCGTCAGACGCACGCTGACCTTTTTGGCGAGACCCGGTCGGCGTGATGCGACGCATGCCGCCCTGACTGACGGGCGTCTCACAAGACGATCCCCAGCGGAGCCCCGCTCAAGAAGCACATCGACCGTGACGCCTTCTCTGTGAAACCTAGGAGAAAACCTTGACGCGACTTGACGCGACGTTGCGAATAGCGCATCCTGTAAAGGAGTCACCAAGAGAGCGGCTCCGAGAGAGAGCACTGAAATGTCTGCTGTCATCAATCGCCCAGAAACCAACGCGCTCGTTGATCACTTCGTCGATGCTCTGAGAGAGAATCTTGAGAACGGCGAACTGACACTCCCCACGAACGATGAGGAGTTGCGTGCCGCCGCGGTCGCCTCTGTTGCCACCATCGTGCAGAGCCAGCGCCCCCCAATCAGCGACCGGTTTGGCCGTTTCTTCACGAGCGAGACCGCTCGTCAAGCACTGAAGGGGATCTCCCGGCAGGCCCTCAAGAGCCGGACCGACAACAACCGCCTTCTGCGCGTCGAGACTGCGGATGGGAAGAAGATCTACCCAGAGCTGCAGTTCGATGGTGCCGGGTCGATAGTGCCGGGACTACCGAAGATTCTCCAGGTACTGCTCCCCGCCGCTGCGGATGAGTGGACGGTCCTGTATTGGCTCACGGCTCCGCTCGACGCCTTCGACGGCCGCACTGCGATTGACGTCCTCCGCGGTGCCGACACGCGCGACGCAAAGGCCATTCTGAGAATGGCGAAGGATGACGCGGCTGTTTGGCATGATGTCTCACATGGGGACGGATAGGTCGAAAAGCACTGTAGGAGCGCCTGGCCCTTCTTCCGAGTACGTGGGTTTCCCCGTGCTGAAACGGAAGAAGGGCCTGCGCGTTCATCGGGTACATGGGAGCGACCGAAAGTCCGGGGCGCCTCACAGCCCGTGGTTCTTCTCAAGCGGTCCGGGCCGTTTCAACCTGAAAGCGCCCCGCGGCACGCTCAACTGCGCTGAGAAAGCCGAGTGCGCGGTCCGGGAAGCGCTCGGCAAGACCCTCATGGGCGCGGCCGGAACCCTCGACCTGCCACGCTCGGCGGTAGCTGGCTGGCACTTGTCAGAGATGGAAGCGCCGGAACTCAAACTCGCCAACTTTACCGACCCGAAGGCCGGCATCTTTGGAGTCGTTCCCGGGGACATGGCGGCACCCAAAAAGAACTATAAGAAGACCCGCGCGTGGGCAGAAACGATCGCCGACGCCGGCCACGACGGCATCATCAACGTCAGTCGCTTCGCCGGCCCGAGCAAGTGCATCTTCATGTTTGGAGAAGCTGGTCAGCAGACACGCGGAAGCGTGCTGAACACGACCAATCTCGAGGATTACATCAGGTCTCAGATGCGGTGGGTGGTCCTCCATGACACTCCCCACTCGTCATCGCTCACCATCGTCTGACGGCGTGCCGGTCAGGGTCCAGGTCAACACATGTCGGCGGGGACGATTCGGACAATGCCTCTGGACGTCGACGACATGCTGCCGTTGACTTGCAGGTAGCTTGCCAGCGGCAAGGGCTGGTCACACCTGTCCAGGCACATGAGTGACAGTAAGAGGTAGGGCGCTGAGGCTTGAAACCATCCAGAATGCGAGCAGCTACGATCAGCGACATGGAGATCGCTGGGTTCGTCGTCGCTCTGGTCGCTGCCCTTGGGGCGGCCGTCGCCGCTTTGTACGCAGGCGGAGCAAACCGTCGCGCTGACGAAGCAAACAGGACTGCCGAGAAGGCGCTTGATCTTCAAGCGCGGATCGACGCTCGCGAACGTGAGTTCCGTGAGGTCATGTGGGAGTGCGATTACGCGCTCGACGACGCGGACAACATCGTGTTCCGCGTCCAGAACACTGGCTTCACTGACGCCCGCCAGGCGACCGCAGTGTTCTGGGCACCGAACGGCACACATGAGATCGTGCGCGCCGTCGGGGATGTAGCGGCTGGTGCATTTGCCGATGTCCGCGTCGAGACCGAGATGAGGGGCCAGTCCGCCGTCGAGGTGCTGCTATTAATGGATACGCCTTGGCGCATGCACTGGTCGAGTCCCCTTGGGCACGCTGAGACGTTCAAGTACTCCGGCCTTCAGCTCCACTGAGATGCTTGGCCTGCCGTAGGAGTCGAACGCTCACAGTTGCGACGTGTCAGCGGACCAGGGACGTGTCCGCAGCGGGGCGCTTAGCTCGTTCCACCACCGATCCGACGTCGATGGCCAGTGACAGTGGGATGCGCCGGAACTGTCATAACAGAGTGGAGCCGGTTCCTGAGGCAACATCGATCGAGGGTTGCCCGTAGCACGCGGACGAATGGGTACGCTCGATCGGGATGTGACGAGAGGGGAAGCGATGACCGCATTTCGCGGAGCCACACGACAGGCCTTGGCCAGGTTGTTAGACGAGCACGCAACGCATTCGATTATTGACGGCCTCTACACAAGGTACGAGGTCGCCCCGCTTTCCCCGAGCACGAACCCGAATAAGCTTCGCAAGACCAATCATCTGGTCCAGAAGCTCGCAGATCGTGGAGCAGGCGATGACTTCGCTGCACTCGTTGCGTACGTGTCCACGAGCGCTTCCGGCATGTCATCCGCGTTTCGTCGCGGCAGCGCGGAATCCCTCGACTTCTACGAGAACTTCGATCGAGACGCGCAGCAGAAAACTCACACCCCCACGGCCGCGACGCCGCGCCCTGAACGGACCTTCGCTCGACCGGGCAGCTCGGCGCCGCCACCTCAACCCCCGAAGGCCTCCAAGCGATACGTTTTCGTTGTCCGCGGGCGCGACGCTGAGGCTTACCGAGCTCTCAGCAGCCTCCTAACCGCTCTCGACCTTCGCGTCATTTCATGGGACGACGCCACCACGCGAGCAGGCGGAGGAACCCCGCACACGCTCGAGATTGTGCGTGCAGGCATCGATCTTGCTGATGCCGTGATCGTCCTGATGACGCCGGACGACCTCGCGTATGTGAAGGCCGACTTCTACGATCCCGTGCGAGATGATCCTCGTGAGGCGAGAGAGACCGGGCAGGCCCGCCAGAACGTGATATTCGAGGCCGGCTGGGCGATGGCCCTTGGCCAAGAGAAGGTCATCCTGGTGCGAGTAGGCGACGTCAGGCCACTGAGCGACATTGATGGACTCAACTACGTCTGGCTCACCAATGACGTCGATAGCCGACGACAACTGATCACCCGGCTTCGCAACTGCGACGTTGAGGTGCACGACAACCACGATCGTTGGCGCGAGGCAGGCATCTTTCCGACGCGCTGACCGGCGGTTCACGCACCGAGATCAATGAAGGGTCAGCGCGTGTCTTTCCGAGGCGACTCGTTCTTGCTCCCTGAGTCGGAGTCGCGGAACTTGCCGTCCCGGCCCTGAATACGGATATCTCCGCGCCCGCCACCCGTATTGTCGACGATCTGCCGCGCGCGATCGATCGCTTCCTTCTGGGTTTCAAAATGACCAGACGAACGCTCCGCGTTCTCCTTCTTCACGTCCCAACCACCGCGATCTTTATTCTGGACGACGTACCGGTCCTCGTTATTGTTGGCCATCTCAGTCCTCCCGTTCAGATGAGGCTCACGGTACATCTCACGTCGACACTGCACTAGAGGCGTCAGGAAACTCTCGCTCTCGTATCGGAGTCGGGCGCTGCGCCAAGGACCGTCGTTTGGTGATCGCATGTCCGCGATGTCACACATAACGGGCGGCGGCCAACGGCCCCCGCCGGCCGCGTCCGTTTGAGTGGTGGTCTTTCGCTTCGTTGCGATGATCAGCTGTCGTTAGTTTAGGCGGCGGTGATCTCGGGGAGTATCACCGCCTCGTCGATGGTGGGGGTGGTCGCGGTGAGCTCGGTCATGGAGGCTTCGGAGAAGTAGCGGCGGTCGGCGGCTTCCCATTCGTCGTGTTGCTCGACGAGGACGGAGCCGGCCAGGCGGAGCAGGGCGGCGTTGTTCGGGAACACGCCAACGACGTCGGTGCGGCGCTTGATCTCCCGATTGAGGCGTTCCAGCGGGTTCGTGG